>CAWEDK010000024.1:0-278573 GCA_963807865.1 uncultured Alphaproteobacteria bacterium | reverse complement strand
ACAGCGCGGTCGCCTCGCGATTGCGGAACAACGTTGCGGCGTCCTCGTCCGAAATCGCCGCATGATCGACCGCGCCGATATTGGGATTGTGATAGGCGAGCCGGTCGAGTTCGCTCTGCCTGGTGGTGAAGATGTCGACGATGTCGCGATGCTCGCGGTCGCTCACCTTGATGCCGACCGCGTCGGCCAGCACCAGGCGTGAAATGCGGTCGGATGCTTTGATCGCGATCTCGGCCGCGATCCAGCCGCCGAACGAGACCCCCGCGAGGGTCACGTCACGCAGGTCGAGGGCTTCCATCAGGTCGAGATAGAAATAGGCGAGATCGTCGACGGTGGTGAGGTGGCGCGGCAGGTCGCTCTTGCCGAACCCCGGATGCGAGGGGGCGAGCACCGAAAAACTCTTCGCGAATTCGTCGAGCACGCGGTCCGTCGGCTTGAGCCCGATGGCGGGGTGCAGGAACAGGAGTGGCCGGCCCTGGCCGCGCCGGATCAATTCGAGCCGCACGCCTGCGATTTCCGTCAAAGTATCTTTGGTTTCCACGCGGTCGAGCATACCGGCATCACCTCGCTTGCAATTCTTTACTTCGGCTTGATGCCGGCAGCCTCGACCAGTTCACGGTTCTGTTTGATCTGGGCGCGAAAGAACGCGTCGAACTCGGCCTGGGTCATGTCGAATGGATCGCCGCCGAGTGCGACGAGCTTGTCCTGCACGTTCTTGACCTGCAGGGCCTTGGCGGTCTCCCGGTAGAGCTTCTCCTGGATCGGCTTCGGAGTCTTGGACAGAAGGAAGACGCCGACCCAGAACGGGAAATCGGCCTCCGGATAGCCCGCCTGCGCCAGGGTCGGCAGCTCCGGGAGCGAGGAGATGCGTTTGTTGCTGCTGACCGCGAGCGCGCGCAGCCCGCCGTCGCGAATGAGCGGCATCGCCGGCAGGGCCGGCGTGAAGAAGAAATCGACCCGGCCGGCGATCAGCTCGGTCAACGCTTCCTGGACGCCGCGGAACGGAATTTCCTGCGCCTCGATCTTGGCGCTGAGACGGAATCGCTCGGCGTTGATATGGGCGGCGCCGCCGTGGCCGACGGAGGCGTAGTTGAGCGCGCCCGGCTTGGCGCGCGCGGCGGCGACGAGATCATCGATATTCTTGTAGCGGGCCGCCGACACCACCAGCAGGAACGGCGTGTTGACCAGCGCGATCACGCCGTTGAAGTCGCGCTCGGTGTCGTACGGCAAGGTCTTGTGGGTGGCCGGGAAGATCGTGAACGAAGGCGAGTGCGACAGCAGCGTGTAGCCGTCCGGTTCCGCGTTGGCGACCGCCATCGGGGCGAGCAGGCCGGCGCCGCCGCCGCGGTTGTCGATCACGAACGGCTGGCCGGTCTGCTGCGAGACCTGCTCGAACACGGTGCGGCAGACCAGATCGATGGCGCTGCCCGGTGTGACCGGGACCGCGATGCGGACGGCCTTGTTGGGCCAGGTTTGGCCCGGTTGGGCCGAAAGCCCGTGCGGAGCCGCGACCAGAGCGAGCACAAACGAGATCAGAAATGACCGATGCCACCGGCTCGACATGGGCCCCCCCGGATTTGCTGATCAAACCCGGCGGACAATGCGGTTTGGGGGCGGTTTCCGCAAGCGCGCGGCGGTCAGAGCTGCCCCACGGGCGTGGGCGCTCGACCCGCCGTGCGAACCTGGTCCGGCCAACCTCCCGGCCCGGAGCGAATCGGCCCGCCTCGCTCCGGCTCTGAGCGCTTTTGTCACATCCGCCCGTTACGCGAAATTTATCCGCTCCGCTTCGCCATGTCGCGGTAGAGAAGCCTCTTTTCTTTGGCATTCTGCACTGCGAAGGCGTTGTTCGCTGAGGTAGCTCCGACCAGCTGTGCGGTTGCATGGCTGGCCTGCTCGTACCCCAGCAATCGCCACGCGAATGTCGAACTCAGGCCGAATATATTCGACACCATGACATTGTGGTTCGTGTTTGCGCTGATGACGGCCGCGGCCATCTTCGCCGTGTTGTGGCCGCTTGCCGGCCTGAGGAGACTGCGCTCCGGCAGCGACGTTGAGGTCTACCGGGATCAACTCGACGAGCTCGAGCGCGACCGGGATAGCGGCCTCGTCCCGGAGACTGAGGCACAGGCCGCCGAGACCGAAATTTCCCGACGGCTGCTTGCGGCGGCGGATGCGCAGTCGGAGGCGTCCAGCCGGCCGGGAGTGGGCTCCGCGGTGTGGCGGCGTCGCGCGGTCGCGCTGGCTGCCGTCCTGCTCCTTCCGCTCGGCGCCGCGGCTTTCTACCTCACGCTGGGTTCGCCGACGCTGTCCGATCAGCCGCTCGCGTCACGCGTCGCGAAGGCGGGTGAGAATCAGACGCTTGCGAGCCTGATCGCGCAGGTCGAGGCGTATCTCGAGCGCAATCCGCAAGACGGCCGCGGCTGGGAAGTGATCGCGCCGGTCTACCTCCGGCTTGGACGCTTCGAGGATGCCGTGAAGGCGCGGCGCAACGCGCTCAGGCTCAACGGCGAGACCGCCGAACGCGTGACCCAGCTCGGCGAGGCCCTGGTCGCGGCCGCGAACGGCATTGTGACCACGGACGCCAAGGCGGCGTTCGACCGCGCAGTCGCGCTCGATCCACACGACGTCAAGGGGCGCTATTTCCTTGGCCTGGCGGCCGAGCAGGACGGTGAGCGCAGCGGCGCAGCGGCGATCTGGCGCGCCATGCTGGCCGAAGCGCCCGCCGATGCGCCCTGGGCCGATTTCGTGCGGCAGGCGCTGGCGCGGGTCGAAGTTGCAGCTCCGCCGCGCGGCCCGAGCGACGAGGACGTCGCGGCTGCTTCGGATCTCAGTCCCGAGCAGCGCGGCGCGATGATCCGCGGCATGGTCGAGCGGCTCGCCGAACGGCTCCGCAAGGACGGCTCGGATATCGAGGGCTGGCTGCGGCTGGTGCGTTCCTATGTGGTGCTGGGCGATCGCGACAACGCCCGCAGCGCCGCGGATGAGGCGCGCCGCGCGCTGGCCGACCAGCCCGACAAGGTCCGCCAGCTCGATGAACTCGCCAAGGGGTTGGGTCTCGAAGGCTGACGGCTCGTGGAGTGGATTTGACATTCGCTACTCACTTGGCCGCAGGCGCAAAGCGAATATCAAATCCAGAACTCCACTAGAAACATAAACTTGCTAGTAGTCATCTAATTCCAACCTTCGCAAAGGTGCTTGCTGATCGGGATGCGAATGTTGGAATTGACCACTCGATCAATCAGCCCTCGGGCAAGGCGCGATGACCCGCAAGCAACGACGCATGATTCTGATCGGCTCGGCACTGGGCGTGCTGGCGATCGCGGCCGCGCTCGTGCTCAACGCCATGCGGGACTCGATCGTGTTCTTCAATTCGCCGACCGACGTGGTCGAGAAGCAACCAAGCCCGGCGTGCGCATTCGTATCGGCGGGCTGGTGAAGGAAGGCAGCGTCGCGCGCGGCGAAAACCTCGAGGTCCGTTTCGAAGTGACCGACGGCCGGAACACGGTCAAGGTGGCCTATCAGGGCCTGCTGCCCGATCTGTTTCGCGAAGGGCAGGGCGTGGTGACGGAAGGCGCGCTCGATTCGTCCGGCATCCTCAAGGCCGACAGCGTGCTCGCCAAGCACGACGAGACCTACATGCCGAAGGAAGTCGCCGACGCCTTGAAGAAGCAAGGGCATTGGAAGGAAGGCTCGGGGCTGCGCGCGGTGGAACCGACGGCGGGACAGTCACGATGAGAGAGGTCCGAGCCACTCGCCGCATGACGATGCCGCAGCGCTTCGCGGTGATCGGCAAGGGAGAGGCGGGATGATCGCCGAACTCGGCCACTACGCGCTGGTGCTCGCGCTGGCCTTGGCGCTCGTGCAGGCCTGCGTGCCGATCTTCGGCGCGCGCAGCGACGATGCGGCGCTGATGGCGGTCGGCGGACCGACGGCGCTGGCGCAGTTCCTGTTCGTGGCGGTGTCGTTCGGCGCGCTCGTGACCTGCTACGTGCGGTCCGACTTCTCGGTCGCCAACGTGTTCGAGAACTCCCACTCGCTCAAGCCGCTGGTCTACAAGATCACCGGCGTGTGGGGAAACCACGAAGGCTCGATGCTGCTGTGGGTGCTGATCCTGAGCCTGTTCGGCGCGCTGGTCGCGGTCTTCGGCGGCAACCTGCCGGCGCGCCTCAAGGCCAATGTGCTCAGCGTGCAGTCCTGGATCGCGGTGGCGTTCATCCTGTTCATTCTGTTGACGTCCAACCCGTTCCTGCGGATGGCGGATGCGCCGTTCTGAGGGCCGCGACCTCAACCCGATCCTGCAGGACCCCGGCCTCGCGATCCATCCGCCGCTGCTTTACGTCGGCTATGTCGGGCTCTCGATCTCGTTCTCGTTCGCGATCGCGGCGCTGATCGAAGGCCGCATCGACGCCGCCTGGGCGCGCTGGGTGCGGCCGTGGACGCTGCTGGCCTGGATCTTTCTGACGCTCGGCATCGCGATGGGCTCGTACTGGGCCTACTACACGCTCGGCTGGGGCGGCTGGTGGTTCTGGGACCCGGTCGAGAACGCCTCGTTCATGCCCTGGCTGATCGCCACCGCGCTGCTGCATTCGGCGGTGGTGATGGAGAAGCGCGACGCGCTGAAGATCTGGACCATCCTGCTCGCGATCATTGCGTTCTCGCTGTCGCTGATCGGCACGTTCCTGGTGCGCTCCGGCGTGCTGACCTCGGTCCATGCCTTCGCCACCGACCCGACCCGCGGCGTCTTCATCCTGGCGATCCTGGTGCTGTTCATCGGCGGCGGGCTTGCGCTGTTTGCGTTGCGCGCGCCGCTGCTGCGGCAGGGCGGCCTTTTTGCGCCGGTCTCGCGCGAGGGTGCGCTCGTGCTCAACAACCTGTTCCTGGTGACCGCCTGCGCCACCGTGTTCGTCGGCACGCTCTATCCGCTCGCGCTCGAAGCGCTGACCGGCGAGAAGATTTCGGTCGGCGCGCCGTTCTTCAACGCGACGTTCGGACCGCTGTTCATTCCGCTCCTGATCGCGGTGCCGTTCGGCCCGCTGCTGGCGTGGAAGCGCGGCGACCTGCTCGGCGTCGCGCAGCGTCTGGTCGGCGCGGCCGCGATCGCGGCCATCGCCATCGCGGTGATCTTCGCGATGGAGGGCGGCGGGCCGATCCTGGTGCCGTTTGTCGTCGGGCTTGCGTTCTTCGTCATGGCGGGCGCCGTGACCGATATCGTCGAGCGCACCGGGCTGCGCCGGGTGCCGCTCTGGGCCGCCTACGGACGCGCTTACGGCCTGCCGCGCTCGGCCTGGGGCACGGCCTTCGCGCATTTCGGGCTTGGCGTCACGCTGCTCGGCATCGTCGGCGAGACCCAGTGGGGGATCGAACGGATCGCCGAGCTCAAGCCCGGCCAGACGATCACGATCCGCCGCTATGAGCTGTACTTCGACGGCATGGCGCACGCGACGGGGCCGAACTATCGCGAGATCGTCGGCCATTTCACGGTGCGGCGCCTTGGCGAGGTCGTCGGCGCGATGGAGCCGTCCAAGCGCACCTTCCCGTCGCGCGGCATGGGCACGACCGAGTCCGCGCTGATGACCCGCGGCGTCTCGCAGCTCTATCTTTCGCTCGGCGAGCCCAGGCCGGACGGCTCGATCGCGGTGCGGCTCTACTACAAGCCGCTGGTGCTGCTGATCTGGCTCGGGCCGCTGGTGATGGTGATCGGCGGAATGCTTTCGCTCTCGGACCGCCGGCTGCGGGTCGGCGCGCCGCGAGCCGGCCAGGAGCAAGGCCGCGCTCGCGCCCGCGGAGTAGACCGGCATGCGATGGTTGCGGCTCATCATGATCGCGGTGACGCTGTGCGCGACCGTGCCCGCGCTGGCCGTGCAGCCCGATGAAGTCCTGGCCGATCCCGCGCTCGAAGCGCGCGCGCGCGTGCTCTCCAAGGAGCTGCGCTGCATGGTCTGCCAGAACCAGTCGATCGACGATTCGGATGCGCCGCTGGCGCGCGACCTGCGGGTGCTGGTGCGGGAGCGGCTGCAGGCCGGCGACAGCGATGAGCAGGTGCTCGACTTCCTGGTCGCGCGCTACGGCGAGTTCGTGCTGCTCAAGCCGCGATTTACCGGCCGCACCGCGCTGCTGTGGCTGATGCCGGTGCTGGTCCTGCTGATCGGCGCGGTGGCCTGGTCGTGGCGTGGCGGCGCTATCCGCCGGCAAGCGCGACGCCGATTCGCCCACGCCGCGAGCGCCCCGCTGACGGCTGCCGAGAGCGCGCGGCTGTCCCGTATCCTGAGGCGTCCCGATTCGTGACGATTGCGTTCGCAAGGCGTCGGAACGCGGGCCGTCCTTTACCGTCATCGTTTCCATATAAGATATTGATTCGAAACTCTATTTTCCGGTCTTCCGACCTTACCAAACTTTAATCTTGCGGCCAGCAAACCGTAAGGCGGCGCGCCCCATCTTGAGCACTCAGACGGCGCGCTCGCGCCAAGTCAGAGCACATGGAGATAACGAAATGACCGAGAGCGTGACCGCTCCGAAGCCGCGCCTTCTGCCGGCGCGCCGTCTTGTCCTGCTTGCCAGCGCCGCCGGCCTGGGTGCCGCTCTGCTGTTTGGCGGCTCCGAATTTGTCATCAAGCCGCACGGTTCCGCGCTGAACAACATCGCCTATGCGCAGGGCCTGCAGCGGCCGGTGGGATTTGCCGACATCGTCGAGAAGGTGAAGCCGGCCGTCATCTCGGTCCGCGTCAAGGTGAACAGCGGCCCGCAGATGATGGGCTTCGACGGCAACATGCCGTTCCCGCCCGGCTCGCAGATGGAGCGCTTCTTCCGCCGCTTCGGCATGCCGGACGGCGATGGCGCGCGGACGCCGCAGACGCCGCGCCAGCCGCGCGACCGCATGGTGACCGGCCAGGGCTCCGGCTTCATCATCTCGGCCGACGGCTATGCGGTGACCAACAACCACGTGGTCGACAAGGCCGAGACCGTCGAGGTCACGACCGACGACGGCAAGACCTACACCGCCAAGGTGATCGGCACCGATCCGCGCACCGACCTCGCCCTGATCAAGGTCGAAGGCCGCAGCGACTTCCCGTTCGTCAAGTCTCGGCGACAAGCGCCCCGCGCATCGGCGACTGGGTGCTCGCGGTCGGCAATCCGTTCGGTCTCGGCGGCACCGTCACGGCCGGCATCGTGTCGGCGCGCGGCCGCGACATCGGCGCCGGCCCGTACGACGACTTCATCCAGATCGACGCGCCGGTCAACAAGGGCAACTCCGGCGGCCCGACCTTCGACGTCGACGGCAACGTGATCGGCGTCAACACCGCGATCTTCTCGCCGTCCGGCGGTTCGGTCGGCATCGCGTTCGCCATTCCGGCCGAGACCGTGAAGACCGTCGTCGCCCAGCTCAAGGACAAGGGCAGCGTGACCCGCGGTTGGATCGGCGTGCAGATCCAGCCGGTCACCGCCGAGATCGCCGAGAGCATCGGCCTCAAGACGCCGCAGGGCGCGCTGGTTGCCGATCCGCAGGCCAACGGTCCGGCCGCCAAGGCCGGCATCCTGGCCGGCGACGTGATCACCGCGGTCAACGGCACTCCGGTCAAGGACGCCCGCGATCTCGCCAAGCAGATCGGCGCGCTGGCCCCGGGCTCGACGGCGAAGCTGACCGTCTGGCGCAAGGGCGAGGAGAAGACCTTCTCGCTCACGCTCGGCGAACTGCCGAAGTCGACGGAAGCGCGCGCGGCAGCGCCTGAGAGCAACCCGTCCGGCACCGATGTGCCGCGGCTCGGGCTCACGCTGGCTCCGGCCAGCCAGGTTGCCGGCAGCGGCACCGAGGGCGTGGTCGTCACCAACGTCGATCCCGACGGCGTCGCCTCCGAGCAGGGCTTCAAGACCGGCGACGTCATCCTCGAGGTTGGCGGCAAGAAGGTCGCGAACCCGGCCGAGGTGCGCGAGGTCCTGAGCGGAATCCACAAGGACGGCAAGCGCTCGGTGCTGATGCGGGTGAAGTCCGGCGAGGGCACGAAGTTCGTCGCTCTCCGGCTCGGCCGAGCCTGATCCAAATGGGGCGAACCGTCGGCATCCGTCGCCCCCGCTGACGGTCCGAACCAGGGGGACGGGCCAGTTGCCCGTCCCCATCCATAACTCCGGCCTGGCATCCGTCGCCCCCGCCGGTCCGGGGTTGTTGAGGGGCGGTGGGGGAAACTCCGCCGCCCCTCGCTTTTTTCACCGCCGCGTGGCGCCTGCGCACTGCGCGACTTGTTGACGTGTACCGGCTATGATGAATTCGACGATTCAAAGCGTCCCGCTCCTGGAAATCCCTTACGGTCGAGGTGGCCGATCCGTCATGCGTCTCCTGATCATCGAAGACGATCGCGATGCCGCCGATTACCTGGTGAAGGCCTTCCGCGAGGTCGGGCATGTGGCGGATCTCGCGTCCGACGGCGAGGAGGGGCTCGCGCTGGCGATGGACGGCCAGTACGACGTCCTGATCGTCGACCGCATGCTGCCGAAGCTCGACGGGCTGACCGTGATCGGGACGCTTGCGCGGCAAGGGCATCGAGACCCCGGCGCTCATCCTGTCGGCGCTCGGCCAGGTCGACGACCGGGTCAAGGGCCTGCGCGCCGGCGGCGACGATTATCTGCCCAAGCCCTATTCGTTCTCCGAACTGCTCGCCCGCATCGAAGTGCTGGCGCGCCGCCGCGGCGGCCGCGAGGAGATGGTCTATCGGGTCGGCGATCTCGAGCTCGACCGGCTGTCGCACCAGGTGATGCGCGGCGGCACCGAGATCGTGCTGCAGCCGCGCGAGTTTCGCCTGCTGGAATATCTGATGAAGCACGCCGGGCAGGTGGTGACCCGCACCATGCTGCTGGAGAACGTGTGGGACTATCACTTCGACCCGCAGACCAACGTGATCGACGTGCACATCTCGCGCTTGCGCTCGAAGATTGATAAAGGTTTTTCCCAGCCGCTGCTCCACACCGTGCGCGGTGCGGGGTATGTGGTTCGCGACAGCAGGTGATGACGCTCACACCGCTGCTGCCGACCGGGCCGGGTACCGGCGCGGATGGGTGACGCATGACGGCGCTCGGCAAGCTTCTGCGCACGACCGCGTTCAAGCTGACGCTGGTCTATCTCACCGTGTTCGCGCTGTTTGCGGCCTTCCTGCTGGGCTATTTCGCCTGGAACACGCGCCGCCTGATCACCGAGCAGATCACCCAGACGGTCGACGCCGAAATCACCGGCCTGTCCGAGCAATACCGGCTGGGCGGCATCCGCCGGCTGGTCTTCGTGGTCGATGCGCGGGCGCGCCGGCCGGGCTCGAGCCTCTACCTGGTGACCACGCCGGCAGGCGAGGGCCTCGCCGGCAATGTCGGCTCGCTCTCGACCGGAATTCTCGAAACGCGCCGGCTGGACCGAGACCGCCTACCGCCGGCTCGACGATCAGGACGCCGCCGAGCACCACGCGCTGGTCCGGGTCGTCCAGCTGCCGAGCGGTTTTCGCCTGCTGGTCGGCCGCGATCTCGACGAGCGCGAGCGGCTGCACGACATCGTGCTGGCGGCCGGCCGCTGGTCGCTCGCGATCGTGCTGGTGCTCGGGGTCGCCGGCGGCTTCTTCGTGACCCGCCGCGTGCTCAAGCGGGTCGACGCCATGACCGACACCACCCGCACCATCATGGAGGGCGATCTCACCGGTCGGCTGCCGATCGCCGGCACCGGCGACGAGCTCGACCGGCTCGCCGAAAACCTCAACGCCATGCTGGAGCGCATCGAGGCCCTGATGCACGGCCTGAAAGAGGTGTCCGACAACATCGCGCATGATCTCAAGACGCCGCTGACCCGCCTGCGCAACCGCTGCGAGGAGGCGTTGCGTCTGGCCGAGGACGAATCGCAGTACCGCGCGGCGCTTGAAAATACGATCGAGGAGTCGGACGGGCTGATCCGCACCTTCAACGCCCTGCTGATGATCGCGCGGGCGGAATCCGGCCAGGCGCGCGACAACATGAGCGACTTCGACGCGGCCGAGATCGCGCGCGGCGTGGGCGAACTGTACGAGCCGCTGGCCGACGACCGTGGGCTCAAGCTCAGGGTGGAGGCGCCCGCCGCCGCGACCGTGCACGGCAACCGCGAACTGGTCAGCCAGGCGCTCGCCAATCTGGTCGACAACGCGATCAAATACGCCGCGCCGCATGGCTCGGCGAACGGCGTCCGTGCCGAGGTCGTGGTGCGGGCGCAGGGCGACGGCGACCGGATCATGCTGACGGTCGCGGACGGCGGTCCGGGGATTGCCGAAGCCGATCGCGGCCGCGCGGTGGAACGGTTCGTCCGGCTGGAGCAGAGCCGCTCCGCGCCGGGCTCCGGGCTGGGCCTGAGCCTCGCGGCGGCGGTTGCCCGCCTGCACGGCGGCGAGTTGAAGCTCGAAGACAACCAGCCCGGCCTGCGCAGCGTGATCACGCTGCCGCGGGTCGGGCCCGAGACGCGACCCGCCTGAGTTCGGCAGCGGGGCCGCGCGCACCCTTCCTTCGTGCGCGGCCTTAGCCTATCCCTGTTTTCCATGCCACCTTCGCTTGCTCAGCGCATCGCGCGCGCCCCCCACCTTGCCGATGCCGATGCCGCCCACGCGCGGCTGACCGCGTGGCTCGACGAGATCGCCGATACCGCTGCCGGGCAGTCGCTCGCGCGATTGCGCGCCGACTTCCCGACCGTCGGCACGCTGCTCGCAGCGCTGGCGGAGAGTTCGCCGTATCTGTGGGACCTTGCCCGCGCTCGATCCGGCACGGCTGGCTGCGCTGCTCCAGGCCGATCCGGACAACGGGTTTCGACGAAACGCTCAATCAGGCGGCGCTGGCGGTTGCGGCGACCCAGGACGACGCCGAAGCGATGCGGCTGCTGCGCCGGATGAAGGCCGAAGGCGCGCTGCTCGATTGCGCTTGCCGACATCGGCGGCGTCTGGCCGGTCATGGACGTGATTCGGCGTCTGACCGAACTCGCCGACATGTCGGTCAGTGCCGCGGTCGATTATCTCCTGGCCGACGCGGAGCGCCGCGGCCGTCTGCAGCTGCCGGATCCGATCCGGCCCGGCGTGAAAGTCGCGGCTACTTCGTGCTGGCCATGGGGAAGATGGGCGCGGGCGAACTCAACTACTCGAGCGACATCGACCTCATCGTGTTCTACGACGCGGCGTGTTCGGCGCTGGTGCCCGGCACCGAGCCGGCGGCGTTCTACGTGCGGCTGACGCGCGGCTGGTGAAGCTGCTGCAGGAGCGCACCGCCGACGGTTATGTCTTCCGCACCGACTTGCGGCTGCGGCCCGATCCGTCCTCGACCCAGATCGCCATCTCCACCGCCGCCGCGCTCGACTACTACGAAAGCGCGGGCTTGAACTGGGAGCGCGCCGCGATGATCAAGGCGCGGCCGTGCGCCGGCGATCTCGCGGCCGGCGACGCGCTGCTGCGCGATCTCGCGCCGTTCATCTGGCGCAAGTACCTCGACTTCACGGCGGTCGCCGATATCCACGCGATGAAGCGGCAGATCCATGCCTATCGCGGTCACGACACGATCGCGGTCGAGGGCCACAACATCAAGCTCGGCCGCGGCGGTATCCGCGAGATCGAGTTCTTCGTGCAGACCCAGCAGTTGATCGCCGGCGGCCGGCACCCGGAATTGCGCGAACGGGAGACGCTGGCGACGCTCAAGACGCTGGCGGACGGCGAGTGGATCAACGCCGAGGCGCATGCCGACCTCGAGGCCGCCTACTGCTTCCTGCGGGTCATCGAGAACCGGCTGCAGATGGTGGCGGACGAGCAGACCCACGTTCTGCCCAGCGGAGCGCGAAGGGCTCGAGCAGTTTGCCCGCTTTGCTGGCTTTCCGGACCGTGACGCATTCGCCGAGGTGCTGCTCGGGCACCTGCGCAACGTGCAGCGACACTATGCGACCCTGTTCGAGAATGCGCCCGCGGGCGAAGCTGGCAACCGACGGCCGCTGCTGTTTCCGCCTGAGGCCGACGACCGCGAGACGCTCGACCGCCTGACCGAGATGGGCTTTCGCAACCCGCTCGAAGCTTCCGCACTGGTGCGCGGCTGGGCCGACGGGCACTACCGTGCACTGAAAGGGACCTTCGCGCGCTCCGAACTGTCCGAACTCGCGCCGGTCCTGCTCCACCATTTCGCGCGCTCCGCCAATCCGGACGCGCGCCTTGATAGCGTTCGACCGGTTCCTCGCCGGGATCAAGAGTGGCCGGCTGTTTTCCCTGCTGCGGCAAAATCCGGACTTGATCGCGCTGATCGCGCAGGTGCTCGGCACGGCGCCACGGCTCGCCGACATTCTCGCGCAATTTCCCGAAGTGATGGACGCGGTAGTCGACCCGAGCTTCTTCGGCGCGCTGCCGGAAGAGGCCGAACTTGCAGCCGGGCCTCGACCGTTCGCTGCGGCAGGCGAGCACCTACGAGGATTTCCTCGACCGCATCCGCATTTTTGCGCAGGAGCACATGTTCCTGATCGGCACGCGGATTCTGTCCGGCACCGTTTCGGCCGAACAGGCGGGCGAAGCATTCGCGCGGCTGGCCGACCTGCTGATCCGCTCGCTGGTCCGCGCCGTCGAGGAAAATTTCGTCAAGCTGCACGGCCGCGTGCAGGGGCAGGAGATCGCCGTGCTTGCGCTCGGCAAGCTCGGCGGGCGCGAAATGACGGCGACCTCCGATCTCGACCTGATCGTGATCTACGATTTCGACTCCGAGCATCCGGATTCACAAGGGCCGCGACCGCTCTACGGCGGCCAGTATTTCTCGCGTCTGACGCAGCGGATCATCAACGCGCTGACGGCGCCGACCCGGTATGGGCATCTCTATCAGGTCGACATGCGGCTGCGGCCCTCGGGCCGCTCCGGGCCGCTTGCGACGCAACTCGACGGGTTCGTCAGCTACCAGGAAACCGAGGCGTGGACCTGGGAGCACCTGGCGCTGACGCGTGCGCGCGTCGTCGCGGCGACGCCGGCATTCGCCGCCCGCGTGGAGGCCGCGATCCGTGGCGTCCTTTGCCGGCCGCGCGATGCCGCGACGGTGGCGGCCGACGTGGTCGAGATGCGCCAAGCGATTGCCACCGAGAAAGGCGATAGCGATCGCTGGAATCTGAAATACGTCGCCGGCGGCCTGATCGACATCGAATTCATCGCGCAGTACCTGCAGCTCGTGCATGCCGCCGAGTTGCCCGACATCCTCGATACCTCGACCGCGCGGGTGCTCGACAAGGCTTGGCGGCTCGGCGTGCTCAGCACCGAGGATGCGGAAGTCTTGCGGCCGGCGGTGCGGCTCTATCAGGACCTGACGCAGATCCTTCGGGTCTGCGTCGGCGGCGAGTTCGATCCCAAGGCGGCGGCGCCCGGCCTGACGCAATTGCTGGCGCGAGCCGCCGACGTGCCGGATTTCGCGACGCTCGATGCTTTCATCGGCGAGACGGAGGCCAAGGTTCGGGCGAGCTTCAACCGCATCCTGGACGCCTCGCTGTAAGCGGCCGCGGTCACGTTTCCAGCCCGGCGGACTATTTCATCTCGATTTCGACGAGCTCGATGCGCGTCGTGCCGATGTTGCGAACCGCGCGGGTCGCGCCCGGTTCCTGCCAATAGAAGTCGCCCAACCGCAGCATCATGCCGCGATCCGGTTCGCCGGGTACGATTTCGGCGATTTCGCCGCCGTCGAGCACGATGCGCAACCCCGGCGCCTTCTGAGCGATGACGCCGGACGCCTGGCCGGGTTCGAGCGCGAGCTTCCAGGCGCGCACGCGGTCGTTGTCGAGCACCTGCGTGTAGCCGCGGAACGTCGCGTGCCGCCGGCGCGAACCGTTCCGCCTTCGCCGGCATCAGCGCGACCACGACATTGTGAAACGGCGTCTGGCCGACGTTGCGGGTGTTATGGGTCATCGGCTTCTGCGAATAGGCGGTGTAGCTCACGGAGCCGCGCTGGTTGCGGCGCGGCGGGCCGGGCGGCTCACCCAGGAGTTGCCCGGCGTTTGTCGTGTCCTCAACGATCACGCCAATCTGGTCGAGCGAGTGGATGTGGAAGCCCGCGCCCTTGCCGGGCGGAAAATTGACGCGCAGCACCATGAGATAGTCGTTGCGAAACACCGGCCAATGGTAGGCCGCCTTTTCGACCGGCACCGGCGGTCCTTCGACCTGCGCGGCCGCCGGTAGAACCAATGCCAAGACCCACACGCCGATGTTAAGCAGACGTCGCATAAGCGCCTCCCTCACACTCACCCCGCCTTTGCCGGCGATTAACTCGGGTGGATTGGTGGGAAGATTGCGCCTCGCTCAAGGGGGCCGCAAGGGCGTGCCGCTGACCGACCTGCGCTCATGATCCATGCATCCGCGCGCACCAGCGTCACGGTGCAACAATTGACCAGGGCGGTGCGGACTGTTCGTTCCGACGTCAGGCCGCCGCCATCGCGGCCTCGTCGCGGCCGGACGGCGCGGTCGGAACCGGCAGCCGCAACAGCACCACGGTGCCGCGCGCCGGCGTCGAGCGGATGCGGATCGCGCCGCCGTGCAGCTCGGTGAGCGAACGCGCGATGGCCAGTCCAAGCCCGGAACCCTGATGGCTCTTGGTGAGCTGGCTTTCGACCTGCTCGAACGGCCGGCCGAGCTTGGCGAGCGCGTCGCGCGGAATGCCGATGCCGGTGTCCGCGATGACGATGCTGACGAATTCCGCGCCGTCGTGGCGCGCGCACGGTGACGCGGCCGCCTTCGGGCGTGAATTTCACGGCGTTCGAGAGCAGGTTCAGCACGATCTGCTTGAGCAGCCGGCGGTCGGCATGGAGACGGATGCCGCTGTCGATCCGCGCCGTGAGCGCAAGCTTCTTGTCGTTGGCGCGGCCCGACACGACACGCATTGCGTCGTCGAGGAACGGCTCGAGCTCGATCGGCTCACGGTCGAGCCTGATGCGGCCGGCCTCGATCTTCGACATGTCGAGGATGTCGTTGATGACGTCGAGCAGATATTGTCCGCTCTGGTGAATGTCGCGTGCAGTATTCGCGGTATTTGTCGGTGCCGATCGGACCGAACATTCCGGCTTCCATGATCTCGGAGAAGCCGATGATGGCGTTGAGCGGCGTGCGCAGCTCGTGGCTCATGTTGGCGAGGAATTTCGACTTCGCCTGGTTGGCCTCTTCGGCGCGGGTCTTTTCCTCGGAATATTTCTCCGCCAGGATCGCGAGCTCCTCGGCCTGACGTTCCAAGGTCTGCTGCGATGAGCGCAGATCGGAGACCGTATTCATCAGGCGGCGCTCGCTCTCCATCAGCCGCTCTTCGTGCGCCTTGATGTTGGTGATGTCGGTGCCGACCGAAACGTAGCCGCCGTCCTTGGTGCGCCGTTCGCTGATATGAAGCCACCGGCCGTCGTCGAGCCTCGCCTCGAAGGTGCGCGCGCCGGGCAGGGCGCCTTCGCTGGTGACCTTGGCGCGAACCACCGGCTCGCTGCCGGCCGAGATTACCGACTCGTAGGAAGCGCCGGGCACGATCGCTTCGTCCGGCAGCTTGTGCAGCTCCTGGAAATTGGAGTTGCACAGCACCAGGCGGTTCTGCGCGTCCCACAGCACGAATGCTTCCGGGATTGTCTCGATCGCGTCGCGCAGCCGCAGGTCGGCTTCGACGGTGCGCTCCACCAGGGTCTTCTGCTCGGTGATGTCGACGGCGATCCCGATCAGGTGCGGCCCGCCTTCGCCGGACTGTTGCACCAGCTCGCAACGTGCGCGCAGCCACACCCAATGGCCATTGGCATGGCGCATGCGGAAGGCGTGATCGACCAGATGGGTCTTGGCGTCCGCCAATTGCGCGCGCCAGCTCATAAAGGTGAATGTCCTCAGGATGGACCAGGCCGTCGACCTCGCCGAAGCTCAGCAGCGCATCGCGCGGCTTGAGGCCGAGGATGGCGAACATGGAATGCGACCAGAAGATGCGGCCGCGGGCGAGGTCCCAATCCCACAAGCCGCAGCGGCCGCGGTTGAGCGCGGTGTCGATGCGGGTGCGAACGGTTTCGTAGATGACGTCGGCCTCGCGTGCGCGCGTCGCTTGCCAGTGGAAAGCAAAGCCCAGGATTAGCACGACGAATCCGGTGGTGGCGGAGAGCGTCACCGTCAGCGCGGTGTCGGACAGCCATGTTCCGAGCGCCTCGCTGCGCGGGTGCACGATGGCAAGATCGTTGTTCGACAGAGGCAGGCTGCGAACCGCGGCAAACGCCGGAGTACCGTCGCGCCATCGGGATTTCCAGAACGCCTGCGGCCGCTCCCGAGGGTGGTCAAGGGCTGGACCGGCCCCAGCACGTCGATCAGATTGCGCCCCATCGTGGTCGCTTCGAGCGGCACCGCGGTGACGGTCGTGCCGTCGCCGTTGTTGACCGCCACGAAGCGGAGCCCCGCGATGATCATGCCGTCGGGACTGGCGATGAACACCTGACGGCCGGGAATGCGTCCCCAGACCGGCAGCATGTATTCGAGCTCGGTTTGCAGACGGCGGTCGGGCCGGCCGGGCTTCTCGCGCTCAAATCGTTCCAGCCGGTCGGCGAGCAGGTCGCCCGCTGCATCGATCTGTTTGACGAGCTCGGAGATGGTCTGGCGACGGTGATCGAGCACTTGCACGATCGCGCCGACACAGATGGTGAGAAGAAAAGCAATGATCAATGCGGGGACGGCTCGCCGCAACGCCGGCTCGGCGGTCAACAGCCGCCGATAAGCGGGCTTCGCAATCGACTGAGCCAGTCCCTTAATTAAATCAGTGCTTACAGACGCGCTCGCGACCTCAGCGCGCGCCATGCGTGGCCTCCCTCGGATTCCCCAACAGCCTTCTCGGAAGGATGTGCCGCATCTCTCCGAATCACTTTCGATTGGAATCGAAAGATGGCGATTTGTCGAGAGGGGCCGTTAAGCTTTTTTTAACCTGTGTGACAGGCGGCTTAGCGTTTGATCCAGCAAGTCTTTCGAGCTTAACCAAGTTGTGAGACGCGGCGTCGGTGCAGAGCGCCGATCAGTCTCCGGCCAGCGCCCGGCGGACGATATCGCCAACATCGGGAGACAATGCCGGTGCTTGCGCGACGCGCTGAAGGGCGGCTTGCGCCTTTGCACGGCGGCCTGATTCCAGCACGCGCCAGCTCTTGAGCGACGACAGCAATCGCGCCGCAAGCTGTGGATTCTTCGGATCGAGCGCCAGCACGGTCTCGACGATGAAATCGTAACCTTCGCCATCAGGGCGGTTGAATTCTTTCTGGTTCGCCAGCGCGAAAGAATGGACGAGGGCGCGTACGCGGTTCGGATTGGCAAACGAGAATGCCGGGTCACGTGTCAGCGCCTTCACTCGGTCCAGAGTCGCTGGTTCGGGGATCGTGGCTTGCAACGTGAACCACTTGTCCACGATCAGCGGATCGTCGTGGTAGCGGGCGAAGAAGTCGTCGAGCGCGGTGGTGCGTTCCGGAGTTGCGGCGTGCGAAAGTGTCGACAGCGCCGCGAGCCGGTCGGTCATGTTGTCGGCCGTGCGATACTGCTCCGCCGCGATTGCGATCGCTTCGGGCCGTCCGGTCGCGGCCATCAGGTCGAGACAAAGATGCCGCAGCGCGCGCCGGCCGGCGCTTGCTGCGTCAGGGCTATACGGACCGCGATCCCCCAACCGCCGATAGGTTGCCACCAAGGCCGCACCGAGATGTTCGCCGATGCCCGCACGCAGGGCAGTGCGCGCCGAATGGATGGCATCGGGGTCGACGTCGCGGCCGATCTCGCGGGCGATATCGGATTCGCCCGGCATGGTCAGCGCGAGCGCCACGAACGCGGGTTCAAGCGAAGCGTCGTCCAGGATCGCGGCAAGCGCGTCGAGCAGTCCGCTATCTTGCCGAGCGTTCCCGCCGGCGCGTAGCGCGGCCACATTGTCGACCAGCAGCCGTGACGCCAGCGTTTGCACCGCCTGCCACCGGTTGAACGGATCGCAATCGTGTGCCGCGAGGAAGCGTAGATCGCCGCCGGAAAGATTGACGACCAGCTTGATCGGCGCCGAAAAGCTCCGGTTGAGCGAGGGAACGGGCGCCTCCTCGAGGTCCTCGAATACGAACGATTCCGCCGGCTTGGTGAGGCACAACACGCCGCGTTCCGGGCGCTCGCCGTTCGCAAGCTTGAGCGGCAGATCGCGGCCGTCGCGCCCGACGAGGCCGACCGCGATCGGAATGACCATCGGCTCCTTGACCGGCTGTCCGGGCGTCGGCGGCACGGTTTGGACGATCTCGAGGCGATAGGTCTTCGCGCGCGCATCGTAGCGGCCCGATGCCACGACCTCGGGCGTTCCGGCCTGCGAATACCAGAGCATGAACTGCGTGAGGTCGCGGCCGGAGACGTCGGCGAAGCACTGCACGAACTGCTCGATGGTGGCGGCCTCACCGTCGTGCCGGGTGAAGTAGAGGTCCATGCCCTTGCGGAAATCGTCCGGTCCGAGCAGCGTACGCAGCATGCCGACGACCTCGGCGCCCTTCTCGTAAACGGTCGCCGTGTAGAAGTTGTTGATCTCATGATAGAGCGCGGGACGGACGGGGTGCGCGAGCGGTCCCGCATCTTCGACGAATTGATGCGCGCGCAGGCCACGGACATCGCCGATGCGTTCGACCGAGGCCGAACGCTCGTCGGCGGAGAACGCCTGGTCGCGGAATACCGTGAGCCCTTCCTTGAGGCAGAGCTGGAACCAATCACGGCAAGTGATCCGGTTGCCGGTCCAGTTGTGGAAATATTCGTGGGCGATGATCGCCTCGATCTTCTCGTAGTCGGAGTCGGTCGCGGTTTCGGGGGAGGCCAGCACGTATTTGTCGTTGAAGACGTTGAGCCCCTTGTTCTCCATCGCGCCCATGTTGAAGTCGGACACCGCGACGATCATGAAGATGTCGAGGTCGTACTCGCGGCCGAACGCCTTTTCGTCCCAGCGCATCGAGCGCTTGAGCGAATCCATCGCGTGCGCGCAGCGTGGTTCCTTGCCGGGCTCGACGTAAATCTTGAGTGCGACGTCGCGGCCCGACATCGTGCGGAAAGTGTCTTCGACGCACGCGAGCTTGCCGCCCACCAGCGCGAACAGGTAGGACGGCTTCGGGAATGGATCGTGCCAGACCGCGAAGTGGCGACTGGTGCCGGGCACATCGCCTGAGGACACCAGGTTGCCGTTGGCCAGCAGCACCGGCGCTTCGGCCTTCTCGGCCTCGATCCGTGTGGTGTAGACCGCCATGACGTCCGGGCGGTCGGGAAAATACGTGATCCGGCGAAAGCCCTCGGCCTCGCATTGCGTGCAGTAATTTCCGCTCGACCGATAAAGCCCCAGCAACTCGGTGTTGGCCGACGGGTCGATGACGGTCTCGATCTCAAGCCGGAATGGCTGTTGCGGCGGTTGCGCGATCGTCAGCCGATCGTCGGTCGCGACGAATTGCCCGGCCGGGAGCGGCTCGCCATCAATTCGCAGGCTCGCCAGCGATAGCTTCTCGCCGTCCAGGACGAGAGGCGCCGGCGCGGCGGCCGCTGGATTCGGCTTGAGCGCGAGGGTTGCGTGAACCCGCGTCGCGGTCGGATCGAGCCGGATGTCGAGTTCGACCGTCTCGACCAGCCAGTCCGGCGGGCGGTAGTCGGCAAGGCGGACGGGACGGCTTTCTTCGGTACGCATTTGCATTCGAACTCGGTGGGAGAGGGCGGGACGTTTTTACTCATATACCCGGAATTTACGCCCTGCTTTAATAGCTTCCCAGGCCGCATCGCACATTGTATGGGTGCGCCAACGAATTTGGGAGGATTATGATGGCAGTACTTCGAATGTTCTGGCTGGCTGCGGCCGTACTGGCGACCTTTGCGGCGCCGGCTTCCGCGCAGAACTACCCCGCCCAGCGCGTTACCATCGTCGTGCCGTTCGGCGCCGGCAGCGTGACCGACATTACGGCTCGTATCCTGGCCGACGAACTGTCCAGGAAATGGGGACAGCAGGTCATCGTCGAAAACCGGCCCGGTCTTGCCGGCACCGCTGCCGTCGCGAAATCGGCGCCCGATGGCTACACGTTGATGCTGACCTCGAACGGCCACACGGTGGCAGCGCTGGTGAGCAAGAACCTGTCATTCGATCCGCTCAAGGACTTTGTCGGCATTACGCGCGTCAGCACGTCGCCGCTGTCGCTGATCGTCAATCCGGAGGTTCCCGCGAAGGACCTCAAGGAACTGATCGCCTATGCCAAAGCCAATCCTGGCAAACTGAACTTCTCATCGCCGGGTTTGGCCAGCACGACATTCATCGCAGGAGCCCTGTTCCGCAAGGCGGCCGGGATCGACCTGGTGCATGTGCCGTTCAAGAGCGTGCCCGAGGCGGTGTCGGCCGTGATCCGCGGCGATGCGCAGATGTATTTTGCGCCGACCAATGTGGCGAAGGAGCAGGGCGAGGCCGGCAAGGTGCGTGTGGTGGGTTCGGTCACCCCGAAAGGACTTCCTGAAATGCCGAATACGCCGACCTTCCGGGATCAGGGGCTCGACTACGTATACGACGCCTGGTTCGGCCTGATGGCGCCCGCCGGAGTTCCGAAGGATATCGTCGCCAAGGTCAACCGCGACGTGATCGACATTCTGAAATCGCCGGCCGTCGAGGCGAAGCTGAAGGCTCAATTCCTGTTCAGCCACGCCGACACCCCGGAGGAGTTCGCAAAGATCCTGAGCGAGGAGACCGCGAAGAACGCCGAGGCGTTCAAGGCGATGGGTGTGAATTAGCCCGATCCGGCGACATCCCAAGCATTCAGGAGCGCATGACGGAAGTCATGCGCTCCTTTTTTACGTTTTGCGGCTGGCCTTCGCGGCCGAGTGGGCGGCGTCCCCGGCGATGGCGCGTCGCGCTTCCAGTCGCGCCCTAACCGCGATAGCATCGCGGCATAATCAAAACCTATCGGGAGGACTTCAGTGGCTCACATTGGACAATTCGGACCAACTGCGAATTCCGCTTGCCCGTGCTGCCCGCCGGTGCCCGCGGTCTCACGGCGTCAATTCCTGTGCACCACCGCGGCCGGAGCGGTAGCATCGTCGGGCCTCGTTGGCGCTGTCGCGAGCGGCGCGACGGTGCGAACCGCGCAAGCCCAGCAACCCGCAGGCACGACGCCGGGTCGTCCGATCCTGCTCAAGGGCGGCTGCGTGCTGTCGCTCGATCGCGCGGTCGGCGACTTTGAACAGGCCGACGTGCTGATCGAGGGCAAGCGAATCTCCGCGGTGCGGCCGAACATCGATGCGCCGAACGCGGAGGTCATCGATGCCTCGAACACGATCGTGATGCCGGGATTCGTCGATACCCACCGGCACATGTGGCAGGGCTTCCTGCGCAACGTCCTGCCGGACGGATCGCTCGAAGACTATCGCAACGTCGTGCAGCGGACGTTCGGCGCCAAGATGACGCCGGACGACGTCTATGCGGCCGATCTGATCAGTGCGCTCGGCGCGATCGACACCGGCGTGACGTGCGTGCTCGACTGGTCGCACATCCAGAACTCGCCGGAGCACACCGACGCCTGTATCAAGGGACTGGTGGATTCGGGCGTTCGCGCGGTCTTCGCCTATGGCGCCGGGCAGAACGAAACCGGCCGGGTCTGGGAAATCGCGACGTCCAAATACCCGGGCGACATCGCGCGGTTGCGCAAGCAGTATTTCTCCAGCGACGATCAACTGATGACGCTTTTCCTGGCGGCTGGAGGCACGCCCGAGGCGGTCCTGAACCAGTTCAAGGCGGCGCGCGACGTCGGCGCCCCCATCACCATCCATGTCGGGGTCGGTGAATTCGGGCGCAGTGCGTTTCTCGAGAAACTGAACGCCGCGCAGGCGCTGAAGTCGGACACGACCTATATCCACTGCTGCACGCTCAACGATACCGAGTGGAAGCTGATCAAGGACACCGGCGGCACGGTTTCGATCGCCGGCTATGTCGAGACGCTGATGGGGCACGGCAATCCGCCGACGCAGAAGGCGATCGACCTCGGCATCCGGCCGTCGCTGAGTGTCGACGTGGAAACCTCGGTGCCGAACGACTTCTTCCAGCAGATACGCACCGTGTTCTCGCTGCAGAAGAACGAAGTCTGGGCGCGGCGGCTCGCCGGCGACAAGAACCCGCCGAAGTTCCTGACCGCGCGCGAGGTGCTGGAATTCGCCACCGTCGAGGGCGCGCGCGCCAACGGCCTCGAACGCAAGGTCGGCACGCTGACGCCGGGCAAGGAAGCCGACATCATCATGCTGCGCACCGACCGCCTGAACGTGATGCCGATGAACAACGCGGTCGGCGCGGTGGTCACCAGCATGGGCCCGCAGAACGTCGACACCGTGCTGATTGCCGGCAAGGTGATGAAGCGCAACGGCCAGCTCGTCGGTGTCGATTTGGCGCGCGCCGCCAAGCTCGGCCGGGAGGCGCAGGAGCGCAACTACAAGAACGCCAACGTGCCGCTCAAGCGCATCTGAACCGGCGCGCGGCTGGATCGAGGCTCGTCGAAGGAGTGTGACTGTGCCCGGCACAATGCCGGGCACATGACTGAGGGGCAACAGCATGGCCGATCGTTTCGATGTCGTGGTCGCCGGCGCCGGGCACAACAGCCTGATCGCGGCGGCCTATCTGTCCAAGGCCGGCTACCGCTGCCTGGTGCTGGAAGGCCGGCCGGTGGTCGGCGGCAACTGCGTCACCGAGGAGCTGACGCTGCCGGGCTTCCAGCACGACTCGTGCGGCACCGCGCATGTGGTGATCCAGGACTGGCCGATGCTGCGCAACGACGAGCTCGGGCTCGCCGACTACGGCCTCGAATACATTCATCCGGAGATCGTGGTGCATTGCCCGTTCCCGGACGGCACGCACCTGACGCAGTGGCACGACATCGATCGCACCTGCGAGGAGTTCGCCAAGTTCTCCAAGAAGGACGCCGCCGCCTACCGGCGCATGATCGCCGAGTACGAGGCGGTCAAGCCGATCTTCGACGCGGTGTCCTACACGCCGATCGGCTGGGGCAAGCCGGTCAACGAGCGGCTCGCCGAGCACCCCGATGGCAAGCGCTGGCTGCGCCGGGTCGCGATGTCGGGCTGGGAGATCATCCGCGACAATTTCGAGGACGACCACTGCCGCGCGTTCATGCTGTGGATGGCGTTTCAGACCGTGGTGCCGCCGGAATGGCCGATGTCCGGGCGGCTCGCCTATTCGCTGGTGTACGGCCGCCAGCGCTGGAGCTGGTGCGTGCCGAAGGGCGGCTCGGGCGCGTTCTCCGGCGCGCTGGCGCGGCTGGTCGAGGCGCATGGCGGCGTCAGATCCTCACCAACAAGCGCGTCGCCCGGCTGATCGTCGAGAACGGCCGCTGCGTCGGCGTCGAATGCGCCGACGGCAGCGCGTACCGGGCCGAGCAAGGCCGTGCTGTCGACGGTTCACATCAAGCATCTGGTCGACATGGCGCCGCGCGCCGAGTGGGGCGATGATTTCGTCGCCGGCGTGGAGACCTGGCAGGCCGGCCCGACGCTGTTCGTCACCCATTACGCGACGTCGCGAGCCGATGCGGTTTCAGGTCGATGGCGGCATGCGGGAGCCGATGGCGGTCGGCATCCTGTCGAGCCCGACCCGCGCGCTGCGCATGGGCTACGACTATGCGCGCGGCGCCGTCAATATCGAGGAACCGGTCCTGCTGGCGGTCTGTCCGACGCTGGCCGATCCCGGCCGCGCGCCGCCCGGCAAGCACACGGTCAAGATCATCGGCTTTCAGCCCTATGATCTCAAGGAAGGTCCGCCGCACTGGGACGAGATCAAGGAGCAGGTGTCGGACGCCAATCTCAACTATCTGCGGCGCTTCGCCACCAACCTGACCGACGACAAGATCCTCGCGCGCGTGGTCGAAAGCCCGCTCGATCTCGAACGCATGAACCCGCACAACTGGCACGGCTCGTGCCACGGCGGTGCGCAGAACGCCGCGCAATCGGCCAACATGCGGCCGGTGCCAGGCTGGGCGCAGCACCGCATGCCGATCGCGGGCCTCTATCAGACCGGCTCGACCACCCATCCGGGCGGTTCGATCTCGGCCGGGCCCGGCCGCAACGCCGCCGCCGTGATGCTCAAGGATTTCGGCGCCAGCCTCGAAAGCGCGATCGCCCGCAAGTCGGCTCGGGAACTGCAACCGTCGAAATAGGACGGCGACAGGATCGCCGGTTCAGGCCGGGACCGGCTCGGCGTGACCGATCACGCGCTTGATCGAGGGAAATCGCAGGCGGAGCGCCCGTTCGACCTCGTCGACCTTCTCGTGCACCTCGGAGACCTGGAGCGCAGGGTCGACGCGGCAATGGAAGTTGACGATTTCGCCACCGTCGGTATCGCGAACCCGCACATCGTGCACCTCGCCCACCAGATCGACATTGGCGGCGATTTCAACGAGCGCGTTATGCACGGCGGCGACCCGCGCCCTGGCGGCGTCGCGGCCCGGCTCGTCGTTGGGCTGCAGCGGCTCGATATGGGTTTCCACCTCGACCTGCGGTCCCAGCTCGTCGCGGATCGCTTCTTCCAGCCCGCTGGCGATCTCGTGCGCGGCGCCGAGCGGCAGCGAGCCATCCACTTCGAGGTCGAGCGCGACCGCCAGGCGGCCTTCGCTTGTGCCAGCGATCGCATGGGCGGTGACGTGATGCACGGCCAGCGCGCGGTTTCGTGCGATCACCATCACGCGTTCCAGCACGCTCTCGTCGTCCAGCGCGCGCGGTTCGGTGGTCACCGTCACCTCGGCGCCAGGACTGTCCGCGCTGACGGCGCTGACAATGCGCTCCTTGAGGGCGGCCACGCGGTCGAGGGGCAATGTGCGGCTCACCGCGACGACGAGGTCGACGAATAGGACGCCGCCGGCTTGCCGCACGCGCAGCCGGTCGATGGCGACGACGCCTGGAATGCGGAGCACATGCGCGGTGATGCGATCGGAGGCGCCAGGAGGGGCGGTATCGGTGAGTGTCTCGACGGTCCGCCGTCCGAGCCGCCAGCCTGCGACGCAGATGAAGATCGCGACGACGATGGCGGCCGCGGAATCGGCCCACGGATACCCAAGCAGGACTAGACCCAGTCCGATCAGAACCGCCACCGACGACCACATGTCGGAGCCGAAGTGCAGGGCATCGGCTTCCAGCGCCTCGCTCGAGGTCTCGGCCGCCACCCGATAGAGCAATCGCGCGCGGAAAAAATCGACCACGATCGAGACGACGATGACGCCGAAGGCCAAGACGGTCGCGTTGACCGAATGCGCGTGGCCGCCGAACAGCCGTTGCAGCGCCTCCCAGACCACGATGCCGGATAGGACGAACAGCAGGGCGGTTTCGGCGAGCGCCGATACGCTCTCGACCTTGCCATGGCCGTAGTGATGTTCCTCGTCCGCCGGCTTGCCGGAAATGCGCACCGCGAAGTAGGTCATCACGGTCGCGACGAAATCGAGCAGGGAGTGGGCAGCCTCCGACAGGATGGCGAGTGAACCGGAACTCACACCGACGATCGCTTTGGCGATCGTCAGCCCCGCCGACGCCACCATCGACGACAGTGCGACCCTTTCCTTTTCCTTTTGCATTCTAGTGTCCCAGTTCCGACGCTTGTATCCCGTTGCAGCGCGCTGACAAGCGTCGGAACTCAAGGGACACTAGCAACTCTATAGTTCTAGCGTGGCTTTTGATTTGACGTTCCTATGAAGGCATTGCCGCGATGCTGATAGGAACGTCAAGTCTCACCGCAAAAAACGGAGGACTAGTCTCGCCTCGACCTCCTGCCCGATTCACCCGCTTCGCTCGCGCGGTTGCATGACAATCTGTCATTGGTCAACGTGACAAGACCGTTTTAACTGATACACTATCACAGAGGCTTGCGCCTGCAGGATGCAGCCTGTGATTTAGTAACCTCGCGCGACTGCGGCCAACAAAACGATTCATTTGCTGGAGGATTGGAAATGCCTGCGTTCAGCTTCAGCCTCAGACCTGGGATGTTGGCAATCCTGCTTCTTGTCAGCTTAAATTCTCTCGCGGTCGCTCAGGACAGATTGCGCGTTGCCGCGGGACTAGCAGGGACGTGGGAGAATTCCTTTTCGGAGCTGGGGCAAAATGCCGGTTTCTTCAAAAAGCACGGGCTTGTGTTGGACATTTTCTACACACAGGGAGCTGGCGAAACACAGCAGGCGGTGATCTCCGGCAGCGCCGATATCGGCACCGGGGTTGGCACATTCAATACATTCGGAGCCTTTACCAAGGGTGCGCCTATCCGGGTAATCGCCGCAACGCACACGGGTGCCAATGACCTGACTTGGTACGTTCGAGCAGACTCACCCATCAAGGATAAAAAGGACCTCGCGGGCAAAACTGTCGCCTACTCCACTGCCGGATCATCTACTTATGCCGCTGTCCAGGCGTTTCAGAAAGTGTTCGGTGTCACTTACAAGCCCGTAGCCACCGGCGGTCCACCTTCCACGCTCACGCTGGCCATGAGCGGCCAAGTCGATGTTGGCTGGACCTCACCACCGTTCGCAGTCGATCTTCTGAAGGACGGAAAGATCAGGCAGATTATGCGAGCAAGCGATGCTCCCGAATTGAGAAATCAGACCGCACGGTTCATGACGGCGAATGCCGCTGCTTTAGAAGCACGCAGACCGGTCTTCGTACGTTATCTGCAGGCGTATCGCGAGGTCGTCGATTGGATGTATACGGACAAGGCTGCGGTGAAGGCGTTTGCGGATTGGTCCCGCGTTCCGGAAGCCATCGCCCGATTGGCGCCGGAAGACTATTATCCGAAGAATAACGTCTTGCCCGATCGGATCGAGGGTCTTGATCTGGCGATGGCAGACGCGGTGACCTTCAAGTACATCGCCATGCCGTTGACGAAAGAACAGCTCGCAACGTTAATACTGGTTCCTTTCAAATAGCCGTAGTGGTGCGCGACAGCGTGCTGTCACCGCGCACGCCAGCAATCTGATAAAATCGATCATCGGGAACGAGCATCACCCGATGCGGGGTGACCCGCCCGCCGGATGAGATTTTCGGTAGGGAGAGGGCACGCCACGGAAGCGTGCGCCTCCTCTGACCGATCCCTTCATTTCAGCGGCGAGAAGCTTGTCGGGTTGAGGATCTCGCTCGATTGCGCGAGCACAACCGGCGGAATGTTGAGCCGATAGTCTTGCCAGCCCGGATCTTTCGCGAGGGCGGCACGGCGAGATTCCCGCTCGGCGAGCGAAGGATAGGCCCAAAGATGTTTGACTTGATTGATCGTGCCGATCTCGCCGGTGAAGAACCCGATGAGATTTCCGAGATATTGAAGCTGCAGCGGCAGGCCTGCCTTCTCATAGTGGTCGAGCCAGATCTGCATCTTGCCCGGCTGGATTTGGTAGGTCCTGAGTTCGACGATCATCATGTGTCTCCGATTCGAAACGTGTCGGGATTGCGATTATGTGACGACAAGCGGCGCCAGGTCGTACTGTCCGAGACGTCGCGCCTTATGCGACTCAACCACGACAGTCGCTCCCACGCGCACGGCAACGGTATCCTCGTTGTCCGAGATCCACGGCTTGAGCACGAGCACGTCGCCCTCCTCGACCATCATGCCGCCGGCGTCACCCGACGGTGTGGTGAGCGGACCGTCCTGGCCGAGGCCAAGTCCGTGACCCATGGTGCGACCGGCGGACAGGCCCCTGCGCTTCGCGCTCGCGTTCCAAAATTCGATAAGGCTCTTGTAGCTGCGGCCAGGGCGCATTTCGGACAGCAGCTCGTGGAAACATTCCTGTGACGCATCGAACATGCGTTTCTCCAGGTCGGTCAGCGGCCGGAGACTGGCGCTGATCACTGCCTGCGCCATGTAGCCGTAGAATTTTGGTTCGGCCTCCACCATCAGTACGTCGCCTTGCTCGAGCGAACGGAAGGTCGGCATCAATTGGGTCTGCCAGAAGGCCTTTTCCGCGCTGAAAAGGATCATGCTGGGAACTTCGCCGCCGGCCTTAATGTGGGCTGCGAACATGTTCGCATAGACCTCGTGCTCCGGAACCCTAGGACGCACACTGTCGCGGAAGGCACGCGCGATCGCGTCCGCGCAGCCTTGCGCCTTTTCGACGAACGCGATCTCTTCCGCGCTCTTGCGTTTGCGGACCTGATAGAGAATATCGGTGGCACATTCGAAGGTCGCCTTGGGAAATGCCTTCTGTAGGGCGGCGAATTCACCGAGCGACAACGTCCCTTCGACGTCGCGCAGCGACGTCTTGAGACCCACGATTCCAATGCGCGACGCCAGCGCAGCGCCTTGCTCGTTCAGGACATCTGTAAAGAAGCGCGACCATACGAATTGTGGCGGCGAGCGCACGTCGGATATCCAGGTCTGGCTGTCGCGCCACCAAGGGATGCGCCTGTTCTCTCGCACGGCTGCGACCGGCTCGCCTTTGGCCGGAAACACCAACGCTGCCGCCATCCCACCGCCACCGATGCACGATAGATAGCGCAGGTCCGGCTGGAAATTATCCCAGTCCCCGGTGTTGTGCGGAATGAGCAGGTAGTCGAGGCCGCGCGCTGCCATCAGCGCGCGCACCGCCGTGTAGCGCCGATCGCGCTCCTGGAGACTGAAAGGCGTCGGTGCGAGCCTGACGCTCGGCGTGGATGCGTTCATACAATGTCCTTGAGTTCGGCGTCGCGGCTACTTCCACAGCAGTGTGATGTCGGAAGTCCGCCAGTTCAGCGCTACCGGATCCCGCACCTGAAATTGCGACGGGCGGCCTTCGTTGCCGGTGCGCGCCATGATCCGCTGGCCGCTTTGCAGCTGGACGTGGAAGAGAATGCCTTGCCCCTGGAATATGATGCTCTCGATGGTGCCGGTTGCCCTGTTTGGGCCGCCATCGGCGAGCGCGGTCAGGCGGATTTTCTCAGGACGCAGCGCCGCGGAGACCGGCGCCAAGCCGTCGAAGGTCGCCGGCGACGGCAGATCCACACAGAAGCCATTGGGGGCGGTCAGTCGCAACTGCTCCGGACCGGAGGCAACGGTGCCGGTAAACAGGTTGGTGTCGCCGATAAAGTCCGCGACAAAGCAGGTGCTCGGACAGTTGTAGATTTCGGCCGGTGTGCCGATCTGTTCGATTTGGCCGGCGGTCATCACCGCCAGGCGATCCGACATCGCCAGGGCCTCTTCCTGGTCGTGCGTAACGAAGATCAGCGTCACACCGAGCCGCTGCTGCAATTGCTTGAGCTCGATCTGCATCGATTGGCGCAGCTTTTTGTCGAGCGCCGCGAGCGGTTCGTCGCAGAGCAGTACTTTGGGTTCCACAACGAGCGCCCGCGCCAGCGCGACGCGCTGCTGCTGCCCGCCCGACAATTGCGATGGTTTTCGGTGCTCGAGGCCCGACAACGCCACCATGGCCAGCGCCTGCTTGACCTTGTCGGCAATCAGCCTCCGTTCAAGGCCGCGCATCCGTAAACCGAAGGCGACGTTCTCGGCGACCGTCCGGTGCGGAAACAGCGCGTAGTTCTGAAACACCATGCTCATGTCCCGCCGATAGGGCGGAACGTCGGTGTAGTCGCGGCCGTCGACGAAGATGCGTCCGGCGGTCGGCATCTCGAAGCCGGCCAGCATCCGTAGTATTGTCGTCTTGCCGCAGCCCGAGGGTCCGAGCAGCGAGAAGAACTCGCCTGGGTAGACCGAGAGATCGACCGAATTGACGGCGAGAGGTCCGGCGCCGAATGACTTGCTGACACCTTGGAGATCGAGCGTCGGCGTTCGAAGCTCGGTCGATGCCGTTTTGCCAGCGGCCGAAGCCTTTACGTCCTCGACTGTTCTCACGCCATGCATGACCTTGAGCTTATGAACCGAAAATGCGGTTCACCTGAGCGTCGATCTTCGGCTTTTGCGCATTGTACCACTTCCAGTCGACTTTGATCAGCCGGTCGACCTCCTGCTCGGTCGTCAGCATCTTGCCGGCAAATTTCGGATCGACCTTGACCTTCCGGTTGACCGGCCCGACCCAGAGTTCCTCGCCGATCCGCTTCTGCACGCGCGGGCTGAGAATGAAGTTGATATAGGCGTTCGACAGTTCGCGGAACTTGGTCCCGGTCGTGATCGAATAAGCCTGCTCGTTGATCAAGGCGCCTTCGGTCGGAACCACGTAATCGATGGTCTCGTTGTTGTAGCGGTAGACGTTACCGTCATTAATGGGACAGATGCTGATTTCGCCCGCCATCAGCATCTTCATCATCGCCGTGCCGAAGTTCGTCAGTTTGATCGGCTTTAATCGCTCCAGCGCCTTGTAAGCAGCGTCGAGGTCTTTCTGGCCGCTGCCATATAGCATCCCGGAGAGCATCACGATCTCCTGCCCGAACGCATGCGTCGGAATAGTGTAGCCTCCGCGCGTGCCCGAATAGCGTTCCGCCCAATAGTCCTTCCACGATGACGGAGCAGGAGGATTGACGTCTTTGCGATAGCCGAGGCCGATACCCATGATGAAACCGTCGACGCCGACGACATCCGAGCCCTTCGCGTAGGTGTAGACATCCGCCAGGTTTGGAATTTTTGACGCATCGAGTTCTTGTTCGACCAGGCCCCTGGTCACCGCGACCCACTGTTCATTGCCATTGGCGTGGAACACATCGTACACGGGGTTCGATCGCGGGCTCGACTGGAGCTTGGCGATCCAGGACCCGTACGCGAAATCAAACTGAACACGGCAGTTGTGCTCCTTTTCGAAATCAGGAATGAGCTCCGCGGTCATCACGTCGCGCCACGGACCGCCAAAACCGGTCGTCTTGAGCACGGCGGGCTCGGCCTTGACGATCGCGGGAAAACCGGTGACGGCGCTCACGCCGGCGGCCGCCGACACCGCAAGCATCTTTCGTCGCGTAATAGCGGGCTGCTTCGTCATTTGACTTTCCTCTCTTCCAGGTTCGTGGACGACGCCACCAACTGCAGACCGAAGATACGGTCCAGGAGAACGACCAGGCCGAGTGAGATGGTGATCGAGATGATCGATGCCGCCGCGAGCGTTCCATCGAACTCGTAGAGCAGGTAGTTAAACATCCGGATCGGAAACGTTTCGCGCCCCGGCTCCACCAAGAACAATGAGATCGGAAACTGGTCGAACGAGACAACAAAAGCAAAAACGGTGCCAGCGGTGATGCCCGGACGCAGGACCGGGAGCGTCACCTCGAAAGCGGTCCGCAGCGGCCCGGCGCCGAGATTGAGCGCGGCTTCCTCCAACCGTCGGTCGAACGTCTCTAGAGCCGCAAGTGTGGTGCGTAACACGTAAGGCACGCAGACGACGGTATGGCCGAGCACAAGGCCCCACGCAGGGCGGCCGACATCCATCAGCAAAAACATCTGGAACAAGCCGAGCCCGGTCAGAATCGCCGGGATCATCAGCGGCGACAGGAACGCCGCGATGATGATGTCCTTGGCCGCCCACCTGCTGCGGTTGATGGCGATCGCTGCACTCGTGCCGAGCAGCATCGACAGAAAGGCGGCCATCACGGCGATCCGGAGGCTGTAGGTCAGCGATTCGACGAATTCGCGCGACGCAAAGAACTTCTCAAACCAGCGGAGCGAAAAACCAACCGGAGGGAACTGGACATAGGCGGTCGGATTCGTGGCAAATACAAAGATGATCAGCATCGGCGAAAGCAGGAACACAAGAGTTCGCGCAATTCAGCACGCGCAGCAGCGAACGGCCGATCCCCGAGCTGTGGATCATGGCGTTCCCCCGGCCCGGGCGAGACGCGACACGACGAAGGTGTGCGCGAACAGGATGAGCAAGCACAAACAGAGCAACACGATGCCGATCGCCGAAGCATAGTGGGGATCGAACGAACCGCCGATCTGCTGGTAGGTCAGAATCGGCAGCGTGACGATTTTGCCCCCGCCCATCAGGATCGGCGTGACATAGGCACTGATGCCCATTGCGAAGACCAGGAGCGATCCTGCAGCGATGCCAGGAACACTGAGCGGCAACGTGACTTCGAGGAAGGCCCGCATGGGTGAGGCGCCCAGGTTCGCGGCGGCCAGCTCGAGATTGAGATCGATCTTCGCCAGGATGCTGATGAGAACTCAGGACCATGAACGGCATGTAGATGTGGACGAGAGCGATGACGATGCCAAGCTCATTGTACATCAGGGGCACGGGCGTTGTGATGATCCCGAGATTCATCAGTACCGAATTGATTACCCCGGAGTTGGACAGCAGCGTCATCCAAGAATAGGTGCGCACGACGATGCCGGTCAGCATCGGCGTCATGACCACGAGCACGAGTAAGATACGCAAGGCATTGCTCGGGGTTCGAACGATCCAATAGGCGAATGGATAGCCGACCAGCAGCGTGATCACCGTAGTCCAGAGCCCGAGCCGCACCGTGTTCCAGGTGACGAGCAAGTTGTAGCTGTCTTCGAAGAAACGGCGGAAGTTGTCGAGGGTGAGGGAAGCAGTCGGCGCATAAAGCGGGTTGTCGCTGTAGACACTCATCACCAGGAGCGCGACAAACGGCAGCAGAAAGAACGTAGCGAAGAATAGTGCGTTGGGCACGATGGCCCAGGTTGTGTCGGCGAACGGGCTTCGTGCCTTCACCGGCGTCGCCATTTGTGGCACACGCCCGCAACGGTCGCCCAATCCATTCCTCGCCAATGCCATCGAGCGGGTCGGGTGGTCACGAGGCGGCTGCCTTGTCCAGGCTGTAACTGCTCTCGTATCGTTGCGTCAAAATCTGACCGGATGTAATCGGCTCGTACCGCGGCGGATTGTCTCGGTCGGAGCACGTTTCGATGCATTCGATGACGGCGTCGTAGCGCGGCTGGCAGAAATAGGGGATCGACAGTCTCGGCATGGTCTTTCCGTTGACGAACGGAGGATTTGCCACCCGATGCATCGTCGATTTGAAACGATCATTGGTCCAGCGCATCAAGGTGTTGCCGATATTGATGATGAAGGAGCCAGGCACCCGATGCGCTTCGATCCACTCTCCCGACGGCGTTCGAACCTCCAAGCCCGCGTAACCGGGCGGATCGTCGGTGCGCAGAATGGTCACCGCGCCGGTGTCCGCGTGCGCGCCGGCGCGCTCCTCGCCCTCCACAGGACGTTGCGCGAGCGCGGGATAGTTCACCGCGCGAAGCACGCTGATGTGCCGGTCGAGCTTCTCCAGGAAGTAGTTCGCGTCGATGCGAAGAGCGTCCGCGAATATCCGCATGATGACCTGTGACAGGTCTTCCATCGCCGCGTAGTAGGCGATGATTGCCGGTTTGAAGTCCGGCGGCTGGGCTGGAAAGACATTCGGCTCGAAGTGCGTACCCGCCGCGGCCGTGCGGAAATAGTCGCCGTCGGTCGAATGCGAATAGCCCATCGCAAAGCTTTCGTTCAGCGATGGCTTGAGAGTCGGATCCTGGCTGCGGCCGACGGTCCGCCCCCGGTTGGGCGTGTAGCCCTTGTAGTTCGCTCCCTTCGGCTTCTCAATCTTGAGCTTTTCCTCGAGCGGCAGGTCGAAGAACTGCTTGGCACTTTGGTAGAAGCGATCGACCGTTGCGTCAGGAACGCCGTGGCCGACGATGGTGAAAAACCCGATCGTCTCGCAGGCTTCGCGGACCGCATCGACCACCTGCTCGCGTCCGGAGCGGCCGCTATCGCGATATGGCAAGATGTCAATGACCGGAATGCTGCCCATGATGCGCGTCCTCCGCGTTCCGCATGAAAGCGTATGGAAAGACTAGGGAATACGCGATCAATTCGTCCAATATAAAAATCTTGCGTCACCGATAAATAAAACGCATGATTCAAAATGGCCTTGCGGAACCTGCATTACTTCATTGCGGCGGCCAAGGAACAACATTTTGGGCGCGCCGCCGAACTAATTGGCATCTCGCAGCCCGCGATGTCGCGGCAAATTCGGGATCTCGAGGCTGAGATTGGCGTGGCCTTGTTCGATCGCCGGTCACGAGGCGTGCAGCTTTCGACCGCCGGACAGATGTTTCTCGATCACGCCATTCAGATCACGTTGGCCTACGAACGCGCATGCGAGCACGCCAAGCGGGCAGACCGGGGCGAAACCGGACGCCTGCGCGTCGGATTCAACGACTTCTCCATTTCGTATGAACACGTGCCGCGCTTCTTCAAGCAGTTCCGCTCGGCGTACCCCGGCATCAGGCTCGACCTGATCGCCATGTCGTCGATTAAGCAGTTGGAGGCGCTCAACGGCGGCGGACTCGATTCAGGATTTGTCTATTTCTACGAGGTGCGTGAGCAGTTCAATCATCTGGTGCTGGGCCGGGAGGACCTGTTGTTGGCGGTGCATGCGACGCATCCGCTCGCGAGGAAACCGGCCGTTCGGATCAAGGATTTGGCCGCCGAGCCCTTCATCGGCATCCGGCGGGACGTGATGCCGGACTACCATGATCGCGTGATTGCCGCCTGCCGGCGCAAGGGTCTCACGCCGCGCATCGTGCAGGAAACCCACAACGAACTGACGGTTCTGCAACTTGTTTCGGTCGAAATGGGCATCGGCTTCGTGCGCTCGTCGCTCGCCAGCAGGCTCCCCAAGAACGTGCGGCTGCGGCCGGTGCCGGGCATCTCGATGGACATCCGCTTCGGCATGGTCTGGCCGAAGGACGACGCGTCGCCTGCGCTTCAGCATTTCGTCACTCAGGTACGGGCACTCACCGCTTGAGCTCTCGGCTGTTTTCACGACTCCGTGTCCGCGTGGACCGACCGACCACATTATACGACGTGGGAATTGATCGAGATTGCAACAGTCCTGTTGGCGTTGATCACTACGTCGCTCGTAACCCGTCGCGCGCCAATTTCAAAGCAGCCCGTCTTTCCCCTTGACGTCTTCGAACTGCAACCCGCCCACGCGTGCACCAATTCTTCCGCGATTGGCCACGCAGAAGATAACGGCGATCTCGTCCGGCAAGGGCGCGTCCGGAAGCAGGACAGTCATCCCGTCATAGTGGGACCGAACGTAGAGTGCGTCCTTGCAGGCAAGCGGGATATCGATCGGAACGCCGGGCGGCGCTCTTTTGGTGAACGACGAAATCCAAGCCTTGCCGCCACCGATGGCCTTGCGGAGCGGATCCGCGAAAGTCGTTGTGAGAAGAGCATTGGCATGCTCCTGCTCGCCCGCGAGACCGGCAATTCCGGCCTTGCCGTAGCTCTGGACTTCGTAAGGACCAAGCGCTTCGACCAACTGTTTTCCCATTTCGTGGCCGAGTGCCTCACTCGCCGCGATCATCGGGCGCAAATCTGCGACTTGTTGACCTGCATACGGGTTCTTCAGCACCGCGACCACGGCAACCTTGCGCAGCGGGATCGACTGCTCGTGGCTGTCGTCGATATGATGTTCTATGAAACTGAGCCATGTGCGGGTTCGCAATTTCATACTTGGCAAGTCCCTATCCGTTGATGACCGAGAAATTGCTGTTCAGTGTAATCACCTATAGCTTCTTGGCCAGCCAGTCCGATACGTAAAGCAACGCCGGGAAATGGTTGTCGAATTGGCAGTGAGCGGCTCCGCCATCCTCGCCAGTAAAGATCTTTAGTTCCTTGTCCTTCGATCCTATGACGCCAAACATCTTCCTCGCGTCGTCGATAGATATCTGCTGATCATCCTTGCCGTGCGCGACGAGAAATGGGCAGGTAATTCGCTGTCCGATCGGCTCGACCTGAAACTTCTCGATGTGCTTCATCGCCGCATCCATGCTGTCGCTGCCGGTGATGTACAGCAGTTGAAACATCGGGGCTGCGATGGCGCCGCCGACTGTGATCCGGCGATGCCAGACCGCGTGGTAGTCGTAGTTCGCGCCCCAGGCCACGACGGCGCGCAATCGCCGCTCGAAAGCGGCCGCACGTGCCACATAATATCCGCCCAGGCTGCTGCCGATGATGCCGATGCGGTCGCGGTCGACGTCGTCGCGGGTTTCCAGATAGTCGATCGCGGCGCCGACCGGCACCTCGTAGTCATACCGGGTATAGATCTTGCCGATGCGCAACGCCTCGCCGACACCGGGGGTGTCGATCGCCAGGCAACTGATGCCACGCACGGCGAGCTTGTCGCGGATGCGCAGGTAGGTAATTTCCTTAGTCGTGTCCAAGCCGCACAGGAACATGACCGTCGGGTTCGGGCCGGACCTGTTGCGAGCCGGGATGAAATAGGCAGGCAATGTCTGCCCCTCGTACGGGACGAGCACGCGCTCGATCCCGTGGTCCGACATTAGCCTCGCTTTTTCGAACGTGCCGAGCGCACGACCGTAGGATTGCATGCGGAGCGGGTCGGCGGGCGGGACAAACTGCTCCGCAATCTTGTGATAGAGGCTTGCAAGAAAATAGTTCTCGCCCGCGCTCGCCCTAGTTCCGACCGAGAGGTTCTCTTCAGCTCGTCGCTCGAGAATATCCGCCAGCCAAGTCCAGGACTTCATACCAAGTCTCGTCGCGCCCGCCGCTCGCGCGCAACCGGTCCAGGATCAGGCCGAGGTCGCCAAACTCCCCACCTGCCGCCAACGCCGCCCATGTGTTGTAAGACCAGCGATAGTTGCCGGGAAAAAGCTCAAACATGGTCATGCAATGTCCAGTCTAGCGGCATGCCGATGCCGACGATGAGAGGATAGCGGGCGTCACGCGCGATCTCATCTGCGCAAGCAGTCACCCGCCATGACTTCGGGCCGGCCTTCATGGACGCCGGAAACCCTTGAAGCGCGGAACACCATCGAACACCGCCCATTCGGCAATCGTGTCCGGGCGTGGCGGGAGGCTCCGCGGTTTCCAGCGTTTGTCCAGAAAATCGGTGTCCGAGAAGTATTCAACCTGCCCGCCGGCCGGATTGCGAAAATACCAGAAGTAGGCCGACGACACCTTATGACGACCTGGGCCGACGATCGTTTCCCAACCATGTTCGGCGAAATGCAGGCCCCCACCGAACACTTCATGAATATCGCGGACCTCGAAGGCGACGTGTTCGAACTGCGTGAGCTTGTTACGTGTCGTCAGCAAAGCTACGTTGTGATGATCGCTTTCCTCGGCGCAGCGGCAGAACAGGCCTGATTCAGTATAGCGGTCCGAAGCGGAGAACTTGAGGCGATTCAGATAGAAATCCTCTCCCATCGCGAGATCGTCCGGGCCCGACATCTCGAACACGACGTGGCCGATGCGGGTCGGCTCCGCGCGCGAGTAGTGAATGGCCGGTTCATTGATGCGTTTGCGGCTACCGACGAAATTCATCTGCGTCGATCCTGGGTCGATGTTATGCGTGGTTTGCACGCTCGGATGCCGCCATAGCTTGAAGCCGATGCCGTATCCGAAGGGATCCATGCTATGGAGCGTGCCGTGGTCGGATAGCTTGACCGCGCGATCCCGCGCGAGCTCCGCGGCGATGACGTCGAGGTCTCGTTTCGAACTCAACTCCCCACACGACCTCACGCAGCGACGAGCCGGCCTCGCGTGGGGGGAACGGGAAGTCCGACCTGTTCAAGCTGCGCAATACGATGGAAGGCCCTTGACGGGTCTCCAGAATGCTCTCGTCGTCGCCGCGTTTGATCGTCCTCAAGCCCCAGTCATCGAAGAAACGGTGGCACAGGTCCATGTCTTCGATCCCATAAACGATCGAATCGATTCCAATGAACCGTGCGCCAACTGAATTGTCCGTCTCTTCGCTCATCATAATCCCATGCCGGAGGGTCTCGACCGCGCGCTGACCGCTTGTTCAGCACGTGCAAATGAACTGCCGATAAACATCGCTCTACACTAAGCGGATTGGACCACATTAGACAAATGAATTGGAGTGATCTGAAGATGAGAAAAATTCACCAACGGTCCTAGGGCCGCTTGGCATGCGCGATGCGTCGGCGGACTGCGGAAGAGTTCTGCTTGTCCTGCGCGCGCCAGAACTTTTTGTTCTTAAGCGCTTCCAGCGTCAGTTTTCTCGCTCGCGGTCCGCGGCATTCCAAGCAGACGTCGACGAAGCTTCGCACGATCCGCTGCGACTGCCGTTTGTGCATCACCAGCCCGAACTGGTCCGTGATCCTCTGGTCGGGCAACCGAAATGCGTGCAGCAGGCCGTTGCGTAGCTCGTCGGCCACGGCGAACACGGGCGTTAGTGCAACGCCCAACCCGATGCCGACAATGCGCTTCACGAAGCCGGTATCGTTCGATTCGGTCAGAATTGGTGGATATCCGCCGTGCGCTGCAAACAGGCCGTCGGAGACCATGCGGCTTCCACTGCCGCGGTGGTAGCGCACAAATGGAAATCGCTGGATATCGCGCATCGGCGCAGTGCGGGCCTTACCCAACTCATGCTGTCGGCTGACGATGAAGACATGTTCGACTTCGCCGAGGACCACCGTCTGCAAGGTCGGGAGGTCGACCGGAAGGGGCGTGAATGCCACATCCGCAGCCCGCATGGCTACTTTTGACACCGCACTGTCCGGCGTGTCGGTCGCGGTGAACTCCAGCTTTGCGTTCTTGTGGCCGTCGATGAAAGCTTGGCACAAATCGCCGTACACGTAAGCGAAGCCGGCAGTGGTTGCAGCGACTCGTACGACCTCGATCTGTCCGCGCTCCGCGCCGACTCCGAATTGTTGCCGCAGTTCGTCCAGTTCGGCCATGACCCGGTCCGCCGCGGCCAAGACCAACTGTCCGGGATCTGTCAGATAGACTTGCGGCCGCGCGCGGACGAGCAGGGTCGCCCCCAATTCGTCTTCAAGTTGTTTGATCTGATGACTGAGCGCGGACTGGGTGAGATTCAATTGCTCCGCCGCGATACCGAAACTACCGGTCGCGACGATAGCGCGGAACGATCGCAACTGTCGTAACTCCATGGCCCATGCGTCTCCCGGCAGCATGAATGAGGTTCAATTAGAGGGTATCATAATTCATTTGATTCATATTGGCGCGCTACCTAACGTCATAAAACGAGATGAAATAGGCGGCGCGATTACTCGATCGGGCCGCCGGCGGGGGACACGGGACGTTGATCGCGGAGTGAGAAGCAAGATGAGTGACGATCGAAGTGCGTTGGATGCCAAAATGCAAGACTACGGCCGGGAGCGCACGACCGGGTTCTTGCTGAAGGACTATTACGTCGTATTCGCCGAACCTCGGACCAAGACCGGCGACAAGCCCCTTCCTCACCTTGATGAGAACGAGCACAAGCGCATCTTTGACGAGCACATTGCCCATCAGCTGAGGCTGGAGGAGTTAGGGCACTTGTTCGCTGCCGGACCGCTACTGGACGAGATGGGCAAACGCATCGGCGGTCTCATTATTCTGCGCGCCAATTCGTTCGATGAGGCGCGACAGATTGTCGAGTCGGATCCGCATCGGTCATCAGGCTTGTGGGACCACACGATTCACCGGTGGCGCGTAAGCGAGGGATCTTACACGGTGCGTGTGAAATATTCGTCGCAATCGGCCATCGTTTCATGAGCCACGCAAGCCGTGCATCAGGGACCTCGGGCCGGCGCGACGGTTCGACTGCTTCGAAAACCAGTTCTTAATCGGCATCATCGCCATTCGGAGAGACCAGATGAACCTTCCGCGTAGAGCTTTTCTGCAACTGACCGCGGGCACTGTCGTGCTGCCGGCCGCAATGCGCGTCGCAAAGGCGCAGACTTATCCGTCTCGTCCGGTACGGATCATCGTCGGTTTCCCCCCTGGCGGGGCAGCCGACATCGTGGCGCGAGTCATAGCTCAATGGCTGTCGGATCGACTGGGCCAGCCATTCGTTGTCGAGAATCGGCCTGGCGCCGGCACAAATGTCGCAACCGAAGCGGCCCTCAAAGCGCCACCCGACGGCTACACGCTGCTTTTCGCAACGGTGTCCAATGCGATCAATACGGCGCTCTACGACAAACTCAACTTCAACTTCGTCGCCGACATTGCTCCGGTTGCCGGCGTCAACCGCTTGACCTACGTCATGGTTGTCAACACATCGGTTCCTGTTAAAACGGTTTCCGAATTGATCGCCTACGCCAAGGCAAATCCTGGCAAGCTGAATATCGCAGCAGCCGCTATCGGAAGCGGAACTCATCTTTCGGGTGAATTATTCAAGGCGATGACCGGCGTGAACCTCGTCAACGTGCCTTATACCGGCTCTTCTCTCGCGTTCGCCGATCTTTTTTCCGGCCAAGTCCAAGTCATGTTCGATGCTCTGACAAGCTCGGTCGAGCACATCACCGCGGGCAAGCTGCGGGCACTGGGCGTGACGACCGCGAAGCGTTCGGAGCGGCTGCCAGACATTCCGACCATCGGAGAAACAGTTCAGGGTTACGAGGCGAGCGGTTGGCTTGGTATCGTCGCGCCCAAGAACACCCCCGCCGAAATTATCGGCACGCTCAACCGGGAGATCAGTGCGGCTCTTGCCGACCCCAAGATCAAGGCGCGGCTTGCCGACCTGGGCGGGGTCCCTCTCGAACTCTCTGGAACTGATTTTGGGAAGCTCATCGTCGACGAAACGGAAAAGTGGGGCAAGGTGATTTGGGGAGCCAACATCAAGGCGAATTGACTACGTATGGCCAAGTTGTCGGCCTTTTCGCGCGCCGATAGATACCGGGTAAGCGCGCGCGAACCGCCTTTCGTTCCTGTCCAAATCTGTGACCGTTACCGGAAGTTTTCACGGCGATCCGAACCACTCGTCCCAAAATAATACACTCGCAAAGCTCGCATCGAACGCTTGCTCCTTGATATCGCCGTTCTTCCATTGCTCCTCATCATGAGTACAACTGCATGATCGCTGGTGCGATGACGGACGAGGCGTCAACTAGCGTGGAGGAGTGTCGCCGGCTCGCCGATGATGCGCTTACGCGGGTGTCGCGCGAGGACGATCCAGGCGCGCGCGCTTTCTGGGAGCGCTTAGCCCTCCAGTGGGCTCGTCTGGCCGACTTGATTGAGGCGCGACAGGAACTGCGGCGAAAAACGCACTGAGCCACGGCCGCTCTATTCGAGCCGCGACTTGCGGCGGCTCATCAACTGTACCTGGGCGCCCAATTGGTAGTGAATGTGCGAGGGCAGGGCAGTTGGGTTAGCTCAAGAACCATGATTTCGGGCTCCCGGAAGCCAAATTCCTGCAACAAGGGAACTGGGCAGCCTGCGGGGGATTATCGCCCGTTCCCTGTGTGGAGACCGCCATCATGTCAGATCAAGATCTACGGAAATTCGCTGAAGATTGCCTCAACTGGGCTCGTGTCGCGGTGAGCGATGAACAACGTGAACTTTTGTTACAGATGGCTCGTACATCGACGATGGCCGCCTCACAATTCGAGGGGAAGTGAGCTTAGGCTAATCGAGGGGGGAGTGAGCTGAAGCCAGACCGTACCATATGCAATAGAATTGTTGCCTCGCTGCGAATTGTGGCTGGCAGGCGCCGAGGACTTTCAGCGCATCGAGAATTACCGTCGCTCTCATTGACGGCGCTCAATCCGAGCATGCTCGCGTCCATTGCGCCTGATATGGAAGAACATTTGAGGGCAGCTGCAGCCGGCAGAGGGTTGTAACAGAAGTACAATTTCAATTGCGGGATCATAATCGCCGTGGTCTACTCTCCAAGCCGCCGTCGCAAGATCGCTGAGCTTGTGAGGGGAGGAATGGAGTGCCAGAGCGTGTTAACTCCATCAGCTTAGATAGCCCGTATTATTTTCCATTTCCCAAGCCGAGGCGCCACGAGCGCCTATCAAGAAAACGAGCTGCGCCACCCCGCGTCGATGACATCAATCAGCTTGCGCTGCCGCCGGCGCCGAGCGCGCCTGGGCTCCTGATCCTCAAGCCCGGTCATCCGAAATTCGAAGAGCATATGGAGTGCTACAACAAGCGCATGCTCAAGCGGCCGCTCCTGCGCGGGGTCTGCAGTTCGCTGGAGGCCGTACAGGCGATGGTCTCGTGGGTCCGGCAACACTCGCTTCCTTTCGCGGTTCGGAGCGGCGGTCACTTGTTCGAAGGCTTCTCCAACAGCACAAGTGTCGTCATCGACGTTCGTGGCCTGAATTCGGTGACGTTCAATGCCGCGACGCGTGAGGTGAAGGTCGGCGCCGGCGCCGCCCTTCGCGACATCTACACGGCACTGTCGACGCGGGGTGCCGCATTCGTCGGCGGCACGTGTCCCTTTGTCGGGATCGGCGGACACGCGCTGGGTGGCGGATACGGCTTGCTGTCGCGAGCGTTCGGTTTCGCGTGCGACAATCTCAAATCGTTGACGCTGGTGGATGCGCAGTCCCAGGTACTGGATGTGAGCGCCACCAGTAACCCCGATCTCCTCTGGGCGGCAAAAGGCGGTGGCGGCGGTGCGTTCGGGGTCGCGACCGAATTCGTGTTCCAGACCCACCAGATCACGCAAGTACTCAACTTCAGGGTAGTCTGGCGGCTTTCCAAGAGCGGCGCCTTGCGCGTCATCAAGGCATGGCAGCAATGGGCACCGAACGCATCGAAAGACATCACCTCACTGCTGAATGTCGGCAAGCTCTCGAACGGCAAGTTCAACATCCGCTGCGTTGGACAAAGTATCGGAGCAGAAAGCGACGTTCAAACTGCCCTTGATAGCTTGGTTGCGGTCGAGCCGGAATTGTCAATGTCGACGACGACGCGCACATTCTTCGAGGCAGTTAAGGCGTTCGCCGGCGACTGGAACAACCCTGAGACGAACTTCTACAAGGAACGTTCGGACCTTACGCCCGCCCTTTCCGATGCGGCGATCCTGACGCTGTTGGATGAGCTGTCGCAGATTCCGTCAGGCCATGTGATCGCGCTGATCAATGCGTATGGCGGCGCCATCAACGATGTAGCGAATTCGGCCACCGCGTTTCCGCACAGGGCCGGCACCGGCCTGGGCATTCACTACTATTCCCAATGGTCGAGTGCCGCTGACACGTCACAACGCATGGCAAGAATGGAGAAGGTGTTCAACGCCATGCGCGCTCACGTCCCCGGGGCAGCTTACGTGAACTATAGCGACACCCAGCTTCAGGATTTCGAGCAATCGTATTGGGGCCCTAATCTTGCGCGCTTGAAAGCGATCAAGCGGCAGGTCGACCCGAACAACATGTTCTTTCATCCTCAAAGTGTGCGGCCCGTATGATTGTGAGGTGACAAGATGTCGGCGATGACCGATGCGATCCAAATATCTGGCTGTCGAAAATCGCATCCTGAGGGCTCAATTGAAAGGATGGCTGAAGCTTTCGGAGGCCGAGCGAGCCACGCTCGGCGAGATCGGCCATCGACTGGGTCGTAAGGTCCTCGAGGAGGTGGCCAATGTGGCCCGGCGAGCGCGCGAGAGACCAATCCTGCTCATTGCGGGTTTGCAGATTATACTGACGCCGTTCCTCGGCTAGCTCGAGCGAACACCGCGCCGGGGCCGTGGTTGCAGCCTATTGTCAAATGTCAGAAATGATTCCAACCTGAACATTGCATAGTTGTTGCACGAGAGTATCAAGCCCAATCTGCCCCATCAAACCGGAAGCATGGCGTCGGTCGCGACAGCAGGCGCGAAGCGGACGATCGATATGTGGTGCAGCCCAAAGCGAGGACATCCGAATGGATCTGCATTCCTGTTATCAACGTCTCCTGGAGTTGTTCGGGAACGGCGATATCGATCGCCGGACGTTTCTCGGACAAATCGGACGTGTGGCGCTTGGCGCTGGGCTCGTCGGCTCCGGTATGGCGCCGTTCGTACGCCTTGCCTCGGCAGCCAAGGCGATTCGCTATGACGGCTACGGCGGCGTTTCGCAGGCGGCTTTCACCAAGCACGTGCTTCAGCCGTTTGCTGCCTCAACGGGGACGGTCGTCAATCAAGGTTCTTACGGGGTTCCGCAGGAACTGATCGCCAAAATCCAGGCGGACGGGCTGGGCGCGTACAACTTTTGCAACATCTCGGACCAGGCAACGGTCCTAAGGTTGATCCGCCTTGGATACGGCACCGAACTGGACGAGTCCAAAATTCCGCGCCTGAAAGACCTCATCCCCCGTTCGGTTGAAGCCTACCGCAGACTCGGCAGCGGCAAATTACCGGCAATTCCTTTCGGCCTGTCGGGCGGCAGGATCAGCTACAATCACGAGAAAGTCGATCGCGCAGAGATCGAAAGCAAAGGCTTCAATATTCTGATCGACCCAAAGTTTAAGGGCGCCGTCGTCAGTCAAGACTTATGGGTTCAGCGCATTTGGTACGCGGCGATGCAAACCGGGCAAGACCCCAACGCCATAAAGGACATGGCCGCGATTTGGGACAAGATACGCGAGAGCAAGCGCGTGGTGTTGAAATTCTGGCGCACGAGCGCCGAGCAAATGATGCTTTTTTCATCGGGCAGCGCGACCGTCGGCGATACCTGGTTTGTTCCAAGCCACAATCTAATCAAACGGGGAACGCCGCTGGCGACTTATCCGGCGACCGCTTCCTACGTCGACTTCGGCAGCGTCATGGTGTTCAAGGGTGCTCCGCTCGATGCGCTGTATGAGATCGCCGACATCATGCTCAGGCCTGAGGTCTTAATTGCAATTGCCCTCGAAGTCGGAAATATGCCGCTGCTAGACCCGACCAAACACCCGTTCCCTGATGACGTCAAACAATTGCCAGGCTTCGATCCGACCGGCACACTCAACGAGTTCCGATCGTTCGATCCGATATATTGGACCGACAATTCTGACGCTTGGCAGAAGGAATATCTCCGCGTCATGGCTAGGGGATAGTCGTGCAACGATGGGACCTTCGGTCTACGTCCGGCAGCAAGCAAAGTGCCCATTCAATTGAACTGTGATGAACGCTGGGCCCTTGCAAAGCACGCCTGATATCGGACGTAAGCCTGACTTGCGCCATCTCCTCGCGCCGCGGAGCATTGCTATTGTCGGCGCGTCCGAGCGTGAGAACGCGCCGGGGCGTCGCGTTCTCGAGACGTTACAAAAATTAGGCTTTGAAGGTCTCATCGCGCCGGTCCATCCGACAAACGAAACTGTTCTCGGGCTCCCATGCTTCCGCAGCCTCCAGGATGTGCCGTGGCACATTGATGCCGTTGCCTTTTGCATCGATGCCAAGAACCTTCCCGACGCGTTGCGCCAGGCCGCCGGGAAGGGCGTGGGCGCCGGCGTGATTTACGGTGCGGTCCGCGATCATACGTCCGACGGCGAGGCATCGATTCGCGGGAAAATCGCAGCGCTTGCCCGCGCCCACGGAATAGCGCTGTGCGGACCCAATTGCATGGGTGCCATGAGCCCGGTCAATCGAAGCTCGCTCTATTTGCAGAGCTTGATCGATTTCCACCCGACTTGCCGGCAATGTCGCGCTCGTCACCCAGAGCGGCTCTATCGCTGTCGGCATGCTGGGAGACTGCAGGCGTTTCGGCTTCAGTCACTTGATTTCGTCGGGCGACGAATTGGTCACGACGATCGACCAGTATATTGAATATCTGATCGACGACCCGGCCACGCGCGTCATTGCGCTGTTCATCGAATCGGTTCGAAATGTCACCAACTTTACTGCGGCGCTCGATCGCGCTGCGCGCGTCGGCAAACCGGTCGTCGTGTTGAAGGTTGGCCGCAGCGCGCAGGCTAGGGAAGCGGTGCTTGGTCACACCGGCGGGATCGCCGGCGACGGGCGAGTGTTTTCTGCGCTTATCGAGCGGCATCACGGAATCGAGGTGAGCTCTCTTGAGGAAATGACTGAAGTTGTCGCGTGCTGTCAGAGCACGCGTCGGCCCGCAGGTCGTCGCGTGGGCGTCGTCACAGCCTCAGGCGGGCAAGTCGAGATGATTCTTGACGAGGCTGTGGGGGCGACATTTGAGCTGCCTCCGCTCGATGACGGCCGACGGGCGCTCGCGGCCGAGGTCATCGGGCCGATCAGTGGGACCGGCAATCCGCTCGATGCGTGGGGTACTGGCGACTACACCCGGAGTCTGGCCCTGGGCCTCGATGTGCTGAGCGGAAGTCCCGACATCGATGGTGTCGTCTTGGTGAGTGACACCAACGATGGCCAGACCATGACGCCCACCCGCTACACGGATCTGCTGTACGATGCGAGCCTGCGGTCGCCCAAGCCGTTCTATTTCATGAACACGCGATCCAATCTCATGCGGATGGAACTGGTGGACAAGTTCCGGGACACCGGCGTGAGCATGTTGACCGGATTGCGCCAAGGATTTGGAGCGATCGGCCGTATGGGCGGTTGGGCGCAGCGATCCGAACCGCAACCGCCCGTCGCATTCACTTCGGCCACGGCGGACATGGCCCTGCAGCAGGCGCTGTTATCGCCGCGCCGAACGATCAACGAGGTCGACGCCAAAGCCATTGTGCGCGAGCTGGGCATTGACGCCGTGCAGGACTGTGTTGTGTCGACGGTCCAGGACGCCGCACGATCCGCCGCAGCGATTGGCTATCCGGTAGTCTTGAAGGCGGTGAGCGACGATATCCCTCATCGGTCGGAATATGGGTTGGTGGGGGTTGGCCTTAAGAATGCGGACGAGGTAATACAAGCCTACTCCGAACAAGATACCCGGATCGCCAAGCTCGGGCTCGAGCCGGCGACAGTTCGGCGCATAGTTCAGCCGCTCGCGCCAAAGGGCGTAGAGGTGAATATCGGGATTGGATGCGATCCGGAATTCGGCCATTTCGTCGCGTTTGGCGCCGGCGGTGTGCTGGTCGAACTGATCGGCGATGCGGTGGTGCGGCCGCTACCGCTTCGCCGTGGCGAGGCGTTGGAGATGGTCCGCGCCAGCAAGGCGTTTCGCCTCCTGTCGGGATTCCGCGGCGCGCCGGTATGCGATATTGACGCGCTGGTTGATTGCATCGAGCGTGTTGCCGCTTTCACGTATGCGCACGGCGATGAGATTCGCGAAATCGACCTCAATCCGGTGTTCGTCGCCGCGCAGGGCAAGGGCTGCGTCATAGCCGATGCGCTCATTGTCCCGGCGCAGCGAAAATGACGATGGCGGGCCACGCGGATATGGCTGCCGCGGCGAACAGAGACACGCGTTCGCTCGCTTGGTCGCTGCTGACGCCAGCCCTATTCTGCGTCATCGCCTTCGTGCTCGCGCCCATTATCTGCATCGGTTTCTTTTCGTTCTGGACACGGCTCCCGACAGGCGCGGTCGACTATACGCCCACGCTCGCGAATTGGCGCGAGCTGCTCGGCGACCCGTTCTATTGGGTTATTCTTGCAAAGACTCTGCGGCTGGCAGCGGCAGTCACCCTGATTTGCGCTATCGTCGGCTATGGCCCAGCCTACTACATCACGCTCGTGTCTCCCGCTCGCCGGGCGCTGCTTATCATCCTGCTCCTACTTCCATCTTGGATCAGTTACATCGTCAGATCGATGTCGTGGCTACCGATCCTGAGCAAAGAAGGCTTGCTGAATACGTTGCTGCTCCGGCTCGGCCTGACCGCCGAACCGTTGCCGCTGCTTTACAACGACTTTTCGGTTCACGTCGGAATGGTCCAGTTCTTGTTGCCGCTGATGATTATCAATATCTACATCGGCCTCCAGTCGGTTGACCCAAAGATCGTGGAGGCCGCTCGAACACTTGGCGCAACCCACACGCAAGCCTTCCTTGCGGTCACCTTTCCGCTGACGCTGCCGGGACTGGCAGCCGGCTGCCTGCTGACGTTTATTTTGGCTATGGGAGCCTATATCACGCCGCTCATTCTGGGCGGACCCGGCACGACCTACTTCGCCAACCTCGTGTTCGAGACGTTTGTGTCGCACCAGGACTGGCCGTTCGGTGCGGCGCTGTCGCTGGTCATCATCATCTTTCTGGTCGCGGGGGTTGCCGGCTACGCTCGTCTTGCCGGGCTTTCGACCATGTTTCGCGAGCTACGGCGATGACCGGGCAGCGGCTTTTTCGATCTTGCCTGGGACTTATCACGTTTCTCACGTATCTCTTTGTGTTGGCGCCGGCGCTCGTCGTTGTCGTCCTGGCATTCAATAGCTCGCCATCGGGCACATTCCCGTTCGAAGGCTTTACGCTGCACTGGTTCATGGAGTTGGCGCGCGATCCTGACATTATCAGCGCGTTATGGACATCGCTTGCTCTCGCCACGTGGGCAAGCGTCCTTGCAACGCTATCTGGAACTGCCGCTGCGCTCGCGTTGAGCCGGTTCCGATTTGGCGGACGCAGGTCGATCCAGCTCCTGCTCACAGTGCCGATCCTTGTGCCGCATATTGTGCTCGGCGTAGGCCTTCTGCTCGCCTTTCGTTTCGCAGGATTGTCCAAGAATTTTCCTCTGCTGGTCGTTGGCCACATTGCGATCACGCTGCCGTACGTGATTCTGACGACCGGACATCGATTGCAGGCCATTCCATCCAACATTGAAGAAGCCGCTCGGACCTTGGGAGCCAACAGGTTTCAGACGTTCTGTGCGATCACCCTGCCTTTGGCCTTGCCGGCAATTCTGGCCGCCTTTCTGTTCGCATTCATGTCGTCATTCGACGAGGTCACCGCGACGTTATTCTGGCTACCGGCCAACATCCAGACGGTGCCAAGCCAGATCATGGCGATGCTGCAATACTCCGCCGACCAGAAAATCAACGCATTGGCCGCGCTGTTGATCCTGGCGTCGGTATTTCTTGCTTTTCTGGCGCTGACCCTCGGCCGCGTGTTTGCTCGCGAGAAGCGGCTAGGCGGACACACATGACGCCCGCCAACATCACGCTCCGCCATGTTGGAAAGCAGTTCGGATCCACGATCGCAGTTGATGATCTAAGCCTCAACGTGCGTGCCGAAGAATTTGTTTCTTTGCTAGGACCGTCCGGTTGCGGCAAAACGACGACATTGCGTATGATTGCCGGGCTGGAGCAGCCGAGCCGGGGCGAAATTCTTTCGAGGGACAACAGAATCAACGACGTCCCCGTGCATCGGCGCAATTTCGGCATGGTCTTTCAAGATCATGCACTGTTTCCGCACAAGACCGCATTCGAGAACATCGCATTCGGTTTGAAGTATCGGCGCGTCGAACGCAGTGAGATCGAACGTCGCGTGCGCCGTGCCCTCGATATCGTTCGGCTGCCGGATATCGGAGGCCGCCTGCCGCGACAGTTGTCGGGCGGCCAGCAGCAGCGTGTCGCGTTGGCCCGCGCCGTCGTCATTGAGCCCGATCTCTTGCTTTTCGATGAGCCGCTGTCAGCGCTCGATGCCAACCTTCGGGAGGAAATGCGCGTCGAGCTCAAACGCATCCATCGTACGCTCGGTATCACGGCGATCTATGTGACCCACGATCAGGCCGAAGCGCTTTCGATGTCCGACCGGGTGGTGCTCATGCACAACGGTCGTATCGAGCAGGAAGGAACTCCCGACCAACTCTACCAGACGCCGGGTTCGGAATTCGCTGCGCGCTTTTTTGGTCATCTGAACGAGATGCCTTGTGTTGTGATCGAGACCACGGCCGCCGGATGCCGCGCACGCCTCGCCGACGGAACTGAGATTACGGTCGCCCGGGGACGGGCAGAGGCCGGCAAAGACACTAAAGTCTTCCTGCGAGCTGAGCGGGCGACGGTCGGGCGCTCCTTTCCCGGTGATCCGTCCTATTCTACGCATGCCGGAAAGGTTGTGAGTTTTGACTATCTTGGCATGCTAACTCGCTACGTCGTGGATCTTTCCGGGATCCCCTTTGTCGTATTGCAGGCGGGCAATGAAACCGTAATGCGCCCCGGCGATAGTGTGACGGTTCGAATTCCCGCGGACGCGTGGTTGACATTCTGAAGGCGAGGCTCCGGTCATGCTGGGAGCAAGGACAACGTCATGTAGGTGCGTCATGAGCGGCCGTCGTGGCACGCGAGCAGTGCCCCCGCAGTGAGGCTGGGTGTGCCTGTCGCAATCAGATTCGCACGTATTGGTGATGCAGGAATGCGTGACGCTCCCTTCTCGTAGTCGGACCAGTGGATCCGAGTGATCTTTTCCTGCCTCCTAATCGAGAAGATCGCGAAGGCGATGACGTTCTGCATCGAAAGTTTTGGATTCACGATGGACGATGGCACCCTTCCTTTTGATGAGAATCTGAGCCAAATAGCCGGTGGTGCCGTCCTTGCGTTAGCGCGGTATGATAGTTCCCACGGTGCACCGTAAAAAATGGGCAAAAATGGCAGAAAACGAGACTGCAAGCAGCCTCTATAAAATCGGACTAAATGACGGCAAGCGTTGAGAAAAGCAGCAATATCAGCCCTTGGCGATTTTGCTGTGCCCCGATGATGGATTGGACGGACCGGCATTGCCGGTCCTTCCATCGCCTGCTGACGCGCCGTGCGCTCCTCTACACCGAGATGATCACGACCGGCGCGGTGCTGCATGGCGACCGTTCGCGGCTCCTGGCCTATGGCCCGGCTGAGCATCCGGTGGCGTTGCAACTCGGAGGCTGCGAGCCGCGCAAGCTCGCCGAATGTGCGCGGATCGCCGCCGATCTCGGTTACGACGAGGTCAATCTCAATGTCGGCTGTCCGTCGGACCGGGTGCAGGAGGGCCGCTTCGGCGCCTGCCTGATGGCGGAGCCGGCGGTCGTCGGAGACTGCGTCGCCACCATGGTGGCGGCGGTGCGGATCCCCGTCACCGTCAAGTGCCGCATCGGAATCGACGAACAGGACCCCGAGGAAGCACTCGACGCGTTGACCTGCGCGGTCGAACGCGCGGGTGTCGCGGCGCTGATCGTGCATGCCCGCAAGGCTTGGCTTGCCGGCCTTTCGCCGCGCGAGAATCGCGACATCCCGCCACTCGACTACGAGCGTGTGTATCGACTGAAAGCGGCGCATCCGAATCTGCCGGTCGTGCTTAACGGCGGCGTCGGCGACCTCGACCAGACCGTGGCGCATCTTGCCGGCGTCGATGGCGTGATGATTGGCCGTACCGCATACCAGGAGCCCTGGCGGCTGCTCGCGGTCGATCCGCTGCTGTTCAACGAGCCGGCGCCGTACGCCTCGCCCAAAGCGGTGGCCGAAGCGCTCACGCCCTACATCGCGCGCGAACTCGCCCGCGGCACGAGGCTCCACGCCATCACGCGGCACGTGCTCGGGCTGTTTCGCGGCGTACCGGGCGCACGCGCATTCCGGCGGCATCTCGCGACCGAGGGGATGAAGCCGGGGGCGGATGTCGCGACCTTCCGCGCAGCGCTGTCGCTGGTGCTGGACATTGATGCGTCAGGGGTGCAAACCGCCGCAGCCTAGTGTCCCGCTTCCGAAGTTCGCATTATTGTTCGGCACCCTCGTTTGCGAACTTCGGAATCGAAGGACACTAGCAACTCATTGATCTAGTGTGGCTTTGGTTCAGAAGTCCGCATTTCGACTCGCTGCAAGAATGATGCGGACTTCTGAACCGCCACACTAGGTGCGACGGTCTGTTCGGATCGCCTGCTTTCGCGCGGATATCTTCGGAGCTGGACATGCTGCTGGGCGTACCGGTCAGCGAGCTACTGCTGCTTGCTGCCCTGATCGTCGCCGGCGGCTTTGTCACCGGTATCCTGGCCGGCCTGTTCGGCATCGGCGGCGGCGCGCTGATCGTGCCGGTGCTCTACGAGGTGTTCCAGGTCCTCGGCGTACCTGAAGCGGTGATCTTCCAGCTTTGCGTCGGCACCTCGATCGCCATCATCGTTCCCACCAATGTGCGATCCTTCCTGGCCCATCGCGACCGCGGCGCAGTGATGATGGACGTGGTGCGAGCCTGGGCGCTTCCGGCGGTGATCGGCGTCGGGGTCGGTTCGATGCTGGCGGCGTTCGCGTCGGCGGCGGTGCTGAAGCTGTGCTTCGCCGCAGTCGGCAGCGTCATCGCCCTCAAGCTGCTCTCCGGCCGCGATGACTGGCGGATCTCCGACGAACTGCCTGGGCCGATCGGCATGACCGCCTATGGTTTCTTTCTCGGACTCGCCGCCTCGCTGGTGGGGATCAGCGGCGGGTCGATCGCCAACATGATCCTGACGCTGCATGGCAAGCCGATTCTCCGGGCGGTCGCGACCTCCGCCGGGCTCGGAGTGCCGATCACCATCGCGGGCACGATCGGCTACCTGCTCGCCGGGTTGCCGTATCAGTCGTTGCTGCCACCGCTCTCGCTCGGATTCGTTTCGCTGATCGGCTTTGCGCTGATGGCGCCGGTCGCAAGCCTGACCGCGCCTTACGGCGCACGCCTGGCGCACAAGTTGTCGAGGCGAACCCTCGAAATCGCGTTCGGCTGTTTTCTGATAGCCGTCTGCATCCGGTTCGTCGTCAGCGTGGTGGTCTAGAGCCCGCCGATCACGATCACGGTTGCCCGCGCAGCAGGAGCTTGTCGCCGCGCACCTCCCAGCTTTCCAGCCGGTTGAGGAACGACATGCCGAGCAGGTTCGTCCGCAGTTGCCCGGCCTGCGCGATCAGCGCCGGCACCGCGCGCTCGGTAATGCCGCCGACCGAGATGCGGTCGAGCGTTACCGGCGCTGCGCGCGTGCGGCCGTTGGCGGTATCGACGCTGACCGAATAATTCAGGACTTCGAGCGGCAGGCCGGCGGCCTTGGCGGCTTCCTGGGTCAGCACGACCGCGGTGGCGCCGGTGTCGAGGACCATGGAGACGCGCGCGCCGTTGATCTGCGTCGCCACCGAAAAGCTGCCGCCGTTGGCGCGCGCGATCTCGACGGTGCGTCCCCGGCTGGCGGCACGGCCCGGCACCAATTCCGCGATGACCCGATCGGCGACGTCGCGCAGCTCGAAGCGGTAGGTGTATCCGACCGCCAGCAGCATCGCGATCACCAGCCACACCAGGGCTGCTTCCAGCGCGCGGGTGAAGCTCTGGCGAAACAGCGCAAACACCATTGCGCCGACCACGATCACCATGACGGCCCGGATGGTCGCCGAGGACAGGTCGTATTCCTCTGCCAGTCGTGCGATCGGGTCGGCGTGGCGCGTCGCCAGCAGCAAAAGTGCGGCCGTGAGCAGCAACAGCAGAAGCAGCAGCAGTCGGCGCACCTTGTGATCCTCAGGTCGCGTTGGTGCGGACAGGGGCACCCTCGTGCATGGCGGCGAGTTGCCGGGGCAGCTCGGCCATGATGCGCCGGCGTTGGTCCGCGGTGAAGCCGATCCAGCCGGCAATCTCGGCGGTGCTCCGCCCACAGCCGACGCACAGCGCGAAGGCCGGATCGATGGCGCACACCTTGTTGCAGGGGGTCTCGATCGTGGTCATGGCTCAGCAGTCGTTGCGGCGGGCAACATAAGGATCGCGGCGCGGAAAACAATCGGGATACTAGCGTATCCGGCGGCCTCAGGCCCCCGTCCGCCGCATTCGCCGCGAGCTCCGGGAGGCCGGCGTCTTGCCGGCTTCGACCGAGGGTGGGGGTGCGGGCTGAATGGACGGGGCCGGTTCGGCCATCGGAGCGAGCGCGGACATCACCCGTTCGGGCGGGAATGTGACCAGCACCTCGGTCCCGATCCGCAGCTTGGATTTGAGCGAGAACGTGCCGCCGTGGAGGTCGACCAGGCTCTTGGCGATCGGCAAGCCGAGCCCGGCGCCCTGTTCGGCCGATTTGATCGAGTTCGACCCCTGGCCAAAGGAGGCGAGCACGATCGGGATCTCCTCTTCGGGAATCCCAGGGCCGGTATCCTTGACCGAAATGTACTGGCCGCCCGAGGCCGTCCAGCCTGCCTTGAGCCAGATTTCGCCGCCTTGCGGGGTGAACTTGATGGCGTTGCCGACCAGGTTCAGACAGATCTGCCGCACGGCGCGCTCGTCCGCCCAAAGCCGGGGCATGTCGGTCTCGAACATCTCGTGGATGGTGAGGCCGCGGTTGCGGGCGCGCATTTGCAGCAGGTGAGCGCATTCGCCGACGATGTGGGCGAGCGAGACGGATTCCTCGTTGAGTTCGTAACGCCCGGCCTCGACGCGGGAGAGGTCGAGAATCTCGTTGATCAGGCCGAGGAGATGAACCCCGGAATTGTGGATGTCGGCGCAATAATCCTTGTAGGCAGGCACCTGATGGGGACCGAAGATTTCGCTCTTCATCACCTCCGAAAAACCCAGGATGGCGTTGAGCGGGGTCCGCAACTCATGGCTCATCTGCGCGAGGAAGCGCGACTTGGCGACGTTGGCCGCCTCGGCGCGCCGACGCGCCTCGTCCGAGTTGGCCTTGGCGGTTTCGAGTTCGCCGATCAGGGCGTCCTTCTCGGCCCGCGCCTCGAGGCTGGCAAGCGTGGTCGAATAGAGCCGGTGCGCCAGCAGCAGGAAGTAGCCTTGCGCGGTCACCGCCATGATCGCCAGGATATAGTCGTGCAGGTTGCCCTTGAACGCGAAGTGGAGCGCAACCGCCGCCGTGACCGGGACGGTCGCGGCGAACACCGCGATCGGGACGCTCGAAGCGAGCATGCTTGCCACCGCCACCACCAGCAGCATGACGAACAGCATGAACGTGCTCGCCTGCGCATCGGCGCCGACCGGATGGATCAGGATGAACATCCACGCCAGCCCGGAGAACAGGTCGAGCATGATGAAGCGCGTCCGCCACTGGCGGATATTGATGCTGCTCGGCGGCTCGGCGAGGAACTGCCGGCACTTGGTAATGATGACGGCGTGAATGACCAGAACGGCGCAGGTCCAGGTTCCGGCAGGTACCGGGCCGATCCACAGGCTCGACAGGAAGCCGACGGTGCCGATCAGGAGCAGAATGACGAGCGACGCCGACAGCCGGTTCTGGGCGAACAGCCGCAGCAGTTCGTAATCGAACGCCGGACGCGTGCCGGTGCTCGATGTCAGGCGGTCGCGCGCCTCGCGGACGTGCTGGGCGACGGCACGACGACGCTTCACCGACGCCCCGTCGGGGAGCGATGGCAATTCGCGTGGTTCGTGCGCGCTCATGTCGAGTTGGTCTCTCCCCCCAATGTCCCCCCAAACTCGCGCCAAATCCTTAAAAGCACGCTTAAGACCGCCCTAAATGGAATGGTTAACGATTGATTTTTATGGCGGCCGGAATCGCGATTTTGCTGCAATGTGGCCGGGATGGCGCTCGCTCGCTTGACCTCCGGCCAGAGACCATGATGGGCTATTCGCAGGGCGATTTCATCCGGACGGTTTGGGCCTGCGGCAGGAATTGCGGCGCTCGTCAGGCAGGGAAGATGACATGAAGCTTTACGACGGTGGACGCGCCCCCAATCCACGGCGCACGCGCATCTTTCTGGCCGAGAAGGGCGTCACCCTGCCGAGCGAGCAAATCGATCTCGGGGCTCTCCAGCAGCGCTCTCCAGCCTACACCGCGGTCAACCCGCTCCAGCGGGTTCCGGCGCTGGTGCTTGACGATGGCACCGTCATCACCGAAATCGATCGCGATCTGCCGGTACTTCGAGGAAGCCCAGCCTGATCCGCCGCTGTTCGGCCGCGGCGCCTTGGAGGTCGCGCAGGTGGAGATGTGGAACCGGCGGATGGAGCTTCACCTGCTGTCGGCGGTCTCGCATGTTTTTCGCAACTCGCATCCGGCGATGAAGGAGATGGAAGTGCCGCAGGTGCCGGCGTGGGCCGAGGCGAACAAGCCTCGCATTCTGGACTTCCTGAGGGTGCTGGATCGCGAACTGGCGGATCGCCCCTTCGTCGCCGGCCGCAATTATTCGGTGGCAGACATCACCGGACTTGTCGCCGTCGACTTTATGAAGCCCGCCAAGGTCGCGGTCCCGGATGATCTGAAAAACCTGAAACGCTGGCACGCGGACGTTTCGGCGCGTCCAAGCGCCCAGGCGTAGAAAGCCCGGCGAACATGCGTGTCACGGTCGTCGGATCGGGCGATGCCTTCGGCTCCGGTGGCCGGTTCAACACCTGCTTCTTTGTCGAGACTGCGCGCGGAACGTTGCTGGTGGATTGCGGCGCGTCCGCGCTGGTCGCGCTCAAGGCGCAGGACATCGACCCGCTGCGGATCGACGGTATCATCCTCTCGCACCTGCATGGCGATCATTTCGGCGGGCTGCCGTTTCTCCTGCTTGACGGCCAGTTCCTGGCGCGGCGCGAGCGGCCGCTGACGATCGCCGGGCCGCCGGGAACGCGCACACGCGTCGACCAGTTAATGGAAGTGTTCTTTCCGAGATCGACCGGATCGAAATGGCGGTTCGCGTGGGAGGTGGTCGAGATCGACGTCGGCCGCGAGACCGACATTTTAGGTCACAGCGTCTTGACAGCGGAAGTCATCCACCGTTCGGGAGCGCCTTCGACGGCGATCAGGCTATCCGACGGCGAGAAGCTGTTCGCTTACTCCGGAGATACCGAATGGACCGACGCCCTGATCGGCATCGCGGACCGGACCGATCTTTTCGTCTGCGAATGCTACGGATATGAGGGACAGTTGACAGGCCACCTGAGCTGGGAGGTTCTCAAGCAGCGGCTTCCCGATCTGCGCGCTCGACGCATCATGGTGACGCACATGAATCCGGTCATGCTGGCGCACGCGGAGGAGGTGAGGGCGGCCGGGCTGCTGGTCGCCCAGGACGGGCTCATCCTCGATTTTTGACCGAGTTACTAGCGGTCCAACCGCGCGATCAAGCTCGACGTGTCCCAGCGCTTGCCGCCCATTCGCTGCACCTCGGCATAGAATTGGTCGACCAAGCCGGCGACCGGGAGAGTAGCGCCGTTCTTGCGCGCCTCGCCGAGACAGATCGACAGGTCCTTACGCATCCAGTCGACCGCGAAACCGAAGTCGAATTTTCCCGCATTCATCGTCTTGTAGCGATTTTCCATCTGCCAGGATTGCGCCGCGCCCTTGGAGATGGTCTCGACGACGGCCTCGACATCGAGGCCAGCCCGCTTCGCAAAATGAATTCCCTCCGCGAGCCCCTGAACCAGGCCAGCGATGCAGATCTGGTTGACCATTTTCGTGAGTTGGCCCGAACCCGCGGGACCGAGCAGCTTGCACATGCGAGCATAGGCGGCGATCACCGGCTCGGCCCGAGCGTAGGGCGCGCTGTCGCCACCGCACATCACCGTGAGCACCCCGTTCTCGGCGCCTGCTTGCCCACCTGAGACGGGGGCATCGACGAACTCGAAGCCGCGGGTCTTGGCAGCCTCGTATAGTTCGCGCGCAATTTCCGCCGACGCGGTCGTGTGGTCGACGAAGACCGCGCCCTTTTTCATTCCGGCAAACGCGCCGTCGGGACCGAGCGTCACCTCGCGCAGATCGTGATCGTTGCCGACGCAGCACATCACGAAGTCCTGACCTTCGGCGGCTTCCTTCGGCGTCTTGGCGCTGTGGCCGCCGTATTGCTTGACCCAGCTATCGGCCTTGGCGGCCGTGCGGTTGTAGACAGTGACGTCGTGCCCGCCCTTATTCTTGAGGTGCCCAGCCATCGGGTAGCCCATCACACCGAGCCCGAGAAACGCCACCTTCGCCATCCTGTCCTCCTTCGTGCCGTTAGCCCGGCCTGGCAGCGTCAATGTGCCGCCAATCGCGGCCGCGTCAACCGCCGTTTGTGCGTCGGCAACCCTGATCCGTCATTCGGCGGCGGGACGAGGATTGCTCGTTGAATGGGCTGCGCGAGGAGGGATAGGGTCAACAACCACTCGACGCGCGACCAGTGTGGCGGTTCAGAAGTCCGCATCATTCTGCGGCGAGTACAACATGCCGACTTCTGAACCAAAGCCACACTGGATCAATAAGTTGCTAGTGTCCTTCGATTCCGAAGTTCGCAAAAGAGAGTGCCGCAGAATGATGCGAACTTCGGAATCAGGACACTAGAGGAGACAAGCATGGCGTGGATACTGCTGTTTCTGGCAGGGCTCTGCGAAATCGGCTGGCCGGTCGGGCTGAAACTTGGTTGGGGTGAAGACGGTGCGCGCCTCCCGTGGATCATTTTCGCGATCGTATGCATGACCGTGAGCGGCGCACTGCTTCTGTTGGCGCAACGCGAAATTCCAATGGGGACCGCCTATGCGGTGTGGACCGGAATCGGCGCGGTCGGAGCGTTTCTTGTGGGCATTGCGGCGTTCGGGGACGCGGTCAACGTGATGCGTTTCCTTTCGGTCGGCCTGATCGTCGCCGGGATCGTCGGGCTCAAACTCGCCTAGCATGCTGCTGAAAAGCTCTCCGCCGTATTCCGGGCCTCGGCCTTTGGCCCCGGAATGACCCAAGGGGATTTTTCAGCAACCTGCTAGCGCCGTTGACCGAGTGATCGGGGTTCCTATTTAGTCCTTACCGACGGCGGTTTGGGCGCGCCGGGGAGAAGATGCATGGCGTTGAAGGATGAAGTTCTGACGGCGCTTGAGGCGGTACCATCGCCTGAAGGCACCCCGCTACCAAAGACCGGCACCCTGTCGGAAGTCGTGGTCAGCGACGGGAAGGTGTTTTTCTCGATCACCGTCGACGCTGCGGTGGTCAACGCCTGGGAACCGGTGCGCAAATGGGCCGAACAGGCGGTGCGAGCCGTTCCGGGGGTGCAGTCCGCAATGATTGCGCTGACCGCGGAACGCAAGGCCGCCCCCGGCGCGCGTCCAGCGCAGGCTGCGCCGGCCGCGGCGCGTTCTCCGCGCGCCGAGACCTCGCAGGGCGTGCCCGGCGTCGGGGCCATCATCGCGGTCGCTTCCGGCAAGGGCGGGGTCGGGAAGTCGACGACATCGGTCAACCTGGCGCTTGGGCTCGCCGCGCTGGGCCTCAAGGTCGGAATTCTCGACGCCGACATCTATGGTCCCTCGCTGCCGAAGCTGCTGGCCATCAAGGAGCGGCCGCAGACCATCGGCGGCACCCGGCTGAAGCCGATCACCCGCTACGGATTGACGGTGATGTCGATCGGGTTCCTGATCGACGAGGAAACGCCGATGATCTGGCGCGGCCCGATGGTGATCTCGGCGTTGACGCAGATGTTGCGCGAGGTCGATTGGGGCACGCTCGACGTGATGGTCGTCGACATGCCGCCGGGCACCGGCGATGCCCAACTCACGATGGCCCAGCAAGTGCCGCTCAAGGGCGCGGTCATCGTATCCACGCCGCAGGACCTTGCGCTGATCGACGCGCGGCGCGGCATTGCGATGTTCAAGCGGGTCAACGTGCCGGTGCTCGGCATCATCGAGAACATGAGCTATTTTCTCTGTCCGAATTGCGGATCGCGATCGGACGTGTTCAGCCACGGCGGCGCCCGGCACGAGGCCGAGCGGCTGGGCGTGCCTTTCCTGGGCGAAGTGCCGCTGCATATGACCATTCGCGAAAAATCGGATGCCGGGCTGCCGGTCGTGGCCAGCGAGCCGGACGGTCCGCTCGCGGCCGTCTACCGCGACATCGCCGCCAAGGTCCGCGATCAGCTCAAGAGCGGTGCCGCCGGCCGCGCCGCACCGCGGATCGTCATCGAAGCATAGGACCGGTCATTCGATGATCGAACGAAAGAACCGAGGCAATCTTTTCGCACACCCGGAGCCGCACATGCACACACGTCGACGGACCCTGGCACACCTGATCGGATCGTTCGTGGCCCTCGCGGCCGGTTTGGCCTGCTGGGCAAGCCCGGTCGCAGCACAGCCGGTGCCGATTCCGATTCTGCAGGAGGCCTTGATCAAGGCGACCTTGATGACGTTCAACGACGCCAACATCACCGGCAATTACGACGTGCTGCACGCCAAGTTGTCGAAGCCGTTCCGGGACCAGTTTTCAACCGCACGTCTCAAGGAGGCGTTCAAGGCCTTTGCCGACAACAACGTCGACTTCAAGGTCGTGGCGGCGAAGACGCCGATCGCCAAACAGGAGCCGAGCGTGAACGACAAGGGCGTGCTGTCGCTCTACGGTCATTTCGACACCACGCCGAGTCACGTCTATTACGAGCTTGAGTTCATCATGTCGGATGGTGAGTGGAAACCGATCAAGATCAACGTCAACGTCAGGAAGCCGGACGCAAACTGATCGGGGCTCGATCAATCCTCGGCCCACATCCGCAACAGGTTGGCGAACGACTTCGACACCAAATCGAACTCGTGAGACTTCCCGTCAGCCGCAAACATCTGCCGCCGCGCGGTGTCGAGATCGAACAGGAGTTCGCGCCGTGCGGCATCGCGAACGAAGCTGCGCGCCCATCCCACGGCTGCCAGGCGCGCGCCTCGCGTGACGTCGTTGACGCGGTGAAGCGACGTCGCCGGATAGCTGACGAGGGCGCCAGCGGGAAGTTTGATGGCGTCTTCGCCGGCCGCGCTTTCGATCACCAGTTCGCCGCCGTCGTAGCCGTCCGGGTCCGACAGGAACAGCGTGAAGGCAATGTCGGTGCGCATGCCGTTCATCAGCGCGTCGTCGACGTGGCTGCCGTAGTTCATCCCCGGTTCGTAGCGCGCGAGCAGGAGCGGGGAGAGCGCCTTCGGCCGGGCGGCCAGTTGAAAGGTCTCGTTGGCGAGGATGCGCTGCGCGATCAACTCGCGGACCGTCGCAAGCGACCGGTCGGCGCCCTCGGCCTGCTGGTTGTTCTTGACGGTTTGCGCGGCAAAGCCCGCGGTGGCCCGACCGTCCACGAAACGCGCACGCAGCAAAGTGGCGACCACGGTTGCGATCTCGTCCGCCGGCAGTACGTTGGCGATGATGACCTGCATGTCAAATCCATCTCGTTCGATGATTTGTCCGACCGCGGGAGATGCAATCCCAGTGCAATTTTGCCTGATCCGCTTGGCCTTTTGGAATCAGTCAAAACAGCGAGTTGACTGGACCGTTTGGAGACCGCACGTATAAAACAGGTCGGTGGGAAATCGAAAACCGGTCCGCCGCGCAGTCCCGCCAGGACGTCATTATATGAAAACCAAATACAAGATCTGGGTTGGTGCCGGCGCGTTTGTGGTTGCCGGCACGGCGGCATCCGGCGTGATCGGACCGCCGGCCGTCGCCGCGCCCACGGGCCTTCGCGCCGGCGCCGGATCGCTGACGCTGCGCTCGTCTCACGGCGGTGTTCTGCTGGCGCAGCACGCTGAGCACGGCAAGCCCGACGCCGGTGAGGCTGGTGAATTGGGAGAATCGAGCGGCATCGCCAACCTGCCGCCGGAACTCGCTTTCGCGACACGGATCGCCTTGTTGCGCGGGCATCTGCTGGTCGGGGACGAACTGGTCAAGCAGCAGCAGTGGAATGCGGCACTGCCGCACTTCCTGCATCCGACCGAAGAAATCTACAACGACCTCAAGGATGCGCTCGCCGAGTACAACGTGGCGCCGTTCGACGGTGCGCTCAAGGCGCTGGCCGACGTCGTGAAGGCACGCAAGGGCGGCGCGGACTATGCCCGGGCGTTGAAGTCGGTCAATGACGCACTTGCCGGCGCGGATCGTGCCATGCAGGGCCGCACCGGCGCCTGGCCCGCGCTGGTGACCGAGGCCGCCATGGAAGCGCTCAAGGTGGCGGGCAGCGAGTACAATGCGGCGATCGTCGACGGCCGGATTTCCAAGCCGGTCGAGTACCAGGATGCGCGCGGCTTCATCTGGCAGGCCGAACGCATGCTCGATGGTGTCGCCGCCGAACTGGAGAAGAAGAACGCCGAAGCGTTCGCCACGGTGCGGGCGGGTCTTGCCGAATTGAAGAAGGTGTTTCCTTCGGCCATGCCACCCCGTACGCCCGTCAAGAGTTCCCGCCGACCTTCTCTCCGACATCGCGCGCATCGAACTCGCGGCTGGCAGGCTGATGTGAGGACGATGGGCCAGTGGTCCGATTCCAACATTCGCTCGTGGCGTTTTGGATTTGACATTCGCTTTGCGAGCCTGCGGCCAGGTGGGTAGCGAATGTTAATCCACTCCACTCAGTGCGGCCATGATGACTCGAACCTTGACATGCATGACGGCTGCGGCATTCGCGGCCGGAGGTTTGCTCGGCACGCTGGCGGCACTGGTATTGAACCCGCCCCCGCCACTGGCGACGCTGGCGCGCGCGGCAGCGGATGACATGGCGTCGGAGGTGAAATCTTCGTTTCGCCGGCCAGCCGGCGTGCCGTTTCCCGCGGACAATCCCTATTCGGAAAAGAAGCGCGCGCTCGGTGAACTGCTGTTTCACGACAAGCGACTGTCGGCCGATTTGAGCCTGTCGTGCGCGACCTGCCATGACCGCAGCCGGGGTTTCGCCGACGGCAAGACCACCAGCCGCGGGGTGCCGGGGCGGGATCTCAAGCGTCACACGCCGACGATCTGGAATCTCGCCTGGTCCTCCCCGGTGTTCTGGGATGGGCGCGCCCGCAGTCTCGAGGAGCAGGTCGCAGGCCCGATCGAATCTCCCGACGAGATGGCGCAGCCGATCGCCGCGGCGGTGGCGCAACTCGCGGCCGATCCCAAGATGGTTCGGGCCTTCGCGGAGGCCTTTCCCGATGCGCCCCATGTCGATGCTTCAAATCTCGTCAAGGCGATCGCAACCTTCGAGCGGGGACTGGTGTCGCCGGCGACCCGTTTCGACCGGTATGCCGCCGGCGACGAGCGGGCACTCAGCAAGAGCGAGATCGCTGGCTTCCGGCTGTTCACGGGCAAGGCCGGTTGCGCGCGTTGTCACAGCGGGTTTTCTTTCACGGACTACGCGTTTCACGACATCGGCCTGCCGGGCGACGATCGCGGGCGGGGCGCGGTGTTGCGGCTCGAAGCCGCCGAGCACGCATTCAAGACGCCGGGGCTGCGCGAAATCGGCCGGTCGGCGCCCTACATGCACGACGGGTCGCTTGCGACGCTGGCCGACGTGGTGCGGCACTATGAAAGCGGGATCGTGGAGCGGCCCACTTTGTCCAAGGACCTGCCACGCGGGCTGACCCTGACCGATGCCGAGCGCGCCGATCTGATCGCCTTTCTTGGGACATTGACCAGCGAAAACGACCCCATGCCATCGGCCGAGATCGTGCCGATTGTTTCGGGCCCGACGGGTCCGGCCGAAATCGTCAGCACAGTGTCGCAGGACAACAAGACGTTCCATCCCACTCATGTCGCCTTGCCGCGCGGTGGGCGATTGTGGATCGTCAACAACGATACCCGAACCCACAATATCCGGGTGTTCGACCCGGCATTCGATTTCGACTTCGGGAGCCCAGGAGCCGGGCGAAACCGTCGAGATGACGTTTCCCGCCGATGGCCGGTTTCTGGTGTTCTGCGGCATTCATCCGAAGATGGAGCTGTTCGTCGATATCAAACCGTAACGTCGCCGGGAAATGGCGTGCGGCAGGCTCCGGCCTTATTGCACTAAGCATTTGAGGTCCGAACAGATTTTGTCTCAGTTGGCGTTGTCGCAGGGCGCTCGACTTTCGTTCAAGGTGTCTTTAGTGGATTTTGCGAGCAGGCTTCGCCATTGTTGCCGCATTACGGCGTCTGCGCCGGCCAAGAAAACCATTCACGTTTGGGAGGAATTCGCATGAAGCGTCGTCAATTCTTGCAGGGGGCCGGGCTTGCCACCGCCGCAACCGCGATCGCCGCACCGGCAGTCGCCCAGTCGATGCCGGAGATCAAGTGGCGCCTGACCTCGAGCTTCCCGCGAAACCTCGACGCACTGTTCGGCGCGTCCGAGGTATTCGCCAAGGCAGTCGCCGAGGCGACCGACAACCGTTTCCAGATCACCACTTTCGCGGCGCCCGAAATCGTGCCGGGACTGCAGGCCGCTGACGCTGTCTCGGCCGGCACCGTCGAGATGTGCCAGACCGCGTCGTACTACTATTTCGGCAAGGACCCGACGTTTGCGTTTGGCACCGCCGTTCCGTTCGGGCTCAACACCCGGATGCAGGCCGCGTGGATGGTCCAGGGCGGCGGCATGGAGTTGATGAACGACTTCTACAAGAAGTTCAACATCTACGGGATTCCATGCGGCAATACTGGCGCGCAGATGGGCGGCTGGTTCCGCAAGGAGATCAAGTCCGTCGCCGACCTCAAAGGCCTCAAATTTCGCATCGGCGGCTTCGCCGGCAAAGTCTTGGAGCCCCTCGGAGTCGTGCCGACACAGATCGCCGGCGGCGAAATCTACCAGGCGCTCGAGCGCGGCACGATCGACGCAGCGGAATGGGTGGGGCCGTACGACGACGAGAAGCTCGGCCTCTTCAAGGTGGCGCCGAATTACTACTATCCCGGCTGGTGGGAAGGCAGCGCGATGATTCACCACTTCATCAATATTCCGAAGTGGGAAAGCCTGCCGAAGTCGTATCAGGCCGTGATCCGCTCCGCGACCGACACCTCGTACAATTGGATGATTTCGAAATACGATGCCGCCAACCCACCGGCGCTGCAGAGCCTCCGCAGCAAGGGCATGCAGCTTCGCCCATTCCCGCAAGACGTGATGGACGCATGTTACAAGTCGGCGAACGAGGTCTTTGCGCAGACATCGGCCGCCAATGCCGACTTCAAGAAGGTGTACGACGCGATGGTGGCGTTCCGCGGGAACGAGTATTTCTGGTGGTCGGTCGCCGAATACGGCTACGACAGCTTCATGATCCGCGCGTTGCGCCGCACCTGATCGCGCGAGTCGCTCGATCCGGCCCCGGAGTGCTGCTCCGGGGCCATATTTTTTCCACCGATCGTTGCGACGCGGATCGCCAAGCGTTACCGCGCCGGTGGCGGTCCGAAGTCCGGCGGCGGCAATAGGTCAGGCAGTGGAATTTCGATCTGGCTGCCGGGCGGAACAGTCTTCGCCTTTTCGATCCAGTAGGTCACGGCGCCCGGCCACAGGATCAAGATCACCACCAGGATGACCTGAAGGAACACCCAGGGAATCGCGCCCCAGTAGATGTCCGTGCTCTTGACTTCGGGCGGCGCGATGCCGCGCAGATAGAACAGCGCGAAGCCGAACGGCGGATGCATGAAACTGGTCTGGATGTTGGCGCAGACCAGCACGCCGAACCAGACGAGATCGATCCCGAGCTTGGTGACGACCGGCACCAGCAGTGGAATGATGATGAAGGCGATCTCGAAGAAGTCGAGGAAGAACGCGATGACGAAAATGAACAGGTTCACAAAGACCAGAAAGCCGATCTGCCCGCCCGGCAACGCAGCCAGCCAGTGCTCGATCCACTCCTTGCCGCCGACGCCCTGAAACACCAGGCTGAACACGCGGGCGCCGATCAGGATGTAGACCACCATCGCGGTAAGGCGCATGGTGGTCGACATAGCCTGATAGACCAGCGGCCAGGTCAGCGTGCGATTGAAGGCGGCGAGCGCGATTGCACCGACCGCGCCCAGGGCGCCGGCTTCCGTCGGCGTCGCCCAGCCCATGAAGATCGTGCCGAGCACCAGGAAGATCAGGCCGAGCGATGGAATCATGCCGCGCAGGCATTTCTCCAGCAGCGCGGCACCGTGCAGGGTGCGCGCTTCCGGCGGCAAGGCCGGTACGTCCTTCGGCCAGACGATGCTGACGATGGCAACCCAGGCGCAGAACAGTCCGATCTGGATCAGGCTCGGGCCGATCGCGCCGGCATACATATCACCGACCGAGCGACCGAGCTGATCTGCCAGCACGATCAGCACAAGCGAGGGGGGAATGAGCTGCGTAATGGTGCCCGAAGCCGCGATCACGCCCATGGTGTGGCGCGTCGAGTAGCCGTATTTCATCATCACCGGGACCGAGATCACGCCCATGGCGATGACCGAGGCGGCGACCGTGCCGGTGATGGCGCCCAGGATCGCGCCGACAATGATCACCGCATAGGACAGCCCACCGCGCACCGAGCCGAACAACTGGCCGATCGAATTGAGCAGGTCCTCGGCCAGTCCGCTGCGCTCGAGGATCGCACCCATGAAGGTGAAGAACGGGATCGCGAGCAGCAGTTCGTTCGAGACGATGCCGAACAACTGATAGGTGAGATTGCCGAGGAAGTCGGGCGCGATCAGGCCGAGGTGAATGCCGATGAAGCCGAAGAACAAGCCAACCGCCGCGAGCGAAAACGCCGCCGGATAGCCGATCAGCATGAACAGGATCAGGCCGCCGAACATGAGCGGGGCCATGTTGTCCCGCACAAAGTTCATTGCAGCGGCTTTTCGTAGGTGAATTCGGCCGGCTGGTAGTTCAGCAAGGCCGCGAACCGTTTGATGATCTCGGAGACGCCCTGCGCCGCCATCAGTGCAAATCCGACCGGCAGCAGCAGCTTGACCGGCCAGCGGATCAATCCGCCGGCGTTCGACGAGGTTTCGTGAATCCGCCAGGATTCCACGAACCAGGGCCAGGTGAAATGGATGAGGATCACGCAGATCGGCAACAGGAACAGGAAGCCCCCGATGATATCGATCCACAGCCGCGCGCGTTGCGGACACGCTGCCGTAGATGAGATCGACGCGGACGTGCTCATTGACCTTGAGCGTATAGGGGGCCCCGAGCATCACCATGCCGGCGAACATGTACCATTGCACTTCCAGCCAGGCATTGGAGCCGATGTTCAGCAGGTAACGGCCGGTGGCGTTGCCGGCGCTGATCAGGCAGGCGAACAGCACGAGCCAGTTGGCGATCACGCCGAACTTCCCGTTGACGTAGTCGATGGCGCGGCTGAGCTTGAGCAATGCCTCCACCGGCATTCCTCTCTCTGGTCATGGCTGAATGAGGACAGCGTGTCCCGGCTGCGGAACAATCATGGAGCGCCCGGCGCAGGTCAATCATAGTTGCGCGACGGAAGATCGCTGTCAGAGCCAAGGGCGAGGAGGGCAGGCGAGTGCCTGCCGCGGTGCGCTACCGATGGTCAAGCCGGCCCGAACCGGCGATGATTGCGGCGAACGCCGCGCCTTCGAGAGGGGATGAACTCAGCCATGTCGATGAATTCTGCCAAGACGAACGCGGCATCGCCCGGTGGGCAGGGTGGATCGGGACAGATCGGCATGGCGGCCGCCGTCTCGATCGGCATCGGCGGCATGGTGGGGGCGGGCATCTTCTCGATCCTGGGCGTCGTGGCGCAGGCGGCCGGCAACGCGATGTGGCTTGCCTTCGCCATCGGCGGCGTGGTCGCGCTGCTCTCGACCTATTCGTATGCCAAGCTCGGGGCGACGTTTCCCTCGGCCGGCGGCGCGGTGCATTTCCTGGTGAAGAGTTTTGGCGACGGCGTGCTGGCCGGCGGGCTGAATCTGTTCATGTGGGCCGGCTACATCATTTCGCTGGCGCTCTATGCCACGGCGTTCGGCAGCTATGCCGCGACGTTCTTCACCACGACGCCGTCGCCGCTGCTGGTGAAGTCGCTGGCGGTCGGCTCGGTCCTCGTGCTCACGATCGTCAATGCGTTCGGCGCGAAGATCATGGGGCGGTCGGAAACGCTCATCGTCGCCATCAAGGTGGCGATCCTGGTGCTGTTCGCGGCGGTTGGGTTGTGGTTCATCAAGCCCGGCAATCTCTCGCCGGAACTGTGGCCGGCGACCAAGTCGATGCTGTTCGGCGCCGGCGTGCTGTTCATCGGCTACGAAGGCTTCGGCCTCGTGACCAACGCCGCCGGCGACATGCGCAACCCGCGCGTCATGCTGCCGCGCGCGCTCTACACCAGCGTCATCCTCGTGATCATCATTTATCTGGCGGTCGCGGTGACGGTGACCGGCAACCTGACGAACGCGCAGATCGAGCAGGCGCGGGACTACGCGCTGGCCGAGGCCGCCAAGCCGTTCCTGGGCGAATTCGGCTTCCGGCTGATCGCGATCGCGGCGCTGTTCTCGACCGCGTCGGCGATCAACGCCACGCTCTTCGGCTCGGCCAACGTCTGCTACATGATCGCCAGAGACGGCGAACTGCCGACGGGCCTTTCGCGCACCGAATGGAAGCAGGCGACCGGCGGACTGCTGCTGACCGCATCGCTGGTCGTGCTGGTGACGCTGCTGTTCGACCTGTCGGGCATCGCCATGATGGGCAGCGCGGCGTTCCTGCTGGTCTACGCCGTGGTGAATGCCGGCCACCTGCGCGTGCTCGGGCAGACCGGCGCGAACCGCATCATCGTCTGGCTGTCGCTGCTGACCTGCCTCGTGATGTTCGCCATGCTGGGCGTGTACACCTACCAGCAGCAGCCGGCCGCGATCGCCGCGCTGGTGATCATCGCGCTGGCGTCGTTCGCCGCCGAATGGGGCTACCGGCAGTGGACCGGGCGGACGCTCAAGGATCACGCCTGACGGATCAGCCCGGACCACAGCCGCCGCAACGCCGCGCGGCGGCTGGGCGCGCCGATCGGTTTCCACGACGCAGGCAACGACGGGCCTGTCGCCGACACCGATGCCTGGACCGCCGGGTCGAGGCCGAGGCACCTGCAGCGTGATGCGGTCCTGCGGCGGCAGGTCCAGGCCGGCCGCGGCATAGACCGCCTCGGAGATGGCGAATTGCTTGCCCTGCGCAGCCGCGGCCTTGCGCAGTGCGTTCGCCACGTCCACGGCCTCGCCGATCGCGATCACCGTCGGCGGATCGGAGGCGCCGATCTCGCCCACGGCCGCGCGGCCGATATGAACGGTGACGACCACGTTCATCTTGCAGTCCCATTGCCGTCCGAGACGGTTGTTGATGTCGGTAATGACCCGCTCGATCGCCGCCACCGCCTGCAGGGCGTTTTGCGCGGCCTGCCCGGTGCTGCGATCGAGGCCGAACAGTGCGCAGACGCTGTCGAGCTCGATGTAGCTCACCGTGCCGCGCGCCGCGCGGATGGCGTTGTTGCAACGCCTCCACGTAGAGCGTCAGCACGTAGAGCAGGTCCTGCGGCAGGTGATCGCGAGCGAGTTCGCCGCGATTGAGAAAGTCGCAGAACATCACGACGATGTCGTGCTCGGTGTTGAGCTTGGGAGCCGCGCGCCCGGTAGACCGGCACGCTCGGTGCGCACCAGCGGCACGATCGAAACGTCGCCCTGCGGTCGCAGTTGGCAGGCGAGGCGCACATCGGCGGGCGCACCGATGCGGTCGAGCGTGTCCTGCTCGTCGGCGCCGGCCGGCGGGCAGTTCTCCTCGCCCGCCGTCACCCGGACCCGGCAGGTGGAGCAGCGCGCCCGCCCGCCGCACATGGAGGCATGCGGCAGGTGGAAGCTGCGGCTCGCCTCCAGCACGGTCCAATCGCGCGGCACCCGCACGGTCCGGCCCGGAAATGAAATCGACACCAGGCGCTGGCTCCGGCGCTCCAGAAAATTGCGCAGCTCGCGGGCGCCGAAGGCTCGCGCCGATGATGCAGAAATACGCGGTCAGGATGCCGTCGCGCCAATTCGAGAGCGACTGCCGCTGTGCGGTGTTGGCCGGGCTCAAGTATTCCGCCGTGGCCGCCGCTGCCTTCGGGTTCGCGGTGATCTCCCGGCCCATCACCATGAAGCCGAGCGCCGACAGCACCGGCAGCAGGAGCGCGGCGGCAAACAGCACGTAACGCAGGCGGCGGTAGAGCGGTCGCCGGCTGAACGCGAGGTGCAGCCCGAGACACCCGTGCAGCCATCCGGGCGCCATGACGCCGAGCTGCCAGACCTCGGAGTTCGATGCGAACAGATTGGAGATGACGCGCGTGTAGTCGGAGGACAGTCCGAACAGCTCGTAGCCGATGCGCGTCGAGACCGCATGGCCGATCAGCACGATGGGCAGCGTGAACCCGAGTGCGATGCGCAGCAGCTCGGCCGGCGGCAGCCGGAAGGTGCGGCGTTCATAGACCGCCCAGAGCGCGAGCAACGACATGCGTGGCGGCGGCGCCGTACAGCACGATCGTGCCGGTCCGGCTGTACCAGACCTCGACGCCGATCTCCATGCCGGCTTCCGCCGCTTGGAGCGAGACCAAGCCGAGCGCATGGTTGAACATATGCGCGCCGATATAGGCGAAGAGAATGAGTCCGGACGTCATGCGCAGGGTTCGGCGGACACCGCTCGACGTCAGCCTGGACAGCAGGCCCGGGCGTCCGACGTCCATTCGTTCCTGCAGGGTCGTCATGGCGGCTCACGTCGCATCTCGGCGGCGACACGGAATACACTGAGCGCGGTCAGCTCATACGGCGCGCAAGCAAATAATCTGGCAATGATAAGGGGAGCGGCGCGCTCGTTCGCAACCCAATCCGATGCGCGGCTTCGGCTGCGCGCGCCGGCGGCTGCTCAAAAAGCGGTGGCCCCGCGCGGACTCGTTCGTGCCGCACGGGAAATACTCGTGGTCTCAGCAACCGAGACTCAGATCCAGCGCGAGACTTCCTGCTCGGTCGGCAAGCGTCCCTCCGGCGTCAGTTGATCGACCACCTCCGGCAATTGCTGGCTCAGTCCCTGCAGCAATTCGCTGCGAGACATTCCGGTCTGGGACGACAGCGCATCCAGCGTGTCGGCTCCAAGCGCGCTCTCGAGATCGCCGGGCGAGATCGTTTCGTTGGGGCCGGTGCCAACCCAGGACTGCGCGGCTTTGCCGTAGCCTTGCGACTGGAAGTCCTTGAGGAGATTGTCGAGGCCGCTGCCGAGCACGCTGCCGGCAGCGCCGCCAGCGAGCAAGCCGCCCAACAGCCCTCCCAGTCCGCCGGCACCCGCTTGCGTGGGGGCGCCTGGCTTATTGCCGCCGAACATTCCGCCGAGGAGATCGCCAAGCCCGCCCGCGCCTGTCGGCATGCCCGGGCTTGCCGGAACTCCCGGCTTACCGCCGCCGAGCATCCCGCCCAGAATATCTCCAAGGCCGCCGCCTTCCGGCAGCGAGGAGGCCCTGCCGGTGCCGGGCCCAGCGGGCACGGCGACCGGGCGGCCGCTGCCCTTGAACGCCTTGTAGGCAAGCAGTGCGAGCAGCGCCATCATCATCGGCGACATCCCGCCGCTCTCGCCTTGCTTATGAGGCTGAGGGGCGCCGCGTGGCCCGTTTTGCATTCCGTTGAGAATATCAAGCAAACCCATGGGAGCCTCCCAGTTCGATGCGGTGTCAATCTCGCACGGCGAAGTGACACGGACTGGCTGTAGGTAAGCTGGCAAAGTTCGGTCGGCTAGAGCCAGCGGCGAGGGCCAGGAGCATTTGTGGTCGTAACGCCCGGGTCGCGAATGACATTGCTTGCCACCAGCCGGTTCCAGATGAACAACACGAGCAGTGCCCCCACCGTCGCGCCGATGAGGCCCGCGCCCTGGTCCAGCCGGTACCATCCAACGGTCTGACCGATGAAAGTCGCGAGGAAAGCTCCGGCAATTCCAAGTACCGTCGTGAGAATAAAGCCTCTCGGCTCATTCCCTCCCGGTGACAGGAAGCGGGCGATGATGCCGGCGATAAAACCAATGACGATGATCCAGATGATGTTGGACATGGGCATTCTCCTATGGTCCGCCTCGCCTGGCGAAGTCGGGCCGCGATTGTTCTCTACCAGATGGCATGGGCGGGCCGAAGCGCGAATGTGACAATTCGAATGCATCAATTCGAATCTGGCAGTTGTTTCAACGCCTAGTGCCAAGCGCAACCGATCGGCAACGATGCAGCCGGTTTTGAGACAGCACTGTGACGTTTGCGCCGGTCGCAGACAATCAATCATTTGGATTTGCTTAGCGTGGCCTTGCCAGCCTGGGCCGAAGTGTCCATGCTGATTTCCGATCTGGGACATGGATTCTTTCAAAAGTTCGGACGTGGCTCTTCAGACATGACGGGCCATCGATAAGACCACCAGGAGGTACGACATGAGCGTCTTTGGGAACATCATCTCCGCGATCTTTGGACGTGGCGGCACCGCGGGCGCCGCCACCACGGCGGCCACCGGCAGTTCACCAGCGCCAACCGCAGCCGGTAAGCCCGGCACCGGGAAGCCGATGACGATGGAAGAAGTTCGAGCGATGATCGGGGAGATCGCCGACGCGCAGGACGAAGACTACAACTGGAAAGAATCGATCGTCGATCTCATGAAGTTGCTCAAGCTCGACAGCAGCTTGAACGCGCGCAAGCAATTGGCCCAGGAGCTCGGTTACACGGGTGCGCTCAACGGTTCGGCAGAGATGAACATCTGGCTGCACAAGCAGGTGATGACCAAGCTCGCCGAGAGCGGCGGCGTGGTTCCGGAAAGCCTCAAGCACGCTTGATATCCAGCCGGTGATATCCAGCCGGCGCGCTGCGCGCAGCTCATCGAAAGCGAAAGGGCCCGGTCAACCGCCGGGCCCTTTTTTCATTTTCGTGCCTCTGCCGTCAGCCGCCCGTGACGCTCATGTGGCGCGACAGCGCCGGCCGCAGATGACGGCGGTCGATGATGAAGTCGTGTCCCTTGGGCTTGCGCGCGATCGCATTCTCGATCGCGCGGTCGAGCAACTCGTTGCCTTCGGACGCGCGCAACGGCTTGCGCAGGTCGGCCGCATCTTCCTGGCCGAGGCACATGAACAGAGTGCCGGTGCAGGTGACCCTGACGCGATTGCATGACTCACAGAAGTTATGCGTGAGCGGCGTGATGAAGCCGAGCGTGCCGCCGGTCTCTGCGACCTTGACGTAACGCGCCGGCCCGCCGGTCCGGTAGTCGATGTCGGTCAGTGTGAACCGATCCGCTAATCGCGCGCGCACCATAGACAGCGGCAGGTACTGATCGAGCCGGCCTTCGCCGACATCGCCAAGCGGCATCACTTCGATCAACGTGAGTTCCATGCCGCGGCCATGGGCCCAGGTGATCAGGTCCGGAATCTCGTCCTCGTTGACGCCTTTGAGCGCGACGGCATTGATCTTGACCTTGAGCCCGGCTTTCTGCGCGGCGTCGACCCCGGCCAATACTTTGTCGAGTTCGCCCCATCGCGTGATCGCGCGAAACTTGTCCGCATCAAGCGTATCGAGGGACACGTTGATACGCTTGACGCCGAGCGCGGCAAGTTCAGGGGCGTATTTCGCGAGTTGCGAACCGTTCGTGGTGAGCGTGAGCTCTTCGAGCGCGCCACTTTGCAGATGGCGAGAGAGCGAGGAAAACAGCGTCATGACGCCGCGCCGTACCAGCGGCTCGCCGCCGGTGAGCCGCAGCTTGTGGACGCCGCGCGCGATGAATGCGCTGCACAAGCGATCGAGCTCCTCCAAGGTGAGCAGATCGGCCTTCGGCAGGAACGACATGTTTTCCGACATGCAGTAAACGCAGCGGAAATCGCAGCGGTCCGTCACCGAGACGCGCAGATACGTGATGGCCCGGCCGAATGGATCGACCAGTGCGTCCGCGCGCCGAGGTGCGTCGAGGGGCGCCGCGCCTATGCCGGAGGGTATGTCGTACGCCATCCTGACTTGCTTCTTGTTCTTGCTGCACGCGCGCGAGGGCGCGGCGCTTCCGCCTAGATATATGGCAACTCTGGCGGATATCGGCTAGTGCGTCCAGCGTGACTAGTGGTCCGATTCCGAAGTTCGCATCATTTGTGCGGCGCCCTCGTTAGCGAACTTCGGAATCCAAGGACCACTAGCAACTCTATGATTCTAGTGCCCCTTTTGAACCCGAAGTTCGCGATCGGATTTTGCCGCACGATGTGCGCGAACTTCGGGTTCGGGGCACTAGGCGGCTTCGGGACGCACGCCAGTAAGGCGTAGCGGCCGGTAGGTCGACCGGTTACCGGCCGGTCGACCAGGGATAGGAACTTCCCCCTGAGGGCGGCGGTTCGGCCGCTGGCGCTGCGGCCGGCGGCGGCGTCTGAACGGCGGCGGTGGCATTCTGCGGTACGACCGCGGCAGTGGTCGTGGGCTTCTTCTTGGCCGCGACCTTCTTCTTGGCCGGGACTGGAGCCGCTTTCTGCAGTTCCGCGTAGACCGGATTGGGAGTCAGCTTGTTGCCGCTCTCTCCGCCATCAGAGCGAAGCGACACGGTGTGCGGCTGGTAGCCGGCCAGCGTCAGCGTGATCGACGTGTCGCTGCCCGGCTGGACCGTCAGTTCGCACGGCGTGCGGCATGATGTTCCGGACGCGACCTTGGCTTCGGCGCCCGGCGGATCGGATTCGATCCGCATGGATTCGGTGGCTGGCGAGGACTTGAGAAAGTCCAGGTTCAAGCTTGGAAGTGACGACGAGCACCCGGTCAGGATGCAGCCACTTGCCAGAATGGCTAATACACGGCCCATGACGAACGCCCCCCAAGAAGCGGCACCCCTGCCGCATAGAGAACTCGGGCGCCTCAAAGTCCCCAGCCCAAGTCCCCACTCGTGGCCACCTTGGTCGAAAAGTGTGGCGTCTATTGGGTCAATTGCGGCTTAAATGCCACGGTCCACCAGATTTGGATTCTTGTTTAAGGAGGTCAAAGACGGCCTCCGGCAGGTGGGCAAAGCCGCCAATAACGCGATCCGGTGCGAATTCGCGGATCGGCGTCTCACTGTACCCGAAGTCCACCGCCACTACGGGAATACCAGCCGCGCGGGCGGTGGCGATGTCGTTGAGGGAATCGCCCACCATCACAGTCTGGCTGAGCTGGCCCTGAAGGCGTTCGACCGTCCGTAACAGCGGTTCCGGTCGCGGCTTTTGCACCCCGAAAGTGTCCGATCCGCAGATCGCTTCAAACCGGGGGGTCAAGCCGAGGGCATCCAGCAGCCGGGTCGAGAGCCATTCGAGCTTGTTGGTGCAGACCGCGAACCGGCAACCCCGGCGGGCCAGTTCATCCAGCGCGTCTTCCAGTTCCGGAAAGGGGCGGGAGTGATCGGCGATATGTGCGGCATAGTGATCGATGAAATCCGCCACGAGCCGGTCGACCTCCGCGGGTGTTCGGCTGCGAGCCTCGGCCGCCAGCCCGCGCTCGATCATCATGCGGGCGCCGCCGCCCACCATGTTGCGGGCCGCCTCGTAGGCAACCGGCGGCACCCCCTCTCGGGCGAAAATCGTATTGAGGGTCGCGACCAGGTCGGGGGCGGTATCGACCAGCGTTCCGTCCAGATCGAATACGACGATGGGTGCCGCCATTCGGGATCGCTAACGGGCTCCGATCCCGATGGCAAGGGCAGCCCTCGCTGCGCCGGCGCTAGTGTCCCGATTCCGAAATCCACTCCACTAGGCTTGTCCGCTGAAGGGCATTAGATAGGAGCCGTCATCCCGAAACCCCGCCGGACGGTCGCCGAGAAATGGATATCGAGGCCCAAAAGCGTGCCGCCGCTGCCCGCGCGGTCGAATTCGTGCGCCCCGGCATGCGGATCGGGCTGGGGACCGGGTCGACCGCGCGCCACTTCGTCGAACTCCTGGCCGAGCGCGTGCGCGGCGGCCTGGACGTGGTCGCGGTGCCGACCTCGGAAACGACGCGCCGCGACGCCGAGCGATGGGGCATCCCGCTGACCAATCTCGACGAGACGCCTGAACTCGATCTGACCGTGGACGGAGCCGACGAGATCGCGCCGGACCTGAGCCTCATCAAGGGCGGTGGCGGCGCCCTGTTGCGGGAGAAGATCGTCGCTTATGCGTCCGGGCGGCTGATCGTGATTGCCGACGAGTCCAAGTGGGTGTCCGCGCTCGGCCGGTTTCCGTTGCCGGTCGAGGTCGTGCCCTTCGGGCTCGCCGCCACCCGGCGCGCGGTCGAAGCCGCGGCGGGCGCGGCCGGATGCGCCGGCCTGGCGCTGCTGCGCCGGGAGAAAGACGGCCACGCTTTTGTCACGGATAATGGGCACTGGGTGCTGGATGCCGCGCTTGAGCGGATTTCCGATCCGAAACGGCTGGCCGAGCGGCTCTCCGCCATCCCGGGCGTCGTCGAGCATGGTTTGTTCATCGGGCTTGCACAGGCGGTCGTGCTCGGCGGACCCGAGGGTGTGCGTGTGGTCGAGCGTTAATGAGTGCGTTTCACGAACAGGAGTTTCTAATGTTTGATTATTCCGCTTCCGGGCTGGTGCGCGCCGCGATCTTGAGTGCCGGTATTGTCGTTTGCGCATCCGCGGCCACGGCACAACAGCCGCAGCCGTCCGCCACGGCGATGACGACCGCCCGGGAACTGATCGATCGTTAAGGGCGCGACCGGCCTGTATGACAGTGTCATTCCAGGCGTGATCGAGCAGGCCAAGAATCTCTTCCTGCGGACCAATCCGGGACTGACGAAGGATCTGAACGAGGTCGCGACGAAAATGCGCACCGATTATGCCGCGCGCAACGTCGAACTGCGGGATCAGGTCGTGAAGATCTACGCTTCGCACTTTACCGAGCAGGAGCTCAAGGAAGCCCTGGCGTTCTACAAGTCCGCCGTCGGCCGCAAGCTGATCGAGCACGAGCCGAAAATTCTCGAGAAGAGCATGAGCGATGTGCAAGCCTGGGCCAACAAGCTCTCGGAGGAAGTCGTCAGCAAGATGCGCGCCGAGATGAAGAAAAAAGGCCACAACATCTGACCGGCCCGGCCCCGGACGCAGGAGGCGAGATGCCGGATCAAGACGTCGATCTTTTCGTCATCGGCGCCGGTTCGGGCGGCGTGCGCGCGGCGCGCATCGCGTCGGGCTATGGCGCAAAAGTCATGATCGCCGAGGAGTACCGCGTCGGCGGCACGTGCGTGATCCGCGGCTGCGTGCCGAAGAAGCTGCTCGTCTATGCCTCGCGCTTTGCCGATGAATTCGAGGATGCCGCAGGCTACGGCTGGACGGTGCCGGAGCCGAGCTTCGACTGGAAGACGCTGATCGCCAACAAGGACCGCGAAATCGCGCGGCTCGAAGCTGGCCTACACCACCAACCTCGAGCGGTCCAAGGTCGAGATCGTCAAGAGCCGCGCGGTGATCGAGGATGCGCACACCGTGCGGCTCGTGGCCAGCGGCGGCGACCGTCCGCGCCAAGCACATTCTCGTCGCCACCGGCGGCGCGCCGCAGCTCGGCGCCGAGATCGCCGGGCTCGAGCACGTCATCTCGTCGAACGAAGCTTTCCACCTCGACGAACTGCCGAAACGCATCCTGATCCAGGGCGGCGGCTACATCGCGGTCGAGTTCGCCTGCATCTTCAACGGCCTCGGCTCCGACGTGACGCTGGTCTATCGCGGCGAAAATATCCTGCGCGGTTTCGACGACGACGTGCGGGAGCATCTGCGCGGCGAGATGGAGCGGCGCGGCATCAAGATCGTCACCCGGCAGACGGTCGAGGCGGTCGAAAAGGTCGACCACGGCTACTGCGTCGAGCTGACGGACCACGAATCCGTTCGTGGTCGACAAGGTCATGTTCGCGACCGGCCGCCGGCCGAACGTCGCCGGGCTTGGGTCTGGAGCAGGCCGGCGTCGCGCTGTCCAAGAACGGCGCGATCGCGGTCAACGAATATTCTCAGACCTCGGTGCCGCATATCTATGCGGTTGGCGACGTCACCGACCGGATCAATCTCACGCCGGTCGCGATCCGGGAAGGGCATGCGTTCGCCGATACGGTGTTCGGCGGCCGGCCGACGCCGCGTCGACCATGCCGACGTTCCGACCGCGGTGTTTTCCGAGCCGGAACTGGGCGTCATCGGTTTGACCGAGGCCCAGGCCTGCGCGCAACTGGCCAAGGTCGACATCTACAAGACCTCGTTCCGGTCGATGAAGATGACGCTGGCCGGCCGCGATACCCGCTCGTTCTTCAAGCTCGTCGTCGACGGCGAGACCGACCGGGTCGTCGGCTGCCACATCGTCGGGCCCGATGCCGGCGAGATGATCCAGTTGATCGGCATTGCGGTGAAGATGAAGCGCGACCAAGGCGGACTTCGACGCCACGATGGCGGTGCATCCGACCGCGGCCGAGGAACTCGTCACGCTGCGGCAGAAGGCCTACAGCCACGTGCGGCAGGCTGCGGAGTGAGCAGGCGCGCGGGCGGATTTGCGGCTGGCTTCCGCGCGCTCGCAGTCGTGTATAAGCCGGTCCAAATTTGATCGCCCGAACCGGGGCTTAGCGTAGTGGAGGGGCTTGTCATGCCCGAGCGTTGGACGCGCGACAGTTGGCGCAAGAAGAACGATCCTGCAGGTCCCGGACTATCCTGATCAGGCCGCGCTCGCGACCGTCGAGAAGCAGATCGCCGGCTTCCCGCCGCTGGTGTTTGCAGGCGAAGCCCGCAACCTCAAGAAGGCGCTCGGCAAGGTCGCCATGGGCGAGGGTTTCCTGCTGCAGGGCGGCGACTGCGCGGAGAGCTTCTCCGAGCCCAGCGCCAACAATGTCAGCGCCAACAACATCCGCGACTTCCTGCGCGTGTTCCTGCAGATGTCGGTCGTGCTGACCTACGCGGCGGCGCTGCCGGTGGTGAAGGTCGGCCGCATCGCCGGCCAGTTCGCCAAGCCGCGCTCGTCGCCGATGGAGAAGCGCGACGGCATGGAACTGCCGAGCTATCGCGGCGACATCATCAACGACATTGCGTTCACCGAGGAAGCCCGCCGGCCCGACCCGGCGCGGCTGATCGAGGCCTACCGGCATTCGGCCGCGACGCTCAACCTGCTGCGCGCCTTCGTGCACGGCGGCTACGCCAACCTCGCCAATATCCGGCAGTGGACACTCGGCTTCGTGAAGGACTCGCCGCAGGGCCATCACTACGAGGAACTGGCCGACCGCATTTCCGAGGCGCTCGGCTTCATGCAGGCCTGCGGGCTCGATCTCGAGAGCCATCCCGAGCTCAAGAGCACCGACTTCTACACCAGCCACGAGGCGCTGCTGCTCGGCTACGAGCAGGCGATGACGCGCGAGGATTCGACCCATCCGGGCACGTTCTGCTGCACCTCGGCGCACATGCTGTGGATCGGCGACCGCACCCGCCAGCCCGACCATGCGCATGTCGAGTTCTGCCGCGGCATCATGAATCCGCTCGGTCTCAAGTGCGGGCCGTCGACCAAGATCGACGAGTTGCTGCGCCTGATCGACATCCTCAACCCGGAGAACGAGCCGGGCCGGCTCACCCTGATCGTGCGCGTCGGCGCCGAGAAGGCCGCGAGCCAGTTGCCGCCGATGGTCCGGGCGATCCAGCGCGAAGGCAAGGTCGTGCTGTGGTCGTGCGATCCGATGCACGGCAACACCATCACGTCGGACACCGGCTACAAGACCCGGCCGTTCGACCGCATCCTCTCGGAGGTCAAGACCTTCTTCGAGGTGCATCGCGCCGGAGGGCACCCATGGCGGTGGCGTGCATCTGGAGATGACCGGCCAGAACGTCGCCGAATGCACCGGCGGCGCGCGCATGATCACCGACGCCGATTTCAAGGACCGCTATCACACGGTCTGCGATCCGCGGCTCAACGCCGAGCAGTCGATCGATCTGGCGTTCCTGCTGGCCGATCTGCTGAAGGCGGAGCGCAACGCCAAGGCCAGGCCCCTGCCGGCGGCGGCCGGGCTCTGAGCGCCGCGCGTCTCGCGGCTGCATCTGATGGAACGGCTGCTGCGTGCGACGGTGAACACCTGGAAGGGCCTGATCGCCGCCACGCGCAGCGAGGAGGCTTTCCGGCAGGAACTGGTCGCGCTGGTGTTCGCCGTTCCGCTGGCCTTCGTCGTCGCCGACGAGGCCTGGAAGCGGCTGGCGCTGATCGGCGTCGTGCTGCTGCTCCTGGTCGGTCGAGATGCTCAACACCGCGATCGAGAAGCTCGCCGACCGGCTGACCACCGAGCACGATCCGCAGATCGGCCGGGTCAAGGACATGGGCTCGGCGGCGGTCGGGATCGTCGCTGCTCATCGCCGGGCTGACCTGGCTCTGGCGCTCGCAGAGCGCGTCGGCCTCATCTGAGCTTTGCGCCGGCGGCGATTGCCGGGCGGTCGGCCGGCGCGCTAGACCTGCCCCATGAATGCACGTCCTGCCGACCGCCTGGCGATCGCGGTTGCCCAAGCCAATCCGACCGTGGGCGACATCGCCGGCAATGCCGACAAGGCGCGCCGCGCGCGCGGCGAGGCCGCCCGCGACGGCGCCGACATCGTGGCCTTCCCGGAGCTGTTCATCGCCGGCTATCCGCCCGAGGACCTCGTGCTCAAGCCGGCCTTCCAGGCCGCCTGCCGGGCCAAGATCGAGGAGCTGGCGCGCGAGACCGCCGACGGCGGCCCGGCGCTGCTGATCGGCACGCCCTGGGTCGAGGACGGCAAGCTCTACAACGCCTACTGCCTGCTCGACGGCGGCGCGATCGCGGCGGTGCGCTGCAAGGTCGACCTGCCGAACTACGGCGTGTTCGACGAGAAGCGCGTGTTCGCGCCGGGGCCGATGCCGGGCCCGGTCAATTTCCGCGGCGTGCGGCTCGGCATCCCGATCTGCGAGGACATCTGGGGCACCGAGGTGGTCGAGACGCTGGCCGAGACCGGCGCCGAACTGCTGATCGTGCCGAACGGCTCGCCCTACTGGCGCGACAAGGACGACGTGCGCCTCAGCGTCGCGGTGGCGCGCGTCACCGAGAGCGACCTGCCGATCGTCTACGTCAACCAGGTCGGCGGCCAGGACGAGCTGGTCTTCGACGGCGCCTCGTTCGGGCTGCACGCCGACCGCTCGCTCGCCTTCCAGCTGCCGGCGTTCCGCGAGATGACGACGACGGTGCGCTGGCAGCGCACCGGCAACGGCTGGCGCTGCATCGGCGGCCCGATGGCGCAGCTCGAGCGACAGCGCCGACAAGGAGGACTACGCCGCCTGCATGCTGGGGCTGCGCGACTACGTCGAGCAAGAACGGCTTCAAGGGCGTCGTGCTCGGCCTCTCCGGCGGCATCGATTCGGCGCTGGTGGCGGTGCTGGCCGCCGACGCGCTCGGCCCCGAGCGCGTGCGCTGCGTGATGCTGCCCTACCGCTACACCTCGCAGGACTTCGCTCGACGACGCCGCGGCGGTCGCGCAGGCGCTCGGCGTGCGCTACGACGTCGTGCCGATCGAGAGCGCGGTGCTAGGGCTCGAACAGGCGCTCGCGCCGATGTTCGCCGGCCGCCCGCGCGACGTCACCGAGGAGAACCTGCAGGCGCGCGCGCGCGGCACCATCCTGATGGCGATCTCCAACAAGTTCGGCCTGATGGTGGTGACGACCGGCAACAAGTCGGAGATGTCGGTCGGCTATGCCACGCTCTACGGCGACATGAACGGCGGCTTCAACCCGGTCAAGGACCTCTACAAGACCGAGGTCTATCGGCTGGCCCGCCTGCGCAACGGCTGGAAGCCCGCCGATGCGCTGGGGCCGGCGGGGCGGTGATCCCGGAGAACATCATCACGCGCGCGCCGACCGCCGAGCTGCGCGAGAACCAGACCGATCAGGATTCGCTGCCGCCCTACGACGTGCTCGATGCGATCCTCGAACGGCTGGTCGAGCGCGAGGAGCCGATCGCGCAGATCGTCGCCGAGGGTTTCGACGCGGAGACCGTGATGAAGGTCGCGCGCATGCTCGACATCGCCGAATACAAGCGCCGGCAGGCGGCGCCCGGCGTCAAGGTGACGCTGAAGAATTTCGGCCGCGACCGGCGCTATCCGATCGTCAACCGCTTCCGCGACTCCGGCGCGCCGTTGCCCGAGCCCGACCGCTCGCTCCTGAAGGACGGCGCAGGCGGCAAGAAGGCGAGGCGATCGATTTTTAGATTGTAGGATGGGCAAAGGCGCGTCGTCGCGCCGTGCCCACGCGCCTGGCTGAATGTCCGATGAAATCCGCGTAGGCACGCGGCGCTGGTGCGCCGCTTTGCCTACCCTCCGACGTCGCAGATCGCACTTTCGCGCTCATCACAAATTGACAGCTTCAGCAGCGCGCGGTCGCCGATCCATGTCTTGACCAGCTCGGCCTCCGCCTGGCGCGCTTCTGCATCGCCGCCACGCGCCTTGTACAGTTCGACCAGCCCGAAATAGGACCAGCCGTTGTTCGGCGCGCGCTTGAGCGCGAGCCGGAACTGCTCCTCCGCCTCGGCAAGCCGGCCGGCCTGCAGCAGTGCGGCGCCGAGCGACTGGCGCACCGGGTAGTACCAGAACGGCGGCTCCATGTAGGGGAGCGTGTCCTGCAGCGTCGGCCGCTTCGCCGAAGCGCGCGATCGCCGCGCCGGTGTCGCCCTGCGCCTGCGCGATGCGCGCCGCGATCACGGTGCGGGCGAGCTTCAACACGTCCGGCGCCGGGATGCCGACGACCGTCAGCAGGCTGAAATCCGCCGTCCGCTCGAGCGCCGCGATCGCGTCGGCTTCGGCCGCCGCCGCGGAAAAGTCGCGCCGTGCGGCATGCGCCACGCCGCGCGCGTAGTGCCACATCGCCTTGACGTAGGGGATGCCGTCGCCCGGGTCCGGCAGCGCGAGGATCGTCTCCGGCGGGCTGAACTGGGCATGGGCGAAATAGGGCGCCGCCTTCACCGGGTGCACCATCGCGATTCCGCGCGCGACCTCGTCGGGGATGATGGCTCGCAGCTTTTCGGCCGCGTCGATCACCGTCGGCCCGTCGCCCGACATCTGCGCCGACGCCATCACGAAGTGGACGTTGTGCGGATAGTAGCCGAGCCGGTAGACGCCCATCGGCGCCTTCGGTGCCGCCAGATAGGCTCTCGTCGACCGCCGCGGCTTTCTTGTTGTCGGCGAGCGCGTCGAGGTAGCGGCCGACGCGGAAATAGATGTGGCTCGGCATGTGCACGAGATGTCCGGCGCCCGGCACGGCGCCGCGCATGCGGTCGGCGTAGGGCTCGGCGCGCTGCGGCCGGTCGGAGGCTTCGACCGCGTGGATGTAGTAGTGGATCGCGCCGACATGGTCCGGGCCTTCGCGCAGCACGCGCTCGAGCGTCGGCACGATCGCGACGCTCTGCGGCTTGGGCTCCTTGCCGCCCGGCTGCCAGTAGTCCCACGGGCTCAGGTCCATCAGCGCTTCGGCATGGAGCACCGCGATGTCGTTATCGTCCGGGAATTGCGCCGCGACCTTGCCCATGGCGGCGGCGTAGGCCGCATCGAGCGGGACGCGGTCGGCCTTGGGTCCTGCGAGTAGCGCGTCGCGAGCGCCGCGATCAGCGCCTGCTCGCGCGGTGTCGCCTTGGCGGCCAGCGCCTGCGCCTGCGGGTGGCCGCGTAGGCGGGCGGCACCGCATCCTCCTGCATCGGCAGATTGATGTTCGGGCCGAGCACCAGTGCCTCGCCCCAGAAGCACATCGCGCATTCGGGATCGAGCCGCTGCGCCTTGCGGAACGCGCGCCGCGCCTCGTCGTGATTGAACGCGTAGGTCAGGCGCAAGCCCTGATCGAAATAGCGCTGCGCCTCGGCGTTCGACGTCGTGATGGTGTAGCTGATCGAGCCGAGTCCTTCCCACAGCGGCGGATCGCTGTCGGCGAACGCCGGTGCGGGTGTGACCGCGGGCAACGCGCCGGGCGACATTTCGGCTTGCGCAAGGCGCAGCAGGCCGGCGTTGCCGCGAGCAGGGGCGGGTGAGCGGCGAATCGCGAGATCGAATCCGGACGGCAAAGCCTGCGCGGCGCTCGGCGCCGTGGTCTGCGCCTGCGCGGTGGGCTCAGCGTTGCGTGCGATCGCGAATGTGAACAACCCTGCGCCGCCGAGGATCGCCGCGCCGGTCGACAACAGCGACCATCGGAGCAAGCTCGATTTCTTCATGACGGTTCTCCTCTTGATCGCTGCGGTGGGATTGCCGATGCGGCACCGGATGGGTGGGCAGATTTGCCCTTACGGCCGCGCGAGTGCAAATCACAAGTGCCCACGATGAAGTGAACTGAACCGCCGGCGAATGGGCCGGCCCGAACTCTAAGGCTTGCGGCCCCACACGGATGTCGTAAGAACGGACGTCCGCCGGCGCGGGCGGACGGGCTCCGTTCAGATAGTGGAGTGGATTTGACATTCGCTACCAACCTGGCCGCAGTCTAGGTCGCTGGAAACGCCATCGAAGCAAGAGAGAAAAATGTACAAAGCCTCCGCCAACGTCACGCTGCCCACCTCGATCATCGGCTCGCTGCCGCGGCCGTACTGGTACAACGCGGTGCTCGGCAACAAGAGCTTCCTCGAAGCCATGGTGAACTCGCGCTACCGCGAGCAGTACGAGGACGCGGTGTCGTGCTTCCTGCGCGCGCAGGAGACCGCCGGCCTCGACATCGTCACCGACGGCGATGCGCACTACGACGAGGAAGTGGGCGGCATGAGCTGGCAGAGCTATCCGCTCACCCACATGGACGGCTTTGCCGAGGTCGCCGAGCCGCAAGTCTACAAAGTCGAGGCGGTGCCGTTCCCGCGCGGCCATATCCTGCACGACTTTCTCGAGGCGCGCGTCTTCCCGAGGATCGTCGGCCCGATCGGCCGCGGCCGGCTGCAATACACGCCGATGTGGAAGACCGCGCAGAAGATGACCAAGCGGCCGGTCAAGTTCGGCACCATCCTGCCGGAACTGATCGCAGTCTCGGTCACGGACGACTACTACAAGGACCCGGTCGAGCGGACCTACGCGGTCAGCAACGCGCTCAACCAGGAACTCAATGAGCTGGCCGACGCCGGCTGTCCGGTGCTGCAGATGGAGGAGCCGCAGATCCACATGGTGCCGGCGCGCGGCAAGACCTTCGGCAAGCTCGGCGTGGACGAACTGGTGGAGATCTTCAACAACACCGTGAAGGGGCTGCGGTCGAAGACCGAAGTCTGGTGCCACACCTGCTGGGGCAACCCGTCGCAGCAGCGCATCTTCCGCGAAGTGCAGAGCTATCAGCCGACGCTCGAGGCGCTCAACAAGGTCGAGGCCGATGCGCTCACGTTCGAGACCTGCTCGTCCGGACCCGGCGACCTCAAGGCGATCGGCGAGATCGTCAAGGACAAGAAGATCGTGATCGGCGTCATCGACCATCACACGCTGCAGGTCGAGCGGCCGGACGAGATCGCGGCGCTGATCCGCGAGGCGCTGAAGCACATTCCGCCCGAGCGGCTGATCATCTCGTCCGACTGCGGCATGGGCCGCGAGGGCATGGGGCGCCGCCACGCGGCCTACAAGATGGTCGCGATGGTGCAGGGCACCAACATCGTGCGCAAGGAACTCGGACTGCCGGAAGCCGAATGTCTCGCCGCCGAGCAGCGGTTTTCGCTCACGGCGACGACCAAGAGCGCATAGCGGTCGATAAGCGCACGATCCAATAGAGCAGCGCAGCTCTCCCCACGCGTGCCCGCGAAAGTGGGCGCCCGGCTTTCTCCGGTTTTGCGTTGGGTCTCGCTTGTGCGGGGGAGGAGCGGTGAGAGTTCGGTTCAGATGCGCTCGATATTGGCGGCGTCCACCACCTTGGTCCACTTGTCGATGTCGGCGGCGATGCGCGCCTTGAACGCGTCGGGACTGGACGGGCTCGGCAGATTGCCGACCGACTTGATGCGCTCGACCGTTTCCGGCTCGGCCAGCAGACCGGCCACCTCGGTGTTGAGCCGCTGCACGATCGCGGCCGCGAGGCCGGCCGGCGCCACCAGTCCCTGCCAGGACGAGAACGTATAGCCCGGCAGGCCGGCCTCGGCGGTGGTCGGCACGTCCGGCAGGCTGAAGAAACGTGTCGTGCCCGTCACCGCCAGCGCCCGCACCTTGCCGGCGCGGATGAACTCGAGCTCGGCGGTCGGCGAATCCACGATGAAATCGATGCGCTGGGCGAGCAGGTCGGTGATCGCCTGCGCACTGCCGCGATAGGGCACGTGCTGGAACTTGGCGTCGACCGTCTTGGCCAGCAACTCGCCGGCAAGATGCTGCAGCGAGCCGTTGCCGGCGCTGCCGAACAGCAGCGGCGTGCCGCGCGTGCGCGCCGCGTCGATGAGCTGCGTCAGCGTGCGGATGGGTCCTTCCGCATTGGTCACCGCTACAAACGGATACTCGGTGAGCATGCTGATCATGGTGAAATCGTCGACGGTGCGATAGCTCAGCGCCTTGTAGAGCGCCGCCGCCACCGCATGGCCCGACGGGATGCCCATCAGGGTGTATCCATCGGGCGCCACCTTCGCGATCTGCGCGGCCGCGACCCGGCCGCCGGCGCCCGGCCGGGCATCGACCACGACCTGCTGCCCAAGCCGCCGCGACAAGCCCTCGGCGACGATTCGCGCGATGATGTCGCTCGGCCCGCCGGGCGCGAGACCGTGCACCAGCGTGATCGGCCGGTCGGGCCAGGCGGTTTGTGCGCGAACTGGCGTTGCCGCCGCGGCCGTCAGGCCGGCGAGCAGACTGCGGCGCGTGATGTTGGCCATGGGACGCTCCCTGATCGGGGACGGCGTAAGCCTAGCGTCCGGGTAACGCTTTGTCGCCGTCAGCGATGTCGACGTGAGCGGCCGGTCGACCGGGCGTCAAATCGTCAGCGGCTCGGTAGGAAAGTCGGGCCGACAGACCGCACCTGGCGCTTGCTGGGTTCGGCCTCGGGCGCCTCGGGCGGGAGCCGGCGTTACGGGTCCGGCATTTGCACTGCGCGGCGGCACCGAACCTGTGGGTAAGCGGTTGGCCGGTATCGGTTTGCCCTGCGCATCCAGCCGTGGCTGCGACAGCGCCTTGGCCTGCTCTTCGGTTTGGACGACGATATCGCCGCGCTCGATCGTCTGGTCGTCGGGCTGCCGCAGCGCGTCCGCCCAGCTCTGTCCGGGCATCCGGCAACTGCAGGCATTGTTGAACGCCTTGCGATAGGCTGAAGGCGTTGGGAAGCTGGGTGTACAGCCCGCCCGTGGCCGATACGGCGCGGGTGACGTCCTCGCCTGGATTGCGATGGGTGTAGAGCACGGCCTCGGTCGCCGGGCACATGCGCTGACACAGCCGCTCGTCGTCGGCGAACTTGCTCGGCACTGTCGAATAGGAAACCGGGAAATAGTAGCCGTCGCAGGTGCGGACGCACAGCGTGCGATACGTGCCGGAGAGCGGAACGTCCGCTCCGCTCGGCGTGGTCTGAACGCCGAACAGGTTCTCGAAGAAATTGCCCGGTCCCTGGTTGGCGTAACGCCGGTATTGCGGACCGCAGTCGTTCTGGCCGAGCGCGGTCAGGATCGCGCGGCGTTGTCCCTCGCGGTCGGCGCTGTTGCCTTGCAGACGCTGAATCTCGCCCATGATGCGGTCGAGGTTGCCTCGCGTCTGCTGAATCTGGTTGTTCACCGGACCGCACTGTGCGGACTGCCCGCTGAACAGCGCGAAGAACCCGCCGCCCTGGCAGCCCATCTTCTGGGCCTGCTGGGTGAGGCGATCGAGTTCGCCCTGCTGCTTGCCCGCCAGATCCTCATAACGCTTGATGTCGGCGGCTCGGGCCGGATCATAGGTGCCGCGGTCGAGAGACGCGAGCTGGCTTTCATAGCGCAGGCAGGTCGGATTGCGCGTCGCGGTGTTCGGAGCCTGGGAAGGCGCATATTGCGCAACGCGCCGGCGCGAAGCCCGCCAGCAACAGCGGCATCGCGGCGGCAAACCCGCGCAGAGAATTCCGGATCGCTTTCCCGGTCATGAATCGCTGCCCCGCCCCAGCTCAGGTGGCCGGATCAGGCGCTGGAATGGTGACCAAAGTGTGGAACTGCTCGGTTCGGAAAATGACGGTTCAACAGCGGAATCCGGCTTGTTGACGCGCTCATTCGGTGGTGGCGCGCGCCGGTTCGCGGCGCGGGACAACGCGTGAACGCATCGCCTCGCCCCGCAAATTCCAAAGCACGCCGGCGATGATCAGTCCCGCTCCCAGAAACACGAAGATGTCGATCTTTTCGTTGTAGAGCCACCAGCCGATCAAGGCGATGACCGGGATGCGCATGAAGTCGAGCGGCATCACGACGGTTGCGTCAGCAGCGCGGAACGCATTCGTCAGGCAGTAGTGAGACAGCAGCCCGATGACGCCGACGGCCACGAAGGCCGGAACCTGCTCGAGGCTCACCTTGGTCACGAACAACGGATCGGAGCCGAGCATGGTCAACGGAAACTGGATGACGTTCATCCAGAAGATGATCGCGAACGTGGTGTCCGTCGTGGTGAGTTGCTTGGTCATGATCATGGTGCCGGCAAAGCAGAGCGCCGCCGTCAGGACCAACAGCGCTGCCGGCTGAAAGGTGGCCATCCCCGGCCGCAGGATGACCAGGATGCCGATCAGTCCGAGGACGACCGCGCCGATACGGCTGCGCGTCAGGCGTTCGCCGAGAATCGGCACCGCCAGCAGCAGGGTCCAGGCGGGCGCCGTGAACTCGAGCGCGAACACGGTGGCGAGTGGAAGCAGAAGGATGCTCTTGGCCCACAGGAACTGCCCAGTGAGATGAACGATGTTGCGAAACAGATGCAGTCCAGGCCGCCGGGTGCGGATCGCCAGCCGCAGGATCGGATGTACTGCCAGCAGCGCGAGCATGAACAGCAAGCCGGTGCCGGACCTGATCGCCAGGATTTCCAGGACGCTCAGGGTTTCGGCCAGAACCCGGATCGCGACCGCCATCAGCGAGAAACGACACCAACGCGCCGGTCATCCAGAAGACGACGCGGACGAGGGGCGCGACTGTCACGAGCGGTCAGTCGGGGCGAGGCTCAGGCGAGGCCGCGGCGATGCGCGACGGGATCGGTGCAAGGCGCATCGTGTGCTACTCGGCGTCCGGCTGATTTTCCGGCCGCGCCTTGTCGAACGCCGCAAGCTTGGCGCAGGCGGCATCGGCCGCGACGATCTTCGGATAGCGGTCGAGCGGCACCTTCAGGCGGCGCGCGTTGTAGACCTGCGGCACCAGGCAGATGTCCGCCAGGGTGATCTCGCTGCCGAATGTATAGGGCGCGGGCGCGATCATCTCCTCGATGGCCTGGAAGCCGTCGTGGACCCAGTGGTGATACCAGGCGTCGATCTTGCTCTGGTCCTGGCCGAACACGTTCTTGAGGTAGCGCAGCGGCCCGATGTTGTTGAGCGGATGGATGTCGCAGGCGACGATCTGCGCGATGGCGCGCACCTTGGCCTTGGCGACCGGATCGCGCGGCAGCAGCGGCGGCTGCGGATGGGTGTCGTCGAGGTAGCCGATGATCGCGAGCGACTGGGTAGCACGTCGCCGGAATCGAGCCGAAGCGCCGGCAGCCGCATGTGCGGGTTGATCGGCGCGGAATTCGGGCTTGCGGTTGATGCCCGCCCTCCTTCTGCAGGTGGATCGGAACGGTGTCGTAGGTGACGCCCTTGAGGTTGAGTGCGATGCGGACCCGGTAGGCCGCCGACGAACGGAAATACGAATAGAGTTGCACCTGGTCCCTTTGTTATCTGGGCCGTGCGATGCGCGATCTCGCCGTCGTTGCACGGCCGGACGTGGCTAGTCCGGCGCGGATCGGAATCGTGTCGCTCGCTCTTGCGCGTTTCCCATCTCGTCGACGAGATCGCCCGAGCGCTTGGTCAGGAGCTTCACGGCGCGGTCGAAGGCCGCCCGGTCGGCCGGCGAGACCACTTCGGCGAGCCGCTGCGGTGAATTCCAGCGCCCGCGGCGCGACCTCTTCGTAGATGCGTGCGGCCGGCCGGCGTCAGCGACAGGAACGATTTCGCGCATGTCGGCGCGGTTGGTCCGCCGCGACACCAGCTTGCGCTGTTCCAATTGGGCGACCGCCCGCGACACCTTGGTCTTGTGCATGTGGGTGTGGGCGCCGACCGCCTTGCCGGTCATGACGCCGTTCTCGCCCAGCGTGACCAGCACTCGCCACTCCGGTATTCCGATACCGTAACGGCCGTAGACGCTGGTCAGCGCCTGCGACACCAGGCTGGACAGCACGTTGAGGCGATGGGGCAGGAAATCTTCGAGCTTCAGCAGCCTCGCTGGGACGCCGCCGGCGCGCCTGCGCCGGTGTCACGGATCGATTCGGAATTCACTGTCGACATGCATCGGGCCCCGGCGCCGGCGGCCAGCTGGAGCAGCTGCCCCGCGCACGGCCGGGAACATGGCCGAAGATGGCATACTGTGCAACGCCGATGAGCCGGACGCGCGACATCGAACTTCGGCCGGATCGATCGTGGTCCGGCGTGCCGGCCAGCCTCAGCGCAAGCACTCGATGGCGACGAATTCGTTGCGCGCCGCCGAGCCGTTGCTGGCCGGGACCGCGCCGGTGATCTCGTCGTGGTCGACCTTGCGGAAGGACGCCGCCTGCACGTAGTCGCGCGCCCTGGCAGTAGGCGGTCGCCACCGCGGCCCCGCAGTTCGCGCCGCTGGCCAGGCATCGATCGACGCCGTAGCCGTCCGCGTTATTGGCGATGATGAAGATGCGCTTCTCGGCCTGTGCTTTGACGCTGCCTACCAGCGCAGCCGCAAAGACGAGAGCGGCGAAGACGTACCGCATCGAGACCAACCCCCCTGATCGCCCCGAATCCGGAGACAAGCCAAAATTTAAGGAAAACCCTATAAGGCTTCCTTAAGTGAGTTGGCCGATCCCGGCGCACGCGGTTCGGACGCTGGTTAACGGTTCGGGGGCGATTGCCTAGGACGCGGGAGCCACACTGGCGCGCCGATTTGCGTTGTCCCCGGACTTGACGGCACGAGCCGCTTCCGAGTCGCGATTTGGGCGTCAGCGGGCCTTCTCCCCTTGACGCGCGGCGTCGAGTTGCACCATTCTCCGCGCGCATGAACGGCCTCGACCACATCTGCGGCATTTGCCGGGAGATTATTAGCTAGCGACCTTCGCTGGCTGCGGCCGTCTTTGCTCCTCATCGAGACACAGGGACGCCGGGCCAGCAGGCCCAGGCGGCGTTTTCGGCGTGGCTTGCGACGGAAGGCGGCCGAGACCGCCAAGACAGGCGACCGGTGCGATGGACTTGAGGCTCTACGATACGCTGACACGCGAGAAGCGGGTGTTTCGCGCCGCTCGATCCCGCGAACGTGCGCATGTATGTGTGCGGGCCGACGGTCTACGACTTCGCCCATATCGGCAATGCGCGGCCGGTGATCGTGTTCGACGTGCTGTTCCGGCTGCTGCGGCATCTCTATGGCGCCGAGCACGTCACCTATGTGCGCAACATCACCGACGTCGACGACAAGATCAACGCGCGCGCGGCGGAGGAATATCCCGACCTGCCGCTCAACGAGGCGATCCGCCAGGTGACCGAGAAGACCGAGCGGCAATTCCACGAGGACGTGGCCGCGCTCGGCTGCCTGCCGCCGACCGTCGAGCCGCGCGCGACCGAGCACATCGCCGAGATGCGCGCATCATCGAGAAGCTGGTCGCGGCCGGCCACGCCTATGTGGCCGAGGACCACGTGCTGTTCCGCGTGCCGTCGATGGCGGATTACGGCCGGCTGTCGAAGCGCCCGCTCGACGAGATGATCGCGGGCGCGCGCGTCGAGGTCGCGCCCTACAAGCGCGATCCGATGGATTTCGTGCTGTGGAAGCCGTCGAAGCCGGGCGAGCCGGCTGGCCGTCGCCCGCCGGGATCGCGACGCCCGGCCGGCCGGGCTGGCACATCGAGTGCTCGGCGATGTCCTGGAAGCATCTCGGCGAGACCTTCGACATCCATGGCGGCGGCATCGACCTCGTGTTTCCGCATCACGAGAACGAGATCGCGCAGTCGCGCTGCGCCTTCCACACGCCGGTGATGGCGAACTATCTGGATGCACAACGGCTTCCTGCAGGTCGAAGGCGAGAAGATGTCGAAGTCGCTCGGCAATTTCGTGACGATCAGGGAGCTGCTGGCGGATTGGCCGGGCGAGGTGCTGCGCTTCGACATGCTGCGCACGCATTATCGCCAGCCGATCGACTGGACGGTGAAGAGTGGCTGGAGGAGGCTGAAGAGGACGCTTGGATGACTGGTTCGAGCGTCGACGACCGATCGATGCCGAGCGCGCGACGTTCGCGCCGGCGTGCTCGAAGCGCTCTGCGACGATCTGAACACGCCGAAGGCGATCGCGGAACTTGCATGCGCTGCGAACGAGCGCAGAAGGGCAGCAATCGAGCGCGGCGACTGCTGCCACGTGCGCTTTCTTGGGCATCTGCGGCGCATTCGCGATCTGGCAGCGAGAGCAGCCGAAGCGTGCGATCGACGAAGGCAAGATCGAGGCGCTGATCGACGCGCGCAACGCCGCGCGCAAGGCGAAGAGACTTCAACGAAGCCGATCGTATCCGCGACGAGCTCGCGGCCATGGGCGTCGTGCTTGAAGGACTCCAAGGACGGCACCACCTGGGAGATCGCAGCGATGAGCGGCGTCGCTCATCCCACTCTTGCGCTGCGGCCGTTCCTGCCGGCGGATGCGCCGCTGTGGCCGAGATCTTTCGCGCCGAGCCTCGACGGAGCTGACCGGCGAGGACTACAATGAACGCGCAACAGGAGGCTTGGGCATGCGAGCGTCGCGACGATGCGGCGAGCGCCTCGCGCTCGCGAGCGGCGTCGGACCTAGCAGCTCGGGCTGCTGACGGCACTGTGAGTGGCTCGCCGGTCGGCTTTGCCGCGCTCGACGGCGCCGCGCAATTCGACCTGCTCTCGTGCATCCGGCCGCGGCCGGGCAGGGCGTCGGCACGATGCTGATCGACGCGCTCGAGAAGCATGCCGCCGCGCGCGGCGCACATGCGGCTCGATCGGCGGATGTGCAGCGACAGCGCACAAGACTTCTTCGAGCTTCGCGGCTTCGTGGCCCGCAGCCGCAACTCGGTGTCGCGCGGCGACGAATGGCTCGCCAACACCACCATGGAAACCATGACCAAGCCGAACGCCGTTCCCGCGCCACTGGCTCTACTACATCGTGCTGAAGTACGGCGTCATCGTCGCCGCCGTCCTGATCGCGCTCTATGTCGCCTATCGAGTCCTCGAGACGCCGTTTGAACGGCCTGCGCTACTACATCATTTCGTTTTCGGCGTCATCGCCATCGCTGGTCGCCGTCGCGCTCGCGTCGAACTATTACTTTTGGTGAGACTCATGATGCCGCGTGAACGCCTCTATCTCTTCGACACCACGCTGCGCGACGGCGCGCAGACCAACGGCGTCGATTTCACGCTGCACGACAAGCTCGCGATCGCCGGCATGCTCGACGATCTCGGCATCGACTATGTCGAGGGCGGCTATCCGGGCGCCAATCCGACCGACACGCAACTTGTTCGCCGAGGAGCGCGAGCTGCGACGCCGACCTTCACGGCGTTCGGCATGACGCGCCGGCCCGGCCGCTCGGCGTCGAACGATCCGGGCCTGGCCGCGCTGCTCGACGCCAAGGCCGACGCCATCTGCTTCGTCGCCAAGTCCTGGGATTACCACGTGCGGGTCGCGCTCGAGACCACGCCCGAGGAAAACATCGCCTCGATCCGCGACAGCGTGCGCGCCGCGAAGGCAGAAGGGCCGCGAGGTGCTGCTCGACTGCGAGCATTTCTTCGACGGCTACAAGGCCAATCCGCAATTCGCGCTCGCCTGCGCCAAGGCCGCCTACGACGAAGGCGCGCGCTGGGTGGTGCTCTGCGACACCAACGGCGGCACGCTGCCGCACGAGGTGGAAGCGATCGTCGGCGAGGTCGTCAAGCACATCCCCGGCGACCATGTCGGCATCCACGCCCATAACGACACCGAGCAGGCGGTGGCGAATTCGCTCGCGGCGGTGCGCGCCGGCGCGCGGCAGATCCAGGGCACGCTCAACGGGCTCGGCGAGCGCTGCGGCAACGCCAATCTCGTCTCGATCATCCCGACGCTCAAGCTCAAGCCGGAATACGCCGACAATTCGACATCGGCGTGTCGGACGACAAGCTCAAGACGCTGGCGCACGCCTCGCACACGCTCGACGAGATGCTCAACCGCGCGCCGAACCGCCATGCGCCCTATGTGGGCGAGAGCGCCTTCGCCACCAAGGCCGGCATCCATGCCTCGGCGATCATGAAGGACCCGGCGACCTACGAGCACGTCGCGCCGGAGACGGTCGGCAACCGCCGCAAGCTCCTGGTCTCCGACCAGGCCGGCCGCTCCAACGTGCTCGCCGAGCTCGACCGCATCGGGCTCAAGGTCGACAAGGACGATCCGCGATCGGCCGCCTGCTCGATGTGGTGAAGGAGCGCGAGGCGATCGGCTACGCCTACGAGGCGGCGGACGCGTCGTTCGAGCTGCTGGCGCGGCGCATCCTCGGCACAGGTGCCGAACTATTTCGACGTCGACCCAGTTCGACGTCAACGTCGAGCAGCGCGCCAACGCCAAGGGCGAGCGCGAGACCGTCTCGCTGGCGGTGGTGAAGGTCAAGGTCGGCGGCGAAAGGCTGATCTCGGCGGCCGAAGGCAACGGCCCGGTCAATGCGCTCGACCTCGCGCTGCGCAAGGACCTCGGCAAGTACCAGAGCTACATCAGCGGGCTCGAACTCACCGACTATCGCGTGCGTATCCTCAACGGCGGCACCGAAGCGGTGACGCGCGTGCTGATCGAGAGCCAGGACGAGACCGGCGAGCATTGGACCACGGTCGGCGTATCGCCCAACATCATCGATGCCTCGTTCCAGGCGCTGATGGATTCGATCGTCTACAAGCTGGTGAAGGCGGGAGCGCCGGTGTGATGCGACGACATTCTGCACGCCCGCATGGGCTGGCTTCCTGACGGAGGTTGCGATGATCGATCACGTCTCTATCGGCGTGCGCGACCTCGACGGGCGCGGCGCTTCTACGACGCCGTCGGCCTTGGCGCAGTTCGCGTCCGGCACGGTCGGGTACGGCAACCTTCTCGGATCAATCACGCCGGACGCGCGTCGGACCCGGCGTGCATGTCTGCTGCGTGCGCCGCGCCGAACGGTCGATGCCTTCATGCGGCGGCGTTGCGGCCGGCGCATCGGACGGCGCGCCGGTCTGCGGCCGGATTTCCGCGGCTACGCGCGTTCATCAGCGATCCCGACGGCAACCGCATCGAGGCCGTGACGTTCCTGAAAGCGTAGCCGCTCAAGTGCCCATGCGAGGAGCGACCGCAGGTCGCGTCTCGAAGCATGGCCGCGCATCCGGAGTGCGCCATCCTTCGAGACGCCGCTGCGCGGGCTCCTCGGATGAGCCGATCCGACGAGTCCGACGCTTGCGCGCCGTCACATCCGCTTGGCGGTCGTCATTTCCATCTCGGCTTCCGAGACCAGGCGCGCCGCCTCGGTCAGCTTCGGCAGGATGTCCTCGACGCGGTCGGCAACCAGCACGTCGACGGTGAAGCCCGGCCGGATGAACAGTGTTTCGCGCATCTGCTCGAGCAGGGTGCAGAGCGGATCCCAGAAGCCATCGATGTTGGCGATCAGGATCGGCTTCTTGTGCCGGCCGAGTTGCGCCCAGGTGATCTGCTCGACCAGTTCCTCCAGCGTCCCGACGCCGCCCGGCAGCGCCACGAACGCGTCGGCGCGCTCGAACATGATGCGCTTGCGCTCGTGCATGTCGCGGGTGACGATCCGCTCCTGCGCGCGCAGCAGCATGTGCTCGCGGTTCATCAGGAACTCCGGGATGATGCCGGTGATCTCGCCGCCGTTGTCCAGGACCGCGTCCGCGATCGCGCCCATCAGGCCGACCGACCCGCCGCCGTAGATCAGGCGGATGCCGTTCTCCGCCAGAATGCGACCGAAGCCCTTGGCCGCCGCCACGAAGGCCGGGTTGGTGCCCGGCCCCGAAGCGCAATACACGCAAATCGATTTGATTCTGCTCATGGACCCTCGATGTGGCCGCATTGCCGGGGGGCGTCAAGCGGCAAAACTGGCGCGCCGGAACAGCCTGGCGGAGCGGTTCGGCGCGATGTCCCCGGGTGGGGTGATTGCAGTCTGGAAAATCTCTATATGAGGGGCAATCGACGGTCTGCCCCTCGCGGCCCGTCAGTCCGGGCCGGGTCCTCATGACCGATTCCTATCCGCGCTCCGCCGAAGCGCTGAAACGCGACGTGTCCGCCGATGGCGGCTCGCTGTTCGCGACCATGCGCGGACTGTGGCCCTATATCTGGCCGACCGACCGGCGCGACCTGCAGTTGCGGGTCATGTTCGCCATGGTGCTCCTGCTGGCGGCCAAGCTCGCCACCATCGCGGTGCCGTTCACGTTCAAATGGGCGACCGATGCGCTGGTCGGGGAGGGGAGCGCGCCGGTCGCGCCCGAGTCCTGGCTGGTCTGGGTGTTCGCCGCGCCGATCCTGATGACGGTCGCCTATGGCGGCATGCGCATCCTGATGGCGGTGCTCACCCAGGTGCGCGACGGCATCTTCGCCAAGGTGGCGATGAATGCGGTGCGCCGGCTCGCCTATCGGACCTTCGAGCACATGCACCAGCTCTCCCTGCGCTTCCATCTCGAGCGCAAGACCGGCGGGCTGACCCGCGTGCTCGAGCGCGGGCGCAACGCGATCGAGACCATCGTGCGCATGGTGATCATGCAGCTCGTGCCGACGATCATCGAGCTGGCGCTGATCGTCGGCGTGCTGCTCTATCAATTCGACTGGCGCTATGTCGTGGTGGTCCTCGTCACCGTCACCTTGTACATGGCGTTCACCTATCTGGCGACCGAGTGGCGCATCAACATCCGCCGCCAGATGAACGACAGCGACACCGACGCCAACGTCAAGGCGATCGATTTGCTGCTCAACTACGAGACGGTGAAATACTTCGTCGCCGAGGAGCGCGAGGCCCAGCGCTACGACCGGGCGATGGCGCGCTACGAGAAGGCGAGCGTGCAGGCCTATGTCTCGCTCGCCGTGCTCAATGCCGGCCAAGCGGTCATCTTCACCATCGGGCTCGCGATGGTCATGGTGCTGTGCGCCACGAGTATCAAAGAAGGCACCAAGACGATCGGTGACTTCGTCATGATCAACGCCATGATGATCCAGCTCTACCAGCCGCTCAATTTCATGGGCATGGTCTATCGCGAGATCAAGCAGGCCGTGATCGATATCGAGAAGATGTTCGCGATCCTGCTGCGCGATCCGGAGATCAAGGACAAGCCGGGCGCCCCGGCGCTCGACGTCCGGGCCGGGAGCATTCGCTTCGACAACGTCAACTTCGCCTACGACCCCGAGCGTCAAATTCTCAAGGGCATCAGCTTTGAAGTTCCGGCCGGTCATACCATCGCGGTGGTTGGCCCGTCGGGCGCCGGCAAATCGACGATCTCGCGCCTGCTGTTTCGTTTCTACGACGTGACCGGCGGCCGCATCCTGATCGACGGGCAGGACATCCGCGATGTGACGCAGAACTCGCTGCGGATGGCGATCGGCATGGTGCCGCAGGATACGGTGCTGTTCAACGACACGATCCGCTACAACATCCGCTATGGCCGCTGGGAGGCGAGCGACGCCGAGGTCGAGGAGGCCGCGCGTCTTGCGCAGATCGACGACTTCATCCGCAGGTCGCCGAAGGGATACGAGACCGAAGTCGGCGAACGCGGCCTCAAGCTCTCGGGCGGCGAGAAGCAGCGCGTGGCGATCGCGCGCACGATCCTCAAGGCGCCTCCGATCCTGTTGCTGGACGAGGCGACTTCGGCGCTCGACAGCCACACCGAGAAGGACATCCAGGATGAGCTCGACCGGGTTTCGCAGAACCGCACCACGCTGGTGATCGCGCACCGGCTCTCAACGATCGTGGGCGCCGACGAGATCATCGTGCTGGATCAGGGCATCATCGCCGAGCGCGGGACCCACGCCGAGCTGCTTCGCGGCGGCGGTCTTTATGCCAGCATGTGGAATCGGCAGCGCGAGGCGGAGGCCGCGCGTGAGAAGCTCGCCGAGGTGGAGGACGACGCCGCGGCTCCTAATCGCAATCCGCCGGTGGTCGAGGAATTGGAGCCGCCGGAGCCTCCGCCCATCGACCCTGCGGAACCCCGCATCGACGCGGCGGAATGAGGATCAGCCAAAGTCGTCATGCCCGGCCTTGTGCCGGGCATCCACGTCTTTAGATTTGGTGCGCAAAAGAAGACGTGGATGGCCGGGACATAGGCGGAGCTAAGCGACGCCGTCCTTCGGACGACTATGCCCGGCCATGACGAAGGAATCGCTATGTCCGTACTTGCATCGATCCGCAATCAGCTGGCCCCCGTTCATCGGGAGGGGCTGCCGTTCATCGGCATGTTCGCGCTGGCCAGCCTGTTCCTGTTGTGGCTGTGGTCGCCGCTTGGCTGGCTAGGCATCATCGCGACGCTCTGGTGCGTCTATTTCTTCCGCGACCCCGAACGCGTCACGCCGCTGCGTGAAGGCATCGTGGTGGCGCCGGCCGATGGCCGGGTGAGCCGGATCACCAATGCCGTGCCGCCCGCCGATCTTTATTTGGGCGATCGGCCGTTGCCGCGCGTTTCGATCTTCATGAGCGTTTTCGACTGCCACGTGAACCGCAGTCCGGTGGTGGGAAAGATCGAACGCATCGCCTACCACAAGGGCGCGTTCCTCAGCGCCGACCTGGACAAGGCGAGCGAGAACAACGAGCGCAACGGATTCGTGATCGTCACGACCAAGGGGAAGGTCGGCGTGGTGCAGATCGCCGGCCTCATCGCCCGGCGTATTCTCTGCTTCGTGCGAGAGGGCGCGACCGTCGGCGCCGGGGAACGCATCGGCATGATCCGCTTCGGTTCGCGCGTGGACGTCTACCTCCCCGAAGGGGCAAAGCCGCTGGTGGCCGAGGGCCAGACCGCCATCGCAGGCGAAACCATCATTGCCGACCTGCGCGCGGTCCATCCGCAGCTCACCTTCCGGGTGGGCTAACGGCCTGATGAACATTGGTTAATCGCGTTTTCCGTGGTAACGCGCGGAACTCCGCGCTATATTGCGGTCATGCCGTTCTCACCCTTCGACCCTGATCGCCCTGAGCAAATGCGCCGCCGCTTCCGGCAAATCCCGGTGCGCACGCTGCTGCCCAACCTCATCACGCTGCTGGCGCTTTGCGCGGGTTTGACCGCGATGCGGTTGGCCATCGAAGGCAAGCTCGAATGGGCGGTGGCCGCCATCGTGTTCGCGGCGCTGCTTGATGGCGTGGACGGGCGGCTGGCGCGCATGCTCAAGGGTACGTCGCGGTTCGGCGCTGAGCTCGACAGCCTGGCAGATTTTGTGAATTTCGGCGTGGCGCCTGCCCTCATCCTTTACTTCTGGGGGCTGCAGGAACTCGGCAATGCCGGCTGGATCGCCGCCATGGTGTTTGCGATCTGCGCCGGGCTGCGGCTCGCGCGTTTCAACGTCATGGCCGAGGATCCCAGCCGGCCGCCATGGACGGGGAACTATTTCACCGGCATGCCCGCGCCCGGCGGCGCCATCGCGGTGCTGTTGCCGATCTACCTGTATTTCCTGTTCGGCGCCGCGCGCCTGGCGCCGCTGGTTTTTGTCTACACGCTGGCGATCGCATTCCTGATGGTGTCGCGGATTCCGGTTTTCTCGGGCAAGCGCGTCGGCAAGCGGGTGGCTCCCGAAATGGTGCTGCCGGTGTTTGTCTGCGTCGTCCTGTTCTTCGCGCTGCTGGTCGCCTATCCGTGGTGGGTCCTCACCATCGGAACGCTGATGTACCTCGCAAGTTTGCCGTTCGGCTGGACGTCCTATCGGGCCAACGAGCGCAAGTGGGCGGCGAGTGCTGCGGCGCCTGAGGCTGCCGCCGTCGCAAGCGGGCCGGCAGACCGGCCGGCCACCCCGCCGGGGCATGCCGATGCACCGGCCGATCCCGAGCGTCCTGTCCGCCTGAACTGACAAGGCGCGCTCCGGTCGCAGGGAGGCCGCGTCGTCATGGCCCGTCTCAAGGACAAGATCGTGCTGATCACCGGCGCTGCCGGAGCGATTGGTCGTTCGGTCGCCGATGCGGTGACGCGTGAGGGCGGCCGGCCGGTTGCGACCGATCTTTCGCCGCGTCAGGGCATCGATCATGTGCTCGATGTCACGTCGGAAGAAAGCTGGCGCGGCGTGCTTGGCGAGATCGAGCGCGCGCATGGCCGTCTTGATGGCCTCGTCAACGCAGCCGGCATCGCGCTGCTCGGAACGATCGAGGACACCGACTATGCGTCATGGCGTCGCGTGCTTGCGGTCAATCTCGACGGCACGTTCCTCGGGTGCAAACACGGGTTGCCGTTGTTGAAGCGAGGCGGCGGTTCGATCGTCAACCTGTCGTCGATCTCGGGCATCGTCGGCGGCCACAACCTTGCGGCCTACAATGCGTCCAAGGGCGGCGTGCGGTTGCTGAGCAAGTCGGTTGCGCTCCACGGCGCGCGGTTGCGCCCGCAGGTGCGCTGCAATTCGGTCCATCCGGCGTTCCTCGAGGGGCCGATGGTGGATGACATCCTGGCGCAGACCGGGCGGCCGGACATCGCACGCGGGCAGCTTGCGCGCGATATCCCGCTTGGCCGGCTCGGCGAGCCCGCCGAAGTCGCCGAGATGTGCGTGTATCTCCTGTCGGATGAATCCGCCTTCGTCACCGGCGCGGAATTCGTCATCGACGGCGGATTGACCGCACGGTGATGCGGCAGCCGGGTCCCGAATGCGGTGCGGCACGAAGTGCTGCATCGCAGAGCCGGGACCGTTCCGAAGGCGGTGTCCGTTACGATCCCGGGTCTGCAGCGCACCAGCGCAGCCAAGAGGCTGCGCCGCTGCGCTGCGCCCGGGAATCGCTTACCGTGGCGGCAGCGGATATCCAGGCATCAAGTCGTAAGGGTGCTTCCAACCCGGCAGCGCTTTGATGCGATCCAGCCAGGCTGCCACGTTTTTGTGCTGGGCGGCGATGTCGAAGCCGAACTCGTCCGCCGGGTAGTAGAGATAACCCGCGAGCGACAGGTCGGCGATGGTTGGCCGGTTCCCCAGCATGTAAGGCCGCTCGGCCAGCCGCTTGTCGACGATCGTCAGATTGCCGTCGATGCGGCCTTTCAGAAAGGCCAGCACCGCGGGATCGCCGGCGGGCTTGGCAAAATTGCGCAGGAAGCGATACGGCCCGAGAAATCCGTTGACCTTCTGGTTGTCGAAGATAATCCAGCGCAACGCTTCGAGCCGCTCGTCGTCGCCCTCGGGACGGAATTTGCCGGACTGATCGGCGAGATAGTTCAGGATCACGCCCGACTGGCTGAGCTTCTTCGCGCCGTGCACCAGGACCGGCACTTCGCCCATCTCATTGACGTTGGCGCGGTATTCCGGCGTGCGGGTCTCGCCCTTGGCGAAGAAGTCGACATAGACCGGCTGCCAGTCGGCGCCGATGAGATTGAGCATCAGCGCATTGCGGTAGGCATTGCCGGATTGGGCAAAGCAGTAGAGCTGGTATTCGGCCATTGGGCGTCACCTTTCGCGATCGAGTTCCGGCGGAACTATAGCGTATGCGCGGCGCTCTGCGAGGGCTGACGAGGACGTACTTCTGCCCTAGTATTGGCGGGTTATTTGCGCGCTCGAAATTGCTACACCCATGAGATGCCTGCACCTTGAGCGCAAGAATTGGCGGAGTTGAATCCATGCATTTCCTCTTTGCTGGCCGGCGCTTGTGGGACCTGCTGCCGAGTGCCCTTGCCGCCGTCGCGCTTCTGGCGGCCAGCGTGCCTGCGGTGGCTCAGATTGATCGCGGTCCGGCGCCCCCCGCCGAACGCAATGCTGGCGAACAGCGAACCGCCGATGACGAATTTTCGCGCCAGCTCGACGAACTCAAGAAGACCTTCGCTGACCTGAGCAAGAAGATCGACGACGGCGCCCAGTCCATCGGGCGACTGAACAATGCCGAAGCGGCGCGCAAGGAGATCGAGGACCTGCGGGCGCACGTCGCCACACTGCTGGGCGCGGTCGCCGACAACGGCACGGTGTTTGAACTCGGCAACAAGGCGCTCAAGCGCGCCGAAGACAAGCTCAAGGCGCTCGACCAGGAGACGCGCTACAAGCAGGAAGACCGCCAGTATCTGATCGAACGCTGGCGCGAACTAAAGACCGGGACCGAGGGTGCGATCCGCGAGCTCGAGCGCGCCCGCAAGGATTTTGCCGATCTGCTGCGGACGCTGCAGACGAATGAAGACTTCATCGACGAATTGTTGCAGGTCCGCGAGCACGCGAAGGCGCTCGAAGTGATCCACAAGCTCACTGACGGCATCAAGGATGCCTCGGACAAGCTCAAGAAACTGCTCGCGACGCTCAAGTCGACCGGAGCCTGACCATGCGGCCGCCTGCGGGCCGGCGTGTTGTCGCACGTACGATGGCTGCCGCGGGAATGACCTTCGCGCTGGCGGCCTGCAGCGTCGACAACAGTGTCGGCTATGTCGAGATCAAGACCGTGCCGAGTTCGATCGCGACCCCGCTCTATCTCGATGCGACCAAGCTCGAGCCGTTCCGCAACGGCACGGCCGTGCTGCGCCAGAAGGTCGGCACCGCGAAGCTCCAGGTCGACGGCGCCGGCGGCGGACCCGCCCTGTTGTGCAACGTGGTCGTGCAGAAGAACCGCATCACCAGTGTCACGGTTTCGGTGAGTCAGCCGGCAACTGCGCTGCCAGTGCGGACGCCCGAGCGTCGACAACTCCCGCACCTGCATCGCCTAGCCGGCGTGCCGCACCGGCGATATCACCGCATCGTCGGAATGACGAACTCGGCGCCTTCCTTGACGCCGGACGGCCAGCGCGACGTGATGGTCTTGGTCTTGGTGTAAAATCGGATCGAATCCGGTCCGTGCTGGTTGAGGTCGCCGAAGCCCGAGCGCTTCCAGCCGCCGAACGTGTGATAGGCGAGGGGGACCGGAATGGCGAAATTCACCCCCACCATGCCGACCTGCACGCGGTTGACGAAATCGCGCGCGGTGTCGCCGTCACGGGTGAAGATCGCGACGCCGTTGCCGTAGTCGTGCTCGGAAGGCAGCCGCAACGCCTCCTCGTAGTCCTTGGCGCGCACCACCGACAGCACCGGGCCGAAAATCTCCTCCTTGTAGATGCGCATGTCGGATGTAACGTCGTCGAACAGGCAGCCGCCCATGAAGTTGCCGTTCTCGTAGCCCTGCAGCTTGAAATTGCGGCCGTCGACCTTGAGCTTGGCGCCTTCCTTGACGCCGAGATCGACGTATTCCTTGACCTTGTTGAGATGGGCGCGGGTCACCATCGGGCCGTAGTCGGCCTGCGGATCGGTCGAAGGCCCAACCTTGAGGCTCTCGACCCGCGGAATGAGCTTCTCGACCAGGATGTCGGCGGTCTTCTGGCCGACCGGCACCGCCACCGATATCGCCATGCAGCGCTCACCCGCCGAGCCGTAGCCCGCGCCGATCAGCGCGTCCACCGCCTGATCGATGTCGGCGTCCGGCATCACCACCATGTGGTTCTTGGCGCCGCCGAAGCACTGCACGCGTTTGCCGTGCGCCGTCCCGGTGGAATAGATGTACTCGGCGATCGACGACGAGCCGACAAATCCGACCGCCTGGATGCGCGGGTCGGTGAGCAGCGTATCCACCGACTCCTTGTCGCCGTTGACGACATTGAGCACGCCCGCCGGCAGGCCGGCCTCGACGAGCAGTTCGGCGAGCCGCATCGGCACCGACGGGTCGCGTTCCGACGGCTTGAGAATGAAGGCGTTGCCGCAGGCCAGCGCCGGGGCGAATTTCCACATCGGGATCATGGCCGGGAAGTTGAACGGCGTGATGCCGGCGACCACACCCAGCGGCTGGCGGACGGAAAACAGGTCGATGCCCGGACCGGCGCTTTCGGTGTACTCGCCCTTCATGAGATGCGGTATGCCGCAGGCGAACTCGACCACTTCGAGCCCGCGCTGGATGTCGCCCTTGCTGTCCGGGATGGTCTTGCCGTGCTCGGACGACAGCAGCATCGCCAGGCTGTCGAATTCCTTCTGCACCAATTCGAGAAACTTGAAGAGCACGCGGGCGCGGCGCTGCGGATTGGTGGCGGCCCAGGTCGGTTGTGCCGCCGCCGCGTTCGCGATGGCATGCTCGACCTCCGAGCGCTTGGCGAATGCCACCTTGGCCTGCACCTCGCCTGTATTGGGATTGAAGACGTCGCCCGTGCGGCCGGACGTGCCCGCGACTTCCTTGCCGCCGATGAAATGGCCGATCTGGCGCATGGTTCTCTCCGTGGAATCCTGATGGGGCATAGCCTACCGCGCGCTGCCGGGGAAGCGCTGCGGACCGGCCGGACTACCAGTGCCCCATTTCCGAAGTTCGTAATACGTTGCAGCACACACTGACACGAACGTCGGAAATGAAGGGGCGCCAGCAAGCTTATGATTCTAGTGCCGCTTTTCGATTTGAAGTTCCTATTCGAGTTTGCGGCAAGTGGTGTAGGAACTTCAAATCGGCGGCACTAGGCCTGCGCCAGTGACCTATCCTGCTGCGATGGCGCCGCGTCCGCGAATTCCGGCATCACCTCGCGGGCGAACAGCCGCATCGATTTCTGCGCGTCGGCGATGTCGATATTGCCGAAATTGATCTGCAGCGAGGCCTGCTCGAATTTGCCGATCGAGCCGAGAACCTTGCGGATGATCGCCTTGATTTCGTCCGGCGTGCCGACCCAGGCTCCGCCCGCTTCGATCTGCCCCTCGAGCGTGAACGCCCGCAGCCGGCGCATCGATGTGTCGTAATCCCGGTAGTCCTTCGACGAACCGCGCTCCCAGTCGCCCGCCGCCTCGTTGAGCGCGCGGAAATATTCCTCGAACGGCGGGCGTGCGATCTCGCGCGCGAGCTTCGGGTCCTCGTGGCAGAACATGTGGAACGCCACCATGACCTCGCCGTCGCCGGGGTGTCCCGCCTCGCGCCATGACTTGCGATAGAGCTCGATCAGGCCGCCGATCGGCCCGATCGGGATCGCCATCAGCGAGTAGCCTCTTCTTCCCGCGAACTCGAACGATTCCGGCGTCTGGGTGGCGGCGATGTAGAACTTCGGCCGCGGCTTCTGCGTCGGCCGCGGCAGCGAAGTGACATTCTCGAACGAATGGAACTGGCCGCGGTGGGTGGCGATTCGCTGCGTCAGCAACAGCTCGATCTGCTCCAGGCCCTCGCGAAACCGTGCTTGGGATTCATCCGGCGAAATGCCGAACCGGCGGAATTCGTGCAGCAGGAAGGCGCGCGCAAACCCGACGTCGAGCCGACCACCAGAAATGCCGTCGAGCATCGCGATCTCGCCCGCCAGCTTGAACGGATGATTGAACACCGGCAGCACCGCGCCGGTCACCATCCGCATGGTCTTGGTGCGCTGCGACGCCGCGCTGAGAAAGACCAGCGGATTGGTGCTGTAGCCGCCATATCGATTGAAGTAGTGCTCGACGGTGCGCGCGTGGGTGAAGCCGAGCTGTTCGCCTTCTTCGACGATTGCCAACGACTCGGCAAAGTAATCGGCGGCGCTCTTGTCGGTATCGTCGATGGCCGGAAAGAACTGCACACCGAACTGCATGGACGCCGCGCTCCCGTTCCTCGCGTGGAGGATGTGCGATTTTGGTTGAAGTTTCCGCCACTATAGGTCCGCGCACCCGCCAGTCAATCGAACGCGCCTTGAGCTGTGCGCAGGGCGGTGGTGCAATTGGCTGCGGCGCGCGGCGAGCCCGGCCTGCAGGGTTGCGACGCCGAGGTGTCGGCCTGATTGACAGCATGCGGACGTACACTAGAGTTGCGAGCCAACTGCGCTCGCCGAAGGGTCGCCGCCATGTCCACTCCCGCCATGTCAGCCGAGATCGATGAACTCCGCCGGGCGTGGAAGGACGCCGCCATGGCGCCGCTGTGGGAGAACAAGTTTGCGCACCGCCCGCCGCCGCTACCCGAGGCGTCCTACCTGTGGTCCTGGCAGCAAATCCGGCCGCTGATTTCAGGCGCCATCAAGGTGGCCTCGCCGGAGGCGATCGAGCGGCGGGTGCTGCAGCTCATCCCGCCGGGTGCCGACGAGCACGAGTGGCGGCAGACCACCAAGACGATCTGCGCCAATCTCCAGGTGCTGCTGCCGGGCGAGAAGGCCCGTCCGCACCGCCACAGCATGAATGCCCTGCGCTTCGTGCTGGAAGGATCGGGCGCGACCACGATCGTGGACGGCAAGCCGTGCCGGATGGACGAGGGCGATCTGGTCCTGACCCCGGCCTGGACCTGGCATGAACATGTGCACGAGGGCACGGTGCCGATCATCTGGCTCGACGTCCTCGACGTGCCGATGCATCACTACCTGGGGACGGGCGCGTTCCAGCCCGGTCCGGTTGGCGAGCCGCCCGAGACCGTCGCCGGACGAGGCCTTCGCGGTCGGCGAGCGTCGTGCCCGACGTGGCGTACACGACCCAGTCGTATTCACCGGTCTTCCGTTATCCCTATGGGCCGGCCGCTGCGGCCGTTTCGGTCGCGCCGCTTGCGCGCGATGGTTCGCGCCGTGTGCGTTACGTCAATCCGCTCAACGGCGGCACCGCGATGGAACTCATCGACTGCTTCCTGGTCCAACTCGACCCAGGCATGACGACGCTGCCGTTCCGCACCAATGCGAGCGCGGTCTGTTGCGTCATCGAAGGGCAGGGAGAAAGCCAGGTCGGCGACAAGACCGTGGCATGGCGCAAGCGGGACATCTTCACGCTCCCGCAAGGCAACCGGATCGTGCACAAGAGCGCGGGCGGCTCCGCTCGGCTGTTCGTCGTCTCGGATCGCGATATTTTCGCCCGGCTGGGCTTACTCAAAGAAGAATACGGCAACCTCGCAGCCTGACTCCGGCTTTGCTCGATTTTGCACGTCAACCCAGGAGTGCAGGTCGCAGCCAATCGCCGCGTATCACCACGCCGGTGTGGAAAACCTCAGGTTCCGGTTAAGCTTAAGCCGTGAGGAACCGACGCGCGCATCGTTCGAGCTGAATGAACCCGTGCATCCACGATGAAATGCGCCCGAATAAAAACGAGACGGCGGCGAAACTTTTGTTGGTCGAGACATATTGCCTGCAATAGAGCGGTGATATAAGCCGCCCTCTCCCCGCGGCGGATCGAGGCCGACTCTGTCGATGAGCAAAGCCACGTCCGACCCTCCGGTCGAAGCTTCGCATCAGAAAGCGAGCCTCTGGACGCTCGCGCTCGGAAGCGTCGGCGTGGTGTATGGCGATATCGGAACCAGTCCGCTCTACGCCTTTCGCGAGGCTGTCACGGCCGCCGAGGCGCATGGCCCGGTGACGCGTGAGGTCGTGCTCGGCGTGTTGTCGATGATTTTGTGGGCTCTGATCATCGTTGTCACCATCAAGTACGTGCTCATCCTGCTGCGTGCCGACAACAACGGCGAAGGCGGTACCTTATCGCTGACCGCGCTTGCTGCACGGGCGATCGGACGTCGTACGACACTGGTGTACATGCTCGGCATGATCGGAGCCGCGATGTTCCTCGGGGACTCGGTGATCACCCCGGCGATCTCGGTGCTTTCGGCTGTTGAAGGATTGAAGCTCGCATCCCCGGCGTTCGAGCACTACGTCGTCCCACTGACCATCGCCATTCTGCTCGGCTTGTTCGCAGTGCAAAGCCGCGGCACCGCCAAGGTCGCGGCGTTTTTCGGGCCTGTCATGCTGCTGTGGTTTATTGCGATCGCGCTCGCGGGACTGCTGCATATCAGCGACGACCCTGGTGTACTGCTGGCCATCAATCCTTGGTACGCGGTGCATTTCGTCTACGAGCACAGCCAGATCGGCTTGGTGACCCTCGGCGCTATCTTCCTGGTGGTGACTGGCGGCGAGGCCTTGTACGCCGACCTCGGGCATTTCGGCCGCAAACCGATCCAGACCGCATGGCTGTCGGTCGTCCTGCCGGCGCTTGCGATCAACTATTTCGGGCAGGGCGCTTTGGTGCTCTCGAATCCATCCGCCATCGCCAACCCGTTCTACCGGCTGGTGCCGGACGTGGTCCTGCTGCCGATGGTGGTGCTGGCAACGGCCGCGACCGTGATCGCGAGCCAAGCGGTGATCACCGGCGCCTACTCGCTGGTCCGCCAGGCGATTCAACTGGGCCTCCTGCCGCGCCTGGCGATCCAGCACACGTCCGCATCCCACGCCGGACAGATCTATATTCCGCGCGTCACTCTGGCATTGCTGATCGGTGTGCTGCTGCTGGTCGGCTTGTTCAAGTCGTCGAGCGCGCTTGCCTCGGCCTATGGCATCGCGGTCGCGACCACCATGGTGGTGGACGGACTGCTGGCGTTCATCGTGGTGTGGAAGCTTTGGCACTGGCCGTTGTGGCGGGTCGTACTGGTGATCGCACCACTGATCCTGGTGGACGTAACCTTCCTGTCGGCGAACTTCCTCAAGCTGTTCGAAGGCGCCTGGGCGCCGCTCCTGTTCGGCGCCACGATGGTGCTGATCATTCTGACATGGCGGCGCGGCACCGGCATTCTGGCGCTCAAAACTCAGCGCATCGAGGTTCCTCTCAACACTCTGCTGACGAGCCTCGAAAAGAAACCGCCGCACATCGTGCCCGGCACGGCGGTGTTTCTGACCAGCCATCCGGACTTTGCTCCAACTGCGCTGCTGCACAATCTCAAGCACAACAAGGTGCTGCACGAACACAATGTCATCTTGACCATCGTCACCGACGATACGCCCCGCGTTGCCGAGGATGAACGGGTGAAGATACGGTCGCTTTCGCCACGCTTCAGCGTAGTGACGTTGAAGTTCGGCTACATGGAATCGCCGAACGTCCCCAAAGCACTGGCGATCGCGCGCAAGCATGGCTGGCAGTTCGACATCATGTCGACGTCGTTCTTCCTCTCCCGGCGCGCCCTGCGGCCGGCGGCGCATTCCGGCATGCCGCTGTGGCAGGATCACCTGTTTATCGCGCTCGCGAGGTCGGCCAGCGACGCCACGGATTTCTTCCAGATACCCACCGGCCGTGTGGTCGAGGTCGGCACCCAGGTCACGGTTTGAGGTGACCTGCAGTTATCGCATTGATTAAACATATGTTTTTATGCCAAGGCCGCTCGGTACCCTGAATGGCGCAGGTCTGGTAAGAATATTTATCGGCTGAGGCGCAGCCGACGAAAGTCGGTGGTACAAGCGGCGCCCATATTGCAGTGCAGCATTCAGGGCGAGAGCATGACGTCTTCCGAAGCCGATCCAGCCGCGCGCGCCGTAGCCGTCGTCGGACCGGGCGAGGGGCAAACCCCTTCCGCATTCTGGGCGCTCACGATTGGCAGCATCGGAGTTGTCTACGGCGACATCGGCACCAGTCCGCTGTACGCCTTGCGCGAGGCGGTCACGGCCGCCGTCGGGGCCGACGGCACGCCGACTCGTGCGGCGGTGCTCGGTGTGCTCTCGCTCATCCTGTGGGCGTTGATCGTCGTGGTCACGGCGAAGTACGTCCTCATCCTCTTGCGTGCCGATAACAAAGGGGAGGGCGGGACATTAGCTTTGATGGCCCTCGCGCAGCGTGCTGTGGGCAAGAACTCCAGCGCTATCGTCTTGTGCGGCATCGTCAGCGCCGCGCTGTTTTACGGCGACGCCGTCATCACGCCGGCGCTTTCGGTGTTGTCCGCCGTCGAAGGCCTGAAGGTGGTCACGCCGGCGTTCGAACACTTCGTCGTCCCGCTGACCGTCGTGATCCTGGTCGCACTGTTTGCCGCGCAGTCGCACGGAACCGCGAGAGTCGCAGCTTTGTTCGGTCCGATCACCGCGGTCTGGTTTGTGGTGATCGCGGTTGCCGGGGTCGGTCACATCGCCGCCAACCCTGAGGTGCTGCTGGCCTTCAATCCGTTCTATGCGGTGAGCTTTCTGTTCTCGCATGGCGTGATCGGCCTCATCACGCTCGGCGCCGTCTTCCTGGCGGTCACGGGCGCGGAAGCGCTCTACGCCGACCTCGGTCATTTCGGGCGCAAGCCCATACAGACGGCGTGGGTGATACTGGTGTTGCCCGCGCTCGCCATCAACTACCTCGGGCAGGGCGCGCTGGTGCTGGCGGACCCTAAGGCGCTCGAGAATCCGTTTTTTCTGATGTACCCGGACTGGGCCTTGCTGCCGATGGTTCTGCTCGCCACCGCGGCCACCGTGATCGCGAGCCAGGCTGTGATCACCGGCGCCTACTCGATCACCCGCCAGGCCATTCAACTCGGTCTCATTCCGCGCCTGGAAATCCGCCACACCTCGGGCGAGCACCAGGGGCAGATCTACATGCCGCGGGTGAACACCCTGCTGCTGATCGGGGTGCTGCTGCTGGTGCTGATGTTCCGCTCGTCGAGCGCGCTCGCATCCGCCTATGGCATCGCCGTCACCGGCACCATGGTGGTCACCGGGATCATGGCGTTCGTGGTGATCTGGAAGGTCTGGCGCTGGTCGCCGTTCGCCGCGGCGGCGCTGATGCTGCCGTTTCTGCTGATCGACATCACCTTCCTGGGCGCCAACATGCTCAAGGTTGCCGAGGGCGGCTGGGTGCCGCTCGCGCTCGGCGTCGTACTGATGGTGATCATGTACACGTGGCGGCGCGGCAGCCGGCTGCTGTCCGAAAAGACCCGGCGTCAGGAAACCCCGCTGGTCGATCTGGTCAACATGCTGGAGCGCAAGCCGCCGGCGCGGGTGCCGGGGACGGCGGTGTTTCTCACCAGCGATCCGGCCAGCGCGCCGACCGCGCTGCTGCACAGCCTCAAGCACTACAAGGTGCTGCACGAGAAGAACGTCATCCTCACCATCGAGACCGCCGACGCGCCGCGCGTCCACTCGGCCGAGCGCGTGCGGATCGAGCCGGTTGGCGAAACCTTCACCCGCATCGTGCTGCGGTTCGGCTTCATGGAGTCGCCGAACATTCCGAAGGCGCTGGCCGTGGTGCGCGCCCATGGCTTCACCTTCGACATCATGTCGACGTCGTTCTTCCTGTCGCGCCGGTTGCTCAAGCCGGCTGCGCGATCAGGCATGCCGCGCTGGCAGGACCGGCTGTTCATCGTGCTGACGCGGTTGGCCAACGACGCGACCGACTATTTCCAGATTCCGACGGGCCGCGTGGTCGAGGTCGGCACCCAGGTGACGATTTGAGTGCTCGCGGCACCGGGCGCGTTTCGCAGAGCCCTTGATTCGCCCGCGATAGCGCGCAACTGATAGTCTCGCATCGATCGCGAGCAGGAGGACCGGATGGCGGAAGACCCGCGGGTGAAGAACTTGCAGCCGGATGAGGTGGCCCAAGGGGTGAAGGAAGGCCGCATGCTGCTGGTCGACGTGCGCGAACCGAACGAGATCGAGGTCGAAGCGTTCCCGGACGCCATCGTCGTGCCGCTGTCGCAATTCGATCCGTCGGCGATCCCCGAGCCCCAGGGAAAGCAGGTGGTGTTCGCCTGCCGCTCCGGCAATCGCTCGGTCACCGCCTCGCTCGCCGCCCAGGCGGCGGGGCTGCCGTATGACGCGCACATGGCCGGCGGGATCAAGCTGTGGAAGGAACTCGGTCTCAAGACCGTCACCTGACCGCACCATTCTCCCTCGTCGCTATGCGCAGGACGTCACCGATGCTCCGACCGATCAGCCGGTTCTTGTTCGTTGCGATTGCGCTCGGCGCCGCTGCGCTTGCCGCGACCGCGCCGGCAAGCGCGCAGCCGAAGGGCGAGCGGATCGTCAACGTCTACAACTGGACCGACTATGTCGATCCGGCGGTACTTTTGGATTTCACCAAGGAAACCAGCATCAAGGTCCGCTACGACACCTACGATTCCAACGACATCCTGGAGACCAAGCTGCTCGCTGGAAAATCCGGCTACGACGTCGTGACGCCGACCGGCTACTTCCTCGAGCGCCAGATCAAGGCCGGCGTGTTCCAGAAGCTCGACAAGGCCAAGCTGCCCAATCTGGTGAACCTCTGGCCGGAAATCTCGCAACGGCTTGCCGCCTACGATCCGGGCAATCAGTACGCCGTGAACTACATGTGGGGAACCACCGGCATCGGTTACAACGTCAAGAAGATGCGCGAAATTCTCGGGCCCGACGGCAAGATCGACAGTTGGGACATCATCTTCCAGACCGGCAGCCTCGCCCGGTTCAAGGAGTGTGGCGTCCACATGCTCGATGCGGCCGACGACATTTTCCCGGCGGCGCTGGCTTATTTGGGGCTCGACCCGAACTCCACGAAAGACGCCGACCTGCAGAAGGCCGCCGATCTGATGATCAAGATCCGCCCGGCCGTGCGCAAGTTTCACTCGTCCGAATATGTCTCGGCGCTGGCGTCCGGCGAAATCTGCCTCGTGGTCGGGTTCTCGGGCGACATCAAGCAGGCACAGAAGCGCGCCGCGGAGGCCAAGGCCGGAGTGGAAGTCGCCTATGCCATTCCGAAGGAAGGCACGCAATTGTGGTTCGACAATCTGGCCATTCCGAAAGACGCCAGGAACGTCAATGAAGCGCTCGCCTTCATCAACTATCTGCAGCGGCCGGAAGTGGCCGCCAGGAACTCGGATTTCATCTCCTACGCCAACGGCAACCTGGCGAGCCAGAAGTTCATCAGCAAGTCGATCCTGGACGACCGCACGATCTATCCGGACGAGGCGATGATGAAACGGCTCTACACCATCAACGCGCACGACGCGAAAACCCAGCGGCTGATGAACCGCCTCTGGACCCGCATCAAGACCGGCCGGTGATAAGGTATCTCGTGTCCCGGACGCGGCGCAGCGTGGAGCGTAGCGAAACGGTGCACCGCTGATCCGGGACCTTCCCAAAGGCGGTATCCGTTACGATCCCGGGTCTACAGCGCACCACTTCGTGCTGCGCTGCGCCCGGGAAACGCGCCAACACAGACACTGAACGAGCGTCACCGCCAGCGGCGGTGCAGCCAAAGCCACTGCTCGGGATGCTCGCGCACCCAGCCTTCGATCACCGAGGTGACGATCTGCATCGTGCCGGTGACGTCGACGCGGCCGTCGCCGTCGCGTGCCGGCGTTATGGCTTCCGTCAGGTCGATGCGGAACCGGTCGCGATCCGGCAGCCGCACGATGCGCGCGCCGTGGATGGGGCAGTCGACGTGCCGCGCAAGCTGGGCGAGCAGGGGGTTCGCCTTGCAGGTCCGGCCGAAGAAGTTCACGTCGACGCCGCGGACGTAGTGCTGGTCCACCAGCATCGCGACATGGCCGCCGTTCTCCAGCACGCGTACGAGCTTCACCGGTGCATCGAGCCCGGTCGCGACCAGCGTCCCCATGATGCCCGCGCGCGACTGGCGCACCGCCTTGTCGACCGCGGCGATATTCGGCCGCCGATAGAGAATGTTCAGGTCGAGCTGGTAGGCGGCCGCCACATAGGCCGAGAGTTCCCAATTGGCGAGATGCGAGGTGAACAGCAGCGCCGGCTTGCCGTCGAGCCGCAATTGATGAAAGAGGTCGAAGGTGCGCTGGCTGTACGTGATGTCCTCGGGTCCCGGCCGATCGGGGTCGACGATGTGCAGCCGGTCGATATGCGAAAACTCGGCGGCGACGCGCCCGAGATTGTCCCAGACCCCGGCGAGGATCGCTTCGATCTCCTCGGGCGATTTCTCCGGGAAGGCGGCGACAAGCTGCTCGCGCGCAAGTTTATGTTCCTTGAGACGCGGTCCGAAGGTGCGCGTCACGGCGGACGCCACGCGCGCCATGCGCCGGCGATCGACCAGACGCAGTGTCTTGATGGTTCCGACGAAGGCGTGCCCGAGCATCGCGTCGCCGGCCGATTTGAGAAACCGGCGCGTCCCGGCGGCGAGACTTTGCGAGTTGCTCATCAGAAATGAACGATGATCTTGCCGAACACCTGCCGGCTTTCGAGCCGCTCCAGGCCCTGCTCGAAATCGGCGAGCGCGACTTCGGTGTCGATCACCGGCAGCATGCCGCCCGCCATCTTGGCGAGGCTCTCGCGGATGTTGCGGATCGATGCGCCGAACGAGCCGGTGATGCGGTACTGCTGCTGGAACAGCTGCATCAGGTTGATGGTGGTGGTCGGGCCGGACGTCGAGCCGCAGGTCACGAGCCGGCCGCCGCGCTTGAGGCAGAGCAGCGAGCCGTTGAAGGTGTCGGCGCCGACATGCTCGAACACCACATCGACGCCCTTGCGCCCTGTGAGCTTGCGCACCGCGCCCTCGAAACGCTCGGTACGATAGTTGACCACATGGTCGGCGCCGATCGCCTTGGCCTTCTCGGCCTTGGCGTCGTCCCCGACGGTGGTAATCACGGTACATCCGATGGCTTTCGCCATCTTGATGGCGACGGTGCCGATGCCGGAGCCGCCAGCATGCACCAGCACGCTCTCGCCCGGTTCGAGCTTGGCGTTGTCGAACAGCATGTGCTGGACGGTCGAGAATGCGATCGGCGCGCAGGCGGCATCGCGCATGGTAATTCCCGGCGGCACCGCGATCACCAGCCGCGCCGGCATGTTGATCAGTTCGCGGGCAAAGCCGTCGAGGTGAAAGCCCATGATGCCGCCGACGTTCTCACAGAGATTGTCGCGGCCCTTCGCGGCAGGCTTTGCAGGTGCCGCAGGTCAGCGCTCCGTACATCACCACCGGATCGCCCGGCTTGAAGGTGCCGGCGTCCGGTCCGACGGCGGCGATCTCGCCCGCGGCTTCCGCGCCCACCGCCAGCGGCAGCTTGCGCTTGGCGAACGCCATGCCGCGAAAGCCCCAGAGATCGAGATGGTTGAGCGCGACCGCTTTGACGCGCACCTGCACCTCGCCCGGACCGGGTGGTGGCGGGGCGGGAAGGTCGATCAGCTCGATCTTGCGGTCGGCGACGAGGGTGAGCGCACGCATCACTTGATACCTTTAATATGGCCTTCTGGTTGTCCTCGCTCTCGCGCCGAGTTCCCCTCCCCGCGTAGCGGTGGGGAGGGGTCGGGGTGGGAGGCTAAGCTTGCTCGATTAGAGCAAAAGCGCGGATCAGTGGCGAATTCAAATCCCCCCACCCCGGCGAGCTTCGCTCGCCGACCCTCCCCACGGCTGCGCGGGGGGAGGGTGAGAGAGAGCCGAGCCCCATTGCGGCAACTACATCGGCTCTCGCCCGATCACCAGCGAGACGTTCTGACCGCCGAAACCGAACGAGTTCGACAGCGCATGGCGCACGCGGTGATCGCGCGCGACATTCGGCACGACATCCAGCGGAATGGACGGGTCTGGCAAGTTGTAATTGATCGTCGGCGGCAGCTTCTGATGCTCCAGCGTCAGCAGCGTCAGCACCGCCTCGACCGCGCCCGCGGCAGACAGCGTATGCCCGATCATGGACTTGTTCGAAGACGTCGGGATCGACTTCGCGCGTTCGCCGAAGACCGCGGCGGCGCCGAGATATTCCATCTTGTCGTTTTCCGGCGTCCCGGTGCCGTGCGGATTGATGTAGTCGATGTCGTCGGGCGTGAGCCCGGCGTCCGCGATGGCGTTACGGATGCAGCCGATGATCGGCTTGCCGTCCGGGCTCGATCGGGTGCGGTGGAACGAATCCGCCATCTCGCCGCAGCCCTCGATGACGCCGAGGATTTTCGCGCCGCGCGCGGTCGCGGCTTCCAGGCTTTCGAGCACGATCGCGCCGGCGCCTTCCGCCATGACGAAGCCGTCCCGGTTCTTGGAGAACGGCTTGGCGGCGCCCTGCGGCAAGTCGTTGGACATCGACAGTGCCGACAGCAGCGAAAACCGGATCAGCAATTCCTGCGTCACCGAGCCGTCGGTGCCGATGCAGAGCGCCGCGTCGGTCTCGCCGCGCCGGATGGCCTCGACGCCGAGCTGGATGGCGGTCGCCCCGGAGGCGCAAGCGGTCGATAGCGAGATCGGCGAGCCCTTGGTGCCGAAGGTGTCGGCGAGCTTGTCGGCGACCGAATCGAACTTGAAGCGCTCGTAGAACTCCTCGAACTGCGGCGACGTGCGCAGCAACTCATCATAGCGTGATGGCATCGTTGGCGCCGCTGGCCTTGGCCAGTGCGCGGCGCTGCGGTCCATTCGATCTCGACCGGCGCGACGGCCAGAAACAGCGGGCCCGGAAAATCGCCCTTGCGGCCGATACCGGCCTGATCGATCGCCTCGTTGGCGGCGACCTCGCCCAGCCGCTCGCAGAGCGCCGGCGCCGACATCGGCTCGACCGGCAGGAAGTCCACCGTGCCGGCGATTCTGGTTTTCAGCTTCTCGGTCGAGAACCGGGTGATCTTGCGAATGCCGGATTCGCCGGCGGTGAGCTTTGCCCAATTGTCCTTCTGGCCGACGCCCAGCGAGGTGACGACGCCAACACCGGTTGCCACCACGATCGGACGGCCTTTCTTGTCGCGCATCGACGGCATCGCGGTCTCCTCCATTCGACGGCTTCGAGCAGGGCCATTCCCTCGCCGCGGACGATCCCGACGCTGGTGACCACGACCTGCGCAAGCGCGCCATCCATCGCCTGTTCGACACCGGTGTCATCGCCCGGTGGAAACAGCTTGCCGTGGTGTAGCGCCAGTGCGGCGATCGCGACGTTCATCGGAAACGCCGGTTCGACGCCGTGACCGATCCGCGACCCAGTCGCGCGCACCGGCACATCGGCATGGGCGCTCAAGAATGCCCGCTCCTCGGTGGTCGCGGTCTCGACCCCGGTTGCGCCGGAAATAATGGCTGCCTGGCCACTGTGCAACTTCGGTGCGATCGCTCTCCCACATCCGCTCCAGCACCGCCTGGCGCGCACCGGGCACGATCTTGACGCGCTCGGACAGAACGGCTCGTAAGCTTGGCGAGGGGCTTTGCGCCGCGCGCTTCGGCGTGGCTGCGCGCCTCGATCACCAGGAAGGCGCCGAGCGATCCGAGCACGAAGCCGCCCTGCGGCCCGCGCTGCCAGACCGGCGCATAGGCGCCGCGCAGATTGGCGCGCGCGAACTCGTAGAGCAGCAGCATGTCCTTGCGCTCGCAGTGCTGCGAACCGCCGACCAGCGCGATGTCGCTGTCGCCGGCCGCGATGCGCGAAAGCGCCACCCGCACGGCGTCGACGCCGGCTGACTTCCTCGCCCATGAATGTCCGCGACGAGCCGGTGACGCCGTGGACGATCGAGATGTTGCCGGCCAGGAGATTGGAGAGCTGCGCCAGAAACAGCGTGGGACGCAGATCGCTCATCAGCCGTTCGTTGAGGAAGGCTTCCGGGTCAGCGGCAGTTTCGATCCCGGTGAGGATCGGGCCGTCGACCGCCATGTCGCGTTCGCCGCCGCCCGCCGCCACGATCATGTCGGTGCGTGCGAGGAGTTCGGCGTTGCCCTTGAGCTTGGCGGCGTCGAGCGCGAGGCCGGCCGCATAGGTGCCGACACGCTGCCACGGCTCCATCTGGCGCTGGTCGCCCTTCTTGGGGATCTGAGTGTCGAGATTGATGGGCGCCAACGGATGTACGATGTACGGCGCGAACCGCTCGCTATCGACATTGATCGCGGCCGTCGAGCAGGGCCTGCCAATGCGCGTCCGCTCCTTCGCCGAGGCTGGACACGATGCCGATGCCGGTGATCCAGGCTTCGCGCGGGGCGTCAGCCATGCGCCAGCGCTCCCATCGGGAATTCCAGGATGGTCGCCATCTTTTCCATGTGCGCGCGGAATTCCGGACCGGGGAACTCGACCACCCGGAAGGTGATCTCGGCATTGCAGGCGAGCTTGCCGTCACAGCGGATGTCTGCCTGAGTGACCGCGTAGCCCGAACCTTCGTGCAGCAGCTTAGCCGAAAGCGACAGCGCCTGTCCCGGCGTCACGAACGATCGGAGCTTGGCTTCCTTGAGCGCGGCGAAGAACGGCATGCGGGTGAACTTGGTGGCGCCGATCACCAGCCAGCCCGAGGTCTGCGCCATCGCCTCGATCAGAAGAACCCCGGGCATCAGGGGAAATCCCGGGAAGTGCCCCTCGAAGATCGTGGAGGTGTCGGGAACACGGGCTTCAGTGCGGATGGTTTTCGCGCCGAGGTCGAGATCGACGATGCGATCGATCAACTGGAAGTATTCAAGGCGCATGCGTGCGCGTCAGGCGCTCTTGGCGGCGACAAGTTCGTCGATGCGATTGCAGAGGTTCTGGAGCTGGAAATACTGGTCGGTGGTGGCCTTGCCGTCGTTGACCTCCTGCGTCCACTGCTCGAGCGGCATCTTGATTCCAAAGGCCTTGTCGATCGCAAAGGCGATGTCCAGAAAATCCAGGCTGTCGATGCCCAGATCGTTGATCGCGTGAGTTCTCCGGCTTGATCGTGTCGCGCGGGATGTCGCAGGTCTCGGAGATGATATTGGCCACAGTGTCAAAGGTCGAAGACATTCGTAAATCCCTGATCGAACACGCGTTTCGGTAGCCGCGCTCAAAAGCTAGCGATTGCGGGAGGAATTGCCCTCGATTTGCCCATCCGCCCGCGACGGGTCGGGTGCCCGTATAGCGAAGAGGGCGAGCGAGTTCAATGGCGGCGGCGGCGAGAAAAAGTTCGATTGTTGAAGACTTTAGAGCCCGCTTTGGCGCTAGGAAAGCCCCCGGGTGTGACATATTCTCATCTTCCGTCGCGGGGCCGAAAGGGCGGCGCAAGACCCGGCCGCGGCTCCGAGAATTGTGCAGTTCGAGGGAGGTCCCCATGTCCATCCGTATGGCCCTTGCCGCCGGAATCGTGGCGGCGTGCGGGGCCTCGGCAGAGCGCACAGGTGATTACGCATCGGGATGTCGGCGTCCGTATGGGCCTCACGATCGCAATCGCCGCGCTCGACCAGTGCGAGCAGGACGGCAACAGCGTGTCCGTTGCGGTGGTCGACCGCGCCGGCCGGCTCCGCGTCTTCCTCCAGTCGGACAAGGCCAACCCGCATAACATCGAACTGGCCCGCCGGAAGGCCTATACGGCACGCACCTTCGGCCGGACGACGGCCGATTGGGCCAAGCGCACGACCGAATTGCCCGAACTTGCCGCCCAGCGGCAGCTTGAGGACGTCATCGCGCTGCGTGGCGGCGTCCCGATCAAGATCGGCAATGAGACGATCGGCGCGGTCGGCGTCAGCGGCTCAAGCTCCGAGGGCGACGAAAAGTGCGCCATCGCGGGCATCGCCAAGGTCGCGGACCAGTTGAAGTAGCCGCCGTCGTCAGATGACGCGGCTGCGCACCCAGGTGGTGACGATTTCGGCCACGATGACGACGACGAAGATCACGAACAGCACCAGGCCGGCCTGGTCCCAGTACAGGTTGGACAGTGCGGTATCGAGCGCCATGCCGAGACCGCCGCCGCCGACCAGGCCGAGCACGGCGGACTCGCGCACATTGATGTCCCAGCGGAACATGGCGATTGCCAGGAATGCCGGCTTCACTTGCGGCCAGTACCCCTTGAGCAGAATGGCGAGCGGCGAGGCCCCCGTCGCGGTGAGTGCCTCGATCGGCCCGGGCTTTGCCTCCTCGATCGCTTCCGAGAGGAATTTTCCCGTAAAGCCGATCGAATGCACGGCGATCGCGAGCGTGCCGGCAAGCGCACCGGGGCCGAACACAGCGACGAAGAACAGCGCCCAGATCATCGCGTGCACCGAACGCGTCGCGACCAGGATGAAGCGGCCGATACTGTTGAGCACGACTGAACGCGTGATATTGCGCGCGACCATCAGCGCGACGAACCCCGCCAGCAGAACGGCCAGGATGGTGCCCAGCGTCGCGGTGTGCAGCGTTTCGATCAGCGCCGCGTTTACGACTTTCGGATACCACGCCCAGTCGATCGGCCACATGCGCGCGAACAGGTCGCCGGTCTGTTGCGGGGCGTCATAGAGAAATTCGGGAATGATCTCGATCGACCGCAGCGACCAGACCACGGCCAGGAGCGCAAGTAGATAGAACGCGGAGCGCGCGATGCGCTCGCGCAGGGAGAACCGCTGCCAGATCCTCGGCGGTCGGGAGAGCGGTGCCGGATCGGCGCGGCTCATTGAAACACCCGCCGCATCCATCCGGACAATACCTCGCCGAGCATCACAACCACGACGATGGCGATTACGATGGTGAGGACGAAATCGTAGTCGAAACGCTGAAACGCTGTGAACAGCGTCGAGCCGATGCCACCGCCGCCCACGAGACCGACCAGCGCGGAGTTGCGCAGGTTCGAATTGAGCTGATAGGTCGCGAAACCGATGAAGCGCGGCATCACCTGCGGCATCACGCTCATGATGAGGACGGAAACGAAAGGCGCCCCGCTCGCGCGCACTGCCTCGACCGGCCGCATGGACATTTCTTCGACCGCCTCCGCGACGAGTTTCGACAGGAATCCGAGAGCGGCGACGATCAAGGCCAGCATGCCGGCGAGGGCGCCAAAACCGACAGCCTTGACGAAGAGGATGGCGATGATGACCGGGTGGAACGTCCGGCATACTGCGATAAAGGTGCGGGCCGTCCAGGCGAGCGGCAGTGGCGACAGATTGCGTGCGGCGGCCAGTCCCAGGGGGAGAGCCAGCACCACGCCGACGGCGGTCGCGACAATGGCGATCTGCAGGCTCTCGATCATGCCGTCGTACAGGAGAGTGAGCTTGTCGGGTGCGACGTTGGGCGGAAACATCCGCGAGAGGAAGCGGCTCCCGTGGCCGAGGCCGGCGACGAAGCGCGACCACGTGATGTCGAGAATTTGCGCAGCGTAAACGACATAGAGCGCAAGCACAGCGAACCCGATGCGCGCCGGCCAGTTCGGCGGAAAGGCATCGCGCGTGTTCGGGAGGCGAGGGGAGCTGATCAATCCAGCCATCCTTCACCGCCATAGATCGTCAGGAGGTGTTCGTCCCGCAGTTCCGCCGGCGGTCCGTCGAATACGATCGCACCCTTGGACATGCCGACGATGCGGTCGGCGAAGCGGCGCGCCAGTTCGACATTGTGGATGTTGACGATGACCGGAATGTCGCGCTCGCCGGCGCGGCTCGCGATCAATTCCATGATCTCGACCGAAGTCTTCGGGTCGAGCGAGGATGTCGGCTCGTCGGCGAGCACGAGGTCGGGCTCCTGCATCAAAGCGCGAGCGATGCCGACGCGTTGGCGCTGGCCACCGGAGAGCTGGTCGGCACGCGTCGTGGCGAACGCCCCAAGCCCGACCGCATCGAGCAGGGTGAATGCCCGCTCGATATCCGCCGGCGGAAACTTGCGCAGCCAGGCGCGCCATACCGGAACATAGCCGAGCCGGCCGCACAGGACGTTCTCGATGACGGAGAGCCGCTCGACCAGGTTGTATTCCTGGAACACCATGCCGATGTGCCGTCGCACGGCGCGCAACTCGTGCCGGTTCAGTTGGACGACGTCGCGACCGCGGAACAGGATTTCGCCGGACGTCGGCTCGACCAGCCGGTTGATGCAGCGCACGAAGGTTGACTTGCCGGTACCGGACGGACCGATGATCGCCGTCATGCCGCGCCCGGACACGGTGAGCGATACATTGCGCAGCACCGGTTGGCCGGAGCGATATTCCTTGCTGAGGTTGCGAACGATCAGCGCGCGGTCGAGACCGCCGGTTGCGGCCGGCGGTCGGGCTGATTGTGGAACGTCCATGTATCCCGGGCTTCGGACCAACTATTGCTTCGGTGCCGGCGCTTGCTGCGCCTTTTTTGCCTGTGCCTCGGCCTCGCGCTCGGCTTTCGGCCTCGTAGGCCGGCTTGTTGTAAGGCGTACCGGAAGCTTCCGCGATCTCGCGCACCACCTTCCAGGTATCCTTGTAGGTGATCGGATAGAAGCGATCGTCGCCGTTGAATTCCTTTTGCATCGACGGCGGGAAGTGGAAGGCGAAGAAGCAGGCTCGGATCTTGCGCACCAATTCCGGATTGAGGTCGTGCGCATAGGCGAACGACGAAGTCGGAAACACCGGGCTGGTGAAGATGATGCGGAAATCGTCGGCCTTGAGGGTGCCGCGTGTCACCATGCGGTCGAAAACATCCGACGCCACGCCCGCCATGTCGTAGTCGCCTGAAAGCACGCCGAGCGCGGATTTGTCGTGTCCGCCTGACATCAACGGCTTGTAGTCGGCATCGGGCTTGAGCCCCTCCGGAGGATAGAGCACGCGCGGGGCGAGATTGCCGGAGTTTGACGACGGCGCAGTGTGCGCGACCCGCTTGCCCTTGAGGTCGGACAGGCGCTGATACGGGCTGTCCTTACGCACGATTGAAATCAGGTGGTAGCCATGCGGGCCCTTCTGGGTTCCCTTGGCGGCGAACGGAACCGCACCTGCGAGGTTGACCGCGAAGCCGGTCGGGCCAGTCGAAAAGCCTGCGACGTGCAGCCGGCCCGAGCGCATCGCTTCGATCTCGGCGGTATTCGACTGCACCGGATAGTACACCACGCGCTTGCCGGTGCATTGCGTCAGGTAGTCCGTGAACGGCTTGAACACGTTTTGGTAAACTGCGGGGTCTTCGACCGGCGTGTAGGCGAAGACGAGCGTCGCCGGATCCTTCCACTTCTTCGGATCGGTTGGTGTGTCGGCGACGAGATCGTCGTTGTCATCGCAGTAGAGCGTGTCGAGTTGTCCGCGATTTTTGCAGTCTTGGGTCTGCGCGCTGGCGCTCTCCCCCAAGCTTAAGCCAGTGGCCGTTGCCAGGACGGTGACCGCAAGCCACCGGACGATCGACGACATCGCAAAACCTCCGAAGCAGATGCTCCCACCGCCCGTGTGCGGGGCGCGCGGACGATACGCGGAGCCCGTCTTCCGGGCAACGGGCGCTCCCTCGTGAGTGACTAGATGTTCGCGCCCCCCGAGCGCATTTGTCGGAACCGGACGGGGAGGAATTGGTTTTGGGATCACGGGGTTAAACGGCGATACGGCAGTATCGCTGCCCTATTCTCGTCGCATTGCGGCATCAAACCGCCCGGCCCCGCCGAGCGCGGGCCCCGGCAGGTTTTGCCGTGAGAAAACAAGGAGTTGCGTAGTGAAATTGAAATTGACCCGCGGCCTTTTGGGTAGTTTGGCCTTGTGCCTATCAATGACCGGCTCGAACGTGATGGCAGAACCTCGTTCCGAATCCGGTATCGCGTCGGTTTATTCAACTGAAAGCGGCAGTGGAACCGCAAGCGGCCAGAAATTGAATCCGGACGCCATGACGGCGGCGCACAAGACGCTGCCGTTTGGAACCAAAGTTCGCGTCACCAATCGTAAGAATGGAAAGACGGTTGTGGTGACGATCAACGATCGCGGTCCTTTTGTCCGCGGACGCGTCATCGATCTTACGCCTGCGGGTGCACGTGCCCTGGGATTTTCCGGGCTGACACAGGTGACGGTCGAGATCGACGGGTAGTCGCTTCGCCCCCTATTTGGACTGGAGCGATGGGACGTCAATAGGAGTGCAGTTGCGCCGGCCGGAGAGGTAGCAGTCCTGATTCTTGCGCATGTCGCCGATCGTGATTGCCAGCCACGCTCCGGCCGTCGCCAGGATGATCGTGAAGATCAACGCCGCGGTGTTCGTGATCATCCGGTGCCGATAGTCGTCGTCGCCATCGCCTCGTTCGTATTTCGCCAGGCCATCTTTCGTGAGGTCGTCGGGGCCGCTTGTCTGCGCGCTTTCTGGCAAACGTCTTCCCATGGCGGGCACGTGCCGCCCGCGGAACGGAATAACATTCTCGTCCCGTACACTCTGGTCGCTTTCGGCTCCCGGAGCGGAAGCCGGAGTTGATTTGGTCTCCATGGTATCGCTCGTATCGGCGCGCCGCATGACGATTGCAAGCGTCGGATCCGCAACCTAGGGGCCCATTGTAGCTGCTGAATGTGGCTTCCGCTGCGCGGCGTAGCGCCAATTTTCTTGGCGGATTATTTTTACAAGACTTTTATGAGGATTGGTCGCCGGAACTGAGGCGGATGGACGCGTGCGCCTCCACCGGCTAAACCCTCGCGGATGCGCGCAAGCCTCCGCCGCCGAATGATTGCGCTGGTTGCCGCCTATGCGGTGGCGCTATCCGCGCTGCTGCCGTCACTGGCTCTGGCCGCAAGCGCGGGCGAAGGTGAGCCGGCTGCTTACGTCGATATCTGTTCGAGCCCTGCCGTTGCCGGCGAGGAGCCATCGCGAGAGCATCGCGACGGCTGCGCGCATGGGCTCGCGTGTTCGGTCACCGGATGTACCGGCGTGGCGGCCACGCTCGCGCGCACGATCTCGCAGTTCGGACCCCAGGCCGGGCGCACGTCCGTCCCGGCGCTGCGACCGAGCGAAACTGCCGCGCTCCCGATCACGCTGCCCCATTGCGCCCGCGGCCCCGCCGCGCGTGTAAATCATCCAGGGTATTCGCAGGTTCAATCGTTCGAGCGACGGCGCGCGGGCGCGGCGTCTGGCACGGAGCAAGCCAATGAAACGTTTCGTATTCTGCCTCGCGGCTATTTTGACGGTGTTCGCCGGCGCCGCGCCCGCGGCCGATTTCACCGCAGGCGATCTTCAGATCGGTAATCCGTGGACCCGTGCGACACCGAAAGGCTCGACGGTGGCCGGCGGTTACATGGTCATCACCAACAAGGGCGCCGCGGCGGATCGCCTGCTTGGCGGCACGGCGGCGGTCGCGAGCCGGTTCGAGGTGCACCGCATGGCGATGGAAGGCGGCGTCATGACGATGCGCCCGGTGGACGGCGGCCTCGAGATCAAGCCGGGCGAGAGCGTCGAACTCAAGCCCGGTTCATTCCACATCATGCTGATGGGACTGAAACAGCCGCTCGAGAAAGGGCAGCGCATCAAAGGCACGTTGGACTTCGAGAAGGCCGGCAAGGTGGAGATCGAATACACGGTCGAGGCGATCGGCGCGACGCCGGCCGCAAAGAAGGGCGGGCATCATCATTAGAGCGAACTCGCTCAGCTCGCTCTTCGGAACTGCTCCTCACCAGCCGATCGTCTTGGGCAGCCACAGCGCCAACGCCGGAAACAGGAAGCAGAGCAGCAGTGCGAGCAACTGCATCGTCACGAAGGGGACGACGCCGCGATAGATATCGCCGGTCGTCACCTCCGGCGGCGCAACGCCGCGCAGAAAGAACAGCGCCCAGCCGAACGGCGGCGTCAGGAACGACGTCTGCAGGTTCACGCAGATCAGCGTCGCGAGCCAGACCAGGTCGACACCGGCGGCGGTGAAGACCGGCAAGAACAGCGGAACCGCGATGTAGGAGATCTCGATCCACTCGATAAAGAAGCCGAGAATGAAGATGATGAACATCAGGAACCAGATCGCGCCGTTCGTGCCGCCCGGCAGGAACGCGAAGAAGTCCTGAACCAGCCGTTCGCCCTGCAGTCCGCGGAACGCGAGCGCGAACACCTGCGCACAGATCAGGATGAACATCATCATCGCGGTGATGCGGGTGGTGGTGTAGGTGGTGTCGCGCAGCACCGCCCATGACATGCGGCCGCCGATGGCGGTGACCACGATCGCGCCGAGCGCACCCATCGAGGCCGCCTCGGTCGGCGCCGCGATCCCGCCGATGATCGAGCCGAGCACCGCGCCGACGAGCGCGATCGGCGGCAGCACGACGCGCAGCAGCTTGCCGGCAAGCTCGCCGCCGCTGAGCAAATCGCGCTCCGCTTTCGGCACCGCCGGCACCATCTGCGGCCGCAAGATGCCGAGTCCCGAGAAGATAGACGATATAGATGCCGGCGAGCATCAGGCCGGGGATCATTGCGGCGGCGAACAGCGTGCCGACCGATTCGTTGAGGATGTCGGCGAGGAGGATGAGGATCAGGCTCGGCGGGATGATCTGGCCGAGCGTTCCGGAGGCGCAGATGACGCCGCAGGCAAGTCCCTTGTCGTAGCCGCGTCGCAAGAGGGTCGGCAGCGTCAGCAGCCCGAGCGTGACGACGGTGGCGCCGACGATCCCGGTCGTCGCCCCCATCAGCACGCCCACCAGGATGATGCCGATGCCGAGTCCGCCGCGCAGGCCGCCGGCGGCATGCGCGATCACCTCCATCAGGTCTTCGGCGAGCCGCGATTTTTCGAGCATCACGCCCATGAACACGAACAGCGGCATCGCGATCAGCGTGTAGTTCGTGACGACCCCGAAGATGCGGCTCGGCAGCAGATTGAACAGCAGCGGTCCGAAACCGAGATAGCCGAATACGAATCCGGCGGTAGCGAGCGTGAGCGCGACCGGAATGCCCGCCATCAGCAGGACGAAGAACGACACCAGCATCAGGATCGCGAGGATTTCGTTCAGGGGCATGCGTCGGCGCCTCGTCGCCAGGCGAGGAAGTAGCGGATGGCGTGAGCGAACGCCTGAATGAGCATCAGCGCGAAGCCGATCGGGATCAGACTCTTCAGCAGGTAACGGCCCGGAATGCCGCCGGGATTGGCGGAGCCCTCGCCGATCGTCCATGCCTGCGCGACGTAGGCAATCGACAACCAGATTATGATCATCGAGATCGCCATCAGGATCAGCGCAGAAACGAACTCGATGAAGTCCTTGGTCCGCTGCGAGAAGCCGGCGAACAGTACGTCGACACGAACATGCTCGCCGTGACGAAGCGCATACGACATGCCGAACAGGCAGATCGGCGCCATCAGGTGCCATTCCAGCTCCTGCGACCACACCGTACCGGTATGGAAGACGTAGCGCAGCAAGACGTTGCCCCCCATCACGAGGGCCAGTGCGAACGACGACCATGCGGTGATGCGGCCGACGAAATCGATGAAGCTATCGATGCCGTCGGCCAATCTCTCGGCCGAACTCACGTCAGCCCTTGAGAATTTTGCCGTGATAGACGGACTTGCTGTAGGCGGACCAATCCTTGAACTTCGCCATGTAGGCCATGTAGGAGTTGTTGACCTTCTTAGTCACCGGGTCCTTGGCGACCGCCTCGGCCAATATCTTGGTGTTCGCCGTGCGCAGCGCTTCCACGATCGCATCAGGGAGCGGCTGGGCAATGACGCCCTGATTCTTGATCAGGTCTTCCATCGCCTCCGCGTTGTTTTTTTGGCACCAGGCTTCGCTGATGACGTTGCAGGCTGCGCAGGCATTCTCGATCACTGCTTTGAGGTCGGGGGGCAGTGAGTTCCACTTCGCTTTGTTGATGATGAGCTCGCTTGCGGTCGCGGTCTCGTGCCAGCCGGTCGTATAGTAATACTTGGCGGCGCGCTGCAGTCCGAGCTGACGGTCGAGAAAGGGGCCGACGAATTCCGCCGCGTCGATCACGCCACGTTCGAGCGCGGGGAAGATTTCGCCGGGCGGCAGCAGGCGCACGTCGACACCGAGCGACTGATAGGCGCGGCCGGCGAGACCCGGGATGCGCATCTTCAGACCCTTGAGGTCGTCGACCTTCTCGATCGGCTTCTTGAACCAGCCGGTCATCTGCACGCCGGTGTTGCCGCACAGGAACGGCACCAGATTGAAGCGGTCATAGACCTCCCGCCACAACCCAAGCCCGCCGCCGTCGTACATCCAGCCGTTCAAGCCCTGGAAGTTCAGGCCGAACGGCACCGCGGTGAAGTATTGGCCGGCGAACACCTTGCCGGTCCAGAAATACGCGTTGGCATAGTTCATCTCGACGGTGCCGGCCGACACCGCGTCGAACCCTTCGGCGGCGGGAATGAGTTCGCCTGCGCCGAAGAATTGAATTTTGATGCGGCCGCCGGACATGTCTTCGATGCGCTTGATCAGGTCTTTGGCGCTGCCGGGGCCGGTCGAATAGAACGCCGCGTTGGGCCCATAGAAGCTCGTCATCTTCCAATTGAACGTAGTCTGGGCCCGCGCGACGGCAGGCGCTGCCACGCTGGCGACCGTGCCGGTGAGAGCGAGCTTGGTGAAATCGCGACGTCGCATGGAGGTCCTCCGGGGTGGGAACTTGCCTCACCACCGCCAGCAAACCACATGCCATCCGATGTTGCACCAACATTGCCCGTTTTCTGGGCTTGGCGGCCAGTTTGCCGCGCGCTGCCTAAGCATCCGGCAGCGGGTGCGTGTTGATTCATCCGCGGAAGTATCTGGTTACCTACGGGCGCGCAATCAGACAACCGCCGAGGAATGAGAGCGGCACCGAGAGCTACTTCTCCGGGAACGGCAGCGGCGCGTCCTCCGGGGGCATCATGCGGTAGATGTTGAGGATCATCGCCACCAGCACGTAGTAGCCGAGGATGCCGACCAGTTCGACGGTGGCCGCATCGCCCAAGACGGCCTGGACGCGCTTGTAGGATTTGTCGCTGACGCGCCGCGTCTTGTAGAGCTCTTGGATGAAGTCGTAGATCGCGCGCTCGTCCTTCGGTGCCGATTTTGGCACCCGGCCGGCGTGCAGGTCGCGGATGGTGGCCGGCTTGACGCCGGCGCGCTCGGCCTGCGGCTCGTGCGCGAACCACTCGTACTGCGCGCGCCAGAGCCGCGCGGTGCAGAGGATCGCGAACTCGGAGAGCCGCGGGGACACGCCGGTCTTGTAACGCAGGTGGCCGCCCAGGGTTTGCGCGAGCTGCCCGAACTCCGGTGCGTGCAGGAAAACGGCGAACGGTCCTCGAATCTGGATGCTGGCGCCACGCGGTCCGGAGCGGATCGAGTTCGAGCAGGGCGCGCTGCTCCGCCGTCAAATGCTCTTCGGCCAGGACGGGCAGGCGCGGGGTGGGGTGCTTCTGCCGGGCGGCCGCCGTCTTGCGGCTGGCTTTCTTGGCCGGCATTTTCTTGTTCTTGGCAGTTTTTTTGGCGGTTTTTGTCGAGGCAGGCATTGGGCGTTCTCTCCGCGCGTGTTGGCTTGTTCGGGAACTAGTGGTCCAATTCCAACATTCGCATCCCGCTTCAGCAAGCACCTTTGCGAATGTTGGAATTAAAGGACCACTAGCAAATTATGTTTCTAGTGGAGTTTGGATTTGATATTCGCTTTGTGAGCCTGTCGCTAGACAGGTAGCGAATGTCAAATCCACTCCACTAGGGTCGTATACATACACTCGGCTCGGTCGCGATAGTAGCGGCGGGTGGGTGGCCCTCCGAGGAACGAGGCACGTGGAAAACTCCGTCCCGAAATCCCCGCTTTGCTTCGTGCTGATGCCCTTCGGGCGCAAGACCGACTCGACCGGGCGGACCACCGATTTCGACGCGGTCTACCGTGAGATCATCGCTCCCGCCGTGAGCGCGGTGGGGCTCGAACCGATCCGCGCCGACGAGGAGCGGGTCGGCGGCACCATCCACAAGCCGATGTTCGAACGGCTGATGCTCTGCGATTACGCCGTCGCCGATATCACCGGCGCCAATCCCAACGTGTACTACGAGCTTGGCATCCGGCATGCCATGCGGCCGCGCAGCACTGTCATCCTGTTTGCCGAAGGCACGACGCTGCCGTTCGACATCGCGCTCTTGCGGGGCGTGCCATATCGCACCGGCGATACGGGCGCGCCGCTCGAGCCGCAATCGTGCGCCGCCAAACTGGTGCGCCAATTGGAGGCGGCGCGGGCAAATCCGCACGACGACAGCCCACTGTTCCAGTTGCTCGACTACATGCCTCGGTTCGAGGTCGATCACAGCAAGACCGACACCTTCAGGGACCGCTTCGACTATTCCCGGAAATACAAGCAGCGGCTGGCGGAAGCCCGCAAGCAGGGCGAAGCCGCGGTCAAGGCCGTCGCCGCTGATCCGGCGCTCGGCAACCTCTCGGAGGTTGAAGCCGGGATCATTGTCGATCTCTTCCTGTCGCTGCGCGACGTCGAAGCCCATGCCGCGATGGTCGAATTGTACGGCCGCATGCCGCAGCCCCTGCAGCGGACCCGTATCATCCGCGAACAGCTTGGTTTCGCGCTTAACCGGATCGGAAGGTTTCAGGACGCCGAAAAGGTGCTCAAGGAGGTTCTTCAGGAGTTCGGGCCGTCGAGCGAAACCGGTGGCCTGCTCGGTCGCATCTACAAGGATCGCTGGAAGATCGCGGCGCGGGACAGCCGGCCGGATGCGCCGGTGCTGCTCCGTCGCGCAATCGAAACCTACCTCGCCGGGTTTCAGGCCGATTGGCGCGATGCCTTCCCTGGAATCAACGCCGTCACGTTGATGGAGATGCAGGACAAGGTCGATCCGAGGCAGGCCGAAATCCTCCCGGTGGTGCGCTACGCCGCGACCGAAAAGGCGCGGCGCAGCGTCGACTACTGGGACCATGCGACGTTGCTCGAGCTCGCGGTGATCGGGCGCGACGTCGCCGATGTGCAGCAGCAGCTCGGCGAAGTACTGGCGATCGTGGAGGACGATACGCCGCCCTGGCACCTCAAGACGACGGCGGAGCAGCTTGCGATGATTCGCGCTGCACGCATGAAGCGTGGCGAAGATACTGGCTGGATCGAGGAAGCGGAAACCGCGTTGAACGCCCGGCGCGCCGAGCTCGAAGCCGCGCAAGCGAAATCCAGCACTTCGTGACGGCTTATTTGAACAGCAGCGACTTGATGATGATCGGCACCACGTTCGTCACTTCGATGATTTCGCCGATATCGACATAGTCGAACTGCTTGAGCTGCACGCCGTCGATCGCAATCACGTCGGCGGTGGGCGCGACCTCGTGACGAATGATGCGGCCGAGCGACATCGCCACGTCGCCGTCGACCAGCAGGACCAGCGGCATCTCTTCGGCGATGGTGCGCGACAGCGCCGTGCAGATGCCAGCCGCGACGGCGTACAGCCTCGCATGCGAGGGGTCGCCGTGCCACGGGAAGGAGAGGGCGACCGGGCTCTCCCCTTCGGTGAGATCGGACTGTGCCAGTGCGCGGCGCACCTCCGCGGTGACCGCCTCGGCGGCGACCATCTTCAGCCAGCGGGAAGACGCAAGAGATTACCGGCAGGTTCTGCAGCGGCAGCTTGTCGCGATCGGCGATCAGAATGGTGTTGCCGCTGATCTGGACGGAGAACTGCGCGGCGCCGATGACGGTGGCACGAATGCCTTGGCCCGGGTCCCAGACCGGCGGCAGGTCGCGCCGGTGCGCCAGCAGATGACGGAGCGCCTCGGCAAGTTCGTGGCCGAGGTCACCGAACTTCTGCGTCTCGCGCTTGTAGAGATATTCGGCGACACCGCCCGAGAACGTCATGGCGTCGATCTTCCGGGTGGCGAACGTCTCCGGCCAGCTTTCGGTGACCAGCAGGCGCTGCGCCAACTCGCCCGGGCGCCGCAGGTCGATCATGCCCATGAGCAGCCGCGCCATGCGCTCGACGATGCGTTTCTTGTCGGCGGCTGCGAGCGGCTTGCCAAGTGCCGAGGTCGATACCGAGCGCGTGCGCGACGTCCTTCGCCGGGGGTTCGACGCGCGTGAGGCCGTCCGGTCCCTCGACGATCAGCCGCCCGCCGACCGCGATCGCCACCGTGGCGAGAATCTGTCCATTCTCGATCAAAGACAGTTTGGTGGTGCCGCCGCCGATATCGACGTTGAGCAGCGTGACGCCGTGGCCGCGCGACAGCGCGACCGCGCCCGAGCCATGCGCCGACATCTGGCATTCCATATGATGGCCGGCCGAAGCGCAGACGAACTTGCCGGCTTCCTCCGAGAACAGGTCGGCGATCGCGCGCGCGTTCGTGCGTTTGATCGCCTCGCCGGTGAGGATCACCGCACCCGAGTCGATCTCGTCGCGCTCGATACCCGCATACGCATAGGCGCCGCCGATGAAGCCCGCGAGTTCGTCGACGTCGATGGTGTAATCCGGCAGGTACGGCGTCAGCAGGATTGGCGACTGCCACAGGAGCTTGCGGCCGACCACGACGAAGCGGCTCGATAGCGCGGTGCCAAGCCGCTGCAGGTGCACGCGTGCGAACATCAGGTGCGAGGTCGAGGAGCCGATGTCGATGCCGACGGTGGTCAACTCCACATTGTCGGCCGCCCATGCGACCTCGTTGAGCGGCCCTTCGCTCGGGTCGACGTGCAGGTGCTCGAATTCAAGGTCGTGCATGGTCGGACGTTAGAGGCAATCGACTCTCTCTTCCCGCCGGGAAGAGGGAGCGCGTCGAGGTCGCTGCGCGGCTGTTGAATCACAAATGCGGATCGAGTTCACGCCGCCTCGTTGACGAACTTGCCCATGCCAGACGTCACGCCGTATCTCGCCAGTTCCGACAGATAGATTTGGTGAATGCGCGGGTCCTGATGCTCATACTCGATCTGGCAGCCGCCGTCCTTGACGCTCACGTCCATGCCCATGAACACCCGGCGCTTATCGGTGGTGAACGGATAGCGCAGGCTGCCGAAGGCGACCGCGAGATAGCGCGCCGGATCGGGTGAGGTGTTGAAGTGCTGGTGGAACATGCCGTCGGGCGGCGCGAACACCCAGCCATGCTCCCAGTCGAGGCGGACGAAGTCCTTCTCGCCCTCGTACCACAACAGCGAATAGCCGTGGCCGGTGACGGCGAAGACGTGGAAGTCGGCGCCGTGGCGGTGCGCCTTCTTGTAGGTGCCGACCGGCATCTGCGAGGTGTGGGCGTGCATGGTGCCGTCGGCCAGGATGAACATCATGTTCGACCCGCCGGCGCCGCGCTCCGACCACTGCTTGAGCTCGAACGCGGCGAGATCGGGGATGAAGTTGGTTTCCCACATGTTGCGTCCGGGACGGACCGGGATGAACTCGCCTTCGCCGCTAAAGTGGTTGGCTGCGCCCTGCCGCTCCGGAAACGCGAAGCCGTTGGCGAAAACGAAGTCCTCGTTGTGGAAGAGATTGAGCATCAGCGCGAGATTGTTGGTGGAGGCGAGCCGGGCGCGCTCGCGACCGCTGGCGTTGAAGTGCTGGTAGCGCGCATTGAGCGGCAGTGCGAACAGGCTCTTCGGTCCCCACTCGAAGCTGTGCTTGCGGCCGTCGGCGCCTTCGATCGTGGTGCTAGCCGTAGCCCGACAGGACGTAAACCACCTCCTCGAACATGTGCTTCTGCGGCGACGTCTTGGCGCCAGGCGCGAGGTCGAGCACGAAGATCGAGACGAAGTCGCCGCGGCCCTTGAGATGCACCATCCCGCCATCGACGCCGAAGCGCGGCCAGGGCGCGGTCGGCGCGGTCAGCAGGTTGACGCCGAAGTCCTCGGTGATCGGTACGCCTTCCTTCGCCGCCCAGGTGGCATAAGGATCGAGCAGCATCTTGGGGTGCTGCAAGTCGGTGATCGGCTTGTTCATGGGGCACCTTCGGCAGGGACACACTGCGACGCAGGCATCGCGCGGGGAAGAATAGCGCAACACATCCGTCCGCGCCACAGGCGTTTTGCGGCCTGTTCCCGGGACGCGGAACCCGAGGCGCTTTGGAGACATCGGCGTTGGCGGGTAGACTTGGCCGTTCGCCACACGCAGAGCCGGAAAGCCACCGCATGTCAGAGGACGCAAGCGCCAGGATGCTGCAGGACACGCTGGCCGACCGGTTCGGTGAGCGCATTCCGGTCGATCCCGGTCTCACCGGCCTAGCTGAGCTTGCCGCCATGGCGGGCCATCGCAGCTTTCGCCGGTTCCGGCCGCAGCCGTTGTCGCGCGATGCGCTGCGGCTGCTGTGCGCCTGTGCGCTGTCGGCACCGTCGAAAAGCGACCTGCAGCAGGGCGACATCGTCATCGTCGAGGACAAGGCGGTGCAGAAGCGGATCGCCGCCGCGATCACCGATATGCCGTGGATCGCCGACGCCCCGGCTTTCCTGGTGTTCGTCGCCAACGGCGCCCGCGTGCCAGCAATCGCCGGAATGCGCGGCAAGCCGTTCCCCAACGATCACCTCGATCTGTTCTTCAACGCGGTGGCGGATGCAGCCATCGTGCTCGCGACCTTCATCCGCGCCGCCGAGGCGGCCGGGCTTGGCTGCTGCCCGATCAGCGCGATCCGCGATCATGCCGCGCTGGTGAGCGAACTGCTGGCGTTGCCCGACAAGGTGGTGCCGGTCGCCGGGCTGTGCCTTGGCTGGCCGGCGGAGCAGCGCGACATCACCCCCCGGCTCGGTCTCGGCGCGACCGTCCATCACGGCCGGTTCGATCAGAGCGACCTTGCGCGCAAGATCGACGACTATGACCGCCGCCGCGAGGCCTACCGGCCGTTTGCGCGCCAACGCGATCCGCAGCGCTTCGGCACGGCCCCGGTCTATGGCTGGTCGGAGGACAAGGCGCGGCAATATGCCGAGCCGCTACGGGCCGATTTCGGCGCGTTCGTGCGCGCCAAGGGCTTTCGCCTGGAATAGCGCATCGCGCTACGCGAAGCGCGCCTTGGCGCGTTCCCTGGCCTTGATCGCCTCGACCTCGCGGTCGCGTGGTGGGCTGGCAGTCTCGAGCGACGACAGCAGCCGGCGAGCGACCTCGGAGACTTCCTCGACCGCCCGGTTGAATGCCGCCTCGTTCGTCTTCGAGGGCTGTGTAAATCCACTCAGCTTCCGGACGAACTGCAGCGCCGAAGCGTGAATCTCGTCTTCGGTCGCGGGCGGCTCGAAATTGAACAGCGTGCGGATGTTGCGGCACATCGGGGGGCTCTCCTTGACGCAACTGGATGGCAAACGCGGCAGCAGGGCACTGCTCTCTGGCGTGAGTGGTAGCGCCAAATGTAGCGAATTTTCGTCAGCCGCCTGCGAGTGCGATGACGCGCCGCTCGTCCCTTGGGCGCTGCGGCCCCGGGCGATAGAGTAGCTGGAACCTTCCGCCACCCGGAGCAACGCTTGCCAACCGCCGAAACAAAGCCCGTCACCGTCGCGGTGTCGGACACGGTCTACGCGTCTCGGGGCTGCTGCTGACGCCAGCGCGGGCGCGGGCGTGCTACGTACTGGCGCACGGCGCGGGCGCCGGTATGACGCACCCGTTCATGGCGGCGGTCGCGGTCGAGCTTGGTGAGCGCGGCATCGCGACGTTGCGCTATCAGTTTCCCTACATGGAACAGCGCGGCAAGCGGCCCGATCCGCCCCGGCTCGCGCACTCGGCCGTTCGCGCCGCCGTGGCCGAGGCCGCGCGGCTCCTCCCCGGGGCACCACTGATTGCCGGCGGCAAGTCGTTCGGCGGCCGCATGACCTCGCAGGCGCAGGCGCTCGAACCGCTGCCCGGCGTGCGTGGTCTCGCCTTCCTCGGGTTCCCGCTGCACCCCGCCGGCAAGCCGTCCCGCGAGCGCGGCCAGCATCTGTTCGACGTGCAAATCCCTATGCTGTTTTTGCAGGGCACCCGTGACGCGCTGGCGGTGCTCGCCGAGCTCGAGCCGCTGTGCGCCGCCCTCGGTCCGCGCGCGACGCTCGAGCTTTACGCCGATGCCGATCATTCCTTCCACGTGCCGGCGCGCATCGGCCGCAAGGACGCGCAAGTCCGCGGCGACATGCTGGACGCACTTGCGGCCTGGATCGACGGCGTCGTCGCCCGTTCCGGCTGAGCAGGCTTTCCGCGCGGCGAACGCGCATGCTAAGCCTGACGGCGTGTCCAACCGGGGGGCCGCGTCCATGGCCAAGTTGCAACTGACGTTCGCGTGCGGGCTCTACGATCGCATGCAGCCGCTCTATACCGGCGAGGTCCAGCCCGACGGCATCGATCTCAATTTCATCGCCATCGACCAGCCGCGCCCGATCTTCGACCGCATGTCGGCGGGCCAGGAATTCGACGTGGCGGAATATTCCAGTTCCGAGTTCGTGCAGCGCTTCGCCAACAAGCAGTGCCCGTTCGTCGCCATCCCGGTGTTCCCCTCGCGCGCATTCCGCCACGGCTTCATCGCCATCCACAAGAAGTCCGGCATCACCAAGCCGAAGGACCTCGAAGGCAAGCGCGTCGGTGTGCCGCTGTTCACCATGACGGCGGCGATCTACATCAACGGCATCCTGCAGCACGAATACGGTGTCGACCTGCGCAAGGTGCACTGGGTGCAGGGCGCGATGAATACCGGCGGCGCGCACGGCAGTCCGACCGTGCTGCCGCTGCTCAAGCCGTTCCCGATCGAGCAGAACCACTCGAACAAGTCGATGAGCGACCTGCTGGAGGAGAGGGTGGTCGATGCGACGCTCGGCACCAGCCTGCCGGAGGCGATCCTGACCAATCCGGATATCGTGCGGATGTTTCCGAACTACGTGGAGATCGAGAAGGAATTCTACCGGCGCACCAAGATCTATCCGATCATGCATCTGGTCGCGATCCGCCGGGACGTCTACGAGAAGCACCCGTTCATCGCCACGAGCCTCTACGATGCGTTCGTCAAATCCAAGAAGATCGCGCTGGAGAAGATGTTCAATCTTCGTGCGCTGCGTTACATGACGCCGTTCCTGATGCGTGACATCGACGAAATTCACGAAGTCTTCAACGGCGACCCGTGGCCTTACGGCATCGAGCCCAACCGACCGACGCTCGAAGCGTTCATGACCTATCTCACCGACCAGTCGCTGATCGCCGCGCCGGTGCCGATCGACGACCTGTTCGTTCCCACTTACGGCTGACTTGCGATGCTCGAACACATGACGAGCCGCGAACTCCGTTACCCTCTCCCCTTGCGGGGAGAGGGTGGCGAGCGAAGCGAGCTGGGTGAGGGGGCGCTTGCCAAACGAGTTGTGCCTTCGAGTCAAGTTACCCCTCACCTGGCTTGCATCTCCGCTTCGCTGCGATGCTCACCACGCTCTCCCACAAGGGGAGAGGGTACGGAGCATGCGGCGCCTTTCTTGATCAACCTTGTGGACCGAATTCCCATGGCCAACCTCGACGCCCTCATCAAAGACCTCGTCATCGCCAACCGCATCCTCGCCAAGGAGGACGTGGTCGATGCCTACGGCCACATCAGCGTGCGCAACCCGGACAATCCGAAGCACTTCTTCCTGTCGCGCTCGCTGTCGCCCGAACTGGTCGAGCCGGAGGACATCGTCGAACTCGGTCTCGACGGCCAGCCGGTGCGCGACGACACCCGCGCGCTCTATCTGGAGCGCTTCATCCATGCGGCGATCTTCGAGGCGCGGCCCGACATCCACGCCGTCGTGCACGCGCATGCCGAGGACACGCTGCCGTTTGGCATCGCCCAGGCGACGCCGCTCAAGCCGGTGATCCATTCCGGCAGCTTCATCGGCGCCAACGTGCCGGTCTGGGATATCGCCGATAAGTTCGGCGATACGAATCTTTTGGTGACCAACATCGCGCAGGGCCGCGATCTGGCGAAAACCCTCGGCAACAACAGCGTTGCGCTGATGCGCGGGCACGGCTTCGCCTCGGCCGGACGCTCGCTGATCGAGGTGGTGCGGATGTCGGTCTATCTGCCGCGCAACGCCCGCGCGCTGCTCAAGGCGAAATCGCTGGGCGGCGAGATCAAGTATCTCCGCCAGGGCGAGATCGATGCCCGCAACGCCGGCTACAGCCCGTATTCCACCGAGACCTGGCGCGCCTGGGAGTTCTGGGCGACCAAGTGCGGCTGCGGACACATGCTGACGAAGCCGGATGCTCACGCGCACAGACATAAGAAGTGAACCGGCGGCGAGTCATTGAGACAGGCGCGCAGCCAGTTCGGGGGCGCGGTTACCCCGGACCACAAGGATGCCTGGACCTGGCTCTACGATGCCGCGCAGCGAAATATGATCGCCGGCGCTTCGCAATGCCGGCGCTTCGCAATGATGGCTGGCGCGATCATTTCGGTTCGTCAGTCGGAGCCTCGCGCCAGTCCTCCAGCCGGCGCCGGTAGCCTTCGGCATCGCCGTAGTCTTCGAATGTCGCATAGTGGGCGTGGGCGCCGATCAGCCGCCGGGCGTGCTTGATCGGACACCAGTACTGCTCGGTGCGGGAGGCGATTTCGCGCACATAGGAGATCAGTCCATTGGCGTAGGAGCAGTAGGCGCAATTGAACTTTTCGAGTGCGTTGAGATAGGCGAGATGGTGCCGGTCGAACACCAGGTAGTCGCGCCGGCGCACCTTCGGGATCCCATAGACCGGGAAGCAGACGGCCTGATAGATCGTGACAAGGAGGTCGAGCAGGATGAACGGGACGATCATCGAATAGATGATCGGCGCGGTCAGCACCACCAGCGGACGCGCTCCGAGGAGGTAGGCCGAGAGCCGCGTCTTGAGTTCGCGATGACGGCGCAGGATTTCTTCTTCGAATATCGCCCGGCCTTTCTCCAGGCCGACGCGCAGCTCCGCCCGGCGTTTGGCGAGTTCTGCTTCAAGTTCCGCTTCGAGCGATCGCATCTTGTCGACAAGAACGGCGATCTGCGGGTTCATCGATAGCTCCTGACTGAGATCGCCCGGCGCGGGGGCACAGGCCATTGTATCCTGCGGCCAGCCGGCGCGAATCGGCGAGCCAGCAGAAGAATGCACTACCGGCCGTTCCTGCCGGATGGCATCGCGCCCGATCTCGGCTAATTTCGCCATCGTTGCGTCGGCGCAGGGAAGGAAGCCGAATGGACTTGCAGATTCGCGTGATGACGCCGGCCGAGATCGGGCTCGCCGCCGACTGGGCCGCGGCGGAGGGCTGGAATCCCGGGCTCGACGACGCGCCGTGCTTTTCTGCGGTCGATCCGGAGGGCTTCCTGATCGGCGAACTCGATGGCGCGCCCGCCGCCACCATTTCCACCGTCAATTACGGGGGCGGATTTTCATTTCTTGGCTTTTACATCGTGCGGCCCGACCTGCGCGGGCGCGGTTACGGTCTTGCCATCTGGCGCGCCGCGGTCGCGCACGCCGGAACGCGCGTCATCGGTCTCGACGGCGTCATCGCGCAGCAGGACAATTACCGCAAATCCGGATTTGCGCTCGCACATCGCGACATCCGTTTCGGCGGCACGCTTGCGGCGCGCCCACCGGCGGCGGCCGGCTTGGTGCCGCTTGCCGACGTGCCGCTCGCGGCAATCGAAGCCGACGACGCCACGGTCTTTCCGGCGCCGCGGCCGGCGTTCTGGCGCGCCTGGATCGCCGCTCCAGGCCATCGTGGGCGCGCGCTGCTGCGCGACGGCAGGCTCTCTGCCTGGGGTGTCATCCGGCCGTGCCGCCGAGGCTGGAAGATCGGCCCGCTGGTGGCGCATGATCGTGCGTCAGCCGAGATCATCTTTGATGCGTTGGTCGCGGATGCGGGCGGCGGCGAAGTCTTTCTCGATGTGCCTGAGCCCAACCGCGAAGCGGTCGCGCTCGCGCAGGCGAGGGGGCTTGCGCCGGTGTTTGAGACGGCGCGCATGTATACCGGCGCGGTGCGCCCGATGCGGCTCGATCGGATGTTCGGCGTCACCACGCTCGAATTGGGATGAGGTTAGGCCGGGCCGCGAAGCGTTGGCTACTCTAAGGGACAGCCAGAAACGCCAGCGCAACCAGGCGCGGCGCGATGCAGAAGCGGAATTCGACGACGCGGCCGTTGCGAATGCTGGCCTTGCCCTGTGCGAAGTCGAGCTCGACATCGTGATGTTCCAGAAAGGCCCGGTCGAGCGGATGGGCCGCCTTGTAGACCGCCTCCTTGACGACGAAATGCAGGCGGCCATGGAAGGGATCGTGGCTCAACGCTGAGCGCTCCTTCGGTGTCGTGACGATGTCCAGAAGATCGTCCGGCAACGGCTCGGCCGGTTCGACGTCGATGCCGAGTGACGCCATGTCATGCCGTCTTACGACGGCGGCGATCGCCACGCGTTCGTCGTGCGCCAGCGAGCCAACGATGCCGTCGGGCCAGCGCGGTGCGCCCGTGGACGATTTCGGCAAGGCGACGTCCGGATGTCCCAGGCGTGCGAGCAGCAGACGGGCGGCGAGGCGCGCAGCGCCGCTGGCCCGTTGCACCTTGAGGACGCTGGTCGAGAACGCGGGCAGTTCCTGCGGCAAGAGCGACGATTCATCGCCTGATGCAATCAGCCGATGACCGATCAGGACGCCTGGCGGAGCGAGCGCGGCGGTCGCCGTCTGCAGCAGCGGATCGGTGTCGGCCGTCATGGGCGGCAAGAGCGAATGCAGCCGACAGACGCCGCGCGCATCACGATTCCGCGGCCTGCTCGTCCAGTCCGTCGAGCCGCGGGCTGATGGTGTCGACGACCGATTTCGCCCGCGATTGAGTTGCAAGCTCTGCCGCCAGCACGGCGCCGATCTCAGCCACGGCCTGCGGCCCCAACATCGCCTCGTGCGTGCAGTCGACGCGGCGCACGTCGATCCGGCCGTCCACGTAGGGGCGCCAGGTTTCGACCGGCGGCGGTTTCGGGCCGTCTTGGGTCGCGACGAACAGCAAGAGGTCGCCGTGATAGCGCTGAGGCGAGAACCGCTTCATCAGGCGCGTGCTGTTTTCGAACGAGCCCATGATCGCGTCGAACTGATCATCTCCGAGCGCCGCGTTGATATGGCCTTCGCGCCGCAGCAGCTCCAGCATGTCACGCAGCGACTTGTTGGCGACGCCGGCAAACAGAATTTCCTCCGCGGGTTCGTCGCTTCCGACGGCCGGCGGAGTCAGTTGCTCGCGCGGATAGCTGTCGAGCAGGGCAAGCATGGCGACGTCCTCGCCCATGGCCTGCAGCCGTGTTGCGATGGCGTGGGCTACAAGGCCACCGAATGACCAGCCGAGTAGGTTGTACGGACCGGAGGGTTGAATCTCGCGGATGAGGTTCAGGTAGTCCGCCGCCATCTCCTCGATCGTTTCGGGATACTGGTCGCGCTGCAGGAGGTTGCGCGCCTGCAGGCCGTAGATCGGATGATCCGGCGGAATGTGACCGATGAAGCGCGCGTACGGCCAGCTGAAGCCGCCGGCCGGATGGATGCAGAAGAGCGGCAGAGCGTGCCCGGTTGCCCGGATCGGCAGCACGGTATCGAAATCGGAGCGGGATGCTGCGCCGGCGGTGACAAGCCGCACCAGCGCCTCGACGGTGGGGGCCTCGAACAGGCTGCGGATCGCGATCTCGACCGCCAGCGTCGAGCGGATGCGGCCGATCAGCCTTGTGGCCAGCAGCGAATGGCCGCCGAGTTCGAAGAAGTTGTCGTCGATGCCGACCTCCGCAACCCCCAGCGTCTCGGCGAACAGCCCGCACAGCACCTCCTCGTGCGGCGTCCGCGGCAGGCGCCGGACCACATTCGCCGCCACCACCGGCGCCGGCAGCGCGCGGCGGTCGAGCTTGCCGTTCGGCGTCAGCGGCAGCCGCTCCAGCGTGACGAACGCCGACGGCACCATGTAGTCCGGCAGCAGCCCCATGAGATGCCGCCGCAGCGCCGAAGCATCAGGCGCCGCCATGCCGGGCGCCGCCGTGCCGGCCTTCGCCACCACGTAGGCAACGAGCCGCAGCGGACTGCTGCCGCCACTGCTGCCGCCACCGCGGTTGCCGCTCGCGCCCGCAGCCGCGCCCGCACCAGCGGTCTCATCCGCGTCCACACCACCGTCACTGCGCGCCACCACGGCGGCCTGCGCCACCGCGTCGTGCCGCAGCAGCGCCGCCTCGATCTCGCCCGGCTCGATCCGGAAGCCGCGCAGCTTGACCTGCGCGTCCGCCCGCCCGAGGAACTCCAAGACACCATCGCGGCGCCAGCGCGCCAGGTCGCCGGTGCGGTACATCCGGCTGCCCGCAGGCCCGAACGGATCGGCCACGAACCGCTCCGCCGTCAGGCCCGCACGGCCCAGATAGCCCCGCGCCAAACCCGCCCCCGAAACGTACAACTCACCAGCAACACCAGACGGCACAGGCTGCAAGCCAACGTCCAGCACGTAAACGCGCGTGTTCCAGATCGGACGGCCAATCGGCGCTGATGGCATTTGATCCGAAAGGTCATCGCGGCTGGCGATCTGCCAGGACGTGATCTGAATGGTGGTTTCGGTTGGTCCGTAGAGATTGACCACCGGCGTACCGTTCGACGCGAGCGCGCTGTGGACGAGGCTGACGGGCAGGGCTTCGCCGCCACAGAACAGCCGCCTGATATGATTTAGTGCGCCGGGCGCAGCCACCATGACCGGCTCCAGCAATGACGGCACGAACTGCGCCACCGTAATGCTTTGCTGCGCGATCAACGCAGCGAGCTTGCCGGGGTCGCGTGCCGTTTCGGTCGGCGCAATGCAGAGCGCTGCGCCGGTGACGAGCGGCAGCCAGATTTCCCAGGCCGCGGCGTCGAAGCTGATGGCGGTGCGGCCGAGGACGATGTCATCCGGGCCTGCCGGATAGTCGCGTGCCATCCACTGCATGTGATTGGCGAGGCCACCATGCGTGACGGTGACGGCTTTTGGTTGTCCTGTTGAGCCTGAGGTGTAGATGACGTAGGCGGCGGTGCCGGGGTCGATGCGGCCGGGCGGCGGCGTGGCGGGTTGCGGCGCGATGATGGCGCGGTCGGCGTCGAGATCAACGATGCGGGCGTGATGCTCGGGGAGGCGGGACCGCAGCGCGCCGTGGGTGATGAGGATCGGCGCGGCGGCGTCGTCGAGCATGAACCGCAGCCGCTGTTGTGGGTAATCCGGATCGAGCGGCAGGTAGGCTGCGCCGGCCTTGAGGATGCCGATGAGCGCGATCACCATGTCGAACGAGCGCTCGACGCAGAGGCCCACGATGGTCTCGGGCCCGGCGCCGAGTGTGCGCAGATGGTGCGCCAGCTGGTTCGAGCGGGTGTCGAGTTCACGGTAGCTGAGCGTGGCGTCGTCGAACACCAGCGCGACGGCGTCGGGCGTGCGGGCAGCCTGCTGGGCGAACAGCTCCGGGATGGTTGTGTGCGGGATCGTCCGGGCGGTGTCGTTCCAGGCGGTCAGGATGGTGTGGCGCTCGTCGGCCGAGAGGATGTCGAGGCTGCCGATGGCGCGGTCGGGCTCGGCCACCGCGGCGGTGAGCAGCCGGACGAGGCGTTGCGCGATGGCCTCGACGCTCTCACGGTCGAACAGATCGGCGCGATAGTCGAGCCGCAGCCGCAGCCGCTCGCCGGGCGCCGCCAGCAGGCTCAGCGGATAGTGCGTGGCGTCGTGGCCCGTAATGCCGGTGACGCGCAGCCCGCCAGCTTCGGCCGCCAGGGCCGCGTGGTCGACCGGATAGTTCTCGAACACCGTCAGGGTGTCGAACAGTTCGCCCAGGCCGGCCAGGTTCTGGATCTCGGCGAGCCCCAGATGCTGGTGCGCCATCAATTGCGACTGACGGTCCTGCAGGTCGCGGATCAGCGCCACCAGCGGCTTGCCGGGCGGCAGCTCAACGCGCAGCGGCAGGGTGTTGATGAACAGCCCCACCATGGTCTCGATGCCGGCAATCTCCGGCGGCCGGCCCGCCACCGTGACGCCGAACACCACGTCGTCACGTCCGGTCAGCCGGCCGAGCAGGATCGCCCAGGCGGCCTGGATATAGCTGTTGAGGGTGAGCCCCTGGGCGCGTGCCTGCCGGCTCAACGCGGCGGTCAGTTCCTCGCTCAGCGCCAGTGCGACCTGCTCGGGCATGGCGGGCGGGCGGGCGCGGTCGCGCGGCGCCAGATAGGTCGGTTCCTGCAGTCCGGCCAGGGCGTCCCGCCAGGCCGCCAGGCCGGCGGCGCGGTCCTGCGCGGCGATCCAGGCCAGATAGTCGCGGTACGGCGTCGGGCGCGGCAGTGACGTCGCGGTGGTGGTGCCGCCCTCGGCCTGGCGGGCGTAGAGCGTCATGAGTTCACGCACCAGCACCGGCAGCGACCAGCCGTCCAGCAGGATGTGATGGCCGGTGAGGATGAGCCGGTGGTCTTCGGCGGTCAGCCGAACCAGCGCAAAGCGGATGAGCGGCGGCGCCGCGAGGTCGAAGCGCTCGGTGCGTTCGGCGGCCGCGCTCTCGCCGAGCCGCCGCATACGGTCGGTCTCGTCCAGCCCCGACAGGTCGAGGCGGGTCCAGCGTGGTGTGGCATCGGGCACGATCACCTGCACGGGCCGGCCGAGGCCCGCCTGCCGGAAGCCGGCCCGCAGGCCGGCATGACGTTCGATCAGTGCGTGTGCGGCCTGCGCCAGCGCATCGCCGTCGAGTGCGCCGGCGAGCCCAAGCTGCAGCTGGATCGTATAGACGTCGGGCGCCTGCGCGTCGTACAGCGCATGGAACAGCAGCCCCTCCTGCAAGGGTGCCAGCGGCAGGATGTCGTCGAGCCGCCGATAGTGCTGCTCGATCTCTTCGATCTCTCCTTGGGTCAACTGCACCAGCGGCAAGTCGCTCGGCGTGCGGCCGCCGGCGTCGGGCCGATCGGCATGCCGTACCAATGCTTCAAGCGCCCGGAACCAGCCCTGCGCCAGGTCGCGCACCATCGCGTCGGAGATGAGCGAAGGCGCCCAGGTCCAGGTGGCGGCAAGGCTCGGACCGTCGGCGCCGTCGAGCGTCAGCGCATTGATCTCGATGGCGTGCGCCAGCGCCAGCGCCGGATCGCCGCCGCCGAGCGGCACAGCCTCGGGCGCGCTCGCCCAGTCGGCAGTGCGGGGCGCGGCGAACCGCCCCAGATAGTTGAAGCCGATCTGCGGCGTCGCAAGCTGTGCAAGCCCGGGCGCCGTCTGCGGGTTGAGATAGCGCAGCAGCCCGTAGCCCAGCCCGCGGTCGGGCAGCGCGCGCAACTGCTCCTTGATGGTCTTGAGCGCCGCGCCGATGGCGTCACCGCCCGAGAGCGCGGCGTCGAGATCGAGCAGCCCCGGATCGAGCCGTACCGGGTAGAGGCTGGTGAACCAGCCGACCGTGCGCGACAGATCGAGCCCTGCGCTGCCGGCGCCGAACTCCTCGCGGCCGTGGCCCTCGACATCCACCAGTACGGCATTCTGCGCGCCGTCGCGGCCCCGCCGCCGGCACCAGTCCACGACCGCCAGCGCCAGCGCGGTCAGCAGCACGTCGTTGATGCCGGCGTGGAACGCCGCCGCCACCCGGGTCAGCAGCGCCCCCGTGACGGCCGGCGGCAGTGTCAGCGTCAGTTCCCTGGCGCTGCCCGTGACGTCGCGCGCGCGATCGAGCGCGCCGTCGAACAACGACAGCGCCGGTGCATCCTGTATCGCAGTCCAGAGCGGCAGCTCGGCCAGCCGTTCGGCGCTCTGCGCCTCCGTGGCCAGCGCCTGCGCCCAGCGCCGGAACGAACTGCCGGCCGCGGGCAGCGCCGGCATCTCACCGCGCACCGCCGCCGTGACGGCCGCCTCGAGGTCGGGCAGCAGGATGCGCCACGACACGCCGTCGACCGCCAGGTGATGGATCACCAGCAGCAATCGTCCTGACACTTCCCGGCCGGCATCGAACCAGACCGCCTGCAGCATCACGCCCTCGGACGGCGCAAGCCGCCCAGCCGCCGCGCGCGCCTCATCGGCGATCACCGCCGGCCGCGCCGCCGCGTCGAGCCCCGCGATCTCGACCCGGCGCAGACAGGCCGCCGCCGGGGCCGCCCCCGCCGGCGCCACCGTGAGACGCCAGGGCAAAGTGGAAGAAGGTGAGACGGCGGGGCACGTGAAGGCAGCGATCGTGCTCGCAGCCGCCGGTTCATGTGCGGCAGCATCTAGCCGCAGCCGCAGCGCGGCGTGATGATCGAGCAGGTTCTGCAGCGCGGTGCTCAGATGATCTGCATCCAGCGCCGCCGGCACGGTCAGCAGCATCGCCTGGCTGAAGCGGTCGATCGGTCCGCCGCGCTCGGCCAGCCACCGCATGATCGGCGTCGCCGGCAGCGCACCCACCGCGATGTCGGGCGCCGGTGCGGCCGTTTCCTGCCGGGCGCCCGCGACCGCCGCCAGCGTCGCCACCGTCTGATGCTGGAACACGGCGCGCGGCGTGATCGACAGCCCGGCCCGGCGCGCCCGGCTGACCAGCTGGATCGACATGATGCTGTCGCCGCCGAGTTCGAAGAAGTTGTCGTCGATGCCGACCTCCGCAACCCCCAGCGTCTCGGCGAACAGCCCGCACAGCACCTCCTCGTGCGGCGTCCGCGGCAGGCGCCGGACCACATTCGCCGCCACCACCGGCGCCGGCAGCGCGCGGCGGTCGAGCTTGCCGTTCGGCGTCAGCGGCAGCCGCTCCAGCGTGACGAACGCCGACGGCACCATGTAGTCCGGCAGCAGCCCCATGAGATGCCGCCGCAGCGCCGAAGCATCAGGCGCCGCCATGCCGGGCGCCGCCGTGCCGGCCTTCGCCACCACGTAGGCAACGAGCCGCAGCGGACTGCTGCCGCCACCGCTGCCGCCACCGCGGTTGCCGCTCGCGCCCGCAGCCGCGCCCGCACCAGCGGTCTCATCCGCGTCCACACCACCGTCACTGCGCGCCACCACGGCGGCCTGCGCCACCGCGTCGTGCCGCAGCAGCGCCGCCTCGATCTCGCCCGGCTCGATCCGGAAGCCGCGCAGCTTGACCTGCGCGTCCGCCCGCCCGAGGAACTCCAAGACACCATCGCGGCGCCAGCGCGCCAGGTCGCCGGTGCGGTACATCCGGCTGCCCGCAGGCCCGAACGGATCGGCCACGAACCGCTCCGCCGTCAGGCCCGCACGGCCCAGATAGCCCCGCGCCAAACCCGCCCCCGAAACGTACAACTCACCAGCAACACCAGACGGCACAGGCGCCAAGCTGACCGTCCAAAACGTACGCGCGCGTGTTCCAGATCGGACGGCCGATCGGAACTGTCGCCGAGCCACGTCGTCTCGGCGAGTGACCAGTGGGATCTGATCGCATCGATGGTGGCCTCGGTCGGGCCATAGAGATTGATCGAGCTGGCGCTCGCGGTCGTCGCTAGCGTCGCTCTGACAAGGTGATGTGCAAGGGTTCGCTCGCCGCTAGCAGACGAGATGCCTGAATGCTGCTGCAATGATGGCACATCGCCATGGCCAGGAACGCTTGCAGCATCGACGGTACGAACTGCAGCGTAGTGACGCTCTGCTTGCGGATCGTTTCGACGAGCTTGCCGGGATCGCGTGCGCGCTTCGGTGCGGCGATCACAAGCGCTGCGCCGGTGATCAGCGGCCAGACAGATTCCCATACCGACGCGTCGAAGCTGAGACGGTGTCAGCTGCAGGACGGCGTCGTCCGGCGTCATGCCGATAGGCGTCCTGCATCCAGGCCAGTCGATTGGCGAGACCGCAGTGCGGTATCGGCTGACGCCCTTGGGTTGTCCTGTCGAGCCTGAGGTGTAGATGACGTAGGCGGCGGTGGTCGAGGTCGATGCGGCCGAGGCGGCGGCAGTCGGCGGGTTGCGGCGCGATGCATGGCGCGGTCGGCGTCGAGATCAACGATGCGGGCGTGATGCTCGGGGAGGCGGGACCGCAGCGCGCCGTGGGTGAGAGGATCGGCGCGGCGGCGTCGTCGAGCATGAACCGCAGCCGCTGTTGTGGGTAATCCGGATCGAGCGGCAGGTAGGCTGCGCCGGCCTTGAGGATGCCGATGAGCGCGATCACCATGTCGAACGAGCGCTCGACGCAGAGGCCCACGATGGTCTCGGGCCCGGCGCCGAGTGTGCGCAGATGGTGCGCCAGCTGGTTCGAGCGGGTGTCGAGTTCACGGTAGCTGAGCGTGGCGTCGTCGAACACCAGCGCGACGGCGTCGGGCGTGCGGGCAGCCTGCTGGGCGAACAGCTCCGGGATGGTTGTGTGCGGGATCGTCCGGGCGGTGTCGTTCCAGGCGGTCAGGATGGTGTGGCGCTCGTCGGCCGAGAGGATGTCGAGGCTGCCGATGGCGCGGTCGGGCTCGGCCACCGCGGCGGCCAGCAGCCGGACGAGGCGCGCGGCGATCGCCCGCACGGTGGCCTCGTCGAACAGGTCGGCGGCATATTCCAGCACGCCCGCGAGGCCGGCCGGCGCGCCGTCACCGGCTCGCTCCTCGGCGAGCGCAAACGACAGGTCGAACTTGGCGCCGGCGACCGCCACCTCTTCGAAGCTGGCCTGCAGTCCCGGCAGCTCGAGGCTCACCTGGGCGTCGTTCTGGAACGCCAGCATCACCTGGAACAAGCGGATGATGCGACAGCGACCGCGCCGGGTTGAGCACCTCCACCAGCCGCTCGAACGGCAGCTCCTGGTGACCGTAGGCCGCGAGGTTGCCGGAGCGCACCCGCGCCAGCAGTTCGCGGAAGCTCGGGTTGCCCGACGTGTCGGTGCGCAGCACCAAGGTGTTGACGAAGAACCCGACCAGTCCGTCGAGCGCATCGTCGGTGCGGCCCGCGATCGGGCTGCCGATCGGGATGTCGGGACCGCCGCCCAGCCGGCTCAGCAGCGTCGCCAGCGCGGCCTGCAGCACCATGAACAGGCTGGCGCCGTTCTGCCGCGCCAGCGCCAGCAGGCGGGCATGTAGATCGGCATCGAGCCGCAGCGGCACCCGGCCGCCCCGGTAGCTCGCGACCGCCGGCCGCGGCCGGTCACTGGGCAGCGCGATCGCCTCCGGCAGCTCCGCCAGCGTGCGGCTCCAGAACGAAAGCTGGCGTGCAATCAGGCTTGCCGGATCGCTCTCCCGGCCCAGCACGTCGTGCTGCCACAGCGTGTAGTCGGCATATTGCACCGGCAGCGAAGCCAGCGCTGATCCTGCCGCCGGCACGTTGCCGGCAAGCCGCGCCGCATAGGCGCGCGCGAGGTCGCGCGCCAGCGGCGCCAGCGAGGCGCCGTCGCCCGCGATGTGATGCAGCAGCAGCAGCAGCACGTGGACGGGCTCGCGTCGGGTACTTCCGCCCGGCGAGCCCTGGTCTTGACTGCCGAGCGCGAACAGCTGCGCCCGCAGCGGCGGCTCGACCGACAGGTCGAAGCCCCGCGCGGCCGCGGCCCGCAGCGCCTCGGAGAGATCGGCCGGGGCGATCGCCCGCACCGTCAGCCGCGGCCGGGCCGTCGCTCACGTCCAGCACCTGCTGGTGCGGCACCCCGAGCGTCTCCGGGAACACGGTGCGCAGGCTCTCGTGCCGGGCCATCAGGTCGCCGAGCGCGGCTTCCAGCGCGCTGACGTCGAGATCGCCCAAAAGCCGCACCGCCAGCGGGATCGTGTAGGTCGCGCTCGGCCCGTCCAGCCGGTTGAGGAACCACAGCCGGCGCTGCGCAAACGACAGCGGGATCTCGGCCGGCCGGGCCATCACCCGCAGCGGCGCGCGCGCCGTCTGGCCGTCCCCCAGCCGCCGCACCAGCGCCTCGACGGTGGGGGCCTCGAACAGGCTGCGGATCGCGATCTCGACCGCCAGCGTCGAGCGGATGCGGCCGATCAGCCTTGTGGCCAGCAGCGAATGGCCGCCGAGTTCGAAGAAGTTGTCGTCGATGCCGACCTCCGCAACCCCCAGCGTCTCGGCGAACAGCCCGCACAGCACCTCCTCGTGCGGCGTCCGCGGCAGGCGCCGGACCACATTCGCCGCCACCACCGGCGCCGGCAGCGCGCGGCGGTCGAGCTTGCCGTTCGGCGTCAGCGGCAGCCGCTCCAGCGTGACGAACGCCGACGGCACCATGTAGTCCGGCAGCAGCCCCATGAGATGCCGCCGCAGCGCCGAAGCATCAGGCGCCGCCATGCCGGGCGCCGCCGTGCCGGCCTTCGCCACCACGTAGGCAACGAGCCGCAGCGGACTGCTGCCGCCACCGCTGCCGCCACCGCGGTTGCCGCTCGCGCCCGCAGCCGCGCCCGCACCAGCGGTCTCATCCGCGTCCACACCACCGTCACTGCGCGCCACCACGGCGGCCTGCGCCACCGCGTCGTGCCGCAGCAGCGCCGCCTCGATCTCGCCCGGCTCGATCCGGAAGCCGCGCAGCTTGACCTGCGCGTCCGCCCGCCCGAGGAACTCCAAGACACCATCGCGGCGCCAGCGCGCCAGGTCGCCGGTGCGGTACATCCGGCTGCCCGCAGGCCCGAACGGATCGGCCACGAACCGCTCCGCCGTCAGGCCCGCACGGCCCAGATAGCCCCGCGCCAAACCCGCCCCCGAAACGTACAACTCACCAGCAACACCAGACGGCACAGGCTGCAAGCCAGACGTCCAGAACGTACACCCGCAGGTCGGGAAGACCGCGCCCAATGAGGCTGCTCGCACTTGACGCGACGGTCGCGCGATCGAGCGCAAAGAAGCTGACATGCACGGTCGTTTCCGTGATGCCGTACATGTTGACGAGATGCGGGGCGCCGTCGGCGTGTTGGCGATGCCATTCATCGAGGCGTCTGAAGTCAAGCGCTTCGCCGCCGAAGATCACGTAACGCAGGCGCTGCTTGCGCCCGAACGCAGGAGCCGTTCGGGCGGCCTCCATCAATTGATAGAAGGCCGAAGGAGTTCGATTGAGGACCGTCACGCCCTCGCGAACAAGAAGATCAACAAAGTCAGCTGGTGAGCGGCTGGTGGCGTAGGGGACGATGACGAGCCGTCCACCGTGCAGTAACGCGCCCCAGATCTCCCAGACCGAGAAGTCGAACGCGAACGAGTGAAACAAAGTCCAGACATCATCCGCGCCGAACCGGTACAGCGGCCGGGTCGTGTCGAACAGGCGGAGCACGTTGTGGTGCGTGACTACTACGCCCTTCGGTTTGCCGGTCGAGCCCGAGGTGTAGATGACGTAGGCGGCGTTCCGCGGGTCGAGATGAAGGATCGGGGCGTTGGTTGGGTTGCTGGCTGATGCGCGCCGCATCGGTGTCGAGCCGCACGATCTGCGAGGCCGTGGGCCGGCAACCGGTCGAGCAACGCGGACTGTGCGGCCAGCAGGCGCACGCCGGCGTCGGTCGAGCATGTATTGCAGCCGTTCCTGCGGATAATCCGGATCGAGCGGCAGGTAGGCTGCGCCGGCCTTGAGGATGCCGAGGAGACCGACCAGCATGTCGATCGAGCGGTCGACGCACAGGCCCACGATGGTCTCGGGCCCGGCGCCGAGTGTGCGCAGATGGTGCGCCAGCTGGTTTGAGCGGGTGTCGAGTTCACGATAGCTGAGCGTGGCGTCACCGAACACCAGCGCGACGGCGTCGGGCGTGCGGGCGGCCTGCTGGGCGAACAGCGCCGGCATGGTGGCTGTGCGGGAATCAATCGCATCGGTCGACGCGGGCTCGTTCCACGTTCGCAGGATGGTGTGGCGCTCGCTCTTGTCGAGCAGATCGAGCGTTCCAATCGCGGGGCCGGGCTCGCAGAGTGCAGCGAGCAGCCGCAGGAAACGTTCCTGATGCAGGGCAACATCGTCGGCGTCATAGCGCTCGGGATTGGCATCGAAATCGATCTGCAGCGGGCCGCCGTCGCGACGGTCGTAGATCTGGATCGAAAGATCTTCGACCGGACCGAGGGAAAGATTCCGGACCTCGGTGCGATGCCCGGCAAAGCTGAAGTCGTAGTCGAACCGCATGATATTCAGATTGAGACCGAACAGCGGGCGGCCATCATCGACATCGCCGATTTCCCGGCGCAGATCGGCGACCTGAAAGCGCTGGTGGTCCAGGCTGCGCCGGATTTCCGCCGCAGCCGCGACGATGGCGTCGGACACGGTCATCCGGGCATTGATCGCCAGCCGCAACGGCAGCACGTTCGATACCATGCCGGGCGTGTTGCGTGCGGCGCCGCTGCGGGCCGCGACCGGCAGCCCGAACACGATGTCTTCTTCACCCGTCATGCGGTGCAGGTAGATTGCAGTGGCGGCGGCGAGGAGATGCGGCAGACGGGCGCCTGCCCGGTGCGCAGCCCCTTCGAGTTCTTCCTTCTCTGTGCGGGCCACGAATGCCGTACGGCGGAGGAAGCGATCGAACTTCCCAGTCCACGGACCGCCCAGGCTCACCCGCTCCGGACGATCAGCCAGATGGTTGAGCCAGTATTGCCGATCGCGCGCAAATTGCTCGGACGCGCGATAATCGACATCCGCTTGGAGCATTTCGGCGAGGGCACCGAACGCGCCCCCCAGTGCTGCCGGTCCGACGCTGAGCTTGGTGTAGACGGCAGCAAGACGTCGTGCCACCAGGGCCATGCCAAGCCCGTCCATGACGATATGGTGATAGCGCGCGTACCAGAAGAAACGGTCGGCTGAGATCTTGAACAGGGCAAAACCAAACATCGGCCCGTGTTGCGGGTCGATCGGCCGTGCCAGGTCGGCCTGCATCCAAGCCTCGGCCTCGGTGCGGGCGTCGGCTGCTGCGCTGAGGTCCCGATAAGGAAAGGTCCAGTCGGGCGAAATTTCTACGAATTGCCGCGGCCCATCCGCCCGCTCGACGATCCGCGTGCGCAAGGCTTCCGATTCGATGACGACCTGGCGAAGCGCCTGTTCGAACAAGACCGGGTCAATCGGCCCGCAGATTTCGATGTATTCGCCAATATTGTAGGCAGCGCTCGAGGGATTGAGTTGCTGGGCGAACCAAACTCCAATCTGGCCGGCCGAAAGCGGGAGCGCGACGGGGTCAGAAACGCTTCCAGTGACGGAAATGGAACTGTCACTGTGAGGCTTGATCGAAAACACCTAAGACCTCGTTGCGCAGGCCCGGGGCGCGCTGGCAGGTGGGCGGATTGTAGGCGGCGTTTGAAGACGTGTTAACCGCAAAAGTAAGTAAGCGGATGAAGGGGTTAAGGCCAGTTATTTGGATTGTCGTCGAGCCTCCGCAAGTACCCGGAAATGCGCCGCTATAGACAATTCATGGCAGATCCGGTCAGAAACTTTGCGATGCCGCCGGATCAGCAGCAATGCGCCTGGGCGGTCCGCGCCGGCCGCTGCCAAAGGTCGCTGAATTTGGAGACCGCATTCATGTCACAACGCCTGCCTGTCGAACTCGGAACCTAACTAAGACAGTCTAGCAGGAACGCCGAAAATCCAACAATATTTCATTCTGCTTGCGTCTTAAGTCCCGGCTTTCCGGCGCCCTGTTCGGCTGTCCGGGATTTCGATTTCAGGCGACCTTTGGTGGCGACAATCAGGCGTCTCTTGCTGCTCTCCCAATGATCCCGAGTACGCCTTCACCCAGTTTCTGGGCGCCAGGGCCTTTCCAGCGAATCGCCCCATGCGGTCGGCGCGTCCCGGCTTGCCCCGCGGGTCCTTGTCTCCCGCGTGGCCGCGTGAATACTTGCAACCTGCGCAATCCGCCGTCTTTCCATCTCCAACCTCCGGCCAACCATGCAACGAGACACGCCAATGAAAAACATGCCCATCTACGAAGCGCTGGCCCAGGCATGCGCGGCCGAAGGTGTCGACACCCATTTCACGCTCGTGGGGGCCGCCCGTCGGGTGATTGGCGTCACGCGCGCGTGAAGGTTGCCAATCTGGACGAGGCTGCGACCCGTTCCCACATTGCGCCTAATGTTAGAGGCAATAAGGGGCCGCCGCCATGTCCATCCGACCGGTCAAGCAGATCGTCAAGTCTCAGCCGACGCTGGAAGGCGCGGGCGTCAAGCTTCATCGCGCCTTCGGATTCGGACAGACCACCGACTTCGATCCGTTCCTGCTGTTCGACGATTTCCGCAATGATCGTCCCGACGACTATCGCGCCGGTTTCCCCTGGCATCCGCATCGTGGCATCGAGACCATCACCTATGTGCTGGCCGGCACAGTCGAGCACGGCGACAGTCTCGGCAACAAAGGCCGCATGGGCGCGGGTGACGTGCAGTGGATGACGGCGGGCAGCGGCATCCTTCATCAGGAGATGCCGCAGGGCGACGATCGGGGCCGGATGCACGGCTTCCAGCTCTGGGCCAATCTGCCGTCATCGCTCAAGATGACCGCGCCTCGCTATCAGGACATTCCCTCGGTGGAGGTGCCCGAAATTGTCGATGACGACGGCACGCGTGTGCGCGTGGTCTGCGGCGACTTCTGGGGCAAGCGCGGGCCGGTGGATGGTATCGCGGCTGACCCGCGCTATCTCGACGTTTCCGTTCCGGCGGGCCGTCGCAAGACCTTGCCGGTGGAAACTGGCCGGCACGCCTTTGCGTATGTGTTCGAAGGATCGGGCACGTTCTCGGGCGCGTCGCAGCCGTTCGGCGTTCTGACCGAGAAGGAAACGGCCGCGGGCGAAACGCTGGTCCGAGAGCGAACCGGTAACCGCTCGCTGGTCCTGTTCGATAGCGGTGACGAGGTGACGGTGCAGGCCGGCGAAGAAGGTATTCGGTTTCTGCTGATTTCCGGCAAGCCGATCGAAGAGCCGGTGGCTTGGTACGGCCCGATCGTGATGAATACCAACGCCGAGATTCAGCAGGCGGTGACCGAACTGCGCAACGGCACCTTCATTAAGCACGGTTGAAGCGGCCGCGCCCCGGCGCGGAGGCCGGCATCCGGTCAGGCCACGGCGCTGTCGGGTACGCGGACGGCGTCGAGATGCCGGAGTTTCGGCGCAACGTGCTCCATGAACAGCTTGAGCGAGCGGGCGCGCTTGTCGCGTGTCGCCCAGTCCTTGCCGGTCACCAGGAGCAGCGTCCCGAACCCGCCCGAAGCCTCGTAGAACTCCTGGAGCTGGCGGGCGACCTCGTCCGGATCGCCCAGGTAATAGACGCCCGCCTCCGCGAGTTGGTCGAACGAGGCCTCGTCGCGTTCGAACTTCCAGCCGTAGTTGTTCTTGAGCAGGTTGATGAGGCCGCGCTTGGTTTGGAATCCGAGCTCGAAGGTGATGGCGGGGCGCAGATCGTCCATCGCCTCTTTCCGGCTGTCGGCAAGATAGACGTAGCGGGCGACGGTGACGTTGTTCAGCGGCGAAGTATGGCCGGCGGCGCGCGCCGCGCGGGCGTAGCGATCCGCCTTCCTGCGGATGAAGGCCGCGGGCTCAAGCTGCGCGGACAGAAGCGTGTATCCGCGCGCGCCGGCGAGGTCGATCATGTCGGGCGTATCGGTTGCGGTGGCGATCGGCATGTGCGGCGGGTTGAGCGGCCTGGGCGTCGCGACGATGCTCTTGCCGCGCCAATACTTGCCGTCCCAGTCGAACGGCTCGTTCGCAGCCCAGCACTTGAGGATGAAGTCGAGCAACTCCCGCAGGCGCGGATGCCGGTCTTCGTGCGACAGGCCGCGCTCGTTTGCGAATAGTGGATTGGGGAATCCCGAGCCGAAGCCGAAGATGAAGCGACCGCCGCCGATCACATGATCGGTGACGGCGGCCTGGATCGCGGTGTCGACCGGGTGCGCCAGATGGATCAGCTTGACCGCCGCGCCCATCCTGATCCGCTTGGTCAATGCCGCAGCCTTGCACATCAGCAGTTCGGGCACCGGCAGGGTGTCGATCCGATCGATATAGACCGGTTCGCCGTGATGCTCGCTGATATAGGCGTCACGGAATCCGAGCTGATCGGCCAGCACGATCTCGAACAGGTCCTCGTCGTAGGTCTGGGCGGCGGTGGTGTGCGGGCGAAAGCCGTTCGAGAAAATACCGAATTCCATTGAAATCCTCGATTGCGGATTGGGCTGCAGGCGATACCGGCGGGCGCCATGCTTCAGTGCGGAGCGCGCGCTCCAAGACGTACGAGACGCGGCAGCACCTCGTCGCAGAAGTAGGGCAATTCGTCGAGATAATTCACAAATGACAGCGCAATCCCACGCATGCCCGCCTTGCTGATGCCGTGGAGCTCCTCGGCGACACGGTCGGGGGTTCCGACGAACGGAAAACCGCCGATGGCGTTGGCTGCGAAGTATCGCCGTTTGGCGGCATATTCTTCGACCGGGATGGTCTGCGGCGTGATGTTCTTGATCGCCAGCATGCCGTCAATTGCGCCCCAGTCGGCATGCTCGATGATGGCGTGCCGGTAGTACTCCTCGGCTTCCGTCTGGGTCGGCCGGCAGATCACCTGGCCGACGGTGTAAATCTCGATGTCGCGGCCGATATCCGCCGCCGCCTGCTTGATCTCGCTGACCTTGCGTGCGTTGCCCTCAAGGGAAGTACGAGAGCCCGCGGTCGCCACGAAGAACGCGTCGCAGTTGCGCAGCGCAAACGCCTGGCCGACCGGCGAGGAGCCGGCATTCATGAGGATCGGCCGGGTGTCGCCGTAAGGTTTGGGGGAGGCCTCGACGTCCTTGAGCTTGAGGAACCGGCCGTCGAAGTCGAACACACCGGGCTCGGTCCAGGCTTGCTTGACGGCGTCGAGCCATTCCTGCGCGTAGTCGTAGCGCGCGTCGTGCTCACGCTGCGTCACGCCGAACATTTCGAACTCGCCCTCGTTCCAGCCGACCACCAGGTTCACGCCGAAGCGGCCTTCGCCGATATGGTCGGCGGTGACGAATTCCTTGGCGGCGATCAGCGGATGGAACAGCGGCGCGTGCACGGTGCCGAATACCGTGATCCGCCGGGTCGCGCCCAGGAGGCCGGTCGCCCAGGTGACGGTCTCGAGCGTCGCGCCGTGAAAACTGGTGTCGCCGCCGTAGCCCTTCCAGCGGGCGATCGGCAGCATGAAGTCGATTCCGGCGTCGTCCGCCATGCGCGCCAGCCGCAGGCAGTTCGGCCAGCTTGCGGTCCAGCGTTCGGGCACCTTGGTGGCGGAGCGGCCTGACGAACAGTTGGCGCCGAAGATCCCGATCTTCAGAGTATTGGCGCTGTACATCGCGATGCGGTCTTGCATCGATGCGGAACGGGACAGCACGCGTACTCCCTCAGGTCGTGGAAGCCGACCTTGTCATCCTAGAGGAGCCGGGCGAGAACGCGACGCGAATTGCGTATGCGTCGCGTCTCGTCCGCGGTTCGTCGCAATCGCGATCAGGCTGTGACCTTGGCGTATTTGCCCGTGAGCTGATGGGTGTGCGGGTCCTTCGAACCTCGGTTGGCGACGTCGAGCCGCGTTTCCCGGCTCCAGGTGCGCTTGAGATCGTCGCGGATGTTGAAGCGCAGCTTGCCGAGCCCTTCGACTTCCAGTTCGACCACATCACCGTCCATGAACGCATTCAGGCCGCGGTGATTGGTGCCGGTCGCCAGGATATCGCCGGGTTCCAGCGTATGGATCGAGCTGACCCACTCGATGCAGCGCGGAATCTTGTGGGCCATGTCGTCGGTGTTGAAGTTCTGCTTCACGACGCCGTTCACCGTCAGCTTGACCTGCAGCTTATGCGGGTCGCGGATTTCATCGGCGGTGACGATATAGGGACCGATCGGCGCGAAAGTGTCGCGCGATTTCATCTGATAGAACACGTTGCCGGGCGGCGGCAGCCCGCGGGCCGAGCCGTCGACAAAGTTGGTGTAGCCGAACACGTAGCTCATCGCGTCGGCGGCCTTCACGTTCTTGGCGCGCTTGCCGATGATCACCGCCATCTCGGCTTCGCCTTCGAAGATGGTCGCCGGGATGTCCGGCAGCACCATGGTGTCGCCGGGGCCGATGATCGCGTTCGGCGATTTGTGGAAGGCGTTGATCGGCGCGGGCTCGGTGCGCGTGCCGTCCTCCATGTAGTTGACCGCCATGCAGTCGATGTTGATCGGGCGGGGAAGTGGTGCGCGGACGCGCACGCCCGCAACCGCGACGCCGGTGCCGCGCGCGACCGCTTCCTCGAGCTTTGGGCGGTATTCTGCGAACCGCTCGATCAGCCCGTTGATCAGATCGTGCGGGCCGAGATGCGGGATGTCTTTCACGACAGCCGACACATCGACGACAGTGTCGCCTTTGAGAACGCCCAGCTTGTAGTCATCGAAATAGAGGATCTTCATTTCGGTCTCCGGAAGAAGTGGGTGAGGAACGACAGCCGATGGTCCGGCCGAGCAGCCGGCGGATCGGGAAGCGCAGGAACAGAGTATCTATTCAGGACGGATGCCGTTGGCCTCCGCGAGCTTAGAGTACAACGCGATCTCGGATTCGATGCGACGCCGGAATTCTTCCGGCGTGGCGGGAGCGGCCAGCACTCCGGTCTCGACAAGCCACTGTTTGACATCGGGCAGGTCGAGCGCCCGTCGGACCTCCGCATTGAGCTTGTCGATGATCGGCCTCGGTGTTTGTGGCGCGGTCGCGAGCCCGAGCCAAGACATCAGTTCGACCCCCGGAACCGTTTCATTCATCGTCGGTACATCCGGCATCAACGGATAGCGCTCCGGTGACGATACCGCCAGCGCGCGCATCTGCCCGTTGCGAATGCGGGAGATCGCGGACGTCGCGGTATCCAGCATCGCGGCCACCCGGCCGCCGGCGACGTCAGTGAAGGCTGCGACCGAGCCGCGGTATGGGATGCCGACGAGTTGGATGCCTGCCTGGTTTTCGATCCACTTGCCGAGCAAATGGTAGACGCTGCCGCTGCCGATGATCGCGTAGTTGATCTGACCGGGCTCGCGCTTGGCGCGCTCGATCAGGTCCGCGAAGCTTGAGATCGGCGAATTTGGCGCGACGAGCAGGAACATCGGATAGGCAACCACTGTCGTCACGAATGCAAAACCGTGGACTGGATCGTACGGTAGCGTCTTCATCACCCCGGCTTGGGTCGTGAAGCCGCCGGTCAGCATCGCGAAAGTCGAGCCATCGGGCGCCGCGCGCGACACCATCTGGTTGCCGACCAGTCCCACGCCCTGCACGATGCTCTCGACCACCACTGGCTGGCCGAGGCGTTCCGTCAGCTTGTTGCCTAGCAAACGCGCCACCATGTCGGGACTGCCGCCGGGCGCGGTCGGAATGATAATTCGCAGCGGGCGAGTCGGCCACGCGGGGGTCTGCGCGCGCGCAGTGGATGCCGCCGCACCAAGGCTGCCGGCGCCGGCGGCAAGGAATGTCCTGCGCGTCAAGGCTGTCATGCATTTCCACCCGGTCCGGCGTCCGCCGGTTGTTTTCGGACTGAATGCAGTCCGTCATTATTCGAGAATTGTCGCGCATCGTGCCGCTCGCGTCCAGAGCCGGGACATCGCATGAGCGTTGCCCAGGCTTGCGCTGGCGACGTATGATCGCGGCGGGCAATTCCACGGAGACGCCGGCCATGACTGCTGCGGACCGCATGTACGATGTCGGCGGCATCCGGCTGCCGCGTCCATTCAAACCGCGCCGCCTCGGGCATTTCGCCTTGTGGCATACCGATCTGGAGATGGCGCGCCGGCTCTATGTCGACGCGCTCGGGTTCCGGCAGACCGATAAGGTCGTGCGGGACGGCAAGCTCTCGGCTGTGTTCACGTCGCACGGTACCGATCATCACTCGCTCGCCGCCATCCATGCCTCGACTGCCGAGGGCGTACGTAAGGCGCATTACGAAAAGGGCGTGTTCGTCAACCAGATATCGTTCCAGGTCGGCACGCTCGAGGAAGTCGTACGCGCACATGACTATTTCGCCGAGCGGCAGATATTCATCAGCCGGCTCGGCCGTGATTTTCCGGGCAGCAACTGGGCGGTTTACGTGCTCGATCCGGATGGCCACCGCGTCGAGTTCTATTATGGCATGGAGCAGATCGGCTGGGATCGCAGGAGCAAGCCGGGCGCCGCTTATGTGCAGGCGGTACGCAACGGCTTCGCGTTGCCGCAGCCATCGGAGATGACGGAGATCATGCACGCCGAAGAAGGCGGTGTCGCTCTCGACAGCGGTTTCCGCCCAACTGAAGAATTGCCCTGCGATTATTGCGTCGGCGGGGTGATGCTGCCACGGCCGTTCAAGGTCACAAAGGTCGGGCCGGTCAACCTGTTCGTCGCGGACGTCGATGTGTCGGAGCGGTTCTACACGGAGCTCCTCGGCCTCACCAAGACTGAAGACGTTCAATACCTCGGGCATCGGTGCGTCTTCCTGCGCTGCGGAACTGATCACCATACGGTTGGCTTGTTTCCGGTGGCGCTGCGCGAAGAGCTCGGGCTCAATCCCGCGACGACGCTGATGAGCATCGGCATGCAGGTCGCAACCTATAGCCAGTTACGGGACGCGATCGCGTTCCTGCGCGAACGAGAACTGCGGTTCATCGACCGCATCCCGTGCGACCTACATCCCGGTATCGACTATGCGGCGCATGCCGTCGGCCCTGACGGCCATTGCGTTCAGCTCTATCACAGCATGGAGCAGATCGGCTGGGACGGCAGGCCTCGTCCGGCGGCGCAGCGGCCGCGTGTCATGCCCGATTGGCCCCAGACGCTTGAAGCGTCATCTGACAGCTATGTCGACCAGATCCTGCAGGGACCGCTTGGGTAGCGATCACCCCGCATTTGCCTGGCATGTAGTCCCATCGAATTGCAGGAGAGTCCGATGAGCGTTGCGTTCAAGGGCCGGCGTGAGGATTTGCGCCTGGTCACCGGCCAAGGGCGTTACACCGCCGACTGGGACCTGCCGGGGCAAGCCCACGGGCATTTTCTCCGGGCTGATCGTGCACATGCCGAGATCATTTCGCTCGACAAGAGCGCGGCGATGGCTTCACCCGGTGTGCTTGCTGTGCTGACGGGGGAGGACCTTGCCCGTGCCGGCTTCAAGAGCCCGCGGCCGCTCATGTTCTTCAAGGGCAAGGGCGGCTCCGAACTGAAGAACCCGCATCGGCCGGCGCTCGCGCACGGCCGGGTCCGGTTCGTCGGTGAGCCCGTTGCGCTGGTGGTCGCGGAGACTGAAACCGAAGCACAGGATGCCGCCGAAAAGCTGATCGTCGAATACCGTGATTTGCCCGCGATGGCTGATCCGCGGGATGCGCTCGCGGCCGGTGCTCCTGCGCTGCATGCCGATGTGCCCGACAATCTCGCGATGGATTACGAGTACGGCAATCAGGCGGCGACTGAAGAAGCCTTCGCCAAGGCGGCCCGCATCGTGCGCACCGTGGTGCATGCTCAACGCATCGCCGGTGTGCCAATGGAACCGAGGTCCGGCGCTTGCGAGCTACGACAAGGCGTCGGGACATTTCGACGTCTACATGCCGACCCAGGGCATGGGCGACATCGTGAAGGAGTTCGCGCATGTCACCGGCCTGCCGCCGGCGCATTTCCGTATCCACGCCAAGGATGTCGGCGGCGGTTTTGGGGTGCGAAACGAGATCTATCCGGAGTTCTCCGCACTGGCGTTCGCCGCGCGCGAACTCGACCGTCCGGTCAAATGGGTGGGAACGCGCAGCGAGTCGCTCCTGACCGATCACCACGGCCGGGGCGCTACCTTGACCGGGGAGCTTGCGCTCGATGCCGACGGCAACTTTCTCGCCTTGCGGGTCGGCTGGCTCGTCGATCTGGGCGCGTATTGCTCGGGCGCCGGCCCCTTCATCAACACCGCTGCTGCGCCGACCAGCATGGCGAGCAACGTCTATCGCGTGCCGGCGGTCTACGGCTTGAACCGGCTGGTGTTCACCAATCTGACGCCGGTTGCGCCGTATCGCGGCGCGGGACGGCCGAACGTCTCCTATCTGGTCGAGCGCCTGGTGGACGAGGCCGCGCGCGTCACGGGAATCGACCGGATCGAACTGCGGCGGCGAAATCTCCTCGCCAAAGATGCCTTCCCCTACAAGACCCCGACCGGATCGACTTACGACAGCGGCGATCCCGCAGGGCTCATGGAAGAGGCACTAGGTGTTGCTGACTGGAATGGATTTGACGGCCGGCGTGCCGAGGCCAAGGCACGCGGCCGTCTGCGCGGCATCGGTTGCGCGGTCTTCATCGAGCCATCGGGGGGCGCGGGGCAGGAGGAAATCGCCATCAGGTTCGACGCACAAGGCCTGCCGCAACTGTTCACGCTGGCCGGGCCATCTGGGCAGGGCCACGAGACAGTGTTCCCCGATCTGGTGGCCGGAATTCTCGGGATGTCGGCCGACAAGGTGACGTTGCGCGCCAGCGATCCCGAGGGCCCGCCGCTGGTCGGAACCGGCTCGTTCGGTTCGCGCTCCTTGATCAGCCACGGCGGGGCCCTTTCGGTCGGAGCGCATGAAGTGGTGCAAAAGGGACTTGTCCTGGCAGCGAAGGAACTCGAGGTCGCCGCCACCGATATCGTGTTCGAGAACGGACGTTATCGCGTGCCGGGTACCGACCTGTCGATCGGACTGGAGGACCTCGCGCGCCAGCACGCGGGCGGCGAAAGCCATCCGCTCGATGTCACCGCCAAGCTCAATACCGCCGCCGCATTCCCGAGCGGCGCCCATGTGGCCGAAGTCGAAATCGACCCCGAAACGGGCGTGCTCGAATTGCTGCGTTACGTCGCGGTGGACGACTGCGGCAGAATTTACAATCACAAGCTAGTCGAGGGACAACTACTCGGCGGACTGATGCAGGGCATCGGCCAGATCATGGGCGAGCACTGCGTCTATGATCGGGAGAGCGGCCAGTTCCTGACCGGCACCTTCATGGACTACTTCATGCCGCGCGCCGATTCGCTGCCCGAGGTCTTGCTGCGTGACCGTCCGACCATCTCACCCAGCAATCCACTCGGCGCCAAGGGAGCTGGCGAGGCGGGTGCGACCGGTGCCATTCCAACCGTCGCCAATGCGGTGATCGATGCGCTGTCGCCATTAGGCATCCATCATCTCGAGATGCCGTATTCGCCTCACAACGTCTGGGCGGCGATACAGGCACGCCCGCAATGATCTCGTCGCCGGTTACCTGCGCGATCTCGGCACCTGAAGTGCTTGCCTGCAAGTCGTCGATCTGGCGCAAGAGATGTAAAGCGAGCGGATGTCCGCCCACATGATGCCCCCGCGGCCGCTGGATGGGATCGTCGTCGTCGCCCTCGAACAGGCGGTGGCGGCGCCGTTCTGCACTGGGCGGCTGGCCGACGCCGGAGCTCGGGTCATCAAGATCGAGCGCCCGGAGGGCGATTTCGCCCGCGGCTACGACGACGTAGCAAGGGGCCAGGCGAGCTATTTTGTCTGGCTCAATCGCGGCAAGGACTCCCTGGTGCTCGACCTCGCGCACGAGAACGCCCGCGAGCGCCTCGCCCAGTTGATCGCGAATGCCGATGTGTTCGTGCAGAATCTCAAGCCTGGGGCGCTCGCCCGGCTCGGCTTCGAGATCGCTGACCTGCGTCGCGTTCACCCGGGGCTGATCTGCTGCTCGATTTCGGGATATGGCGACACTGGGCCGCTGTCCGGGCGCAAGGCCTACGATCTGCTGATCCAGGCGGAATCCGGCCTGGCCTCGATCACCGGCAGCCCCGAGGGGCCGTCCCGGGTTGGCATATCCATCGTCGATATTGCGACCGGCGCCACCGCGCATGCGGCCATACTGGAGGCGCTGATCGCCCGCGGCCGGAGCGGGCAGGGGACCGATATCCGGATTTCAATGTTCGACGTGATGGCGGATTGGTTGACGGTGCCGCTGCTGCATGCGGAAGGCGGCCGGCCACCGCAGCGCATCGGCCTCGCGCACCCGTCGATCTCGCCCTACGGGGTGTTCGTTTCGCGCGACGGCGCGCAGATTCTCATCTCGATCCAGAACGAGCGAGAATGGCGGATGTTCTGCCGGCACGTCCTGCAGAACGAGGGCATCGCGGACGACCCGCGATTTTGCAGCAACGTCGCGCGCATCGCCCATCGCGATGAGACCGACGGCATGGTGGCCGGCGCTTTCCGGCAGCTTCCGCGCGCCGAAGTCATCGAGCGCTTGACGCGTTCCGACACCGCCTTTGCCGAAGTCAACGATATGTCGGCGCTGTCGGCGCATCCGCACCTGCGTCGCACCACCGTGGCGACGCCGAACGGGCCTGTCAGTTATCCGGCGCCGGCGGCGCTGTTCGACGGCGCATCGAGGCCCTGCGGCGCGGTGCCGGCGCTCGGGAAAAACGGCATCGGCAACGACGATGGCGACGCGACCAGCCGATCGTCTGATTGATTGACGCGTGACAATCGGGGGCAGACGTGTTGGCGGCGCCCTTTCATTGGGTTAGCCTAGGTTGCCAGTCGCTGTCGTGTACATGGGTGGGCGCTGGTATTTGGCGCCCCGCTGGGAGCATGCCGATGGACAAGGCCGGCGATCAAACCTGCTGCTGTTCGGGTGTGGAGAGATCGACCCGACGAACCGTCCTCACCGGCTTGCTGGTGTTCGGCGCCGAGATCGGAACGGGGCTTGTCGATGGTGCCGCCTTTGCCGAGGCCGCAAGCGAGCGCCCCAAGGAAGGTGATATTTTCGTATCGACCGGCGGCGAGAGCAAGACACCGCTTGAAGTCAAAGACATTCCGCTCGGCGGCCCGCCGGTGATGGCGTGGCCGATGGATCCGGTCGCAGCTTTGGTCCGCAACGGTTCGCGCCTCAACAAGGTTCTTCTGGTTCGGCTCGACGCGTCGAAGCTGGTCGGCGTCACCCGCGAGCGGGCCGCCGACGGCGTCGTCGCCTATTCGGCAATCTGCCCGCATGCCGGTTGTGAGGTGAGTGTCTGGGTTGGTGAACAGGAGATGTTGGAATGCTCCTGTCACTATTCGCATTACAATCCGAGCGATGGGGCTGCCGTCATTGATGGCCCCGCCACGCGCGCGCTCCCGGCGCTGCCTCTCAAGATTTCGGACGGCAAGTTGGCCGCGGCCAAACCATTCACTGGACGGGTCGGAATCGTTCCGACCTGACGCCCGGCCGACGGCCGTTCAGCCGCCGCAAGTCTGCAAGTAAGGAGTTCGAGAACGACCCCAAAATGTCAGAGGTTCGGTCACAAGGCCTCGGCAAAATAAGAGAACGAAGGAGGAAACGTCATGAGTTATACCAGGATGTATGTGCAAAGTGCGTGCGCGGCTGCGATCATCGCGGCTGCGGGATTGACCGGCGCGGCGGCGCAAACGCCGCAAACCATTGCCCCGGCTTCCGCAACCCCGGTGCCGGGACCAATGCCGGAAATTCTGCAGAAGTACGCTCCGGTTACCGCTGAGCGTCTGAAGAAGCCCGAGGACGGCAACTGGTTTCATTTTCGCCGAACCTATGACGGCTGGGGCTACAGCCCGCTGAAGGAAATCACCGCGGAGAATGTCGGCCGGCTGCAGCCCGTGTGGAGCATGGCGACCGGCCAGATCGAAGGCCATCAGGCGCCGCCGATCGTCAACAACGGCGTGATGTTCGTCGCCACGCCGGGCAACCAGGTGATCGCCGTTGAGGCCAAGACCGGCAATCTGCTGTGGCGCTACAAGCGCGCGCTGCCGGAAGACGTGATTCATCTTCACCCGACCAACCGCGGCGTCGCGCTCTATGGCGACCGCGTCTATTTCGCGTCCGCCGATTGTGTGCTGGTCGCGCTCGACGCCAAGACCGGCAAGGTGCTGTGGACCGCGAAAGTCGACGACTACAAAAAGGCCTACTACATGTCGTTGGCCCCGTTGATTGTCGACGGCAAGGTTATCCTCGGTGCCTCGGGCGGCGAGTTGGGCGTGCGCGGCTTCGTCGCCGCATTGGATGCCGAGACCGGCAAGGAATTATGGAAGACCTATACGGTGCCGGCGCCAGGTGAACCTGGCAGCGAGACCTGGCCGGCGGGCGGCGATCACTACAAGCGCGGCGGCGGCGCGATCTGGGTGACCGGCACCTATGATCCGGAAACCAACCTGACGTTTTGGGGGACCGGTAACGCCGCGCCTTGGTTCGGCGACCAGCGGCCCGGTGACAATCTGTACACCACCTCGGTCGTAGCGTTCGACGTGAACACGGGTCAGATCAAGGGACACTTTCAGTACCATCCCAACGACTCATGGGACTGGGATGAAGTCTCGCCGCCGATCGTCGTCGATTTTCAGCGCGACGGCCGCACGGTGAAGGGCCTGATCAACGTGTCGCGCAGTGGATACATCTGGGACCTCGAACGCACCACAGGGAAAATCAACTTCGTGGCTGGACGGCCTTACGTTCGCCAGGATGTGTTCAAGAGCCTCGATCCGAAGACCGGCAGGCCCGACATCGACGAATTGCGCAAGCCCGGGACCGACAAGACCGCCGAGTTCTGCCCCAGCTTGTGGGGCGGCAAGGACTGGCCGCCGGTCGCCTTCAACCCGAACACCCGGCTGATGTTCATCCCGGCGAACGAAAACCTGTGCACCGAGCTGCGTGGTGAAACCCCGAAGTACGTCGTCGGCGAGCGCTTCATGGGCGTCGCCCGCAATGTGATGAAGATGGTCGCCGGCGCGGATCACATCGGCGAGCTGCAGGCCTGGAATGTCGACACCGGCAAGAAGGTGTGGACAACCAATTTGCCGTCGTTCAACTGGGGACCGGTGCTGGCGACCGGCGGCGACGTGCTGTTCGCCGGCGGTACCAACGACCGCATGTTCCGAGCGTTTGACGGCAAGACCGGCAAGATTCTGTGGGAGTTCCCCACAATTTCGGGAGTTGCGGCGGTTCCGGTGTCGTTTGCGGTCGACGGCAAGCAGTACATCGCCGTTCAATCCGGCTGGGGCGTCGATCCGGCGAAGATGCAATCGCGTATGAACCTGCTGTTTCCGGGGCAATATCCGGATGTGCCGCAGGGCGGCGCGATCTATGTCTTCGCGATCAAGTAATCCCTGAGTGGTGTGCGGGAGCCAGCGGCTACGGCTCCCGCCCGCCGGTTAGTCGGTCAGGACGGCAAATTCGAGCTAGGATCGGACCGCGCGGACGGCTAGAATAAAATTTCGAAATTCCGCTGCGGGATTTCGCGGGCCGGCATATCGTCGAGTTTCTAACAGGAGAGCGGAAATGGCTGTTGGCAAGGTGAAGTGGTTCAACCCCACGAAAGGGTATGGATTTATCCAGCCCCAGGGTGGTGGTGGTCGGGACGTGTTCGTCCATATTTCGGCGGTCGAGAAGGCAGGCCTGTCGACCCTCAACGAGGGACAGACGATCGAGTACGAAGAAGTGTCCAATCGGGGTAAGACTTCGGCCGAAAATCTCAAGGTGAAGTAACACGCCGCGCGAGTCGAGTGATTGTCGGGCGAGGCCGCGGCTTCCAACAGGTGCCATTGAGCACCACCTCTAATCGCTCAGTCGAACGTACGGGCGCCGCCGGTCTCATGCGGCGCCTGGTGTTTTTTGGAGCCGGCACCAACGCGTGCGCTCATTTTGATCCTTATTTTAGCGGTCTGGAAGCGAACGGTGCCGATCTTCTATCGTCACTTCATCCACCGGCTGCGACGATGGTGCCGCGGCACTCGCCGAAGCCGATTGGCGCATAGCCATCGCGACGGCAGTGAGCACGCATGATGACAGTGTCGCCATCCTCCAGGAACCGGCGCGTCTCGCCTGAAGGCAGGTCGATCGGCTGACGGCCGCCGGCTGAAATCTCGAGCAGGCTGCCGAGACTGTCGGCGCTCGGTCCCGGAGATCGTGCCGGTGCCGAAGATATCGCCGGGGCGCAGGTTGCAGCCGTTGCTGGTGTGATGCGTCACAAGCTGGGCAACCGTCCAATAGAGGTCGCGCGCGTTGCCGGACGACAGCCTGTGCGCGGGCAGACCTTTCGCCTTCAGGCCGGGCGTGAGCAGGGACACCTCGAGCGCGATGTCGAGCGCGCCGCTAGCCTGATCGTGTGAGTCCAGCAGATAGGGCAGGGGCGCCGGGTCGCCCGCAGGTCGCGGCGCCTGCGCCAAGCGAAACGGCGCCAGGGCTTCCGGCGTGACCACCCACGGCGAGACGGTGGTGAAGAAGCTCTTGCCGAGGAATGGACCGAGCGGCTGGTATTCCCAGCCCTGAATGTCGCGCGCCGACCAGTCGTTCAACAGGCAGAAGCCGGCGATGTGATCGCCGCTCTCGGCGATCCGAATCGGACGACCGAGTTCGTTGCCGGGTCCGACCCAGACGCCGAGTTCGAGTTCGTAGTCGAGGTTGCGGCAGGGCCCGAAAGTCGGGAACCGTTTCGTTTGCCGGTTTGCGCTGTCCCTCAGGGCGGCGCACGTCCGTGCCCGACACGCCGATCGACGAGGCGCGGCCGTGGTAACCGATCGGTACGTATTTGTAATTCGGCATCAGCGGATTGTCGGGACGGAAGAGCTTGCCCGCATTGGTGGCGTGGTTGATGCCGGCGAAGAAGTCGGTGTAGTCGCCGATCGCGGCCGGCACGTGAGTGCGGCAATTCGCGGCGCGGTGCAGCAGCTTTGAGCCGGCGGCCTCATTGCGGGCGCGGTCCTTGCCGTCGGCATCCAGAAGCTCACCGATGCGGCAGCGCAGGGCTACGCGCGCCTCGCGGCCGAGCGCGAACAGCGGATTGAGCGTGGTGCCGGCCGCGGCTTGCGCAGCCGTCGCCGTTGCGCCGCCCAACAGGCCAAGTTCCAGCGCGGCGCCGAGATCGAAAATCTCGTCGCCGATCGCAACCCCGCCGCGCGGAGTACCTCCTGGCGGACTGAAGATACCGAACGGCAAGTTCTGGATCGGGAAGTCGGCATGCTGGTTCGCCGAAGCGACCCAGCTGCGCCGGCCCGGCGCATGGGTTTCGTCGATCATGTCGTGGACTTCTTTCGATATTGCGATACGCGTTCCGCTGCGGCCGGCGATCACGGCCGTGCCGGGTTGAAGTGCTTGCGCAGGCCTTGCCAGCAGTCGAGGTAGTCGTCCTGCCGCTCTTTCAGCCCCGCCGCATAAGCGGTCAGGCGCTGCGGATACCGGGTCTCGAACATGAAGGCCATAGTGTTGGCGAGTTTCGTCGGGTTTCAGTTCCACAGTGCTGGCGTGCTCGAACGCCTGCTCGTCGGGGCCGTGCGGCAACATGCAGTTGTGCAGCGACATGCCGCCCGGCACGAAGCCTTCGGGCTTGGCGTCGTAGATGCCGTAGATCAGGCCCATGAATTCCGACATCAGGTTGCGGTGGTACCAGGGCGGGCGGAAGGTGTTTTCCGCCACCGCCCAGCGCTCGGGAAAGATAACGAGATCGATGTTGGCGGTACCCGGTGTTTCCGACGGCGCCGTCATCACCGTGTAGATCGACGGGTCGGGGTGATCGAACATGAGCGCGCCGACCGGCGAGAACCGCCGCAGGTCGTACTTGTATGGCGCATAGTTGCCGTGCCAGGCGACGACGTCGAGCGGCGACTGGCCGATCTCGGCGGCGTAGAGCTCGCCGCCCCATTTGACGTAGATAGTCGAGGGCTCCTCCTTGTCCTCGTAGGCCGCGACCGGCGTGAGGAAGTCGCGCGCGTTGGCGAGACAATTCGCGCCGATCGGGCCGCGGTCCGGCAACTGGAGCGCGCCGCCGTAGTTCTCGCAGACATAGGCGCGGGCCGGGCCGTCGATCAGTTCGGTCCGGAAGATGACGCCGCGCTGGATCACGCAGATCTCGCCCGGCTCGACGTCGATGACGCCGAACTCGGTCCAGAACCGCAGCCGTCCGGTCTGCGGCACGATCAGCATCTCGCCGTCGGCGTTGAAGAAATATTCGCTCCGCATCGAGGTGGTGACGAAGAGGAGATGCGCGGCCATGCCGGCGCGGGTCTCGGCATCGCCCGCGGTGGTGACGGTGCGCAGCCCGGTGACGAAGGTGAGCGACTCGGCGGGGATCGGCACCGGGCTCCAGCGCAACTGGCCGATCGGCAAGTTGCTCTCGTCGCGCGCCGCCGGTGCGGTGCGGATCAGCCCCTTGTCGATCATGCGGAAGCGTCCCGAGTGTTTGACGGCGGGACGGATGCGGTAGAGCCACGAGCGCTGGTTGGTCGCCTGCGGCGCGGTGAACGGCGAGCCCGAGAGCTGCTCGGCGTAGAGCCCGTAGTTGACCCGTTGCGGCGAGTTGCGGCCGATCGGCAGCGCCCCCGCCAGCGCCTCGGTCTCGAACGAATTGCCGAATCCGGACATGTAGCCGGGCGCAGCGCCGCCGCGATATGGGGTGGCCTTGGCGTCGAGTTGCGGTGCGTTCTGGACGTTCATGGCGGTCCTCCGGGCTGAGGAGAAGGCATACTAACGCATGGTCGCCGGCAGCCAGAGTGCGATCTGCGGGAAGATCATCAATAGCACGGTCGTGACGACGATCGACAGCATCAGAATGCTGGTTCCCTTGTAAACCTTCATCAGGTCGACCCCGCCGGTTGCGCTGACGATGAAGGCGATCAGGCCGACCGGCGGGAAGACGAGCCCCATCGCCACCATCATCATCGACATCACGCCGAACCAGATCGGGTCGAAGCCGAGCGAGGTGATCAGCGGAAACGTGAGCTGCAGCGTCAGCAGCAGCAGCGGGATCTCGTCCATGAACATGCTGATGACGAAGTAGGCGGCCACGATCCCGATGATCACGACCCAGCGGTTGAGGTCCATGGCGATGACCGCGCTGACCACGTCCTGAGGAATGCGGCTGAGCGCCATGTAGTAGCCGAAGATGGTCGCGCCGATCAGGATCAGAAAGATCATCGCCGAGGTGCGGATGGTCGACTTCACCGCATCGAGCGCGCCCGCAAGCGTGAGCCGGCCGAAGGCGGCGCCGATGACCGCGGCGAGCAGCGCGCCAAGCGCGCCCACCTCGGTCGGCGTGACGCCGCCGGTGTAGAGCAGGATGATGACGATCGCGATCAGCAGCAGGCTCGGCCAGACCCGCGCAAGGCTCGCCCAGCGTTCCTGACGGTCGACGCGGAAGGTGCTGGGCGCGTGCTCGGGGGCTGATCCGCACCCAGAGATAGATCATCACGGCGAGCAGAATGCCGACGATGATGCCCGGGATGACGCCGGCGATCAGCAGCTTGCCGATCGAGGTCTGCGTAGCGATGCCGTAGATCACCATCGCGATGCTCGGCGGGATCATGATGTCGAGCGTTGCGCCGATGCCGATCGAGCCCGCCGCCAGTTCGTCCGAATAGCCGTGGCGGCGCATCTCCGGCATGGCGATCTTCGACATCACCGAGGCGGCCGCCGTGCTCGCGCCCGGACATTGCGCCGAAGATGCCGCAAGCGAACACGGTGGCGATCGCAAGCCCGCCGCGGATATGCGACAGCCAGTTCGCCGCCGCGGTGTAGAGGTCGCGGGCCAGCCCGCTCGAGGCCGAGAAGAACGCCATCAGGATGAACATCGGGATGGTCGTCAGCGCATAGTCGGCGACGGTGCTGAATGGATTGAGGCTGAGGATGCCCATGACCTTGCTGAAATCGCCGGTCACCAGATAGATGCCGAGCATCCCCGACCCGGCAAGCGCGACCGCGATCGGCACGCCGAACAGCAGCGCGAGAACCAGCACGAAGACCGGAAGCAAGACCATGAACGATCCTTCAGCGCGGCTTGGCGCGGCTCGCGGTCATGCCGGTGGGGCGTCTTCGCGGAACAGGTAGGATCGGCCGCTGCGGACCCTCGGCAGGTCGATCAGCAGCATCAGCGACAGCGCCAGGAAGCCCAGCGGCACGAAGGTATACGCGGGCCCAACCGGGATCGGGAGCGCGCTCAGGGTGGTGTCGTCCTGCCAACCCCGCAGCGCCTGCTGGGTGGTTGCGACCAGCACCAGCAGGCAGAATGCCAGGGTGACCAACTGAACCACGGTACTGACCGCGAGCTTCAGCGCCGCCGGCAGCCGGTCGACCAGGAAGGTCACGCGGATGAACATGCCGCCGCGGTAGGCGTAGGATAGCCCGAGAAAGATCGAAGCCACCATCAGGTACTTTTCGGTGAATTCGTATGCGCCGAGGAACGGGCGATTGAGCAGATACCGGCTGAGCGCGTCGGCCGATGTCAGGCACATCATCGCGAGCATTGCCACCACGCCGGCATAGACGAGCACGTGCTCGCAGCGCAGCAGCCAGCGTTCGGTGGTTTGCAGGATCACGGGATATGTCCCCCTAAATTACCGGGTGGCCGGAACGCCGCTGCACGTGTCCCGGACGCGGTGCAGCACGAGCGCAGCGAAATGATGCACCGCTGATCCGGGGCCGCAACGGACACCGGCATTTCTGCGGTCCCGGTTCTGCAGCGCACCACTTCGTGGCGCGCTGCGCCCGGGACACGTGCCCTGTGCGTCAGTTCTTGAGCAGTTCGAGCGCGGAATCGAGGATCGGCCGCGCATCCTTCTGGCCCTTGCCCTCGAGCTTCTTCACCCATTCGTTCCAGATCGGCTCGCCGGCAAGCTTGCTCCAGCGTTCCAATTCGGCCGGCGGAACCTGATAGCGGTTGATGTCATAGTTGCCGGCCTTGGCCCGTTCGATGACGCCCTGCTCGGCGCTGTCGAAGAAGTTCTTGCCCCAGAATTTCGAGCCGGCGAGGCCGCTCACCGTCATGATCTGGTCGCGAACATCCTGCGGCAGGCTCTGCCATTTCTGCTTGTTGGCGCAGAGTGAGAAATACGCCACGTAAAACGGCGCGATGGTGTAGCTCTTCGCCAGTTCGTAGAGCCGGAACGCCTGCACCGCTTCCCACGGCACGGCGGCGGCGTCGATCACGCCCTTGTCGAGCGACTGATAGAGGTCCGGCATCGGGATGAGAGTGGGGACGGCGCCGAGCGCCTTGGCCATTTCGGTCGGCGGACCGCCGAGGACGCGGACCTTCAAGCCTTTGAAGTCGTCGAGCGTCTTCACTTCCCTCTTGGTGGAAATGATCATGTTGGGCGAACTGGTGTACAGCACCAGCGGCTGGATCTCCCCGAACTCGCGCTGGATCGCGGGGTATTTCTCGTAGAGCTTCCACAGCATCTCGCCGCCCTTTTCACCGGAGTAGATCGGCAAGAACGGCAGGGAAGCGACGTCGGCCAGCGGCGTCTGCTCGGGCCAGTAGCCCTGGACGCACCAGCCGATGTCGGCGATGCCGCTGCGGATGCCCCGCCACATATCCACGCCCTTGATCAAGGTCTGCGACGGGTAGACCTGGATCTTGACGCGGCCTTTGGTGGCCTCTTCGACCTGCTTCACCCACGGCTGCAGGGCGTGGGAAGGGCCCCATCCGGTAGGGGAGTTCTGATCGGCCAGGGTGAGTTTGATTTCCTGCCCATACGCCACGTCAATCGTGGCCAATCCGGCCGTCACCAGCGCCGTTGCGACTAGGCCGCTCAGGGCGAGCATTCTTCGCGCAAACATAGATCGTCCTCCCTCAAACCGGCGCCCTTCCAACGACATGCCGGAGAGCTGCTCGTCGTATTCCGCCGACCCGAACTGATGGGCGGTTGCCCTCTCGGTCAGACTAGCACCCCGTTTCCATGCCGCAAGGCGGCGACGTGAGGCCGCAGGTCGCGGCCTCGCGGGCCACAGGCATCATTCCTCCCGGCGATAAGCGGCCAGACCGGGGCGATAGGATTTCTCGTCGAGAAACTGCGACATGCCTTTCTGGCGTCCGCGCTCGGGATCGGTCGCTGCCGATTCGGTGTTCTTGGCGCCGAGATAGTCTTCCGACGCTTCCCAATCCATGTTCTTGACGTGCCGATAGGCGATCTTGGCGGTGCGCAGCACTGTCGGGTTCTTCTGCAGCAGCACCTGCGCAAGCGCCCGCGTGCGCTCCCGCAGGTTGGCGAGCGGCACGGCTTCGTTGACGAGCCCCATCTGCGCGGCCTTTTTCCCGTCGAAGGTCTCACCCGTCATGATGTAGTAGAGCGCGTCAGCCTGGTTCATCTTGGCGGCGACCGCGCGCGTGACCACGCCGCCCGGAATGATGCCCCAGTTGATTTCCGAGAGGCCGAAAGTCGCTTCCTCGGCGGCGATCGACAGGTCGCACGACACCAGCGGCGTGAATGCGCCACCAAAACACCAGCCGTTCACCATCGCGATCGTGGCCTTCGGGTAGTACATCAGGCGCCGCCATTGCCATGCGGCGTTGACCCGCGCGGATGCGCGCAAACTCGACCGGCGATTTGCCGTCGTTGGCGCGGAAGAACTCCTTCAGGTCCATGCCGGCCGAGAACGCATTGCCCGAACCGGTGATCACCACGACCCCGCAGCGATCGTCGATTTCGAGCGCGTCGATGGTGTCGAACATTTCCTGGTTGAGCGCCGGGCTCATGGCGTTGCGCTTGTCGGGCCGGTTGAGGCTGACCCAGGCGATGCCCTCGTCGAATTCGACCAGGACATTCTTGCCCCAGGGGGCGTTGGCTTCCGCTGGCATCTGTCGTCTCCTTTTGCCGGTGTCGGTGATCGTTTCGCTGTTCGGTCAGGGCAATTTCAGCACGCGCTTGGCGATGATGTTGCGCTGGATTTCGGAACTGCCCGCAAAAATCGTCTCCCGCCGGCTTTGCAGGTAGGTGAGAGCCGGATGCACGACGCCGTCGTCGACGCTCACTCCTTCCAGCAGCGTCCCGGCGCTGCCGCAGGCTTCGAGTGTGAGGGCCGCAAGATGCTGCGTCAGCTCGCTCGCTGCAAGCTTGAGGAAAGACGCCTCCGGTCCAAGCTGTCGGCCGGTGCGGGTCAGCGCGACCGCGTGCTCGTACGCCGCCGCCAGCGCCAGCACTTCGATCTCGGCGCTCACGAGCTTGTCGCGAAAGACCGGATCGGTTGCCACCGGGCCGAACGCCGCTTTCTTCAATCGCGTCAGCGCGGCGACGCATTTCTGCGGGTTCGAGCTTTGCAGGCGTTCGTGCGCCAACAGCGCATTGGCGACCCGCCAGCCGTTGTCGATGCTGCCGACGACGTTGCCGAGCGGCACGCGGACATTATCGAAGAAAACCTCGGCAAGCTCATCGTCGCCGGCGATCGTACGGATGCTGCGGACCGTGATGCCCGGTGTCTTCATGTCCATCAGGACGAATGTGATGCCGGCCTGCTTGGCCGCGGCTGGATCAGTGCGCACGAGCGCAAACATCCAATCGGCATGATGCGCCCAGGTGGTCCATATTTTTTGGCCGTTGATGATCAGTTCGTCGCCGTCGCGAACCGCCGAAGTACGCAACCCCGCAAGATCGGACCCGGCGCCCGGTTCCGAATAGCCCTGGCACCACACCGCGTCGCCCGACAGCATGGCGGGCAGGTGCCGCGCCTTCTGCGGCTCGCTGCCGAACGCCATGAGGATCGGTCCGACATGGCTGATCGCCTGCGCGGAAATTTCGGGCGCGCCGGCGCGGCCAAGCTCTTCCATCAAAATGATCTGCTGCTGCAACGGCGCGTCCATCCCGCCGAGGGCTTTCGGCCAGCGGGGCGCGATCCATCCGCGTTTGAAGAGCTCACGGTGCCACCACATGGCGCGCTCGAACGGCGGACGTGTGGGTAGATGGCGCAGATCGGCGGGCAGCGTCTGCTCGATCCACGCCCGCACCTCCTGGCGGAAGGCTTCGCCGATCGGGTCGGGATTGCGGATGTTGGGAAGTGCGGCGTCACCGCGGCCATCTTGCAGGACAGCATAGCGCCGGCGTTGGACCGGCCCGGGACCATAAGTGGCGGCTAGTGTCAGGGCACGCTTGAGCAGGAGACCGATGTCGTGTTCGTCGGTGAAGCCGATGGCGCCGTGCATCTGAATGCCCGAGGCGATCACGACCGGAGCGGCGTCGGCGGCCTTGGCCTTGGCAGCGCAGGCGTGGGCCTCAAGATTGGCGTCGAACTGGGTGAGCTTGGCGGCTTCATAGATCAGTGATCGAACGGTCTCGACACGGACGTGGTCGTCGACCGCGCGATGCTGCAGCGCCTGGAACGAACCGATCGGCCGGCCGAACTGCACGCGCAGCCGCAAATAGTCGAGCGTCTTGCCGGCGGCGGCATGCATGATTCCGAGCAATTCCGCCGCCATGCCGAAATTGAGCACGATGCCGACTTTGCGCTTGAGGGCCTCGGCTGGTTGACCACGTGCCAGCACGATGGTTTTGACGAGTGGAACATCGTCCAAGCTCACCTCGCCGAGGACGGTGCCGTCGACGGCGATCTTCTCCCGCACCGCCACACCGGTCGCGTCCTTCGGCACGAAGATCAGCGCGAGGTCAGCCCCGATCCTGGCTTGGACAACAAATCCGGCGGCCACGAATGCACAGGGCACCGCGACCCGCAGACCGCGGAGGCGTTGGTCGTTCGGCACTCCGGTCAGCGCGAGTGGCTCGTCCTCGCCACTCGGGGTGCCCGCAAATGCCGGTACGACGAGCGCCTTGCCTGCGATAGCGCCGGCCAGCAGATCAGTCGGCAGCGCTTGTTCGCACTCGGCTATTGCCAGAATGCCGCCGATGGCCGCCGGCAGCGGCAGTGCGGCCAGGCTTGTGCCCAACTCCTCGGCCAACAGGCACAGCTCGGTCAGGCCGAGCCCGCTGCCGCCCTTGTCGGGTGCGAGCAACAGCGCGAGCCAGCCGGCCGCGGCCGCTTCCTCGAATTCAGGTGCGGGGAAGCGCCCCGGCAGTTCCGGCAGCCGCCGCAGGTGCGGACCGCCGAGCCGCCGGCCGAACGCCCGCGCGCTCTGCTGAATCAATGACTGTTCCTCGTTCAACAGCAGATCCATGACGAACAACTCGGGTACGATGCAGGCTCGCGCGCGGGGAGGGTGGGAAGTACTGCCGGGCAGACGGTATAGCGCGTAGTGGTACAGTTGATCCTAAGTTTGCAGCGCAAGCCAGATGGCCGCGGATGTCTGCATTCCAAAAATGCCGAGAAGCAACATACCGAACGGCTGCTTTCGCGTTTTGTGGCGCAAGTGCTGACGCGCGAAAATTGCCGCAGGCGATCCGCCTAGCATTGCCAACAATAGAAGGTGGCCTTCGGAGATACGGTAAAGCCGTAACTGCGCACTTTCCTTATCAACCCAAAACATCAAATAGGTAATCGAGTTAATGAGAAGCATATAAATCGGTGCCAACCACCATAGGATCAGTCCGCCGTTCATCGCACGCCCCTTGTGAATTCTTTTGGCGAGCCATACCAACCAGATTCAATTGGTAACGTCGCCCGACTATCTGATCGAGATCAACGCGATTGCGGTGATTGCAGCCTGAGCCAGTTGCCTGCACGAGCCGCCGGGCAATTACGGCTACCTGCGAACTACAGCTTGATGCGCAGCAGCCGCGCGATTTCGCCGACGATGCCGCGACGGAACAGCAGCACGCAGATCACGAAGATCGAGCCCTGCACGACGAACACCCATTGGCCCATCGCGGTCAAGTAGTTCTCCAGCGTGACGATGAAGAACGCGCCGGCGACCGGTCCGAACACCGTGCCGAGGCCGCCGACCAGCGTCATCAGCACGACTTCGCCCGACATCGGCCAGTCGACGTCGGTCAGCGAGGCGAGCTGGAACACCAGCGCCTTGGTGGCGCCGGCCAGTCCGGCGAGTGCTGCCGAGAGAACGAACGCGAGCAGCTTGTAGCGGTCGGTGTGGTAGCCGAGCGAGATCGCGCGCTGCTCGTTTTCCCGGATCGCCTTGAGTACCTCACCGAACGGCGAATTGATGATGCGGTAGATCAACAGGAAGCCGATCAGAAAGATCGCAAGGACGGTGAAATACATGTTGATCTGGTCGGAAAGGTCGATAACGCCGAACAGCTTGCCGCGCGGGACCGCTTGGATGCCGTCTTCGCCGTGAGTGAACGGCGCCTGCACGGCGAAGAAGAACATCATCTGCGCCAGCGCCAGCGTGATCATGGCGAAATAGATGCCCTGCCGCCGGATCGCCAGCAGGCCGGCGATCAGCCCCAGCAGCGCTCCGAACAGCATTCCGCCGATGATGGCGAGTTCCGGCGACAGCGGCGGCAGCGGGATCACCAGCCACTTCCAGGCGCCCAGCCAGTAGGGCAGGCTGATCGTCCCGACCTTGGCGAGGTGCGCCGCTGCGTAGGCGCCCCAGCCGAAGAAAAGCGCGTGGCCGAACGACAGCAGGCCGACATAGCCGATCAGCAGGTTGAAGGCGCAGGCGAACAGCGCAAAGCACAGCGCCTTCATCAGGAATACCGGATAGATGAACGCCGGTGCGACGATCAGCGCCGCCGTCATGACCACGAAGGCGATCAGCTCGCTGTACGAACGGCCGGACGTTGCCCCGATCGCGGGTGTGTCGATGGCGCGCTGCTCCATGTCACACGCTCCGCCCGAACAGGCCGGCCGGCCGGATCAGCAGCACGATCGCCATGACGATGAAGATCACGGTGTTCGACGCTTCCGGGAAGAACACCTTGGTCAATCCCTCGATGATGCCGAGCCCGAACCCGGTGACGATCGCGCCCATGATCGAGCCCATGCCGCCGATCACCACCACGGCGAACACCACGATGATGAGGTTGGCGCCCATCTGCGGGCTGACGTTGTAGATCGGCGCCGCCATCACGCCGGCCAGCGCCGCGAGCGCCACGCCGAAGCCGTAGGTCAGCGTGATCATGCGCGGCACATTGATGCCGAAGGCGCGCACCAGAGAGGGATTTTCGGTGGCGGCACGCAAGTAGGCGCCGAGCCGCGTGCGCTCGATGACGAACCAGGTGGTGAGGCAGATCGCCAGCGAAAACACCACGACCCAGGCGCGGTAGTTCGGCAGGAACATGAATCCCAGGTTCTGTCCGCCCTGCAGCGAGGGCGGCACCGCGTAGGGCAGGCCGGTCGAGCCGAAGAAATTCCGGAACACGCCCTCGATGATGAGCGCGAGCCCGAACGTCAGCAGCAAACCGTAAAGATGATCGAGCTTGTAGAGCCACTGCAGGAACAGCCGCTCGACCAGGATGCCGGTCACGCCGACAAGGAGTGGTGCAAGGACCAGCGCCCACCAGTAGCCGAGCCCGGAATACTGCAGCAGGAAGTAGGCCGCGAAGGCGCCCATCATGTACTGGGCGCCGTGGCTGAAGTTGATGATGTTGAGCATGCCGAAGATGACGGCGAGGCCAAGGCTCAGCAGGGCGTAGAACGAGCCGTTGATGAGCCCGATGAGCAGTTGCCCGAACAGGGCCTGCGAGCTGACACCGAACACTTCGAACATGGGCGAATGACTTTAGGGTGCCGGGTGGCGGTGTGGCCTCACGCGGAACGGGGCGCCGAGGATGGCGCACCCGCGATGTTCGGGTTCCGGCAGGCCGGACGTTGCTGCCGGGCAGGTGACGTCGCGGCTTCCGGAGGTTGTCATCTCGCCGTCAGCTCTTCACCAGCGGGCAGCCGCCGTCCGCCAGCGGGCGGAACGCCTGATCGGCCGGGATCGTGGCGCGCAGCTTGTAGTAGTCCCACGGCGCCTTGGATTCGGCTGGCTTCTTCACTTCGAACAGGTACATCGGATGAATCTTGCGGCCGTCGGCGCGCACCTCACCCTTGCCGAACAGTTTGTCGTCGGTCGGCAGCTCCTTCATCTTGGCGACGATCGCCTTGCCGTCGGCATCGCTCTTGAGCGCTTCGACCGCCTTGAGATAGTGCGTCACGGCCGAATAGACGCCGGCGTGCACCATGGTCGGGTGGATGCCCTTGAACTGCGGCGCGAACTTCTTGGCAAATTCGCGGTTGTTGTCGTTGAGGTCCCAGTACCACGCCTCGGTCATGATCAGGCCCTGCGACACCTGCAGCCCGAGCGCATGCACGTCGGTGATGAAGGCGAGCAACGCGGCGAGATTCTGGCCGCCGCGCACGATGCCGAACTCGGAGGCCTGCTTGATGGAGTTGATGGTGTCGGCGCCCGCATTGGCGAGCCCGATGATCTTGGCTTTGGAGGCCTGCGCCTGCAGCAGGAACGACGAGAAGTCGGTAGCCGGGAAGGGATGCCGAACCTGCCCCAGCACCTTGCCGCCGTTCTTGGTGACGACCGCCGCGGTATCGCGCTCAAGCGCGAGCCCGAACGCGTAGTTCGCGGTGAGGAAGAACCAACTGTCGCCGCCGGTCTTCACCAGCGCCTGGCCTGTGCCGTTGGCGAGCGCCCAGGTGTCGTATGTCCAATGCACCGTATTCGGCGTGCATTTGGGTCCCGTTAGATCGGAGGCGGCAGCGCCCGAGACCAGGAAGACCTTGTTCTTGTCGCGCACGATCTCGTTGACGGCGAGCGCAACCGACGACGTCGGCACGTCGACGATGACGTCGACCTTGTCGGTATCGATCCAGGTGCGCACGACGTTCGAACCGACATCGGGCTTGTTTTGGTGATCGGCGCCGACGATCTCGACCTTCATGCCCTTGGCGGCGGCGCCGAAGTCCTCGACCGCCATGCGGGCGGCGATAACCGAACCCTGGCCGCTCAGGTCGGAGTAGGTCCCCGACATATCGTTCATGACGCCGATCTTGATGGTGCCGTCGGTGTACTGCGCCTGCGCGGCGCCGCTTCCGATGGCGACCGCCAGCGCCGTCAGACTGATGAGTGATTTCATTTCCGCGTTCCTCCTTACGAGTTCCAAACAGGATGGCAGGAATTCACACGCCAAGATAGTCGTGCAGCTTGCCGATATTGGCGTCGAGTTCGGAATTGGCGAACTTGTCGATGATCGCGCCATGTTCCATGACGTAGTAGCGGTCGGCCACGGTCGAGGCGAAATGAAAATTCTGCTCGACCAGAAGAATGGTGAAGCCCCGCTGTTTCAGGATTCCGATGGTCTTGCCGATCTGCTGGATGATGACCGGCGCCAGGCCCTCGGTCGGTTCGTCGAGCAGCAATAGACGGGCGCCGGTGCGCAGGATGCGTCCGATCGCCAGCATCTGCTGCTCGCCACCCGACAGCTTGGTGCCCTGGCTCGACAGGCGCTCCTTGAGATTGGGAAACAGCTCGAAGATCTGATCGAGTTCGAGCCCGCCGGGTTGCACCCGCGGAGGCAGCAGGAGGTTCTCCTGCACGTTCAGGCTCGCGAAGATGCCGCGCTCCTCGGGACAGAACGCCAAACCTTGGCGGGCGATGCGATCGCTCGACAGGCCGATCAATTCGCGCCCGTCGTAGCGCACCGAACCGGTGCGCTGGCTGACGATGCCCATGATCGATCGCAGCGTCGTGGTCTTGCCGGCGCCGTTGCGTCCGAGCAACGTCACGACTTCGCCGGCGCGTACGTCGAAAGTAACGCCATGCAGCACGTGCGACTCGCCATACCAGGCTTGCAGACCCTCGACCGCGAGCAGCGGCTTGGCGTCGGGGCTAAGCATGTCCGACCCCGAGATAGGCTTCGCGGACGCGCGGGTCCGCCGACACCGTCTTGTAGTCGCCCTCGGCCAGGATTTGCCCGCGGGTCAGCACGGTGATGCGATCGGAGAGATTGGCGACCACGCTGAGATTGTGTTCGACCATCAGCACGGTGCGGGCCGCCGACACCTTCTTGATCAGGGCGCTGATGCGTTCGATGTCTTCGTGTCCCATGCCGGCCATCGGTTCGTCGAGCAACAGCATTTCGGGATTGAGCGCCAGCGTGGTGGCGATTTCGAGCGCGCGCTTGCGGCCGTAGGGCAACTCCGCCGCCGTCCACTCGGCGAACGAGGTCAGGCCGACGTCGGCGATCAGCGCCATTGCCCGCTCGTCGAAGGCGTCGAGCACGCGTTTGGAACGCCAGAAGTCGAACGACGCACCGCGTTCGCGTTGAACCGCGACGCGCACGTTTTCGAGCACCGTGAGATGGGGGAAGACCGCTGAAATCTGAAACGACCGGACCAGCCCAAGCCGCGCCACATCGGCCGGCGCCATCGCGGTGATGTCGCGGCCCTTGTAGACGATGCGGCCGCGTGTGGGCCGGAGGAATTTGGTCAGCAAGTTAAAGCAGGTGGTCTTGCCGGCGCCGTTCGGACCGATCAGCGCATGGATCGTGCCGCGCTTGACGCGGAGATCGACGCCGCTCACCGCCACGAAGCCCGCGAATTCCTTCGTGAGCTGCTCGGTTTCGAGAATGAAATCGTCGCTCAAAGCTTGCTCTCCACGCGGCCATCTTGGTGAACTGGCCGCACGCCGTCTAGTGGTCCAAATCCAACATTCGCATCTTAGTGTGGCGGTTCAGAAGTCCGCATCATTGTGCCGCCAGTTCGCAATGCGGACTTCTGAAAAGCAATGATACTTTGTGGCTATGGCTTTGTAACGCCTGACGCGGTGTTGCGAACGCGGCCACTCGACGCAATCGCCGCCTCGTTTCGAGTGCCCGGACTTTGAGCGATATTCGAATTGAGCCAGCAACTGCTTATTCCAGCGCCGGCGCAAATCCCGGCGCCCTTGCGACCCCTGCATGATTTCGCCAGCCCCCGCGAACTCGAAGCATGGTGGGTGGCACGCTCGTCGGCGACCCTGCTTAAGATATTGCTTTACGATTTGCTGGCAGCATCTCGACCCCATGCTGGGGGAATCGTGATGAAAATGTCGGAATGGCGAGCCGATCGAAATCGGCTATCTCTCGCTCGGCTGACCAAGGCGTTGCCACCGGCATTTCCTGCTCCGGTTTTGGCCTATGCGCTTGGCCGTCCGTTCATCCCACCGACGCCGCGGCTGGCGGTTGACGGTTACTGGCGGGCGCATCCCCTGCGCGCCGATCGGCTGGCCCGCGCGCTTGCTGCCCGCAGTGGTGGGCCTGACGGCTGGACCTGGCGCCTCGAAACGGAAGCAACATCATTTCGCAGCCCGCCGGCGCCCTATCGCGATCCACGCTTTGCCCGCGGCCCTGGTCACTGTTGCGTCTGCGGACAGCCGGTCTTTCGGCTGGGCTGGCATTGTGACCTGGGGGGCCGCGGACATAATCCAAACGCCGGATGGCATTCGTGCTGCGTCATTGCTTGGCGGCTTTGGAATGCACCCAGCGATTTCGTCCAGGTGCTGAAGCGGCGGCAGTTGCGGCGCTGCGCGCAGACCGGCGACCGACTTTGGAAGACCGCCGAGGTCGATCATCGTATGCCGCTGTTTCAGGTGTGGCGAGAACGCCGGGAGGCGCCGTGGCCGACCCTGCTCGGGTTTTGGGGAACGCCCAATCTGCAAGTGATCAATCGAGACGTGCACGTTGCCAAGTGCGCTCAAGAGGCAAAGTACCGGGTGCAGCAATCGCTCTCAAAGGCGAGTGCCACGCTCCGTAACGAGCGATGATTCGCATTAAAGTCCGCATGTTACTGCGCCCAGGGAGCTCCCAGCTTATTGATGATAAGAACACGTGGATGATTAACGTTAATACTTGCGTAATGGAGACGGAATATTAATTAAAATTGACGCGCCTTCAGGAATTAATTACTATAAATGCCGGTCGAGGGGGCCGTCTTACATGTCTGACTATCGGGTGCTGCCCGCCGGGGATACCGCGGTGGTCGTCGAATTTGGCGAGCAGATCGATCGAAAGGTCAGCGTTGCTGTCCTGGCGCTTGCCCGGCGGCTGACTGAGGCGCGGCTCGAGGGCATCGTCGAAACGGTGCCGACTTTCCGCTCGCTCATGGTGCACTATGATCCGCTGGTGCTTCCGACCAGCCTGCTCACCGAGAGCATCGCCGAATTGGTGCAAGGGCTGCAGACGACCGCGCCCGCGGGCCGCCGTTGGCGGCTGCCGGCTTGCTACGATAGCGAAATCGCTCCCGATCTCGAAGATGTCGCGGAGCGGACCGGACTGACGCCCGCGCAGGTCGTCGAGTGTCACAGTTCGACGACATACCACGTGTATATGCTCGGCTTCATGCCGGGGATGGCGTATTTGGGCGACGTCCCGGAAGTGCTCCGGCTGCCGCGGCGATCGTCTCCACGGCTGAAAGTCCCAGCTGGTTCTCTCGCGATCGCCACCCTGATGTCCTGTGTTTACCCGTTGGAAACGCCCGCAGGCTGGCACCTGATCGGGCGGTCGCCGGTGCCGTTCCTGCAACGTCATCCGCGGCCGGCAGCGTTGCTGGCGCCCGGCGACACGGTTAGCTTCACGCCGGTTTCGCTGAGCGAATATGAGGATCTGCTGGCAAAGTCGGCAGCCGGCATGCTCGACATCAAGCCCACCAATGCGATGGAAGCCGCCGCATGATTGCCGGATTGCGCATCCTGGCACCCGGCCTGTTGACGACGGTGCAGGACCTCGGCCGGCCCGGCCACCAACGCCTGGGTATCCCGGTCGGCGGAGCGCTCGACCCGGTGAGCCTGCGCGCCGCCAACGCGCTGGTCGGCAACGCCCCGGACGCCGGTGCGATCGAAGTTGCCTATGTCGGGCCGACCTTCATGGTGGATGCGGACGAGGTGCGGCTCGCATTCGTCGGTGCGCCAGGCACCAATCGAAATCCTGCCGGAACTCGGTGCGAAGAGCGGCCGGCGCGTGCAACGCATGCGGAGCATCCGCGTCAGACGGGGCGAAGTCGTGCGGATCGGCTCGCTCACTGGCGGCGCGGTGCTTTACGTCGCCGTGGAGGGCGGCTTCGACATCGAGCCGGTGCTCGGGAGCCTGTCCACCTATATCCGTGGCGGTTTCGGCGGCTGGCAGGGTCGCGCGCTGATCGCCGGTGACTGGCTGCCGCTGTGCCGTACCCACGCGAGTGATCGCGAGGAATGCGAGCTTCCTGATCTCGACCTCGCGCTGCCGCGGCGCTTTCGCGCGATCCTCGGTCCGCAAGACGATCACTTCGCCAAGCGGGAGATCGCGGCATTCTTCGACAACGAATACCTCGTGTCCCCGGGCGCCGACCGCATGGGCATGCGGCTCGATGGCTATTGCATCGACCATGCCAGGCACACGACTTTCGTGTCCGACGGCATAGCGCCAGGCTCTATCCAGGTGCCAGGCAACGGACAACCGATCGTACTGCTGGTCGACCGGCAGACTGCCGGCGGCTACCCGAAGATCGCGACGGTGATCTCGGCCGACATGCCCGCGCTCGGCCGCGTGCCGATCGGCGCAAAGATCGCGTTCGAGCCTGTCACGATCGAGACCGCGCAAGAGTTGCGTCGCCGGTTCGTCGCCGACATCGAGAGCATTGGTGAGCGCGTCGTTCCGATCAAGCGCGGCTGCACGCAGACCGGTCCCAGGCTGTCCGACTGCAACCTGATCAGCGGGGTCGTCGACGCGCGCGGTTGGATGTAGGCAGCCTTGCCGCCCGGCACACGCCGCCCGACCCGAAGCCCGATGCGAGCCCCCGATGGGTGAGTCTGCCACCAATCGCGCGGAGCCAGCCGGCGGAGCGCCTTCGGCCAAGCCGCAGGACCATGTGCCGCGCGGCATCATCTGCATGATCGCCGCGACCGTGCTGTTCGCGATCACCGCGGCGCTGGCAAAGTGGCTGGTCGCGACCTATCCGATCGGCGAGGTGGTGTTCTTCCGCTCGTTCTTCTCGCTGGTGATCTGCGCGGCCTTCATCCTGCCGGTGACCGGTTTGTCGGTCTTCGCCACCCGGCGTCCGGGCGAGCACATCGCGCGCGGCCTGTCGCAGTCGATTTCCCAGACCTTCAGCGTCATCGCGTTCATGCTGATGCCGCTCGCCGGAGCCATCGCGATCAATTTCTCGGCGCCGCTGTTTTCGGCGCTGCTGTCGATCGTCTGGCTGAAGGAGCGGGCGGGCGCCGCCCGCTGGATCGCGTTGCTGGCGGGTTTCTTCGGCGTTCTGATCGTCGCCAATCCGGGCGCGGACTCGCTCACGCTCGGCGCGCTGTTCGCGCTCGGCAATGCGGTGATGTACGGCAGCGTCACCGTCGCGGTGCGGGGCATGACGAAGACCGAATCTGCCAACACGCTGCTGATGTGGCAGATGGCTGACGATCGCGGCCTTCCATTCGCTGCTGCTGCTGTTCGGCTTCCGCTGGCCGACCGCCGCCGACGCGGCGCTGTTCGTCCTGCAGCGGCGTCGCGAACGCGGCCGGGCAATATTTCTGGACGCCGGCGCTGCTGCTGGCGCCCGCGACGGCGGTGTCGCCGTTCTACTACCTGATGCTGGTCTGGGCGCTGGTGATCGGCTACGTGGTCTGGGGCGACGTGCCGACGATCGGGCTGATGATCGGGTCGGGTATCGTGGTCGCGTCCGGACTGTTTCTGCTCTGGCACGAGGGGCAGCGGCAGCCGCGGCCGGCCGACGCGCGCGAAGCCGGTGATCGGAGTCAGGGCGGTCGCCGTTCGACGGCTGAGAGCCGTTCAGGCCGCCATGCGTCTTCGCGACCGTCCACTCGGCGATCATCTCGGGTACCTTCTCGATCGGAACCGCGCGGGCTGAACAGATAGCCCTGCGCCTCGTTGCAGCCGAGCGCCGCGAGAAATTCCTTCTGGCCGAGCGGTTTCGACGCCTTCCGCGGTCGTCGTCATTCCGAGCGCCCGGGCGATGCTGACCACCGCTTGCACGATGACGACGTGCTCGGTGCCCTCCGTCGAGGTCGGAGACGAAGGTGCGGTCCACCTTGATCTTGTCGAACGGGAAGCTGCGCAGATAGCTCAGCGACGAGTAGCCGGTGCCGAAATCGTCCATCGCGATGCGGACGCCGAGCTGCTTCAGCCGGTGCAGGGTCGACAGCGTCTTCTCGCTGTTGTCCATGAAGATCCGCTCGGTGATCTCGAGCTCGAGCCGGTGCGGCGCCAGGCCGGTTTCGGCGAGTACCGCTGCGATCGTTTCGAACAGGTTGGGCGCCGAGAACTGCACCGGCGAGAGGTTGACGGCGATCTTGCAGATGCTCGGGCCACTTGCGCCGCGTTGCGGCAGGCCTCCCGTCAGCGCCCATTCGCCGAGCGGCAGAATGAGCCCGCTGTCCTCCGCCACCGGGATGAAGACCGCCGGCGGCACCATGCCCTTGACCGGGTGACGCCATCTCGCCAGCGCCTCGAAGCCGGTGATGACGTTGCGCTGCAGGTCGATGATCGGCTGATAGTGCAGTTCCAGCTCGTTGCGCTCGATCGCCTCGCGCAGATCCATCTCGATCTGGCGACGGTCGTTGACCTCCTCGTTCATGCGCCCGTTGATAGAACCGATAGGTGCCGCGGGCAGCTCGCCTTGACGGCGTAAAGCGCAAGGTCGGCGGCCATGAGCAGATCGTCGGCATTGTCGCCGTCGTGCGGGCCGACCGCGATGCCGATGCTGACGCTCGAGCGGATGCGATGGCCGTCGATCTCGTAAGGCTGGCTGACCAGCTTCGGTGAGGCGGTTGGCCAGGGCCTCGAGCGCGGCGCGCGACTTCGACCGACGGCACGACGACGGCGAATTCGTCGCCGCCGAGCCGCGCGAGGACTTCGGCTCGGCCTGCAGCGCGTTCTTCAGCCGCTTCGCGACCGTCCTGCAGGAGCAGATCGCCGACCCGATGGCCGAGCGTGTCGTTGACGACCTTGAAGCGGTCGAGATCGAGGAACAGGACGGCAGAATCCGTCGGCCGGGCCGCCCGCTCGGCGCGTGCCGCGACGCCGGCTCAGTCTGTCGAGCGTCGACGCGGAACACGCGGCGGTTCGGAAGGCCGGTCAGCGGGTCTTCGGACGCCAGCCGCGCCACATGCGCCTCCGCCTCGCACCGCTTGGTGATGTCGGTGAAGGTCTGCACGAAGCTGCCGTCGGGGAGGTGACCGCTGCGCACCTCGATCACGCTGCCGTTCGGCATCTTGCGTTCGCTGATCGCGAACTGCGCCGCGTCGGTGCGCGGATCTGCACGCCTTCAGTCTGACGTGGCCGGTCGACGTCGGCGGCGATCGGGCAGAGTCGCGCGATCTGGGCCTGGTATTCGATCAAGCTGGTCAAAGCGTGGCGGATGCTCGATGAACTCGGCCGGCAGATCCAACAGTTCGCCGCACCGGCTGTTGATGATCGGAATTTGCAGGTCCTTGGTGACCAGCATGATGCCCTGGCTCATGTTCTCCAGTGTCAGCTGAAGCTGATCGGCCTTTTGCCGTGCTCTGGCCTCGGTCCGCAGGATTTGCTCCATGGCCGCGAGGATCAGCAGGGTCAGCACGAATGCCGGCGATGACGTGCAATCTGCAGATTGGCCCAGGAGCGCTGGAAGATGTCGCCCTTGTCGACGCTGACGCTCACCCACAGCGGGTGGCCGCGCACCTTGCGGACGGTGACCAGCCGGGCTTCGCCGGTCGTCGCATCCGTCGTCCTCGAAGGTCGCGCTCGCCCTCGGCCTTCATGTGCTGCGACAGCTTGCGTGCCGTTGATGTCCTGGCCGAGCTCATAACGCCCGACGGCGTTGCCGCCGCTGGCACGGACGACGCCGTCGCTGCCGATCATGGAGATCGACGCCGGACGATCCCAGGTCGATCTTGTCGTAGAATGTCGTGAAGTGCGCGGGATTGAGCGACGCCACCACGACGCCGCCGATGCTGCCGTCGCTTGTTCAAGAAGCGCCGGGTGAACTGCACCGACCACTGGCCGCTGGCGCGGCCGATGACCGGCTTGCTGATGTAGAGATGGTCCTCGGTGCTGTTGAGCTGAACCTTGATGTGCTCCCGGTCGGCGACGCTGATCGCGGGCGCCGACTGCGGTCCGGGCGTTGGACCAGCGGATGATGCCCTTGTCGTCGACGATCGCGGCCTGGACGATGATCTCGCTCAGCACGTCGCTCGATTGCACAAGCGAGTAGATCGTGTCGTAGTCGCCCGTAGCCCTCGCGCGTCTCGACGATGCGCCGCAGATACAGCAGGGCCTTGTCGATCTCGCCGATCGAGCGCAGCACGTTCTCCTCGAACAGCATCGCGAAATTCTGATTGGTCCGCTCGGCTTCACGCTGATCGTTGTCGACGCTCTCGAAATATTTCATGGTGATGCCCGCCCACAGCATGACGATGATGATCATGCCGAGAATGGCGGTGCTTCGCCGCTCGGCGACCAGTTTCGGCAACTGCAGGATGTGGAGTTTCATCGCCGCATTTCGTTGTTGAAGTACTGCCTTCGGACGTAATGGGTAGCAGTATGTTTCATCTTAAATCTCGGAACAACCTTGCATCCTGGTTAAAGAACTCCAGTGCTCTGAGCCCAGTAATCGCACGCTTTGATCTTTGGCATACGGGGCCGCGACTTTAGGTTGTAGTCCTTTGACGGCTTCTTGGCCATGGCGCACTCAAAGGCGCAGGATCCGTTCCGCGTTGCCATGGGCGACCTTGGCAAGGTCGCCGGGCTCAAGCGGCTGACGCTTAAGGAACTCGACGGCGGCGGCGTTCGATTCATATGGCCAATCGACCGAGAACATCAAGTTGTCGACCCCAAGGGCCGCCACGGTGCAGAGGAGGGCCGGCGTAGAAAAATTACCGCTGCAGGTCACGGCAAGGTTTTCGGTCAGGTATTGCATCGGCGACCGTTGCAGGCCCCGGCGCTTGGCCGCCAATTGGGTCTGGTCGTGGATCCGGTGCAGCATGAACGGCAGGCCCTCGCCCAGATGGCCGAGTATGACCGTCACGCTCGGGAAGGCATCGAACACTCCGGCAAAGACCAGCCGCAGGAAATGCGTGCCGGTATCGATGCCGAAGCCCCAGGCGCCGAGAGCCAATTCTTCGTATCCCTCGAAATAGGCCTGCATCACCGCCGGATGGGGCCTGCTGGGATGTAAATAGACCGGCACGCCGAGCGCCTCTGCTGCCTCGAAGATGCACCAGTATTTCTTGTCGTCGAGAAAGCTGCCCCGGGTATGGCCATTGATCATGGCGCCCTTGAAGCCGAGCTTCGTCACCGCGCGCTCGAGTTCGCGCGCCGCCGAGGCGGGATCGGCCGTCGGCAATGCGGCCAGCCCGGCGAACCGGTCGGGATGCCTCCTGACGGCCTCGAACAGCAGGTCGTTGACCTCGCGCGCCACCGGCACGGCGGCGGTTGCGTCGAGCGCCTGGCAGCCGGGCTGATTGTGCGAGAGCACCTGCACGTCGATGCCCGCGGCGTCCATGGCGGCAAGCCGCGTGTCGCCGAGATTGAGCAATTCCGCGATCACGTCGAAGCCGAGGAGCTTCTCGCGATCGTTGCCGCGGTGCGCACCGGGTGGCAGGTTCTGCTCTTCCCGCGGCAGGATGAAGTGTTCTTCCAGCGCGATGATTCTCAAAGCATTCTCCGCTATCACGCGGGCTTGACCCGCTGCCTTTCATCTTCGCATGAATCGCAACGCATCTTCGCAAGAAGATGGATCGCTGCGTCAAGCTCGGCGATGATTGAGGACGAATTTCTGCATGCGTTGCAAACGCGTGCTCTTGCCGATACGGTCGGCTTCCTCCGATCGTGACCTCCCTCCCATGTCCGACTCACCCATTGCTGGCATCGAGCTTCACCACGTCGCGCTGCCGACGCGGCGCGAGCACAAGTGGACGGGGCTGACCGAGCCGATCGGCGGTTACGTGCTGGTCAAGATGATCGACGCGGCCGGCAATGCCGGCTGGGGCGAGGCGCCGGCGCTGAAGGACTGGGGCGGCGAATTCGGCCGCTACTTCGGCGAGAGTCCCGGCACCACCATCGAGATCATCACGCGATATCTCGCGCCGGCCGTGAAGGGCTGCATGCCGGGCGAGATCGGCGAACTGCATGCCCGCATGGATCGCATCGTCAAGGGCTACCCTTACGCGAAGGCGGCGGTCGAGTTCGCCGCTTACGATCTTGCCGGCCGCCAATGGGGGCTCCCGGTCCATCGTCTGCTGGGCGGCGCGGTGCGCAGGCGCATTCCGGTCACCCATTCGATCGGCCTTCTCGGCTTCGAGGAGGCCGAGCGCGAGGTCGCGCAGGTCGCGCGCGAGGGCATCCGCACCATCAAGATCAAGGTCGGCGTCGATCCCGACCGCGACGTCGAGATGGTGCGGCGCATCCGCGAGACCGTCGGGCCGGACATCGCGCTGTGCTGCGACGCCAACCAGGGCTACCGCACCGCCGCCGAGGCGATCCGCACCTACCGGCGGATGGAGCGCTACAACCTGATCTATTTCGAGCAGCCGGTCGAAGGCATCGAGCATCTCGCCGAAGTCGCGCGCGCCATCGATGCGCCGGTGATGGCGGACGAGAGCGCCTGGAACGCTCACGACGTGATCCAGATCATCGAGAAGCGCGCCGCGCAGATCGTCTCGATCTACACCACCAAGCCCGGCGGGCTCTATCGCGCCATGGAGGTGGCGGCGGTGTGCGCGCGCGGCGGGCTTGATCTGCAACGTCAACGGCTCGGTCGAGACCGGCATCGGCAACCTCGCCAACCTCGCACTGGCGGCTGCGGCGCCCGCCGTGGTTTTGTCATGCGTTGTGCCGGTATCGACGCCGGCCGAAGCGCAGTCCGGTCAGGTCGGCGGCATCTATTACAAGGACGACCTGATTGCCGCGCCGATGCGCCTCGTCGACGGCGCGATCGAACTTCCCGACGGCGCCGGCATGGGCATCGCGGCCGACGAGGCGAAAATCAAGCGCTACAGCGTCGCGAAGGGGTAGGGGCCATGCGCCAGGATGTGATCGCGCGTCAGGCGCGCGCGATGAGGGACGCGGGCCTCGACGCCATCGTCTCGATCTCGCCGGAGAATTTCGCCTATGTCACCGGCTTCCTGTCGCCGACCCAGCCGCTGATGCGCTGGCGGCACGCGATGGCCGTGGTCGATGCCGGGCGCGACGTCGCGCTCTGCGTGGTCGACATGGAGGCGAGTACCATCCGGGCTAAGTCGCCGCCGGGAACCGAGATGGCGGTCTGGCGGGAATTCAAGTTCGACGCCATGGCGGTGCTGGCCGACCTGCTGCGCAACCAGGGCCTGGCCGACGCCAAGATCGGCATCGAGATGGATTATCTTCCGGCTGGTGATTTTGCCGTACTGCGTGAACTTTTGCCGAAAGCGAATTTTGCGCCGGCTCAGGCCATGCTGGCGCGGCTGCGCGAAGTCAAGACTCCGGAAGAAATCGAGGTCTTGCGCCGATTGTCGCGAATTGCCGACAAGGCAATCACCGATGCGTATCATGCAGTGCATGCGGGTTCGAGCGAGATGGACTTGGCGGCGGCGCTCACGCGCGGCATCTACGAACAGGGTGCCGAGTATTTCAAGTTGATGATCGTGGCGACCGGCGAGCGCAGCGTGTTTCCGAATGTCGGACCGACCGGCCGCGTGCTCAAACACGGCGACGTCTGCCGCGTGGAGATATTTCCGATCATCAGCGGCTACCATGCCGGCGTCTGTCGAACCGCCGCGGTCGGCGCCGCCCCGCCGGAAGCCGAGCGCATTTGGGCGAACCTGGTCGAATGCAAATACCTTCTGCTTGACGCGATCAAGCCGGGCGCGTCGAGCCGGGCGATCTACGATCTCTATATCAAGAAGGTCGGCGAACTCGGCCTGCCACCGATCTCCTTCATCGGTCACGGCATCGGCCTGCATCTGCACGAAGACCCGTATCTCGGACCTGACGACCGGGAGCTCGAAGCCGGCATGGTGCTCGGCATCGAACCGCTCATTTACGAGACCGGCTTCGGCTTCGGCATGCAGAACAAGGATATGGTGCTGGTCACGCCGAGCGGCTGCGAACTACTGTCCGACCATCTCGATACCGATCGGCTGCTGATCATTAAATGATCGCGATGCGGTCGCGAATGACTACAGGCTAGGCTCGCAATTGGCGACGCGAATGCTAGGCTTGCCAGGCCGGTTCCGTGGCATGAGAGAATCGCCCATGCGTAGACGTGACGTGCTGGCTTCCGGCCTGGCCTCCTTGTCGTTAGCCGCGGCTTCAGCACGGCCCGCATTCGCGCAAGCGAAATTTTCCGACCAGCCCATCAGGCTCGTGGTGCCCCGCGCGGCCGGCGGTGTGGTCGACGTGGTCGCGCGGATTTGGGCCGAACAGGTCAAGGGTGAGCTCGGCAATGTGCTCATCGAGAATCAGGGTGGGGGCGGCGGAACCATCGCGGCTGCCGCGGTAGCGCGTGCCAAGCCGGACGGTCATACGCTGCTCGCCGGAACGACAAGCGAACTCGTGATCAGTCCGGTGATCATGAGCCACCCGTCGTATGATCCGGTCAAGGATCTCTTGCCGGTCGTGATGACCGCAGTCTCGATCTCGGCGCTGATGGTGCACGAATCCGTGCCGGCCAAGACACTCCAGGAGTTCGTCGCCTACGCCAAGGCCAATCGCGGCAAGCTGTCGTATGGTTCGGCTGGAATTGGCACGTCCGCGCATCTGTGTGCGGAACTGTTCAAGCAACTCACGGACCTGCCGGACATCGTGCATGTGCCCTACAAGGGCGCCAATCCGGGGCTTGCCGATTTCTACAGTGGCCATTTGCCAATGTTCGCCGCCAGTATCTCGCCGCAGGTGCTCGACATGCACCGGCTCGGCAAGATCCGCATCCTGGTGGCCGGCGGCACCAAGCGTCTGCAGGGCGCACCAGACATCCCGATCGGCGCGGAGGTCGGCTTTCCCGAACTTATCACTGTGCAGTTCATGGGCGTGTTCGCGCCCGGCGGCACGCCTCGTCGGGTGATCGACCAGATCGCCAGCGCGACGCACCGGGTGATGGCCGACAAGGAGGTGCAGCGGAAGCTGATCCTGGCCGGGTTTGAGCCGGTGAATGACGTCGGCCCGGAGGAAACCGGTAAATTTGTGCAAGATGAACTCGTGCGCTGGACGCCCTTGCTCAAGGCGTCGGGCATCAAGATCAACTGAAACCGGATGCCATCACCCCCGCCGTCATGCCCGGCCATGTGCCGGGCATCCACGTCTTATTCCCCTTGGTGAGCGGCAGACGGGACGGCCTGGACGAGCCCGGAGACGACGAGGTGGGATCTGTGTTTCCGATAACGACGCATGGGCGGCACGCATACCCGCGGGTTGACGCTGCAAAGCCCTCCCTCCTATCGTCGAGCTCAAGATGTCTTGCCGAAATCCGGGCATTTGCACGATGGACGTCAACGATCAAATTCATGCGCAGCTCGTCAAAGCCGGCGTTCGCCTTGCGGCGAGCCTGCCTGATGACTGGGTCAATACGCTGATCCGGCGCATCGCGAAGGACAATCAGATCCGGCACGTGCCGGTCGGGCGCGAGGCGGAGACCATTGCGATCTGCGCCGGCGCGTTCTTCGGCGGCGTCCGCTCGGTAGCGATCATGGGAAATACCGGCTTGCTCACGTGCACCGGCGAGATGGCGACACTCTGTCTGCGCCACATGATTCCGGTGTTCTGCATCGTCAGCGGACGCGGCTCGATCGACGACCATAAGGTCTATCAGGAGGTGCAGGGCCGCCGCACGATTCCGCTGCTGCAGGCCTACGACTATCCCTACAAGGTAATCGACAGGCCCGAGGAGATCGAGGACATCCCGAACGCCTACGAATGGCATCGCCTGCAGAAGCGTCCCTTCGTGCTGTTCCTGACCAAGCGGCTTCTCGGAGTGAAGAACGCATGAAGGCGAACGAGGCGATGCAGGTGTTGGCCCGGCATCGTGGCGATGCCGTGGTGGTGTGCGCGCTCGGCATGGCGGCCAACGAATGGTGGTCGGTCACCAAGAGTGAAGACAGCTTCTACATGCACGGCGGCATGGGCCTCGCCTCGACCTTCGCGCTCGGGTTTGGCGCTGTCGCTTCCGGATACCCCGGTCTGGGTGATCAATTCCGACGGCGGGCTCTGCATGAACACTGGCACCCTGTTGACGGAGGCCGGGCAGCAGCCGCGAAACATGAAACACTTCGTCGTCGACAACCAGTGTTATCAGACCGTCGAGACCATGCCGATCGTCAACCAGGATGGCGCTGACTACGCGATGATGGCGCGTGGCGCCGGATTTCAGCGCGCGGTCACCATCGACAATGCAACTGACCTCGAGAAGAACATGCCGGAGATCGTCGCGGCGCCCGGGCCGTATTTCATCCGTCTGCGCGTTATCGCCGAGCCGGACTATCAACGGGCGCCACCCGCGACCTACGAAGGTCCGGAGATGAAATACCGTTTCGGCCGCGCGCTCGAGAAGAAGCTCAGCATCAAGGTGTTCGGCCCGCGCGGCTATTGATCCGCCGCGGCCGCCGTCGTCATCCCTTGATCTGCGCGAACTCCACGACCTTGCGCCACTTGGCGATGTCTTCGGTGATGAACGCGCCGAACTTGTCGAGCGTGATGGTGAGCGGCTCGGCGCCGTTGCGGGCGAGCTGCGCCTTGATGTCCGCGCTGTCGCCGGCCTCGACCACCGCATCGGCCAACAGCTTGAGAATTTGCGGCGGCGTTCCCTTCGGTGCGAGGAAGCCATACCAGATCGACGTGTCGAAGCCGGGCAGGCCGGATTCCGCCAGCGTCGGTAGGTCCGGCAGTTGCGAGGACCGCTTGGCGGATGTGACGGCCAGCGCCTTGACGCGCTGATCGCTGACAAAGGCGGCGAGCGTCGGCGCGGGCGCGAACACGGCATGCAGGCGGCCGCTGACCAGGTCGACCAGCCCCTGGCTGTTGCCGCGATAGGGCACGTGTGTGAGCTTCGTCCCGGTCATCATGTTGAACAGTTCGCCCGACAGATGCGGCGCGGTGCCGACGCCGGCGGAGCCGAAGAACAAATCGGCGCGGTCCTTGGCGAATTTCAGGAGTTCCGGCACCGACTTCACCCCGGTGCCGTCACTTACCACCAAGATGTTGGGTGCGCTGCTCACCACCGCGATCGGCGCGAAGTCGGTGCTGAAGTCGTGCGACAGGTTCTTCAGCGCGCTGGCGCTGATCGAATTCGCTACCGTTCCGAGAAGCAGCGTGTAGCCGTCGGGCTCGGCGCGCGCCACCGCTTCGGCTGCGAGATTGCCCGAGGCGCCGAGCCGGTTCTCCACGATGAACTGCTGGCCGAATTTCTCGCTCAGTTTCTGGGCGAAGATGCGCGCCATGATGTCCGCCGAGGTGCCGGCCGGAAATCCGCAGAGCACACGCACGGGCCGAGACGGATAGTTGCCCTGTGCCTGCACGGCGGCGGTGCCAAGCAGGGTCTGGGCGGCCAGCAGAAGTATCGCTGCGCACCATCTTGCCATCGCCATTCCTCCCTGTTCGGATTTGTGTTCCACCGCATCAGCGCGGCGGGATGATCGGCAGCAGCACGTAGGGCTGCCGGCCCGGTTCGAAATGCAGCGTCACCTTCGCGCCGAACACGTCCGGTGGCCGGTCTTCCGGCGAGTCGTGCTTGAACGGGCCGACGCCCGTCATCTCGTACCACAGCCCCGGCACCTTCAGCGGCGGCGCATCGTAGCGGTAGTCACTGCCGCGCACGCTGAAGCCCACGCGATAGCCCCGCGGCACGACGATGCAGGTCGGCCAGATTTCGACGTCGAGTTCGACCGGGACATCCGGCGTCAGCGGTTGAACCTCGTCGTGCGGGTGATAGGGGCGATAGGGCAGGGTGCGGGCGGGATCGAGCTTGTGGTGCGAAGCCCGCAGCCAGCCGAGGCCGACCGGCGTGCGCGGATCGTTCGAGCCCTGGAACACGACCTCCTGGCCATCCGGCGCGAACACGCGCAGCACCAGAAACAAGTCCGCATCTTTGCTGGCTGATGACACGAACAGCTTCGCCGCCGCCGGCCCGGTGATCTCCAATTCCTGCTCGAGCGGCGGCGTCAGAAACATCAGGCCGTCACCCATCGGATCGTACGAAAGGCTGGTGTGGACCGATGGCTCAGCCGGACCGAAACTGCCGTCGGGCCCGGGATAGAACTTGGTCCATCGCGTCCGCGCGAGCGGCCATTCGTTTTCGTGACGCTCGACGAACTTTTCGCCCGGATGGCGGACCTGGAGCTGGACGCGCGGCTGGCGATCCCAGCCATTGTCCTCGCCCTTGAGGAAGTGGGCGAAGAACCGCTTCTGCAGCGCCTCGCCGTAGCTCGAATAGAAATGCGCCCAGTGGGTCGAGCCGTGCGCCTCCAGCCACTTCTGCTCGGAAGCCGCATGCATGAAGCCTTCGAAATTGCCGCGCGGGTGCAACCCGAGGCCGCCCCAGTTGGCGGCCGACAGGAATGGCACCTTGACCTTCGACCACTCCGGCACCCGGTCGCGGTAGTAGCGATCGTCGAGCGGGTGAGCGAGGAGCGACTTTGCGAGATCGATGCGGTTCTTTTTGAGTTCCTCGGGCGACAGCGTCTCCGGGCCGGACACCAGTTCCCCGGTGGCTTGGCTGCGCCGCCCGCGTTCGCCCATGCCGTGCTGGATCGGCCAGACGCCGAAGTCGTTCACGGTCAGCGCGAAGGTGCAAAGGATGCCGCCGTGATGGGTGTTCTCGCGGTAATAGTCGGAAGCGCCTTCCCATACGCACATGGCGGTGAGGTGAGGCGGCTGCAGTGGTGCGACGTACCACTGGTTGGTGGCGAAGTAGGAGATCCCGTTGAGGCCGACTTTGCCGTTCGACCACGGCTGCGTGCCTGCCCATTCGATGCAGTCGTGCAGGTCCTTGCTCTCACGCACGGACTTCGGATCGAGAAAGCCGGGCGAGCGGCCGGCGCCGCGCGAATCCACCCGCACGATAGCGTAGCCGTCCGGCACCCACTTCTCCGGATCGACCGTTTCAAAATTGGCGTACTTGGCGCTCGTGCCTTCGAGCACATTGGGATGCATGGTGACCAGCCGGTCCCAGGCATTCTTCCAGCCCTCCTGGAAAGCGAGTCCCTTGCCGTATGGACCATAGCTGAGGATGACCGGAAAGCGTCCCTCGGCAGAAGGCCGGAACACGTCGGCACGCAGGACGATGCCGTCGTCCATCTCGATCGGGACGTCCCACTCAATCTTCACGCAATCCCCCTGGTCGCCTTGTTGTTCGGGGCAGATTGCTGAGATCGTGCGCGATGACAAGTGCGGCAATGCCGCGCGGGGTTGCGGTTTCCGAGGGACTGGACGCGCGGATATGGGTTGGGTGTGTCGTCCCCCGCGAAAGCGGGGACCTAGTGAGTTGCGAAATGGGTCCCCGCTTTCGCAGAGATGCAATCTTCGGCGCTGACGCCGTCGCTCAGCCCATCTTGGCGTGTTCGTCGAACAGTTCGATCATGTTGCCGTCCGGGTCGTAGACGTAGATTGTCAACCCGTAGAGCCCGTCGTGCAGGTCGCGGTCGAACTTCACGTTCGCCTGCTTGAGCCGCGCCGCGATCGCGGGCACGTCCTTGGCCTTGAAGGCGATGTGGTCGATCTGCGGCGATTTTTCCACGCCTCCGCTGGTGAGCGCCAAGCCCTGCATGAACGGAACGAACGGCCGTCCGTCGGGTAACGGCTTGGCGTTGCGGGGCGTGAAGCCGAGCAGGTCCCGGTAAAATTGTTTGGACCTATCGATGTCGGCAACCTTCAGCAGCATGTGGGCGTATTCGCTCACGCCTGCCGCGGTTTCGGTGGCCATGGTCAGTCCTTTCTCTCGTCGCCCATCACCCCGGCGAGTGCCCAGTCCTCCTTCGGCACTTCCTGGATGATAACGTGAAGATTGGTCGGCTTGCAGCCGGCATGCTCCACCATCGCGTCGGTGATGGCTTTGCAGAGCGCGCGCTTCTGTGCGGGCGTGCGCCCGGTCCACATCTGCACTGTTACGACAGGCATGGTCGGTTCTCCATCAAGGATCGTCCTTCAGGATATTCTCGATCCGCTCGCGGATGCCGCCCCACTGGCTGCCGCCGACCGTGACTGGCGCGCGGCTGCCGAGCCCGCGCCCCCAGATCGCCTTCAGTCCGAGCCGCTTCGCAGCGTCGAAGTCGACCCCGCCGGGTGGCGCGGCGAGGTCGACGATCAGTGCGTGCTTAGGCAGCCTGGCGAGAACATCCTCACCGACCACGCGGGTCGGCACGGTCGAGAACACAAAGTCGAGCTTGGGTGCGAGTGCCGGCAGTTCGTCGAGCGTGTGTGGCGTCGCGCCCGCCACATAGGCGGCGGAGCGCTGCTCCGGATTGCGCGCAGCCACATGAGTGTGCGCGCCGAGCGCCACCAGATAGCGCGCCAGCACGGCGCCGATCGTGCCCTGACCGACCACGACTGCATGGGAATTGTGGATGGTGATGGCGCTGTTCTCGATGACGATCTTCAGGAGGCCCTCGACGATCGCCGGGGTCCGCTGCAGCATCAGGCTCTTGTCCCACTCGTATTCGTGCAGCTTGATTGAGAGCGCATCGCAATGCGCCTTCAGGTTCTTGTCGGCCCAGCCGAGGATGATGTGCGCGCGCGGCGCCATGCCGGCGAGCATGGCGCGATCCGGAATGATCGGCGCACCGGCACTGGGCGCAAACAGCGCGCCATTGGCGGAAATGCCCGGAATCGGGAACAAACCGAAGCGCGCGCCTTTGAGCACCGCGGCCGGATCGGTGAGGTGCTTTGCGGCCGGGATCCCCTGGTCCGGCCAGGGAAAGCCAAAGGCGCGTACATCCGCGCCCGTTGCGCCGGCGCGGCGCGCGATTTCCTGCTCGCGCTTGTCGCCGCCAAGCATCCCAATCACGAGTTTGGACCAGTCGATTGCCAATGTTTTCACGCTCCCTGATCTTGCAAACTTCTATCACGCTCCATTCGTGCCCGCGCAAGCGCACAGCGCAAAGTTAAGTCCTCTGAACGTGGCGACGACGCAAGATGAGCTGCAAGCATGCGTTGCATGGCTTACCGCTTCGCGATCTCGCGCACGACCGCAAGCGCGAGCTTGCGCTCCTCGGCGCTGCCGGTGACTTCGATCACCGGCTCGTCGAGCCCGACTGCGAGATACTGCTCGAGGCGCTCCCGGCATTCCGTCGGCGTGCCGGCCGCGGCAAACACATTGGCGGCGGCCTCCGGCAACAGCTTCACCGCGCCGTCGAAGTCGTGACGGGCGTGTGCCGCCATGATCGCCTGATGATCGATATCGAGGTTCGACGATTGGATGTTGTCGGCATGTCCGCGGCTGCGGAACAGGAAGGCGAGCCGGCGCAGCATCGCCGCCTTCGCCGCGGGACCGTCCTGGGAGACGGCGAAATTGATCAGCGACACGCGCTGCAACGACCGCGGTGGACGCGCCGTGGCCTCGACGCCCGCTTCGGCGAGCGCGAGGCAGCGCTGCGTCGCTGCAAGCGTCAGTCCGGCGGAGAGCAGCACGCCGTCGGCGATCTCGCCCGCGAGCTTGAGCATCTGCGGGCCGGTCGACGCGACATAGATCGGATACTGCTTGCCCTTGGCGAACACCATCTTGGCGCCGCGCAGCTTGTGCAACTCGCCGTCCTGGGTCACCGGATCGCCGGTCCACAACGAGCGGATCGCCTCGACGTATTCGCGCATGACACGGATCGGCTTGACCGGTCCCATGCCGGACTCGGCCAGATTGAGGATGTTGCCGACCGACACGTTCAGGATCACGCGGTCCTGCGCGAGTTCGGCGATGGTCGCGATCGACATCGCGACCGGCAGCGGCGGCCAGAGATAGGGACTGATCGCGACCGGGACGAGCTTGGCGCGTTGCGTCACGCTCGCCGCGGCGGTGGCCCAGACGATGGCGTCGCGGTAGCCCATGTGTTGCGCGAACCAGAGGCTGGAGGCGCCGGCCTCTTCGGCCGCGCGGCAGACTTCCAGCATCTCGGACGTCGACGAGAAACCATCAAAGAATACGCCGACGGGCATTGCGGTTTTCCTTGCGTGCGGTGTGCGGTGCTTAGCGGCGATGCGGCGTGCCGGGCTCGCCCAGGTCCCAGAACAGCCCGGCCATCAGGCCTAGCCCCTCGCGGGCGATCGGCGCCAGCAGGTGCTCGTCGGGCGCATGCTGCGAGCAGCCGGCATAGGAGTGCGGAATCCAGATCGGTCTTGAGCTTCAGGACGTCGATGAACAGGTCGTTCGGCAGCGACGCGCCGAGGTTCGGCAGGATGGTCGGCGGTGCGCCGCAGGTGCGCTCGATCGATTGCGCCACCCACGCCACCCAGGGATCGTCCGGATCGAGCCGGCTGGCGTTGAAGAAGCCCTCGCGGCCGGCGCGCAGTTCGACATTATGGAAGCCGTGGCGGTCGAGATGGCGGCGCAGCGCCGGGATGATGTCGTCCTGCCTGGTGTCGACGACATAGCGCAACTGGCAGTGCGCCCGCGCGCTGGCCCGGAATGGCGTTGACCGGACGCTCCGGCGTGCCGGTGATGAAGGCGAGCACCTCGAAGCTGTTCCAGGCGAACACCCGCTCGGCCGGCGTCAGGCCCGGCTCGCCCCAGTCCGGCTCGACCGCCGGGCCCTCGCTGCCGCCGTCGACCTCGACGCCCTTGAGCAGTGACCGCACCGAAGGCGACAGCGGCGGCCGCCACTCCGGCACCTTGATCGCGCCGCGCGCGTCGGTGATGCAGGCCAGCGCATGCGCCAGCACGATGCCGGCGTTCGAGATCAGCCCGCCCCAGTTGCCGGAGTGATGGCCGCCCTCGCGCAGGTCGACGATCAGGTCGATCGGATGGCCGCCGCGCGCGCCGAGGAACAGCGTCGGCTTGTCGGGCGCGATGCGCGGCCCGTCCGAGGCGATCAGCAGGTCGGCGCGCAGCGCGCCGTCCTTGTGCTGTTCGCACAGTTCGCGCAGGCCGGCGGAGCCGACCTCCTCGCCCATCTCGATCAGGAACTTGACGTTGAAGCCGAGCCGGCCGCGTTCCGCCAGCACCGCCGCGAGCGCCGCGATGTTGATGCTGTGCTGGCCCTTGTTGTCGGCGGTGCCGCGGCCGTAGATGCGGTCGCCCTCCACGCTGAGGTCCACGGCGCGAGGCCCGGCCGCCACAGGTCGTCGAGCCCGCGCACGGTATCGCCGTGGCCGTAGATCAGGACGGTCAGTGCGTCCGGGTCCTCGATGTGCTCGGCCACCAGGAACGGCGGAGCGCCGGATTTCGGGTTCTCGAAGATGCGGCTCGCAAAGCCGAGCGGCGCGAGCGCCGGCGCCATCTCGTCGCGCAGATAGGCATGCATCGCCGCAGCGTGCTCGGGTTCCTGGCTGGAGCTCGGAATTGCAACCCGGCGGCGCAACGTCTCGACGAAGTCGCCGTCGTCGAAGTGCGCATAGGCCCGCGCGATGGCTTCGGAGCGGTCCGCGTTGCGGTTGGGAATATGCATGCCGCCGGATATTGGAGCCTGAGTGCGCCGCGAGTCGAGGCCTCGCAACTGCATGTGCTCCCTGCAGGAGCGCGCAGCGCCACGGCGCGCTTGTTGCTGAAACGTGCATCCGCTGTGTCCCGGGCGCGGCGCAGCACGAAGTGATGCGCTGCAGACCCGGGACCGCAAAGGAGGCGGTGTTTGTTGCGGTCCCGGATCAGCGGCGCACCGTTCCGCCACAGCGCGTCGAAGACGCGCGTAAACGCGCTTATGGCTCCACGCTGCACCGCGTCCGGGACACGCGGAAGCAGTATCAGAGACAGTCTCTAGAACACCGTGCCGTCGGCGGCGACCGCGATCGGCGGCGGACCGTCCGGCAGACGCAACGTCCGCGCGATCTTGCGTCCGGCGCTCCACGTGCCGCCCTGCAGGAGGTGCGGCAACTTGAACGCGTCGCCGAGCCCAAGCCGCGCGCGGACCGGCGCCAGCAGTTGATCCATCAGCGTCACCGTTAGCGCCCGCCACTCGACGATCAATTCGGAGCCGACCTCGAACGCTTCCGCCGGATCGATCGGTCGGCGCGGCCAGATCACGCCGTGATCGATCAGCAGTCCGCCGTTGCGATATTCCGGCAGTGCGGTGAGCGCGTCGATCTCGACCACCTCGACGCCTGCGGCCTCGATCGGCTCCAGCAGCGAGTAGGTGAGCCACTGCGACAGCTTGTGGAACGGCACGATCCCGTCGGTCTCGTCGCCGGTGCGGACCGCCGGATGGCGGCCGGCGTCGCCGATCGGGATGCCGCGCAGCACCATTCCGGACGGCCAGATCGACGACAGTCCGTCGAGCAGCATCGCGAGGATATCGGCCGCACGCACGCGTCGTGCCGCGCGCCAGGACATGATCCACGAGATGGCCGGGGCGGGGACACGTCTTGCCGAACATGTCGGGACGCGCGGCAAGCGCCGCGCCGAGGCGGCGCAGCAGCGCGGCGCGCTGGTCGAGCCCAATGAGCGGATTGCCGGCCGTGACCTGGAAGTGCTGCGCCAGCGTCGCGGCCTCGATCCCTCGCAGCGCGTCGCAGTCGCAGCGCCATGGCGAACGCTGATCGGACGAGAAGGCGCCGGCACGGAACATTGCGAGGCTGGCGATCGCCAGCCCTTCGGAGCGCCCGAGACGTAGCCCGCTCGGTGCATCGCGATAGCGCCATGCGGCGCCGGCGCCGGCGTCGAGCAGCACGCTCACCGTCGCGAGGTCGATCGCTGCGCGTGCGCGCTCCAGCGGATCGGCCGGCAGTTGCGATGCCAGTTCCTGCCAGCGATCGACGCCGCCCACGACGAAGTGCCGCCAGCGGCTGTGATAGGGAATGCGCAGGTCGGGATAGGCTTCGCGCGTCACCTGCGCGACGGCGTCAGCGACAGCCGCCAGCCGGCCCGGCTCGATGGTGAAGTGCGGCGAACGGCCCTGCGCCACCCAGTCATGCACTACGCGGCAGCGCTCGCGCACCGCATCCGCGCTCAACAGCGCCGCAATCGCCGCCGTGCCCTGCTCCGAAGACTCCGGCGCCTGCGTACTGCCCGCAGTGGCGGTCGCGATCATTCGTCGAGCGCCCGCCCGATCGTACCGGCCGGAACCGCGCGCGGCTTGTCGCCGGCGAAATAGCCGGCCGCGATCTTGGCTTCGATCTCGACGCGGGCATCCTTGGGAACGAGCTCGTCGGGAATCGGCACACGCTCGTCGATCGCGATACCCTGGCGAATGAGTGCATTGCACTTCATGTCGCTCATCGACGCGAAGCGGTGAATGCGCGTGACGCCGAGCCAGTGCAGCACGTCCGGCATCAGCTCCTGGAACCGCATGTCCTCGACGCCGGCGACGCAGGCGGTACGGTGGAAATAGCCTTCCGGGCGGTCGCCGCCCTTCTGGCGCTTGCGCGCGTTGTAGACCAGGAACTTGGTGACCTCGCCGAGCGCGCGGCCTTCCTTGCGGTTGTAGATCACGAGGCCGACGCCGCCCTTCTGCGCCATCTGGATCGCAAGCTCGATGCCGTGCGCCAGATACGGCCGGCAGGTGCAGATGTCTGAGCCGAACACGTCCGAGCCGTTGCACTCGTCGTGCACGCGGCAGGCCAGAGGCGTGTTGGAGTCGGCGAGCTTCTGCGGATCGCCGAAGCAGTAGATGGTCGTGCCGCCGATCGGCGGCAGAAACACTTTCAGGTCGCGGCGATTGACCAGCTCCGGATACATGCCGCCGGTCTGCTCGTGCAGTCCGTTGCGCAGCGCGTCCTCGTCGATGCCGAAGCGCTCGGCGATGCCGGGCAGATACCAGACCGGATCGATCGCGGCCTTGACCACGCGGATGCCGTTGGCGCGCACCATGTCGCCGTCGACCGGGATGCGGCCGGCAGCGATCGCCTCGCGGATTTCCGGCATGTCGATGTTGGCACGAGTGACCGCGATCGACGGTCGGATGTCGTAGCCGCGCGCCAGGTACTCGCGGAATTCCTCGCCGACCAAGTGACCCCACGGATCGAGCGAGACGATCTTCTTGGCATCCGCCCATTGCGGATAGGGTCCGATATGCGCAGCCGGCGCAGTGTCGGTGAGATCGGCAAGCTGGTCGGGCTTGAGCGTCTTGGCGGCGATGGCGAGCGCACGGTAGACCGAGTACCCGCCGGCGTGCGTGCCGACCGCGTTACGGTGGCGGGGATCGCGCAGGGTGGCAACCACCGGGCCGCGTTCGGCGGCAGTCGCAGCGCCCCACACGATCTGCGGCGGTTCCAGCACGCTGTCGATCGGCGTCGCGTTGTCGATCGGCGTTGCGTTCGGCTTTCCAAACAACTCCATATTCATGCCACCACCCACTTCACACTTCGGCGCATTGCGATTTGCGCCGCCATTCGCACTCCGGCCACTCACAGAACCGGTTCCAGCTTCCGACCTCTGTGATCGGAAAAAACAAACAGAATAATTCCTTTGCCGAAGCAGCGCAAGGTGCCCGCGAAAATTATTCTCGTGATGACGCCGCCTTGACAGTTGCATGACGCAGCGATGCGGCACTGACGGGACGCGGCGACGCACAGCCGATCACGGTGCATCGTGATCGAAAGCTGTAGCTCTTGCGATCCGGCGCAAGCTCGTGCGTCGAACTCGGTCTGCTCCCTCCTCCGCTTGCGGGGGAGGGGGGGAGGGGGTGAGCTTGCGTGAATCGTCGTGCGTGCCCCCTCCCTGTCCCTCCCCCGCAAGCGGGGGAGGGGGACGCAGGAGCCGCGCGTTGCAAAGTGCGGTGGGAGCGCCAAACGCCGCAGCGCGGCCAACGCGCGAGCAACTGTTTTCTAGATCGCTTTCAGGCAACGCGTTTGCCGGCGTGCGCCGTCCCCGCCGGTACGTCGTATCCCGCCATCAGATCGTCGACCAGCTTGTTGAACTCGCCCCAGTCAGTCTCGCGATACGAGTGATTGCGGATGATGAACGAGGCGCCGGCATAGAACTTCTCGTACTGCAGATGCCGTCCGGCGAACTCCGAGCCGGTCATGTCCCAGGCCAGTTTGAACAGCTTCATGCGGGTCAGCGCATCGCCCTGCGGCGTCTGCCAGAACGTCATGAACTCCTTGGCGAGCACGGGGTCGTCCATCACGGAGATGTCGGCCGGCATCTGGAACACGCCGCCGCCGCATAGCGTGCGCAGTTCGTCGACGAAACCGCTGTAGTTCTGGGTGCACCAGTCGAGCGCCGCATACATGAACCGGCGGTTGAAGCAAACATAGCCGTCCGGCCAGTGCTCGTAGGCGTTGATCTGGCCGTTGATCATGCCGCCGATGGCCGCCTCGACCGCCGCCATCTGGCCGAGCTTCTCGCGCACGGCAGGCACCTGATCGGCGCCGGTCGCCTGCGCGATGCGGCTGCACAGCCCGAGCAGGAGGCGCATCTTCGACCAGTAACGCACGTTCGACTGATGGTTGCCGAAAGAGTGGCTTGGCGTCTTGATGTAGACGTCTCGCGAGAGCAGGGCATCGTCGTGCACGAACACGCGCTCCCAGGGCACCTTGACGTTGTCGCACATCAGCATGCTGTCGCTTTCGTCGTAGCGCCAGGCAAGCGGCGAATCGAACTCCGAGGTCAGCCCGGCGGCGGCCGGCTTGCGTGACCACAGAGCGAGACCCGGTGTATTGCAGGCAATCGCGCAGGTGATCGCCTCCTTTTTCTGGTCTGGCGCGAGCGGGATGACGTTGCCGATCCAGACTTCGTTGGCATAGATCGCGCCGGTCGCCAGCATCTTCATGCCGGAGATCACGACACCGTCGTCGTCCTCGCGCACGACGCGCAGCGTCGGCAACGGGATGTTCTGCTTCTGGTAGAATTCCGGATTGCGCGCGGCCTGCGGCGGGACAACCGCGTACACCACGTAGGTGTCATTGTCGCGAATGTGGCGGTAGTAATTCGCCAGGTTTGCCGCGTAGGCGTGTGGCGCCGGCAGGGCGTCGGGCTTCATCGCCATGCCGGTGACGAACGATGCCACGTGATCGGGCGAGCGGCCGAACATGCCGAACGTCAGGTCGGCGATCTTGCGATGCGCCACCATCCGCCGTTGCAGGTCGTCGCGGGTCTTCGGGCGCAGGAAGTAGATCGAGTGCCGCGCGCCGTCCTCCTCGTAGGTCATGCTGTCGCGGTTGGCCGGATCGGCCTTCATGTCGTAGATCGCCGCGACCGTCCCGGCCGCGCCGCGGAAGGCCGGGTGGGTCGTTACGTCGTCCACCCGCTCGCCGCCGATATAGACGACGCGTCCGTCGCGCAGCGTTTCGAGATGCTCTTTCCCGGTTCGCAGCATGGCGGACCTCTCCCTGTTGGTATCCGTGCGGCCGACACCCTATCATGTCGATCCGACATTCGCCGAGCCACAGCCCCGAAGACCATGTCATGACAGATTCCCTGGGATTTCGCCGGAAATTCGCCGTCATCGCGCCCTCGACCAACACGGCGGTGCAGCCCGAGTTCGACGCCATGCGCCCGCGAGGGGTCACCAATCATTTCGGCCGCATCCACATCCCGAACGATCCAGTCGCTAACGACGACGATTTCAACATCCTGATTGGCAACATCCGGAAGGAGACGATGCACGCCATCGATCAGGTGATGACCTGCGATCCCGACTACCTGATCATGGGCATGTCGTCGGAAACGTTCTGGGATGGCCTCGAAGGCAGCAGGCGGCTTATGGAAAGGGTCGAGCAGCGCGCTGGTGTCAAGGTTGCGATGGGTTCGGACGCCGCCCAGGCCGCGCTCAAGCGGTACGGCGCTCGGCGCATCGCGGTCATCACGCCCTACATGCCGGTCGGCGACGCGCAGGTGCGGCGGTTCTTTACTGACTGCGGCTTTGAGATCGTGCGGCTCAAGGGCCTTCAGGGCACGAGCCCGGTGCAATACGCCCACATCACGGAACGTGAACTGCGCGATACGATCATTGCGCTCGACGGTCCGGATGTCGACGCGATCATGCAGGTCGGCACCAATCTGGCGATGGCACGGCTTGCCGGCATCGCCGAGTTCTGGCTCGACAAGCCGGTGCTGGCGATCAACACCTGCATCTACTGGTGGGCGCTGCGGCAGAACGGCATCGACGACAAGATCGACGGCTTCGGCTCGCTGCTGCTGGAACATTGAGCGACGCCCGAAACGCCGGGCGTCGCATTCTCGCAGCGGCACTCACCTTCGTATCGGCCGCTCGCTATTGCGAGCGCGGCGCGAACACCAGCAGTTCGGACGTCACATCCTTCGGCAGGTTGTCCATTTCCGCATAGAGTGGTCCGAGCCAGCCGAAATGCTCGGGCGCGCACGCGGCCAGTTCGCGGGCCGCATCCTCGATCAGCCGGAAGAATGTCACCGGCAGCGGCCACCGCGCCTTTCGACGGCGCTCCGTCCGGGAGCGGCGCGGACGAGTTGCGCGGTTGTTCGAGGCTCTGAACGATGGTCTTGCCCATGAACAGCAGGATATCGCGGACCGCGAACACGAAATCGTGCAACACGGTGACCAGCGCCGGCAAGTTCTGCGGCCCGTGCGGGAAGGCTTGAACGAGCTTTTCGGCCGCCCGCAACCGGAACCCGAGATACATCTCGATATTGGCGCTGAACTGGATCGAGCTCAGGTTCTTGATCTCGGTGAAGATCGGCTTCGACAGCACGACAAGCTGGGCGGTTCGTCTCGAAAGTGGCTTCCGGCCGGCTGGCCTGCGCTTGCAGTCGCTGCCAGGTACGCGAACCCTGCAGCATGGCGTCATGGCGGGCGAGGAACTGCTCGACGCGCGTCATGCCCTGCAGCGAGAACTGTTCGCGGTTCTGTTCGATCCAAAGCTTCAACTCCTCGGCCGCGACACCGAGCTCGAGGAAGTTCATGCCGACTGGCGAGCGGGAGAGCTGGAAGGCCGTGACGTATTTTTGCATGGCGGCGCGCATGCCGGCGTCGGCTGCGGTCGACACCAGCGCTGGCGCCACCCGCTGGAAATAGTCGCCGAAGCGCCGGATTTCCCGCAAGTCGATCTCGTTGCTGATTCGACTGAGCTGGCGCGCCATCACGTATCGGGAGTTGCTCTCGATCGCGAGCGGGAAGGTGCGTGTCCCGTCGCACGAACGAACTGAAGTAACTGGCGACGACGCCATGCTTTTGCGGCGTGTCGGCGATTCGGCTGTCGACGGCTTCGAACATCCGGCGCGACCAGGCGTCGAGCTCGTACAGAGTCGTGACGATCTGCGAGAAGTTCCACAGCGACTGGCGGCGGTACTCGACCGCCTGCAGCGCGCGCAAGGCGAGAAAGCGGATCGCCGTGATGCCGGTCAGCACCGTCGAGACGCGGTCCTCGTCCTCACGGCGACGAAGGTCGAGGTCGCCTCCGAGTTCCGCTCTGGCGGTCGTGGTCTCTTCGAGCCTTGCCCGCAGGCGGCTCATCGCCTTGTCGAATTTTCGCCCGTCAATGTCGCGTTCGGGTACGTAGGATTTCTGGACCTGATGGAGGAACGACGCAAAGCCGCCGCCTTCATCCGTGAAGCTGCTGCTTAAAGGCATAGTGACACCCCCCGCGTGCGGATGCGTGACACGTCTCGCCGATGAGATCCCCTCGGCGAATCCCCAGTACGCTCGCCGCAGATGCTAAGAATACCACCCGGCAAGGCGCCATTGTGACGCCATCGTGGCGGCGCAAAGATTGGATGAAAGCAGTTTGACTTGATTCGGAGACGGTCAGAGCAACTCGGACGAGCGAAGGATTTGGTATGGCGTTCATAGCAACAGCGATTCGACGCTTCCTCCTGGCGGCCGCCGCCGGGGCCGGGCTTTGTCTCGGTTCGGGGCTTGGCACACCTGCGTTAGCCGCCGCGGAGCCGGCCTTTACGCGCTGGCTGGAATTGCTGTGGCCACAGGCGGAGGCGATGGGCATCTCGCGGCAAACGTTCGACGCGGCGACGCGTGGCGTGGAGCCCGACATGACGTTGCCGGACCTCGAGATCCCCGGCCGCCCGGGATTGCCACCCCGCGGCCAGGCCGAGTTCGTGCAGACGCCGGCCGATTACATCAAAGAGGCGTACATCGGGCGGCTGGCCGAGCAGGCCAAGAAGCTTTCCACGGAGCACGCCCGCACGCTCGCAGCGATCGAACAACGACTCGGCGTGCCCGGCAACGTGCTGCTGGCGATCTGGGGCCGCGAGACTGCGTTCGGTGGCTACAAGCTGCCCAAAAACGCAATCACTGTGCTGGCGACGCAGGGCTATTACGGCCGCCGCAAGGAGATGTTTACGCAGGAACTGCTCTATGCCCTCAAGATGCTCGATGAGGGACACTTGAAGATTGCCGACATGCGGGCCTCCTGGGGCGGCGCCATGGGGCTCACCCAGTTCCTGCCGTCGGAGTTCTACAAGCACGCCATAGATTTCGACGGCGACGGCAAGAAGGACATCTGGCATTCCGTGCCGGATGCGCTTGCCTCGGCGGCGCAGCAACTCGTCAACAAGGGGTGGCAGCCCGGCGTTCGCTGGGCCTATGAAGTTCGCGCGCCGCAAGCTGTCGACTGCACCATGGGCGTCCCAGAGGTCACGCGACCGCTCGGTGAATGGCTCAAGCAGGGGTTCGTGCCGGCCTATGGCCGCAAGCCATCAGCGGCCGAATTGGCCGAGCCTGCATCGTTGCTGCAGCCGGAGGGCATCTACGGCCCGTCGTTCCTGACTCTGAAGAACTACTACGTGATCAAGCAGTACAATTTCTCGGACCTCTACGTCTTGTTCGTCGGCCACCTCAGTGAGCGCATCGCCGATCCGCGGCCGTTCGAGACCGCCTGGAGCAAGGATACGCAGTTGCGCACCGCGGACGTGGAAAGCATGCAGCGCACGCTGACCAAGTTCGGCCTGTACAAGGACAAGGTCGACGGCAAGGCCGGCATGCAGACGCGCTCGGCGCTCGGCGCCTATCAGAAGGCCAACAATCTCAAGGTTGACTGCTGGCCGACCGGCGCCGTGCTCGGTCATATGCAGAGCCGCAGCGCGGTCGGCCGAAATTAAGCGAGCGATGCCGGGTCACGGCTTGGTCTCAGGACGAAAAATAACCCGGCGGGCATGCCCGCCGGGTTCGTTCTGCCCTGGCAGCACCAGGGCCAAATCCTGCTGTTTGTTTTTACTGGCAGACCGCGACCGGGCGTCCACGCCAGCCGACCACGTTGCCGAAGCGGTCGTAGACCGGCATACGCGTCCAATAGCAGTTCGGGCCGGGCAACGCCGCCGCATAGGCCGGATACGCCACATAGCCGGGCCCCGGCGCTACGACATAGGCCGGCCGCGAATTCGCAATCGCGCTGCCGACGATCAGGCCGCCGACTACGCCGGCGGCAATTCCGGCCGCCACGGCACCGCCGCCACGACGATACTGAGCGGAAGCATCGGTGGCGGTACCAGCCACCACCACGGCGATCGTGGCCGCGGCGAGCAATGAAGCAAGCGTTTTTTTCATAAGGCGATTCTCCTTGAATCGTCGGCAGGCGCCAACGCGGGAGGGATAGCGATTTTTTCGATAGCCCCGTTTGAGTCACGGCCCCCGTATGAGCCGCGAATATTAATGCGGGTTAATTTGTCGGAAGTTTGGAGACATTGGTACCGCTCCCCGGCTGTCGATGACACAAAAATGCCGGCATCTCATCGAGATGCCGGCATGACGCGACGCTGACGGGGGAAACGGGGAATCAGCAGACGCGGGTAACTCAGCAGACGCGGTAACGACGTCCGTGCCGCCAGCGCCAGCAGTTGTCGATCGGCGGCGGCGCGTAGTACTGCGGCGGATAGACCTCGTAGTAGGTCGGCCCAGGCTGGGCGTATTCGTAATACACCGGTCCCGGATTGTAGGGCCGCGCAATCTGACTTCCGATGATGGCGCCGGCGGCGATGCCGCCGATGATGGCCGGGGCCCACCAGCCGTTCCGGGCATCCGCGGTGCTCGGTGCGACCAGCGTTGCCGCGGCGATCGTCGCGGCGGCGGAAAGAGCGGTCAGGGTTCTCCGCATAACGTTTCACCTCATTCGATGCGTAACGATCAGCTAAGTTGCGCCCAGTGTCTCATCATCATGGTGAACGCCGAATGAACAGTGCGGCCGTACGTCCGCCAAATTGTTGCTGCGGTGCGAATTCTGCCGGGTTTCGCTCGATGATGCCGCGATCGAAGGTCCGGTCGACGCGGACGCGTCGCGCAGTCGTGCAGATGGCGCACCCGGGAATGCGCCGGCGTCGCCGATCGGCGTCTTGAACCCGCGCGGCCCGTGTTCCAGGAAGCTCAACTCGCCGCAGCCGAAGTCGTCATCATTCAGGTTGATCGACATTGTGAACCGGCGGTGGGCGGAGCCTTTGGCGGTGTTGTCCCAGCGCGCGCGGAAGTGCCTGCCGTCATCGGACACGTAGCGACTGCCCGTAGCAGGCCGCTTTGCACCTTTGCCTCCCATCATCTTGCTGCTAAAGCAGCCACGCCGGCCTCAATCGGAGGAGCAGGACAGCGAGATGACACGACGGATCACCGACCCGCGCGAGCGGGCGGAAGCGGCCTTCAAGCAGGCGACGACCAAGCCGCCGCCGGCGCCGCCTCCCAAACCGCCGTCCGCTCCCGGTGCCAAGGAGCAGGTGGCGCTGCGCCTCGATCGTGACGTGCTCGATTATTTTCAGGAGGGCGGACCGGGCTGGCAGGAACGCATCAATGCCGCTCTGAGGAAGGCTGCCGGCAAGTAGGGGCAGGCTTTGTGCGGGCCTGGCTGAAGCGGGCTGGACGTTCGATCCTCGAAGCGATTTGCCAACAGGAGACCACATGGCGGAGTTGAAAAAGGGCGGGCCGGCGCACAATGCCGCCAGGGCGCAGCAAGCCGAAGACGCCAAACAGGCCGCGCGCGACTACGAAGCCGAAATGACGTCGGTGCGCGCCAAGACCGAGCGATTGCGCGCGTTGAGGATGGCGCGCGACGCCGCCGCTCCGCCGCCGCCCCCAAAGGCCGCCCCGAAAAGAAAGCCGGCTGCAAAGTCCGAGAAGCGTACCAACGCGACGTTGTCCCAGTGGCTCGATGACCAACAGCGCAGCGGGCGCAAGAGCTAGGGGAAAAGGTAGGGCAGGTTTGGTGTCAGTGGGATCGAAACGCTCTCCGCTCGTCCCCGCGGAAGCGGGGACCCAGTACCACAAATAACGAAGGCTTTGTCCTTGGTTCCCTCTTGCGCAGGAACGAGCGGGGATAGAGCCCGTGTCAACTCGAATGGGATAGCCGCGAGGGCAGGGACCTGCTGCAGTCGGTTGCCCCTAAGCGGGTGCCGGGGCGTGCGCCGGTATTGGAACGTCGTGCACCTTCATGGCGAGCGCCACAGACGTGTAATATCCGAGCAGCGTCAGCACTTCGGCGATGCCCGGCCTTCCAAGGACCGCTTCGTACTTGGCGAACTCGGCATCGGTCAGCTTCGACCGCGCCACCATCGCACGTGAAAACTCGTACACCGCGCGCTCGTGCGCATCGGCGAGCTTCGGATCGCTGCCCGCCAGCACGGCGTCGATCGTCTCCTGCGTGAGGCCGGCGGCCTTGCCTTCGCGGATATGGGCCTGCCGGACATAGTCGGCGTCCCAATGATGAGCGATGACCAGGATGCCGATCTCGACCTCGCGCTTCGACAATGAGGAGCGCTTGTTGAGAAACGTCCCGATGTGCTCCATGCCGCTCGCCACCGTTGGGCTGTGAATCCAGATCTTGTACGGGCCGAGGATGCGACCGCGCCCGGCGACCAGCTGATTGAAGACGGTGGTCTGCTCGGGCGTGAGCTTTTCCGGCGGGATTTCAAGAATGCGGTTCATGGTGGGCTTTCACGGCTGGCGTTTATGTTCGAACCGCAGGCTAGCGCATTGCCAGGGACGGCAGGAAGAGCCTGGGACTATTTCAGCGCCGAGAGCTTGAGCGGCTCCGACGGCCCGAGCCAGAGCACGTGCTCGGTGTGGTCCCGCAGCGCGTTGCCGGTCTGCGGATGCGCGAACACCGTGAGGCCCTTGCGGCGGAGAATGAGCCAGGGAATCACCTCGGCGAACTGCTCGATCTTGACCGTGAGCTGGCAACTGCCGCGCGGATGCGGTCCGACCGGATTGTCGTGCATGCGTCCGACCTTGACGCCGAACGTGCTGCCGGCCGCCTGGCAGAGCTCTTCCGCCTGCGGGCGCGTCGCCGCATCGTAGTAGACGTGGGCGTGATATTCGCTGATCGCACTCATCTGAAGATTCCGCCCGGTCATTCTGCGGCCGTGCGCGCCGACCGGTCGAAGAACCGGTTGGGTGGTCGCGGCAGGCCGAGATTCTCGCGCAGCGTCGTGCCTTCGTATTCGCGCCGGAAGATGCCGCGCCGCTGCAACTCGGGCACCACCTTGTTGCAGAAGTCGTCGAGGCCCTCGGGCAGGTACGGGAACTGGACGGTGAAACCGTCGGACGCCCGGGTCGTCAGCCATTCCTCCATCTCGTCCGCGATGGTCTTGGGCGTGCCGATCATGGCGAGGCCGGAATGGCCGCCGAGCCGCTGTGCAAGCTGACGGACCGTGAGGTTCTCGCGCTTGGCCAGCGCGATGGCGCGTTCGCGGCCGCTCTTCGAGGCGTTGCTCTCGGGGATGTCGTCGGGCAGGGGGCCGTCCGGGTCGAACTTCGACGCGTCGTGGCCGAGCGCGATCGACAGCGAGCCGATGGCATTCGCATAGTGCACGAGACTGTCGAGCTTGGCGCGCTTGGCGCGCGCCTCCTCGACCGAATCGCCGACCACGACCATGCAACCGGGCAAGATCTTCATGTGTTCGGGATCGCGTCCGAGCTTGGCCATCCGGCCTTTGACGTCGGCATAGAACTGCCGGCCGACCTCCATGTTCGGCTGCGCGGTGAACACCGCCTCGGCAGTTTCGGCGGCGAGCCGGCGGCCGGGCTCGGAAGCGCCGGCCTGCACGATCACCGGCCAGCCTTGCACCGGCCGCGCGATGTTGAGCGGGCCGCGCACCGAGAGATATTTGCCCTTGTGATTGAGCACATGCATCTTCTCGGGATCGAGATAGATGCCGCTTTCCGGATCGCGGATAAAGGCGTCGTCCGCCCAGCTATCCCACAGCCCGGTGACCACGTCATAGAACTCGCGCGCCCGCGCATAGCGCTCGGCGTGCTCCATGTGCTCGTCGAGCCCGAAATTGAGCGCCGCGTCCGGATTGGACGTGGTGACGATGTTCCAGCCGGCGCGGCCGTTGCTGAGATGATCGAGCGAGGCGAAGCGGCGCGCGATGTGGTAGGGCGCGTCGAAGGTGGTCGAGCCGGTGGCCATGAGCCCGATGTGTTCGGTGACCTGCGACAGCGCCGACAGCAGCGTGAACGGCTCGAACGACGTCACCGTATGGCTGCGCTTGAGCGCTTCCACCGGCATGTTGAGCACCGCCATATGGTCGGCCATGAAGAAGGCGTCGAACTTCGCCCGCTCCAGCGTCTGCGTGAAGCGCTTCAGGTGCGCGAAGTTGAAATTGGCGTCCGGAAAGGCACCGGGATAGCGCCAGGCGCCGGTGTGGAGGCTCACCGGCCGCATGAACGCGGTGAGCCGCAATTGGCGTGGTGCGGGCATCGAGAACTCTCTCCTGTACGTCCGGCGGGATGGTTAGCTTGCAATATATAGGCGCCAGGGAAATCGGGGGGAACCAGTTCCACGCGGCCCGCGTGCCGTGCAGCCACCGAACTTGTCGCATCCCTCTGAACCAGCGGGAGGAATCCGCCTCAAGCAGTTGATCCTTATTGGGGAACCGGGCCGAACAAGACATGTTTAGGGCCGCCACGCGCCCCGCTATCGCCGCGATTGCGCGCCAAAGAATTAACGGGGGATAGCCTCATGGTGAGTGTAATCGTCAATCAGCGTTCCGGGGGAGCGTCGCGTCGCGCGGTGCTGCGCGGTCTTGCGACAGCCGCGTCGTCGCTCGCACTCGGGGGCTGCGCTGCGCTGTCTGCGCCGGGCCTGCGTCTCGATGGTCCCGACCTCTCCAGCCCGTCATCTTCGATCTTGATCGCGACCACGCGCAAGCCGGCCGGCAATGCGTCCGACAAGCCGTGGTTCGGCGCCGAACGCGCGAAGCTCAGCGTCGCGCGCGCCAAGCTCGTGGCGCCCGAGGAGGGACGGTTCTCGTTGTCGTCGTTCGGCCTCGACGAATGGCGGGTCGATAAGGTCGAACTGCTGCCGCGGCCGAACGCACTGTACGGCGAAGGCGCACGCGACGTTCTGATCTACGTGCACGGTTTCAACCAGACGTTCGAGACCGCGACGGTCGATGCCGCGCGGCTTGCGCATGGAGTCGCGTTCCGCGGCGACGCGGTGGTGTTTTCCTGGCCTTCCAAAGCCAAGCTGCTCGACTACGCCTACGATCGCGAGAGCGCGATGTGGTCGCGGGATTCGCTCGAGCAGGTGCTCGCCGGCTTCATTCGCTCGCGCACGACCGGCCGCGTGCATGTGGTCGCGCACAGCGTCGGCACGTCCCTGACGATGGAAGCGCTGCGCCAGATCTACACCCGGCTCGGTCTGCAGGCGATCGAACGAACCGGCGCGGTGGTGTTCGCCGCGCCCGATATCGATATGGATGTGTTCTCCTCGTCGGTCGAGCGGGTCGGCGCGCTGGCCGCGCGCATTACCGTCATCACCGCGACCAACGACCGCGCGCTCGCGGTATCGGGCTGGATTGCGGGAGCGTCGCGGGTCGGCGCCGCCGAAGCGGCAGCGCTCACGAAGTTTGGCGTGCGCGTGATCGATGCCTCGCAGGAGGGCTGGGGTATTGTGAACCACGACCTGTTCCTGTCGAACGCGCAAATCCGGCAGGTCATCAAGACCGCGATTGACGGCCGCCTCTCGGACGGCACCTGATCTCGGCCGTAGGCTTCGCGCGATCCGGCGGCCCGTCACCCTTCACCTTGTCAGTTCTGCCAGATGCTCGGGTGAAATTCGCCCGGCGCAAACGCCCTTCGCGATCGTCTTGCCACGTAGTAGTCTTTCGGAAAACGCAAAATCCGGAGGAAGCGTCATGCGCCTGTTGATGGTTGCGACGGCACTGCTCTCGACGGTTGGAACGGTTGCTGCCCAGGACTATCCGTCACGCCCCATCAACATCGTGGTGCCGGCCGCCGCAGGTGGGCCGACCGATACGATATCGCGCATCACCGCCCAGGCCATGTCGAAGATCCTGGGGCAGCAGATCACAATCGAGAATGCCGGTGGCGCCGGTGGGACGATCGGAACCGGCCGCGTGGTGCGCGCCGAGCCCGATGGCTACACGTTGCTGATTTACCATGTGGGCCTGTCGACCGCTGCCACGCTGTACCGCAAGCTGCCCTACGATACGCGGACGGCGTTCGCCCCGGTCGGACTCGTCACCGATGCGCCGATGACGATTATCGGACGCAACGATCTCGAACCGAACTCGTTGCAGGAACTGGTCGCCTATTTGAAGAACCGCACCGCGAAGACGAGTTTCGGCAATGCCGGCATCGGTTCCGCATCGCACCTCTGCGGCATGCTGTTCATGTCCGAGGTCAAGGTGCAACTCACTCCGGTTCCTTACCGCGGGACTGCCCCGGTCATGAATGACCTGATCGGCAAGCAGATCGACATGAGCTGCGATCAGGCGACGAACACGACCAACCCGATTCTGGGCAAGCAGGTGAAGGCCTACGCCGTCACTACGAAGGCGCGGCTCAGGTCTCTGCCTGATGTACCGACCGCCGATGAAGCGGGTCTGAAGGGCTTCGAGCTCGGCGTTTGGCACGGCGTGTTTGCGCCGCGAGGAACGCCGCCGGCGGTCGTGCAGAAGCTTTCCGCGGCTTTGCGCCTTGCCCTCAAGGATCCGGAACTGGCGAGGCGTTTTGGCGAGATCAGCACCGAGCCAATGCCCGACGCCAGGGCAACTCCGGAGGCTGCGCAGCGCACGCTCGTCAGCGAGATCGATCGCTGGGCGCCGATCATCAAGGCCAGCGGCGACTACGCCGACTAGGACTGGCTCTCGAAGGTAGAGTGCGAGTTCCGATTTCGTGGTCTGAGCGCGGGGCGGAACGCAGCGACGCGGCCTGGCGCAGCGGACGCGCGTTCCCCGCTTATCGATCATCTTGTCGCGGGGTCGGAGCGCTTTCGCAGCATCTGATTCATGCTATGGCTGCGCGGAGAAAAGAAGATTATCGGAGGAACGCAATGAAAAAGATCGGGCGTCGTGAATTCATCGTGTCCGCGGCGACTGCCGCGCTGGCGCTTCCGGCCGCGCGCAGGGCACGTGCCCAAGGCGCCGCCGAGCCGTCCTGGCCGAACCGGCCGGTGCGCTTCATCGTGCCGCTCGCGCCGGGCGGCGCGATCGACTTCATCGCGCGTGCGGTCGGCGAGTGATGTCGCGCTGCGATCGGCCAGCAGATCGTGGTCGAGAACCGCACCGGCGCCGGCGGCACGCTCGGCATGGACCTCGCGCTGAAGAGCGCGCCCGACGGCTACACGGTGCTCATCACCAACGACAATGCGGCCAGCGCGCCGCACATCATGAATCTCAGCTACGACTACACCAAGGAACTGCTGCCGGTGATTTATCTCGGCCGCCAGCCGCAGATCCTTGCGGCGCATCCGTCGCTCGGCGTGAACTCGGTGGCCGAGCTTGTCAATCACGTGCCAAGGCCAATCCGGGCTCGGACTCGCGACCTCGGGCGTCGGCTCGAACCAGCACGTGCTGTGCGAATGGTTCAAGCGGGAGGCGGGAATCAGGCTCGAACACGTGCCCTATCGCGGCGCCGGCCAGGCGATCAACGATCTGATCGCCGCGCATGTGAAGACTGCGATCCTCGGGCCGACGGCGCTGATGCCGCACTACCGGGCCGGCAACCTGCAGCTGCTCGCGCAATCCTCCGCCGCGCGCGCGCCGACGCTGCCGGAAGTGCCGACGCTCGAGGAGGCCGGCTACAAGGGCCTGGTGCTCGAGGCCTGGTACGCGGCCTTCGTGCCGCCGGGCACGCCGCCCGCGATCGTCGGGCAGCTCAACGCCGAGATGACCAAGGCGCTCAAGGACCCCAAGCTGATCGAGACCTTCACCAAGGGCGCGGTCGAGCCGGTCGGCGGCAGCCCGGAAGAACTCGGCAAGCTGGCGCGGGCGGATTCGGCGAAGTATGCGCGGCTGGTCAAAGAGCTGGGCATCAGGACAAATTAAACGCCCGCCTAGCGCGATCGAGCGAAATCGCACCCCGCTAATCAGTGCCATTCGGCCAGTTCGACGGTGATGTCTTCCGGCCCACGGAGGAACACGAGCTTGCGGTCGTGAAAGCGCATGACCTCGTTGCGCAGCTTCACGCCGGCGGCCTCGAGCTTGGCGACCTCGGCGTCGAGATCGTCGACCGCGAAGCAGATATGATTGAAGCCGAGCTTGTTGAGCTTGTCGATGTTCGGGTCTTGCAGCGCATCCGGGTGGCGGTAGTGCAAGAGTTGCACTTCGGTATGGGGCGTGACGTTCTCGAGCGCCAGCGTCACATGGTCCGCCTCGATCCCGGCGACCCCCATGTACTCCTCCATGGTCTTGCCGGAAATCACCACGGACTTGGTTTCCTTGAATCCAAGGAGCGCGAAGAAGCGCTTGGCGGCCGCGACGTCGCGCACGACGATGGTGACGTGATCGAAATTCTTGACCATCTCTCGCTGTCCTCGATTGTTATCCGGCTGGCGCCGTCACCGCCGCATGGATCGCCTCGCAGTGTCGCACCAGATTGGGCTGCGACGACGACGAACTGCTTCAGCGGTGTGGGGATGTCGTAGAAATAGATGTTGGCAATGAAGCCGTAGATTCCGGCATCGATGCTGCTGGGCTGCGGTCCGTGCAGATAGCCATTCGTCGGCACCAGGTGGGCGAGCACCTCCAGGTCGCATAAGCCGCGCTGCATGGCGGCGTTCTCATCGTAGCGCCCGATGCCCTGATAGTAGTAGCGCTGGGCGTTGTACTCCTTCGCCTTGCGCAGGCCGTCCTCAGTGAGGCTCGGATGCTGACTGAGCAGCGCCTTGTGAAACAGCGGCCAGAAGCGCTCGTCCTTCCAGCGCGAATACGACATCACCCAGTAGAGGTCATCGAGCATGCGGGTGACCAGATGGTCAGTGTCGCGCTGCGACTGGGTCAACGCAGCGTCGATCGTCAGCCGGTACTTCTGAATCGAGATGGGCGATGATCGTATCGCTGTCGCCGATGATTTCGCCGCTCGTCGTCGATATACGGCAGTTGCCCGCGCGGAGCGGTCGAGGCGTCGAAAATATGCTCGTGCCGGAACGGCACGCCCGTCAGCCTGAGAAAGGCGAACACCTTCAGGCCGTAGGCGTTGTTGTCCGCGACCCCGAACAGTTCGGGGTAGGAGTAGAGCGTCAGCATGGTGTTCCCGTCACGCCCCACGTCAGGCGTCGCTGTCCTTTACGTCGGTTTCGGGACGATCGCTGCCGGGCGCGGTTTCGACGTGCCACTTGCCGTTTTCGTCCTCGTATTCGATGACTTCCGTGTGCCCCGGCACCCGCTGTTCCTCCGCGGCCATTTTCGCCGCAGCGAGGGCTTGGTCGTGCGTCGGGAAAGCTTCAGAGAACACGCCGTTGGCCTTGTAGGCCCAACCGCCGTCATGCTGGACGATCTCGTATGTGACGTGAGACATGGATGCACCTGCGCATTTGGTCGTAGCTTCACGACCTGAGCTTAACCGAGATTGTTCCGGTTGGCGCGGCGCAAGTAGGGCAAGCGTTCCGCGGGCGATCGCCGCAGGATCAATTTGCCGGGATGACGTCCTGGGCGCCCTCGGCGCCCATATAGACCGCCAGGATCCGCACCGGCTGCGTGCCGCTGATTGATCCCGAAATGTGCAACCTCCATCGCCTCCATGAAAGCCTGCCCGGTCCGATAAACGCGCACCCCATGCGCGCCGTAGTCGACCGTGAGCTCGCCCTCGAGGATGTAGGCAAATAGCGGAACGCCGTGCCGGTGCATGATGGTCTTGGCGCCGGGCGCGAGCACCACGATAGATGCAGTGACGTGGGCAGGGCCGTTGTCGGGATAGCGTAGCGTTTCGCCGACGATGCTGCGGCCGGTCGAGAGCAGCGCCGTCGCCGGATAACCGGCGTCCTGCGCCGTCGTCTGCGGCGGCAACACGAGCGCGGCGATCAACGTGAGTGCAATCGCAAGACATCGGGAGAGCATCGGCAAGTATCCCTGTGGGCGTGCAGGGCATCAGTGCCGGTGTCCGCGCCCGAAAACAAGAGGCGGGTCTTGTCATGGCGGACTTCGCGCGTGCCATTGCGTCGCGGTGGAGCAACGCCTAGTGGTCCACTGGCAATGAACAAGCGGCCCGGAAGCGCGCGGCTAACGAGGGGACGACGTTCCCCGTTCGCTGCGCCAACCGGGCCACTTGCTGCCCGATCGCCCTGGGCCTCAGGATCGGGACGTCGTGATGGGGACGAAGCGGGGATTGCTTGCCGTCGAGCTGGATGCCTGAGAGGAGGGGGCCGCCTCGCAGCGATCGTCTGCAATCGCAACAGGTAGATTTCCGCCAGCATTGTTGTTCTCCTTGTTCCTAGCGTACGGAGGTTGGTCGAACCGTATCGCTGATGGGTTCAAGGCGCCGGGCAGAAAACGGGGCTTCGCTTGCGGACGTTCGAGCGAGATGACGCCGCTTCGCGAGCAGGATGAACGCTCGAGTGGGATGCGCGCTATTGAGGGCAAAGACATCCCTGCTCGTCACAACGCTTCGCTCGTTGCAGTGCCGCTGCTACTTCGGTCGCAGTGACGGGTCGCCACCGGGCGTGCCGGGCGGTGGGATGACCTGGATCCTGCCGCCGGGCGGTGTAGGCGCCTTCATCTCCGGATCAATGTCCGGAGGACAAAGCACACCGTCGGTGCGCGCGAGCTTGTCGCTGAGCGTGCGGCCACTGGTCGCCGGTTCCTTCGGCGTACTCTCATCCAACTGCAACCGTTCGCCCGGCGCGCAAGCCTTCGGGTCGGCAGGCGCTGGCAGCGCCGGCGCGGGAGTCGGTGGATTGATGGGCGGGGCCTGCGCAAACGACTGTGCGCCCGAAATCACCGTCAGCAACACGGCCAATCGCAAAGTTGAGCGGTTATTCATCGCAGCCTCCATTCGGCTGCCAGGATAACGGCGAGTTCGCGCTGTCAGTTCCACCCAGCGGTTGGAACAGGTGCATTCTGGCCGTTGTACCCGCTGCCTGGATCAATAAGCGTACCGGGGTCGCGCGTTGTTGCAACGATAGGAAGATGCCTCGCCAGGGGCATTGACTTGGTTCCATTCTGCAGCATCGTCCGCCGGCAAGCGGCTCTCGCAATGCGTCAACGAATTGAGGAGCGCCATGCGCAAGAGCCTGCGCAAGACGAGAACCGACTATCACAAGGATGGAACCCTGAAGGCGCGTGGAACGATGCGCGATGGGCAGCTTGACGGCTTTTGGGAATGGTTCCGCAAGGACGGCACGATGCTGCGCTCCGGGCAGTTCGACATGGGCGAGCGCACCGGGGAGTGGACGACGTACGATGCGGCCGGAAAGCCCTACAAAGCGACCCGGTTTGATTGAATGCAGCTCGCTCATCGGGGCGTACTTGTCACGTCCGAGGATGCGCCTTCACGAACCGAGCGATCGCCGCGACCGCTTCGTCCTCGATGCCGAGAAAGCCGTGCTGCGACTTCGCTTCGCACGGCGACGAAATCGGCGGCGCGCCGCCGTCGAGCAGTACGACCTCGACCGGCCTCGCCGCCGTCAGCCGCGCCTTGAGCTTCGGTGCGTCCGTGGCCGGCGTGATGTCGCAGCCGTCGTGGCGATGCGACATGATGAGAGAGGGGACGGTGACGCGCGGCAGGTCCATGCTGGCGACGCCGTGCGGATGGCTGCCGGCGATCAACCATTTCGGCTTGGCGCGGGTGATGGTCGAGGTGAGCACAAGGCCGTCGATGCCTTTGGCGCCGAGCGCACCGCCGGCTGCCGAAAATGTCCCCATGCTGGTGCCGATCAGCCAGATCGGAATGTTCGCCTCCACCCGCATGCGCGCGGCGACAGCGCCGATGTCGCCTGCATGGCTGGCGCCCATGCGAAAGATCGCGTTCATGCCGCTCTGCCGGTCGGACGGCGCATCCATGACTGCGACCATCAAGCGATGGCCGGCAAACCTGTCGCGCGAGCGGACCAGGAAATTGCCTGTGCCCCAGCGCATCTGGCCCGCGCCAGAAAGGCCGAGCGCACCGTGCCCGCCCGCGAACAGGATGACGGCGGCAACGGGTTTGTCAGGTTTGATCAGCAGGAACGACTGGCCGGAGCCGCGCGGCGTCTGGAGCGTCACCAGCGATCTCGGCGGCGGCGTTGCCGCTCGCGAGCGCGAACAGCAGGAGGGCGCTCGGCAGAAGCTGCGTCATCATGGGGCCACGAAACACGCGGAGGCGATGCTCCACTATGTACCACTCGCCCGCGCGGAGCGGCCGAAGTTGCCGACGAGCATCAGCACCGAGACCGCCGCGATCCACGCCATGCAAAGCCAGCCGCCAAGCGGGCCGAAATAGCGGAGCAGCGCCACCACAGCCACTGCGAAACCCACCCAGGCCAGCCAAGCAGGCAGCAGGCCGGTCCGCAGACTCACCAGTGAAGTTGCGGCGATGAACGCGGACATGCCGACGAACGCAAAGCGGTAGAGCCAGCCCGACATCGCGAGCGAGAGGAATCCGAGCTGGGCGTCGACGCGGAAATTCTGGAACCGGGCCTGTGTCGCCGAATGCACAATCTCGGCCGCAGCTCCAACGAGCATCAGGGAGATGAACATCAGACCGCCCCCCAGGATGATCGAGGAGAAGCCGAGGCCGCCACGCTCCGCGTTCTGTGCTGCGTGATGCAGAACGCCCATGAACAGTATGAAACAGAAGGCGGCGAAGATCAGGAACACGCCGTTAAGCAGGAGAATCTCGCCCTGCCGGCCGTTGAAATAATCGAACACCTGCTGCGGCGTCGATGCCGCGATCGGCGCATCGGGCGGTGTGAGATAGGAGGGGATGAACAAGATCAAAAACAGGATGCCGCTCGCCCCGGCCAGTCGCAGAACGGTGGTGTCCGACATGGCAAGCCTCCCGGCGCGGTTTGGCCGCGCGTTACCTGCGGTTTCGATCCTACGGCCGTGGCGCGCACCCAGGCAACCGCCTCGCAGGCATCACGCAGTCGCTGCCGCTTTGCTGGGAGACTCCGACTGCCGGCTGTCCGGCCTTGCCTGGAGCGGAACCGCACCGCATGATGGCTTCATAATCTCACAGAAACAGTCCCCGGGAGGTAGGCATGAAGCTCATTACCATGGCCGTGGCGATGCTCGCGCTCGCCACGTTCGGCGGCCAATCGACGGCGGAGCAGAAGAGCCTCAAGGACCGGCTGGTCGGAACCTGGCACTTCGTCATCGCCGAAGTGACCGCGCCCGACGGCAAGAAATCGTACCCGTTCGGACCGTCGCCGCGTGGCATGGTCATCTTCACGCCGCAGGGCGACTTCACGCAGATCCACATCGCGAGCGAGGTGCCGAAGATCGCGAACGGCAACCGTCTCAATGCGACTCCCGAGGAGTACGCCGGCATCATGCGCGGCACGATCGCGCAGTTCGGCACCTACACGGTGGACGAGGACAAGAAGACTTTCACCATGAAATTCACGGCCAGCACGTTCCCGAACTGGGAGGGCGTCTCGCAGACCCGCTCGATCGACAAGCTGACCGACGACGAGTTCATCAACACCAATCCGCAGGTCGGCGCGGGGCGTGGCTCGGCTTACAATCTCTACAAGCGGGCGAAGTAGCGCGTCGCACCGTTATGTAGCGGGTTGCTCGGATTGAGCGGAGCGGAAATCCGGGGGCCAGGAGGAAGCGGAGAAGGGTTCGGAGGTCTCTCCGCTGCATCCAGGCGGCTTTGCACGAATTTATCTTCGTCGCTCGTCGATCACCATGCCGGTCATCTCGACCACTTCAAGGTCCTTGGTCTTGACCCGCATGAGTTGCCTTAGCACATCGTTGTTCCAACGCGGGTCGGGGGCGCCGCTGATGAAGTTGTCGCTGCCGTTGTCGGCGAGGATCATTCCGTACTTTTTCAAAGCCGTCAGGATCACCCTGATTTCCGGAGCGAAGCCGGAAACATCATAGTCGGCTTTCAGGCGAACGCGCATGCCCATGGGCGCCAAATCGTCATCGTGCAAGGCGCTCGCCCAATGACTGGCGGGTGGCACGTAGGCCTGGCGGGTCTTGGCGAGAGTAAACCGCAAGGCATGCTCCAGCGCCTTTGCGCCGATGACCTCGTCATAGCGGACAAGGCCCGGCAGGATCGGCAGACCTGCGGCGTCGGCGGAGGTCCACCGAGCGGGACGAACCTGATTTTTCTTCAGGTCCCAGATCGCGCCGCTATCCGCTTTCCAGCCGCCCTTGCCGTCGGGAAAGGCGTTGAAGACCTCCCACAGCGTCCAGGTGTCGCGGTCGAGCACGAGGACGTGGCGATCGCCCGTGCCCTTGGGCCCACCTTCAATCGGTGCGTTCGGCGGAATGGGATAGGGACCTGCATCGCTTTCGTCGGCGTAGGTAAAGGTCACCGGCACCTTTTTCTGAGTTCTGCGATACGACCACGTAAGGAATGCCGATGGGCGCGCCTTCCCACACGGTTCCGAAGTCGGCGCGGAGCGTTTTCTCAAGGCCGACGCGGGCGAGGATCTTCGCGGACCTGGGATCGATGCGCTCTTTCGAGATATCCTTGTGCCAGGGGCTGTCGCCGGGCAGGAGCCGACGGCCGCCGAGATTGGCGTTGGGGCCAAGCTCGACCTTCGGAGCGTTGTCCTGGGCGCTGGCGAGCGCGGGCAACAGCGTGCCGACGACAAGGATCGCAAAGGAAAGACGGTTCATGCTCGTTCCTGTTCCAGAATGGTCCGGGTGAGCAATGCCGCTCATCCAGCATCGATAACGTCCGATCGATTTTAACGCGAGGCGTTGGGTGTATTCCGGCGCACGCGAAGTTCCGCTCGGGAACTTTCCGCCAATTAAATCATCAGGCCGCCTGGAACTTGCACTCATCCGGCTCGTGATGGTCGCGTCGCTACGACGGCTCGCTACCCTCTCCCGCAAGCGGAGCGGGCGGCCGAGTTTGCTGGGTCATTGCAACTTCCTCCGGATTCTGCGTCCACCGCTCCACCAGGATCTTGCGGTCGAGCTTCCCCCGCTCGGTCTTGGGTAGCGAGGACGCGCTCACCACAATACGTTTTGGCGCCTTAAAGTCTGGCAGCCCCAAGGTGCAGAAGCGCAGCAGCTCCGCGGTGTCGATCGGGACGCCGGGCCGTGCGACCACGTAACTCACGACTTCCTCGCCGTAGATGGCATCGGGCACGCCCACCGTTGCGACCTCGATCAGTTCCGGGCGCTGCATCAGGAAGCTGTCGATCTCCAGCGGGGAAATGTTCACGCCGCCGCGAATGATCAGCTCCTTCTCGCGTCCGGTCAGGCGGAGGAACCCATCGGGGTCGAGCATGCCCAGATCGCCGGTGCGGATGCGCCCACGGCTGTTGAATTTCACGGTGCCGTCGTCGGCGAGGTAGCGATAGGCGTGATCGACAAATCCGCCGATCTCGACGTGCCCGATCTGTCCGGGCGACAGCGGGCGGCCGTCGGCAGCGACGATCGCCAGATCGTGGTAGGCGAACGGCCGCCCGACGGTACCGAGCCGGCGCTGTTCGCCCGGGATTGCGGCGATCCAACCGGTTTCGCTCGAGCCGTAACCCTGACCGATCGGAACTCCGAACCGATCCTCGAACCTGCGCCACTCTTCAACGGTCAAAGGCGCCGAACTCGAGGTGATGAACCGCAACGACGGCAGGCCGGCGCGTTGCGTGGTTTCGTCGGTGTTGAGCAGGATGTTGACGGTTGTGGGATTTCCGGCCGCCACCGTGACGTGGTGGTCCCGGACGTGTTGGAAGTAACGGCTGGCCGAGAATTTCTCCGCCATCACCAGGGTGGCGCCGCGGTTGACCGGCACGAGCGCGCCGAGCAGCTGGGCGGAAGCCCAGTTGAACGAGCGGAAATCATACACCCGGTCGTCGGCGCCGATGCCGAACCCTTCCGCGGTGGGATCGATATTGCCGAGGTGTTCGCGAAAATCGAGCACGACCCCCTTGGGCTGCGCGCTGGTGCCGGACGTGAACAGGATGACGGCATCGTCGTTCGCGCCGGCGCCGGTCTGCTCATCGCTCGGGTCGCATTGCCCGATCGCCTCAAAAAAAGTGCCTTCGCCCGGCTGGTCAAACCTTCCGAGCGGCAGTCTCGGCGCCGAAACGGCCGAGAGCAGATCGTCGAGCCGGAGATCGTCCTGATAGATCACCAGCCTGGGCGTCAGGCGCGTCAGAATGTTGTCGAGCTGGTTGCGATTCATCTCCACGTGCACGGTGCAGATGGTTGCCCCGTAGCTCATCACGCCAAGATAGCAGATCAGGTGCTCGATCGAGTTGTTGGCGAGCAATGCGATGCGGTCGTTGCGCCCGAGTCCGCGCCTGCGCAGGAACGTGGCGATGCGGTGCGTCGCATCCTGCAGCCGCCCGTAGGGGATCACCCGGCCGTCCCCGGTCGAGAGGATCCAGGGCTTTTCAGGATTGCGTCCTGCGGCGCGCGCAATCCAGTCGCGCAGCAGCGTCGGGTCGGAATGAACAGACATGGTCATCGCGGCAATTACTTAGCATTATAAGGAATTTGGCAACAGCGCGATTTTCCGCCTCGCGCAGACCGCAGCGAATCGCCCGTCGAACTTGCACTTTATGTCCAACGGCGGCCCGTATACGATGGCGCGATCGAGACCTTACGGGCCTGCGCGAGGAGAACGCAGATGTTTCTCAGGAACTACTGGTACGTCGCCGCCTCGGATCAGGAAGTCCAGGCCAAGCCGCTGGGCCGGACCATTCTGGGCGAGCCGATCGTGTTTTTCCGCACTGAGGATGGCACGCCTGCCGCGATGGAGGACCGCTGCCCGCACCGCCAGGCTGCCGCTGTCGATGGGCAAGCTCGTCGATGATGCGCTGCAGTGCCACTACCATGGCCTGCGTTTCGACCGCAGCGGGAAATGCGTGCGCGTCCCCGGCCAGGACCTGATCCCGCAATCGGCGCGGGTCAGGACCTATCCGGTGGTCGAACGCTATCATTGGCTCTGGATCTGGATGGGCGATCCGGCGCTGGCCGATCCCGCCAAGATCACCGATTTCCATTGGCTCGACGATCCGAACTGGGGCGCCAAGTCGTCGTACCTGCACGTCCAGGCTAACTGGCAGTTGGTCGTCGACAACCTGCTCGACCTCACCCATCTGGCCTTCGTGCACGAGACCACCATCGGCAACATGGCGCTGGTCGAGCACGCCGCCGTCAAGGTTCAGCGAAACGCAGGACAACGTCGTGGTCACCCGCTGGATCATCGATCAGCCGGCGCCGCCGACCTTCGTCAAGGTCGGCAAGTTCACCAGCAACGTCGACCGCTGGCAGATCATCGACTATGTGCCGCCGGCGTTCCTGCGGCTCGATGTCGGAGCCACCCCGACCGGCACCGGCGCACCGGAGGGCCGCCGCGTGAACGGCATCGGCATGCGCAATCTCAACGCCATCACGCCCGAGACCGAAACCACGTCGCACTATTTCTGGGGGCAGGCGCACGATTTCGACGTGAAAAATCCCGAGATGACCGAGCGCGTGTTCCAGCAGATCCAGATGGCGTTTCTGGAAGACGTGGCGGTGTTCACCGCCCAGCAGCGCATGATCACCATGCGGCCGGACGCGCCGCAGGTCGACATCAACGCCGACGCCGGCGGCATCCAGGCTCGCCGCATCGTCGACCGGCTCTACCGCGCGGAGCAGGCGCAACTCGCGGCAAGCGTCGCGGCCGAGTAGCGCAATCGCAGGAGGATGCCGCGTTTGAAGTTCCGTGTGGAACTGGTCTGGCAGAACGACGAGGACGCAGCGTCTTCGATGTATCTCACCTCCGACGGCCGGGTGATCCTGCAGGGCCGGGCGGTCTCGCCGCAGGAGCGGGAGCAACTCGCGCTGCCGATGGACGCAACCCTGATCAGCGTCGACCGCACGCTCATCCGCGCCATCAAGGACATGCTCTAGGCAGACCGTGAGAAAGATGCCAATGTCATTGGTAACGTTGACTGATTTGGTTCGGGGCGGGGACCACCTACACGGGCTTTTCGGGCGGTTGCGGGCGGCTGGCCGCCAATGGTCCGGAGCGGCCTGAAGCCTCTGGCGGCGAATGGAGCAGGCAGGAATGCGGCGTCTTATCATCGGCATGACCGGATCGACCGGTTCGATCTTCGGCGTGCGCATGCTCGAGGCGCTGCGGGGGAGCGACGTCGAGTCCCACCTGATCATCAGCAAGTGGGCGCAGCGCACCCTCGAGCACGAGACCCGCTACACCGTCGAGCAGGTGCGCGCGCTCGCGACCGTGGTGCACAGTCAAGGCGACATGGGCGCGTCGATCTCGTCCGGGCTCGTTCAAGACCGAGGGCATGGTGGTGATGCCCTGCTCGGTGCGCACGCTCGCCGGCATCGCCAACGGCTACGGCGAGCACCTGGTGCATCGCGCCGCCGACGTCGTGCTCAAGGAGCGCCGCCGCCTGGTTCTGGTGGTGCGCGAAACTCCGCTGTCCGAAGTGCATCTCGAGAACATGCTCAAGCTCGCCCGCATGGGCGCCTCGATCGTGCCGCCGATGCCGGCGTTCTACAACCACCCGCAGACGGTCGACGACATCGTCAATCACATCGTCGCCCGCGTGCTCGACCAGTTCGAGATCGAGGCGCCGTTCGCCAAGCGCTGGGACGGCCACATGCACACCGCGACCAAGATCGTGTCGGCGGTGCCGAATCCCGCGACGCCGTCCGCCAAGAGCGGGACGTAAGCTTCATCCGATCGCTTCATTCGCACGGAGACGCAGCGCTCGACGACGCCGCGGCGGTGCTAATCATTGTGGTCAGGAGCCTGGGTGACGCGAGCCGAGCTCAGTGCGTCACTAGTGAAATGGCGGGAAGCCTCGTTTGGTGAGATACTCGCCAACGTAGTATCGGCAGATATCGATCTGCTTCTTCATGACAGGAGAGACCAGGGCCTCCATGGTGGCGATGGAATTGGCCCCTTCCTTGAACTCCTTACGAAAGTGGTCGCCGCGAGCGGCATCGCGATCGAGCACGATGTCAATCTCTGCTCTGACGACCGCGAACTCGCAGGCTCGGATTTCCGTGTAGAAAAAGACCGCGAGTGAAAAAATGGCTGTGCCGAATAGTTGCCTCCTGCGAGACCTCTGCATTGTTGCGCATTCTCTCTTACTAGAACCGATGAAGTTGGCTGTGACCTAACCGGTGCGTTGCTCCGTCAATGGCCGCTGCCTATTCCCCTGACCGCAGTACGTCCGGCACCGGGATGCCTGAATCGATCGCCTTCACGCGGTTGGTCTCCGACCGCGCCTTCTTCTCGGCATGTTCGAGAACGTCCATGATCCGGTCGCGCGGAATGAAGCAGATGCCGGTATCGTCGGCGACCACCAGATCGCCAGGATGGACCTGCACGCCGCCGATCATGACCGGTCCGTTGATTTCGGCGGCTTCGATCCGCCACTTGCCGGTGACCGGGGTGATGTCGCTCGCCCAGATCGGGTAGCCGACGGCGCGCTGATGCGGTACGTCGCGAATGCCGCCCTGCACGATCGCGCCGACTTCGCCCTGGCGCTTGCCGGTCTGCGCCGAGTTGCCGCCCATGTTGGAGATGTTGGGCACGCCGTCGATCACCAGCACGTCGCCGGGCGTCGCGAGATTATGGCACTCGAACTCGGCCATCTTGTTGACGTGGTTGCGCGCGCCGGTCAGCGGCTCGATGCGCTGAAGAATATTGCGCAAGGTCAGTGCCGGGCCCACCATGATGGTGCCCGGGCATCGTGGGCTTGAGGACCGACGCGCCGACGGCGCCTGGTGGGATGCCGAGTTCGTCCATCGTGTCGGAAATCACGCCGGTGCAGTCACCCAGCGTCTTGAAGCGTTCGACCACGCCCGCCGGTGGCCGCGGCACGGTCATCATCCTGATCCGCTCGGCAGCGATGCGGCCGGTCAGCTTCTTCTCGGCGACGTTCACGGGCTTCCTCCAAAGCACTTGGCGAATGAGGCGAGTTGGCTGGGAAGCGGCGCGGTTGTCAACGCAGGATTGTCCGGCGACCGTCACCGTCTTGCCGTCGACGGCGGCGCTCGGTACCGTGCGCGCCTCTCGGGAAACACCAAGGGTCAATTCCCATGATCGATTTCTATGCGCTCACCAGTCCCAACGTCCAGAAGGTCTATCTCATGCTTGAGGAGACGGGGCTGCCCTACAAGGAACATTTCATCGACGTCTGGAAGGGCGATCAGTACGATCCGGGTTTCATCAAGATCAATCCCAACAGCAAGATTCCGGCGATCGTCGATCACGAAGGGCCGGGCGGCAAGCCCTATACGGTGATCGAGTTGGGCGCGATCCTGCTCTATCTCGCCGAGAAGACCGGCAAGTTCCTGCCGAAGGACATGACGAAGAAATACGACGTCATCCAGTGGCTGATGATCCAGCTCACCGGCGTCGGCCCGATGTTCGGGCAGTGGACGCACTTCAAGCTGTTCGCGCCCAAGACCGGCAACGATTATTCCGATGACCCGCTACACGTCCGAAGTGAAGCGGCTCTACGAGGTGCTGGAGAAGCGGCTCGGCCAGGCGCCATATCTCGGTGGCGAGGAATATTCCGTCGCCGACATCGCGACCTTCCCATGGACCCGCAATCACGATGCTCAGGGCGTCAAGTGGGAGGACAATCCGAATCTGGCGCGATGGTTCAAGTCGATCGAGGAGCGTCCCGCCGTCAAGGCTGCGCTCGCCAAGGTCGCGGCCATCAAGTCGAACCGCGACACGGCGAGCGACGACCAGAAGGACCGCTTCTTCAACCGCGGCCGCTACGCGCGGGCGTAGGAAGGCAACGCTCGCTCCGCTCGTCCCCGCGCAAGCGGGGACCCAGCTCTTTGTGGAAAGAGACTGGATGCCCGCTTTCGCGGGCATGAGCGGAAATACGGGTATCAATCGTTTTAATATCTCGCCCTGGAGACTACGTTGGACCTCAAAGGTAAGGCTGCCATCGTCACCGGCTCAAGCTCGGACGGCGGCATCGGCGCCGAATGCGCCAAAATCCTCGCTTCGCGCGGCTGCAACGTCATCGTGAACTACGCGACAGATCAGGCGGGAGCCGAGAAGGTTGCCGCCGATTGCGTCGCGGCCGGGGTCAAGGCCATCAGCAGTCCAGGCCGACGTCGCCAAGAACGCCGATTGTATCAGGCTGGTCGCGGCCGCGGTCGAGCGGTTCGGGCGGCTCGACGTTTTGGTCAACAATGCCGCGGTCACCAAGCCGATCCCGCAGCGGCGCATGGACCTTCTGGATGCCGACGAGTTCGAGCGCGTGTTCTCGGTCAATCTGATCGGCAACTACCAGATGTGCCGCGCGGCGGCGCCGCACCTGAAAGCGAGCGGGGATGCCGCGATCGTCAACATCTCGTCGATCGGCGCGATGCGGGGCAGCGGCAGCTCGATCGCCTATTCGGCCTCCAAGGGCGCGCTCAATACCCTCACGCTGTCGATGGCGCGGCTGCTGGCGCCGGAGGTGCGGGTGAACGCATTGTGCCCGGGCGGGCTGCTCGGCAACTGGACGCGCAAGATCATGAGCGAAGAGGCCTACGAGAAGCTGATCGTGCGGACCGAAACCGAATTTCCCCTCAAGCGCGGCATCTGGCCGGCCGACGTCGCCCGCGCGGCGCTTTTTCTGATCGAGGGCGCGACGACGATGACCGGCGAATGCCTGCGCATGGATTGCGGCCAGCATCTTGGCGACCAGGGCGCGCGCATCTGAACCTGCAGCGCAATCCAATCACGCGGGAGCAACGACGAATGGCATCCGATAATTTCGAGCTGCGAGCTGGCATCACCTATGCGACCCACGACGGCGTGGCGCTGGCCGGCGATCTCTATATGCCAAAGGGCGCCGGCCCGTTTCCGGCATTGGTCGGCGGTGCACGGCGGCGGCTGGCAGGCGGGCGCGCGCAGCGCGTTTCAGTACTGGGGCAAGTATCTCGCCGAGCGCGGCTACGTCGCTGTTTTCGATCAGCTACCGGCTGGCCAAAAAGGGACAGAAGACGTTCCCGCAGGCGGTGCAGGACGTGCTGGCGGCTGTGCAGTTCGTGCGCGGCAGCGCGAGCGAATTCAAGGTCGATCCGAGCCGCATCGGGCTGTTCGGCGCGTCGGCTGGCGGCCACCTGGCCTCGCTCGCGGCGTTGAGCGGCGACGCCTTCCTCGGCGGCTATCCGCAGGACAAGCACGCCGGCGTCAGCACCAAGGTCAAGGCGCTGGCCGGCGTCTACGGCGTCTACGACCTCAAGGAGATGTGGCATCGCTACGGCATGCAGAGCCCGCGCGAGAACAACATCGAGAATTTCCTCGGCGCACCGCCGATGGAGAATCCGCGGCTCTATTTCGACGCCTCGCCGATCAACTATGCGACCGTCGCCAACAACCAGATCGGCGTGTTTCTGAGCGTCGGCACCGAGGACGATCTGGTCAACCGGGCGCCGCAAACCGACGCCTTCCTCCTGGCCCTGAAACAGGCCGGCTTCTTCGTGCGCACCTGCATCGTGCAAGGTGCGCCGCATTATTGGCTGGGCGATCCGATCGACGAACCGGACAGCTATCCCGGCTTCGTCGCGCCGCGCCTCGTGCGGTTCCTGCAGGAGCGGCTCTGAGTCCTCGGTCGACGTGCGTAGCTGCCGCTATTTGCCGTCGCCCTTGTTCAGGAACGCCAGCAGCGCCGCGACTTCCTTCTTGTCGCCGTCAAAGTCGCGGGCGACCTGCTCGTAGAAGTGCGCGGCGCCGACGTAAAGCTCGTGGCCGGCTGGATCTTCGCCGACGAAATCGGCGATTTCGTGCATCTCGGCGATCCAGCGGTAAGCCTTCGGCGGCATCATCGACAGGCTGCGCTTGAGCCACGCGAGCATGGGCGCCTGACTCGATGACAGCTCGGCGAACAGCGCATCCGCCGTACCGGCGCGCGTCGCCGCCAGCATCATGACCGCGGCGAGCCCCTGCATGCCCTTGGTGATGCCCGCATAGGACATCTTCATCGCGGACGCCGCGGTCGGCGGTCCCGGCAAAACCCGGACGTCGAGGCCGTATGATTTCAGCGCGGCGAAGCGCTGCGCCTCCGGACCGGAAGCATAGAAGCGCGGGCCGGCATCGCCGGTCTTGGGCGGCGAGCCGATGATGCCGGCATCCACGAACGGCGAGCCGGTCGGCGCGATCACGGCGGCGACCCGTTCGGCGGTCGGCGGGCTCACGGCGTTGCACTCGACGAACACCGGCTTGCTGTTGCTGGCCTTCAGGCTGGGCGCGAAGCGCTGCGCCAGCGCGACGGCGTCGCCCGGCGGCAGGATCGACAGAATAAAGTCGGCTGCTGCGATCTCCTCGTCGTTGGCGGCCGTCAGGCCATACTTCTTGGCGCGGTCGGCGGTCTCGGCGCTTCGCCCGGTCAGCGAGGTCAGCACCTTCAGGCCGTTTTCCACCAGCCGGCCGCCCACGGCCGCTCCCATCATGCCGGGGGCGATGACTGCGACGACGGGATTCATGCGGTATTCCTCTCAAATTGATGTGCACTGCATCATACAACCGATTTGAACGCGATGCGACTGCCCGCTCTCGTGATCTACACGGGACGAGGGAGGCCGCTTGGCAAGCACTTCCGATTGAGCTTTGTTTCCCCTCCGCGCCTGCATCGCTCCGTTGCAGCATTGAGAACGCCAAACTTGGGGAACATCCGTGTCGAATGAACTCGCCGAAGCCCGTTACCAGGTCGCATTGGCCAACCGCATGCTTGCCCACGAAGGTGTGCTCGATGCCTTCGGTCACGTCAGCATGCGCCATCCGGGCGATCCGGGCCGCTATCTGCTCTCGCGGTCGCGTTCGCCGGGTCTCATCGAGCCGGACGACGTCTTGGAGTTCACCCTCGATTCCGAGCCGGTCAAGCCGCCGACGGCTGCGCACTATGCCGAAAGGGTGATTCACGGTTGCATCTATCAGGCACGGCCGGAGGTTATGGCCGTGGTGCACCATCACGCGCCGGCAGTGCTGCCGTTCTGCATCGCCGGTGTGCCGATTGCGCCGGTGTTCCATCTCGGTGCAGCCGGCGGTGAGACCGTGCCGTTCTGGAATCAGAATGACGAGTTCGGCGACACCAACTTGCTGGTGGTGAAGCCGGAGGAGGGGCAGTCGCTGGCCCGCGCGCTCGGCCCACACAACGCCGTTCTGCTGAACAATCACGGAGCGGTGGTGGTCGGTCGCGATCTGCGGGAACTGGTCTCGCGGGCGATCTTCATGTGCCAGAACGCCGAGTATCAGTTCAGGGCGCACCTGCTCGGCAAGGTCGTGACGCTGACCCCCGGCGAAACCCGGCTCGCCAGCAGCCTCAACGCGCTGCCGAACGTGACCAACCGGACCTGGGAATACTGGACCGGGCGGCTCGCCAAGGCCGGCGGCCTGCCGTCGGGCCCGGCGAAAGCGCGTCCGCGAGCCGCATCGGCCAAGCGCACGGCTTCGCGTACAAAGGCGGGCGGCCGCAAGACTTCGCAAAGGAAAACGCCCATAGGGAGCCGCCGCAAGGGGAAATCCCGATGAACAGGAGCAAGCCCGCCTTTGTCGTAACGCCGGCTGCGCTCGTGGTCCCGCTCGCCGACGCGGTCTTGCCCGGGCAAGAGCCCAGGACCGCCGATGCCGCCAAGCTCAAGTTCATCGACGCGCCTTTGAGCAAGGAGCAAGCTTGCTGAACTGATCCAAATTCCGCCGCGCGCCAAATAAACAAACACGTCCGACGAACTGCGGACACCGGGAGGAAACGATGGGTTACCGCTACTCGCTTTCGGCCTTGCTTCTCGCCCAGATCGTACTTGCCGCGCCGGCGAGTGCCCAGGATGCGTTCAAGGTCGCGATTGGACAGCTCGAAATTTGGAGCGGCCAGGCGCCGATCCTTGGCCAGAAGGCTGGCATCTTCAAGAAACACGGCATTGTGCTGGAGAACTTCGGCACCGCCGGTGCGGGCGAAACCGTCCAGGCGGTGATCTCGGGCAGCGCCGACTTTGGCGTGAATGTCGGGACGCAGGGTGTGCTGCGCGCGTTCGCCAAGGGCGCGCCGATACGGATCATCGGTGCGAACTTCACGGGCGCCGGCGACATTTTCTACTACGTACGCGCGGACTCCCCAATCAAGAGCCTCAAGGACGCGAGCGATAAGGCGACGATTTCTTATTCGACTAACGGCGCCACTACCCACACCATCGTGTTGGGCTACCTCAGGGAGCTCGGCGTCAAGGCCGTGCCGACCGCGACGGGCGGCATGCCGGCCACGTTGACGCAGGTGATGTCGGGGCAGATCGATATAGGCTGGGGATCGCCTCCCTTCGGGTTGAAGGAGATTGAAGAGGGCAAGATTCGGGTGATCGCGAACGGCAACGACGTGCCGTCGCTGCGCGCCCAGACCATCCGCATCGAGGTCGTCAACCATAACGTCCTGAAGACCCGCAAGGACGCGGTCCTGCGGTACGTTAAGGCTTTCCGCGAGACGCTCGATTGGATGTATTCCGATCCCGAAGCGATCCGGATGTACGCCGAGGCGATCAAGGCGCCGGTCTCGATCGCCAAGACGGCGGTTGAGAAGTATCAGCCGAAGGAGGCCAAGCAGTTCGACCAGATCCTGGACATGGAGGGCATCATGGCGAACGCGGTCTCGCTCAAGTACCTCGACGCGCTGCTGACCAAGGAGCAGCTTGCGGAGTTCATCCAGATTCCGCCGCGATAGAGGCCGGCCGCTCTAGCGAGGCGGCGCCTACGATTCCCGGCGGCCGGAAAAGACCGGAGCGCGCTTCTCCAGGAAGGCGCGCACGCCTTCGGCATAGTCGGGAGTGAGACTGGCCTCGCGCTGCAGTTCGCGCTCCAGATCAAGCTGTGCATCGAGGTCATTGTCCCAGGACGCGTCGAGCGCCCGCTTGATCAGGGCAAGTCCCGCCGTCGGCGCCGTGGCGAACCGCGCGCAGAGCTTCTCGGCCTCCGTCATCAAGTCGCTGTCGTCGGTGACCTTCCAGATGAGCCCCCAAGCCTCGGCGCGCTCAGCCGGAAGGGGCTCGGCTGTGAGTGCGAGCGCCCTGGCGCGGGCGGCTCCGACGAGCCGCGGCAAGAAAAAGGTCCCCCCGGAGTCCGGGATCAATCCGATGCGGGCGAAGGACTGCACGAAGCTGGCCGAGCGTGCCGCGAGCACGATGTCGCAGGCGAGTGCGATGTTGGCCCCGGCGCCCGCGGCTACTCCGTTGACGGCAGCGACCACCGGGAAGGGAAGGGCGCGCAACCGGCGCACCAGCGGATTGTAGTACGCCTCGAGGGTGCCGCCGAGTACGACGGTCTCTCCAGGCTTGGCCAGCCGGTCATTCAGGTCCTGTCCGGTACAGAAGCCGCGTCCCGCGCCGGTCAGCAGCAGTGCGCGGCAGGTCTCGTCGGCAGCGGCGTCGTCCAGCGCGCGCTTGAGTTCGCCATGCATCGCTTCCGTGAAAGCGTTGAGGCGCTGCGGACGGTTCAGCGTGACGATGCGATAGCCGGTACGCGTTTCGACCAGGATCGGGGCTTCGTCCATGACCACTCCTCAGCCGCAATGGTAGCGTCATTGCATCGGGAAGTCGCGCACCCGGTTTCGGAATTTGTGCGCCGTCAGCGGTTGGTGTCCCGCAGACAGTCGATGAGCGTCTTGCGTCGCTCAGGGCCGAGCGTTTCGGCAAGCCGCGTCTCATGCATCGTCGCCAGCGTCTTGGCGCGCTTGAGCATCCGGTTGCCATCGCGAGTCAGCCGCAACGCGTGGCTCCGGGCGTCGCTTGGCGATTCTAGCCGCTCGACCAAGCCGCGCTTTTCGAGTTTGTTCAGAAGTCGCGCCAGCCGGGCGCGCTCGATCCCCAGCGTGGTCGCAATCTGAGATTGCGAGGCCCCAGGATTGGCGGCGATCACGACCAGCACCGAATACTGCGCAGGCCGGATGTCGATAGTGGCCAGCGTTCGGATGAAATCCTGAAACACCCAGACCTGCAGCCGCCGGATGAAATAGCCAAGATGCCCGCCGAGCACGCCGAGATCGAGCCGGGCGGGTTTGACCGGTCGCGGCTTGCGGGTGGTCGGGGGCGAGGCTGCGCCGCGAGGACGCTTCAGCCGTCGATTAGACATGGACGATCCCAACCGATGTGCCGTTTCGCCAGCCTCGGCAAGCTTTTCCGCCGAGACCTAGGCCAAAGTGGGTGTTGACGAGATTTGTTGTCTTGGTCAACAATTATTCCGTGACGTCCTGCGGACGTTAACGAAGCGCCACCGCGCTCGTTCCGCGACGAAGGGTCCATTGCATCTTGGTTGGAAGAATACGAGAAATAGGGCACGCAACGGCGAGATGCCGTGAACCACATTTCAGGGAGGAACAACATGATCCGCAAAACGCAGACGCAATCCATTCGCAGGGGACCCGGCGTGACCCGCCGCACATTTACGCTTGGCGCCGCCGCCGTTACGGGCGTGCTTGCCGCGCCCGCGATCGGGCGCGCGCAGAGCGGGCCGCTCAAGGTCGGCGTCCTGCTGCCGCGCTCGGGCTTCCAGGCCGGCATCGGTCAGGATTGCCAGCGCGGAGTCGAGATCGCGCCCGCGCTCCTTAAAGACCTCGGCCTGCCCGAGCTTCAAATCATGAACGCCGACACCGAGACCAACGTCGACGTTGCCCGCGCGCGCGCCGAGAAGCTGATTTCTGAGGGTGCCCAACTCTTGGTGGGTGCGTTCGATTCCGGTCAGAGCACCGCGATTGCCCAGGTGGCCGAGCAGAAAGGCATCCCGTTCGTCATCAACATCGCAGCGGCCCCACCGATTACCGAGCAGGGCTACAAGTTCGTTTTCCGCAACTTCCCGACCGCGCCGATGATCCTGGGCGATGCCTTCGCTAACCAGAAGGAGATCTTCGAGATCACCGGCAAGGCGCCGAAATCGGTCGTGTTCATGCACGTGAACGACACCTTCGGTACGGCAATGTCGAAAGCCATTCCGGGAATCTTGCCCAAGTTCAACATGCCGTACACCATCGCCGAAACCATTTCCTATGATCCGGCGGCCCGCGACCTGTCGGTCGAAATCGCCAAGGCCAAGGCGACCGGAGCGGAAGCCCTGCTGATGGTCAGCCGACTTAACGACGCGATCCTGTTGACGCGCGAAATGGTCAAGCAGCGCTGGTCGCCGATGGCGGTGCTCAGCATGGGGCCGGGTTGGTACGAGGATCAGTATCTCAAGACCCTTGGCAAGCTTGCCGACGGCCCGCTCAGCTTCGTGCCCTGGTATGATCCCAACAAGAAGCTTGCCAAGGCGATGGTGGCGGCGCTCGCCAAGTCGTATCCCGAGATCAATCCCAACACCAACCATGTCTATACGTTCGAAGCGCTGCTGATCGCCGCGGATGCCTACAAGCGGGCTCGGTCGACCGATCCGAAGGCGCTCGCCGACGCCATCCGTACGACCAATATCACCGACAACGTCAGCACCGGGCCCGGCATCCAATTCGACGCCAAGGGCCAGAATGACAAGCTGAAAAATTCGGCCATTCAGAACCGGGCCGGCAAGCTCGTAACTGTCGCGCCGAAAGGCGCGACCGATGCCACTCCGCAGTTGCCGATGGCGCCGTACGACAAACGCGGCTGAGGCGCTCGCCTGATTTGTGCTCCGGCCCGCGTGCGCGGCCGGAGCTTCGCGTCACAGGGTCCCTGGTGCCCGCAGAGATCTACCTCAACGTCGCCGTCAGCGGCCTGTTGACCGGCCTCGTCTACGGCCTGATGGCGCTTGGCCTATCGGTGATCTTCGGGATCGTGCGGGTGGTCAATTTCGCCCACGGCGAGATGATGACCATTGCGATGTATGTGGCGATCGCGCTGTTTGCCGCATTCAAGCTCGATCCGCTGGTGATGCTGGTGCCGATCGCCGCGCTGCTGTTCGCGCTCGGCTACCTGATGCAGGTGGCGCTTGATCAATCCGTTCATCAACCGGCCTGAGCACGCCAGTTCATGCTGCTGATCGCGATCGCGATCATCATGGTGAACGTGCTGCTGATCGTGTTCGGGCCGGATGCCCGCAACGTGCAGACGTCGTACGCCTTCGACAGCTTTCCAGATCGGCCCGCTGATCGTCGATGCCACCAAGGTCTATGCGGCCGGCGCGGCGATCCTGGTGGCGGCGGCGCTGTTTGCGTTCTTCCAATTCACGCTGACCGGCAAAGCGATCCGGGCGTGTGCCGACAACTACACCGGCGCGCTGGTCGTCGGCCTCGACGTCAAACGGCTCTATGCCCTGACATTCGGACTGGGCGCGGCCTGCGTGGGCGCCGCCGGCTCGATCCTGGTGCTGCTGGTCGACGTCACGCCGCCGCTCGGGCCGGCGTATACCTTGCTGGCTTTCGTCATCGTGATTACCGGCGGGACTCGGTTCGATGCCGGGCGCGCTCGTGGGCGGCGTGCTGATCGGCCTCACCGAGGCGATGGCCGGCCTGCTGTTCACGCCATCGGCGAAAAGCATGTTCTCGTTTGCGCTGCTGGTGCTGGTGCTGCTGTTTCGGCCGCAGGGGATCCTCGGAAAGAAAGCGTCATGAAGTCGCTGTTCGAGGGCATCCCGGCGCGCGGTTGTGTCATGCTGGCCGTGCTGTTGGTAGCCTTGCTGGTCGCGCCGTTCGTCGCCAACGACTATTTTCTGACCGTCCTCATCCTCATCCTCTACTACGCGTTCACCGGCCAGGCCTGGAACATCATGATGGGCTTTGCCGGTCAGTTGTCGCTCGGCCATGCGCTATATACCGGGCTCGGCTCCTACGTCACCGCGGCGCTCTATGTGCACTACGGCATCGGACCGTGGGTTGGCCTTCCGGCCGCGATCCTGATCGCCGCGGCGGCCGGCGCCGTTATCGGCTTCCTGGCCTTCCGGTTCGGCGTCGCCGGCGTCTATTTTGCGATTCTGACGATCGCATTTGCTGAGTTCGCCCGTATCGGCTTCGACCACTTCCGGTGGGTGGGCGGCTCGGCCGGTTTCTTTCTGCCGGTCACCAATTACGCGCAGAACGATCTCTGGCAACTGCGCGGTCAGCCGGTCATGTTCTACTACGTGATCCTGGCGATGACGCTGGCCGCTTTGCTGTTGTGCCGCCTGCTGCTCAAGAGCCGCATGGGCTATTACTGGCAGGCGATCCGCGAGGACGAGATTGCAGCGCGCGCGCTCGGCATCAACACGTTCCGCTACAAGATGTACGCCGTCATCCTGTCGGCCGGCATGACTTCGATCGCCGGCATGTTCTATGCCTTCTATTACAACAACCTGTTTCCCGAGCAGGTGTTCAGCATCGTGCGTTCGATCGAGCTCCTGCTCGGACCGATCATCGGCGGCATCGGCACCCTGATCGGACCGCTGGTCGGCGCATTCCTGCTGACCGGCCTGGCCGAAGTTCTGGACGCAATTCTGGCGGCGCTCCATATCGACGTGCCAGGCGCCAAGCGCGTGTTCTACGGCGTCTGCCTGCTGGTCGTCATCATGGTGCTGCCCGACGGCATCTGGCCATGGCTCGCCCGCAAGCTCGGCGTGACGGGACCGAAGCCATGAGCGCACTGCTCGAAGTCGATTGCATCAGCAAGCGCTTTCGCGGTTTGGTCGCGGTCGACCAGGTGAGCTTCAGCCTGCCGCAGGGCGCGATCTACGCGGTGATCGGCCCCAACGGCGCCGGCAAGACGACGTTGTTCAACATGATTGCCGGGCAGTTCGCGCCCGACGAGGGCGCGATCCGGTTCGCCGGCGAGCGTATCGATCGACTGACGCCCGACGCGGTTTGCCGGCGCGGCGTCGGACGCACCTTCCAGATCGTACGACCGTTCCCGGCGCTCACGGTCGAGGACAATGTCATCGTCGGCGCGCTGTTGCATCGGCCCGATGTCGCCGCTGCGCGGCGGCGTGCGCGCGATGTGCTGGAACAGCTCGACCTGGACGGCAAACGCGGGCAGGTCGCCTCGACGTTGACGTTGCCTGACCGCAAGCGGCTCGAAGTGGCGCGGGCGCTCGCGACCGATCCGAAACTGCTCCTGCTCGATGAAGTGATGGCCGGGCTGCGGCCGGCGGAGACCGATCGCATTGTTTCGATCCTCACGGGTCTCAACCGCGACACTGGCCTGACGATCCTGTTGATCGAGCATGTGATGCGAGCCGTCATGGCGCTCGCGCACCGGGTCTTGGTTCTGCACCACGGCGCGGCGATTGCCGAGGGGACGCCGGCCCATGTCGTGCGCGAGCCCGCCGTGGTGCAATCCTATCTCGGGGCCGAGGCGATATAACAAAGTCGCCAAGCGTTCCGTCGGTGGCAGAACGGCCTTCATGATTTATTTGCTGTAACGCTTAGGCGATCTGCAACGTCTGATTGTTATGAAGTCGGCGCCGTTGCAAAGCGAGAGCGAAACTTGCGCTAAACGATGAGGTGTCAACATGCATACTATTGTTCGATTCTGGCGTGACGAATCTGGCGCAACTGCCATCGAATATGGACTCATTGCGGCTGGTATCTCGGTTGCGATCATTGCGACCGTCAAGGGCCTCGGTTCCAAACTGAATACCACGCTGGGTACCGTTCAGACGGCGCTCAAATAGCCTATCGCCCGGATAGCATTCGTCTCAGGCAAACAGATGAGTTAGACTGGTTTCTTGGCAGGCTCGCCGCAACCCCCGAGCCTCACCAGGACCCCCATGCTGCGCATTGAGAATCTCGATGTCTTCCACGGCGACGCCCAGGCGCTCGACGATGTGTCGCTGGAGATCGAAGAAGGCGCAATCGTCGCCATTGTGGGGGCGAACGGCGCCGGCAAGACATCACTTATCCGCACCATCGCGGGTATGCACCGGCCGGCCCGGGGGCGCATCCTTTTTCGCGGCACGGATATCGCCGGCTGGCCAAGTTTTCGCGTCTGCAATCTGGGCATCGGTCAGGTGGCGGAAGGCCGGCAGGTGTTTCCGACTCTGTCCGTTGCCGAAAACCTCGAGATGGGCGCACTGCTGCCGCGTGCCCGTGCCGGTCGCACCAAAAATCTCGAACGCGTGTTCGCGCTGTTTCCGGTATTGAGCGAACGGATAGGACAGGCCGCCGGCACGCTGTCGGGCGGCGAGCAGCAGATGCTGGCCATCAGCCGCTGCCTGATGGGTGCCCCCGACCTGGTGATGTTCGACGAGCCGTCGCTCGGCCTGGCGCCCGCGGTGGTGCAGAGCGTGCTCCGGACGATCCGCGATCTCAACCGCGAGGGGCTGACCTGCGTGCTGGTCGAGCAGAACGTCGCGGTCTCGCTCAAGCTCGCTGCCCAGGCGTACGTGCTGGAAAACGGCCGCATCATGCTGTCGGGCGCCGGCGAAGCGCTTCTGGCCGATGATCGCGTCCGGCAGGCCTATCTCGGGATGTGATGGCTCAAGCTCTTGGCGGGCGCGTTGGTGGTCGGGCCGGCCGCAGTCCGTACGCAACAATTTGGCCGGCCCGGTCTTCTTTGCAAAATGCGTCTAGTGATCCCTTTCGCCGCGCCGCAAGTCCACCCGACTGACGAACGCGGCCACCCCAAAGGTCAGAATCAAAATCAACATCAAAGTCGAGATGCTCATTCAGACGCCCCCATCGTGTTTGATCCCCCATCCTGTTGTAGACGGGCAATAATCCAAACCGAAAATTCGCGCTCGTTAAGGCATTCTGAAAAGATAGGGCGAGCGTGACAAAAATCGCACAAATGGAACTCGACCGACGCGTCAGCGGACCGGCGGCGGCCAGAGAATATCTCTACGATGCAAGGCTTTCAACGGCGCTGCTCGCAAACATCCTGCAACAACCGAGTGCTGCCGTGGTCGCGTGAGTTCGAGCGAAATTGCCGCCGCCTAGCCAGCGTGCTGGCGCATGATCATGTCGAGCGCAGCAACTCGCAGCGCGAGCGGGCTATCGGGAAACTCCCGCCGCAAGACCTGCAACGTCTCGGCGCTGGAGCCAGGGCGTTGTGATCTTAGCCGATCTGCCATGGCCGCGGTCAAATCGGTCGCGCGCAACGCTCCCTCGGGGACAATGGGCGGCGACGGCAGAAAGGGTAGCTGGGCCTCGGCGGCGGCTTCTTGCTCGCGGACAGAACCCATGATTGGCCTCGCTGGGTGAGTGCGGGTCCGGCTTCCCCACACTCGTTCGTTCTGGTTACCAATTGGTTAACGGCGTGAAAGTCGCCCGCGAATTCGGCTGGCGGCTTGCGCGTTTGCGGCTGGGAATGCATGGTCGCGGCCCGCCAACCATCCCCAAAAAGGCTCTCTAAGGAGGATCGTATGAAGTTGTATTTTGCGCCTGGTGCCTGCTCGCTCTCGCCGCACATTGTGCTCCGCGAGGCCGGGGCGAAATTCGATCTGGAACAGGTCGATCTGCGTGAGAAGAAGACCAAGAAGGGCGACAACTACTGGGACGTCAATCCGAAGGGGCAGGTGCCTCTCCTCGAACTCGATGACGGGGAACGCCTCAGTGAGGGCCCGGCGATCGTGCAATATATTGCGGACAAGAACACCGCTTCCGGTTTGATCCCGGCGGCCGGAACACTCGACCGCTATCGCCTGCAAGGCTGGCTCACCCACATCGGCACGGAACTGCACAAAACCTTTGGTCCATGCTTCCGTCCGACGACACCTGAAGAGTACAAGAAGCTGTCCAAGGAAACGCTGGCCGCCAAGTACCGTGGCATCGACAAGGCGCTGGAGGGTAAGCAGTACCTGATGGGCGACAAGTTTTCCGTCGCCGACGCCTACCTCTTTACGGTGACCCGCTGGGCGCCGCGCATCGAGTTCGACCTGTCGCCGTTCCCCAACGTCAGGGCGTTCATGGAACGGGTCGCAGCCCGTCCGAAAGTCCAGGAAGCCCTGAAGGCGGAGGGGCTCTCGTAGAGCACTGAAAGCGTCGTTGTGATGGCCCGGGGCATGTCCCCGGGCTCAGCGTTTCCGGCCGCCGCCGGTCACTTTCCGCAGTCGTTGGGGACGGGTTCGCCGTCGAACCGCCCACTCATCCAGGCCGCGGCCGCGGCGGCGCTTTCGCGGCCGGCCGTGGCGTGTCCGACGTTCGGCATCCACAGCAGCCGGACCTTGCTGCCCGCCCCGCACAGGCGCCGCATATAATCGCGCGTGATGTCCGGCCGAACCAATTGGTCGGCGCTGCCCTGCGCCAGAAACACCGGAATTCCGCTGGGGAGGCTCCCGGGGGTGTTCTCGGTCATCAGCGAGCGCCACGGCTCGACGTCGGCGAAGTTCTTGACCGACAGGAAGCTGCGGTCGAGCGGCCGCGCTGTCTGCTGCAGAATCAACAACTCCAACCGCAACTCCAGGCACTCATGCGCCAGCCGCTCGACGGTCGGCATCGCCACCGGCTCGACCACACGGGCCATCGGCGCGCCGAACACCCGCGACCAGGACCACAACGTCATGGCGGTCAGGTCCTTGCCGCCCAACGTGTCGATGTCGGCGGCGAGGAGGGCGGCAAGTTCGGTCGCGGGCGCGGCGGCAGCGATGCCGGCAAGCTCGATCTCGGTGGCGTATTGGCGCCCGATTAAACCGGTGAAGAGTGCGGCTTGCCCACCCTGCGAATGGCCCCAGACCGCGAACCGGTTGCCGTTGCCCGCGCCGGGCATCGTGCGAGCTACCCGCACCGAGTCGAGGACCGCCCGCGCTTCGCTGATGCCCACCAGATAGGGATGGGGCCCGGACGTTCCGAGCCCTGGATAGTCGGTCGCAGTCACCACATAGCCCCGCTCGAGGAGCGTCTTGAGACCCTGGATATGGGCGAAATGCTCCAGCGCAAGTGAGGGTGCGCAGGGCGGCGTGACACCGGTGGTCGGATGCGCCCAGGCGACGATCGGCCGGCCGCTGGCCGGCGGCGTACCGCCCGGGATCACGATCAGACCCGAGACCGCGATGGGCTCGTTGCGCAGGCCGACGGAGCGGTAAAGTACGCGATAGGCTGACGCGCCGGAGGGCGCGAAGTGGATTGGTTCCTGCCGGATCAGCGTACCGGGCGGACCCGCCAATTCGCTTTCAGAAGCGCGATAGAATGCGGACTGCGCCGCAGCTCCGCCCGTCGAAAACGCCATCGCGGCGGCCGCGGCGAGAACGAGGCGACGCAGCGAGGTGGCTGCGCCGGTTCCTTTCCGTATGAAGCGGTTCAACCCCGTGAACACGGCGTCTCCAGGCGGAATGTGTACTGCCGGACCGCGAAGGCTTCACTTCAAGGGGGAGCCGATCGTGACCGACAGGGTGCCGATGCCGTCGATTTCGCATTCAAGCTTGTCGCCCGCAACCGTCGCGGCGACGCCCGACGGCGTCCCCGTCATGATGATGTCGCCCGGCGCGAGTTCGACCATCTCGGAGAGTTTCACGATCACTTCCGGCACGTTCCAGATCATTTGCGCAAGATCACCGTCCTGGCGCACCTTGCCGTTGCACTTGAGCGCGATGCGCCCTTTTGCCGGATGTCCGATCTTCTCGGCCGGCACCAGCGGTCCGCACGGCGCCGAATGATCGAAGGCCTTGCCGACCTCCCAGGGCCGCTTCATGTCGCGCGAGGCGATCTGCAGGTCGCGGCGGGTGAGGTCGATGCCGACGCCATAGCCATAGATACAGTCGAGTGCGTTCTCGAGCTTGATGTTGCGGCCGCCGCTCTTGAGCGCGACGACGAGTTCGACCTCGTGATGCATGTCCTTGGTCAGCGAAGGGTAGGGGGCGCTGCCGCCGTCCGGGACGATGGAGTCGGCCGGCTTGGAGAAGAAAAACGGCGGGTCGCGCACGTCATGCCCCATCTCCTTGATGTGTTCCTCGTAGTTGCGTCCCACGCACCAGATCCGGCGTACCGGGAACGACTTGCCGGTGCCGGCGACTGGAATCGACGCCTGCGGCGCCGGCGCGATGACGTAATCCTTCTCTGCACTCATCGATGTCTTCCTGTTTGCGATCGGTTGTCAGCGTCAACTGCCGGTCGCTGCGGCAATCAGGCCGCGCGGCTCCGGCGGTTGTTCCTGGCCCTTGAGCTGAAGGCGGTAGAACGAAGCGTATCGTCCGCCCTTGCGCAGCAGTTCCTCATGACGGCCGGATTCCACGACCGTGCCGTCCTCGATCACCACGATACGATCGGCGTGCGTGATGGTGTGCAGCCGGTGCGCGATGGCGATGGTGGTGCGGCCTTGGCAGAGGTGCTCGATGGCGCGCTGGACTTCACGCTCGGATTCGGAGTCGAGCGAAGCGGTGGCTTCGTCGAGCAGGATGATCGGCGCATCCTTGAGCAGTGCGCGCGCGATCGCAACACGCTGGCGCTCGCCGCCGGAAAGCTTCAATCCGTGCTCGCCGACCGGGGTGTCGTAGCCTTTGGCAAAGCTCATGATGAAATCGTGCGCGTTGGCGGCCTTGGCAGCGGCGACGATGTCCGCTTCGCTCGCCGCCGGCCGGCCGACCGCGATGTTCTCGCGCACGGACGTGTGGAACAGGAACACGTCCTGGCCGACATAGGCGATTTGACCCCGCAACGAGTGGAGCGAAAGGGCGGCGATGTTTTGCTGGTCGATCAGGATCGCGCCGCTATCGACGTCGTAGAAACGTAGGATCAGGTTGAGGATGGTCGACTTGCCGCCGCCCGATGGGCCGACCAGCGCCGTCATCCTGCCCGGCTCGGCGATGAAGCTGAGGTCGCGGATGACGGTCTCGCCCTTGTGGTAGGAAAACTGCACGTCGGCGAACTCGACGCGGGCGTTCGCAAGCTTGAGCGGCGAATGGTCGTCGTCGATGCGTTCAGTCGGCGGCGCATCCAGGATGTCGAACAGGATGCGCACGCCGACAAGCGCGGTATTGAGATCGATGTTGAGCCGCGCGAGCCGCTTTGCCGGTTCGTAGGCCAGCATGAAAGCCGCCAGGAAGGAGAAGAACTGGCCCGGCGATGCTCCAGTTTCGAGCACCCGGAAGCCGCCATAGATCATGGCAAATGCGATGGCGAAGCCGCCCATCGCTTCCATCAGCGGACCGGCGCGATGAGCGGTACGCGCCCAGCGGTTCGAACTCGTGTTCGAGGTCTGCGATGTCCGCCGAAAGCCGTGCTCGCATCGTGTCTTCGAGCGTATAGGCCTTCACGATCCGAATGCCCTGCACGGTCTCCTGCATCGTTTCCAGGATGCGCGCGCCGCCGGTGAACTGGCGCTTGGCGATGCTGGAAATGCGCCGGATCATCTTGCGCAGGAAGTAGAGCGCCGGCGGCACCACGATGAAGCTGAAGAACGACATCACCGGGTCCTGCACGATCATCACGATCAGCAGGGCGATCAGCACGAGCAGGTCGCGGCCGATGGCCCCGACGACTAGGTTGATGGTTGTGCTGGCAGCCGCGGCTCCGGTGCCCAGGCGCGCAAGCAGTTCGGTCGAGTGCCGGTTGGCGAAGAAATCGAGGTTCTGGTGGACGATCGTGTCGAACATTCGCCGCTGGTTGTCGGCGATGATCGCGTTGCCGATCTGCGAAAGCTTCACCGCCTGCAGGTACGTCGCGCTCGCCTTGACCGTGAAGATGAAAGCGGTGACGAGTCCGATGACCAAGATGCCGTGGAAGTTCTTGTGCACATAGGCCTGGTTGATGACGTCGCCGACGAGGTAGGCGCCGAGCGCGGTGCTGCCGGCGGCGAGCAACATCAGGCCGAGCGCCCTGAGATACCGCTTCCACTGCCGCGACGCCTGTTCGACCATCAGGCGGCGCACCAGCGCCGGCGCGCCGTCCGGATCGGCAAAAAACGACTGAAAATACGATTTGAGCACTCGCGCTCCGTCTTGCAGGCGATGCGAAGCCGGCAGGACGGCGTGGTCCTGCGGCGTGTGGTTCTTGCCCAGCCGGACCGGCAATTCAAGTGGAATCGCGCAGCCGGCGCAGTTCAGCGCCGCTGTGCCGCGAGCTTGCGCTCCCACGCCAGCGCGTGCGTGACGATGGTGGCAAGATCGTCGAATTGCGGCTGCCATTTCAGGACGTCGCGCACTCGGTCGGAGGCGGCCACGATCCGCGCCGGATCGCCCGGCCGTCGATCCGCGAACGTCACCTTGAAATCGACACCGGACACGTGCTTGACGGTATCGATCACTTCAAGCACCGAGAAGCCGCGCCCATAGCCGCAGTTGAGCGTCACCGACGCGCCGCCACTTCGCAGATTCGCCAACGCATCGAGATGCGCGCGGGCCAGATCGGAAACGTGGATGTAGTCGCGGATGCAGGTGCCGTCCGGCGTCTCGTAATCGGTGCCGTAGACGTCGATCTTCTCTCGCCGCCCGAGCGCGGTCTCCACCGCGACCTTGATGAGATGGGTCGCGCCCTTGGTCGACTGTCCGGTGCGTCCCTGCGGGTCGGCGCCAGCCACGTTGAAATAGCGCAGGATCACATGCCGCAGCCCGTGCGCGAGGCCGGCATCGCGCAGCATCACCTCGGTCATCAGCTTCGACGAGCCGTAGGGCGACATCGGCACGGTAGCGTCGTCCTCGCGCACCGGCACGCGCGCCGGATTGCCGTAGACCGCAGCGGTCGACGAGAAGATGAAATTCCGCACGCCGCCCTTGACGGCGCACTCGATCAGCGCGCGCGAGTTCACCGTATTGTTGCGGTAGTAGCCGAGGGGGTCGGTGACGGACTCGGGCACCACAATCGAGCCGGCGAAGTGGATGATGGCATCGATGCCGTGCTCAGCGATCGTCCGCGCGACCAGTGCCTGATCGCCGATGTCGCCGACGACAAGATGGATGCCCGGCGCCACCGCCCAATCGAAGCCAGTGGTGAGATTGTCGAGCACGACCACACGCTCGCCGGCGTCGAGCAGCGTGTAGACCATGTGACTTCCGATGTAGCCGGCGCCGCCGGTGACCAGGACCGTCATGCGAAGAGCCTACCTCTGTTGGCTACGCTGCATAGCCCGTCCAGATGAAAATCCGGTTATTGGCCCCGCGCCTTGGCTCGAAGCCGCACGGGGTGGCCTAACGTACGGTGTGGCCTAATGGGTGCGTCCTTGTTCCATATCCCGAGGGAACTCTGGTAGATTTGAATTTCGGTCGAGTCCGTCCGGTCCGGATTGGTCCTCATGCGACGGCGCTGGTTTAGAAGGTTTCTCGCCGGCTGGGCGGTGGTGTGTCCAAGCGCAGCTAGGGCGCAGGAATCCGGTATTCCGGCCGAGAGGGCCGTCCGCGCATGAGCAAACGGCGGAAAATCAAGACGACCCGCGGTGCGCCACGGACCCGCTGGCCCGCGACCCAGTCGGCGGGTTCGGCTGCGGCAAAAAAAGCAGCCGCCTCAAAAATCTCGCCAAAAGCGCCCGCCTCGCGAAAATCCGCGGCAATTGCCCGGCTCGAGCGCGAACTTTCCGAGGCGCTGGAGCAGCAGACGGCGACCTCGGAGGTGTTGAAGGTTGTCAGCAGTTCGCCAGGCGAACTCGCGCCTGTGTTTAAAATGATGATGGAGAGCGCGCTAAGACTTTGCCAGGCGAAATTCGGGGTGATGTTCCGGTTCGATGGCGATCTGTCATACGCGGTGGCGACATCGAATCTGCCTCCGGACGTCGAAAAATACCTGGAGCAGCGAGGGCGCCGCAAGCCCACGCCCGGCTCGGATTTGGATCGAAGTCTTCACGTCAAGGGAGGTGGTTCACACGATCGATATGGCGACCGAACGTAACCCGACGCGTATTGCCAAGCTCGCCGCGGTCCGGACGCAAATTGCCATCCCGTTGCTTAAGGGCGACGAGTTGGTCGGCGTCATGACGTTCTTTCGTCGGGAGGTACGCCCTTTCAGCGACAAGCAGATCGAGCTGCTTAAGAGCTTCGCCGCCCAGGCCGTCATCGCGATCGAGAACACGCGCCTGCTCAGCGAACTGCAGGCTCGCACGCGAGACCTGAGCGTATCGCTCGAATACCAGACCGCGTCCGCGGAGGTTCTCAACGTCATCAGCCGGTCGCCGTCCGAACTTCAGCCGGTGCTCGATGCCATCGTGCAGACCGCCGCGCGGCTGTGCGCCGCCGAATACGCTTTCATCGCCCGTTATGTCGACGGTACGTGCTACTTGGTGGCCGGTAACCGCGTCGAAGCGGAGCACATCAAGTATCTCGCGGGCCGGCCGGTCGCCGTGAGCCGAGGTTCGATCACTGGCCGTGTCGCCCTCGAGCGGCGCACAATCCATGTACCGGACGTGCTGGCCGATCCCGAATTCGATCATTTCGAGTGGCAACGCGTCGGCAGGCAACGGACCGTGCTGGGTGTTCCACTGCTGCGCGAGGATACCCTCATCGGCGTCATTATCCTCGCTCGGACGCAGGTCGAACCGTTCGTCGAGCGGCAGATCGGACTCGTCACCACGTTTGCCGATCAGGCGGTGATTGCGATCGAGAACGTGCGGCTGTTCGACGAGGTGCAGGCGCGCACCAAGGAACTCAGCGAATCGCTCGAACAACAGACTGCGACGGCCAAGATACTCGCCGTGATCAGCAATTCGCTCACCGATACCCAGCCGGTGTTCGATGCCATCGTAGAATGCGGGGTCGAGCTGTTTCCCGGCGCTGCCATCAGCATCGCACTGCCGGACGGTGAGATGGTGAAACTAGCAGCGATGGCGGAATCCGATCCGGTACGCGCCGAAGCCTGGCGACGGAGATTTCCATTTCCGCTGACCAGAGACTACATGCACAGCTTCGCCATCCTCGATCGCCGGATCGTCGACATCCCCGATGTCGAGCAGGCGCCTGCCGAGTTTGCGGCCGGCAAGAAGAATTTTCTGGCGAGTGGCTATCGCGCGGTCACGATGATGCCGATGCTGCGCGGAACTAGCGCAATCGGCGTGCTCAGCGTGGTACGCCTTGCGCCCGGGCCGCTGACGGACAAGCAACGTTCGGTGCTGGAGACTTTCGCGCGCCAAGCAGTGATCGCGATCGAGAATACGCGCCTGCTTCGCGAGTTGCACGAGCGCACTGAAGATTTGTCTGAATCGCTGCAACAGCAGACCGCCACTGCCGACGTGCTCAAGGTCATCAGCCGCTCGACGTTCGATCTAAAGAAGGTGCTCGACACATTGGTTCAGTCAGCAGTGCGGCTGTGCGACGCGAACAAGGCTTACCTAGTACCTATCGAAGGTATGACAATTAGCTGGGGTGCGACTTACGGGTTCTCGCTCGAGTATCAGGAACTCCTGAAGCGACACGCTCCCCTTGCCGGTCGCGGGACAATGAGTGGGCGGGTCGCCCTCGAACGCGCACCTGTTCAGATATCGGATGTCCTCGCGGATCCGGAGTTGACTTGGTTCGAGGCACAAAAGCTCGGCAACTACCGAACGTTGCTTGGCGTGCCATTGCTGCGGGAAGGGATACTGATTGGAGTGCTCGGACTGGCACGCGAAATGGTCCGGCCGTTTACCGACAAGCAGATCGAGCTGGTCCAAACCTTCGCCGACCAGGCGGTGATCGCGATCGAGAACGTGCGGCTGTTCGACGAAATCCAGGACAAGAGCCAGCAGCTCGCCGAAGCGAGCAAGCACAAGTCGCAGTTCCTCGCCAACATGAGCCACGAGCTGCGCACGCCGCTCAATGCCATCCTGGGCTATACCGAACTGATCCTCGACAACATCTATGGCGACACGCCCGAGAAGATGCGCGGCGTGCTGGAGCGCATCCAGCGCAACGGCCGGCATCTGCTTGGCCTGATCAACGACGTGCTCGATCTTTCCAAGATCGAGGCTGGCCAGCTCACCCTCGCGCTCTCCAATTATTCGCTGAAGGAGGTGGTGCAGGGCGTCTATAGCGCGGTCGAGCCTCTGGCGGCGGAGAAAAAGCTCGCGCTCAAGATCGAAGTGCCGCCCGATCTGCCGCCGGGCCGCGGCGACGAGCGTCGCTTGACACAAGTTCTGCTCAATCTTGTCGGCAACGCCATCAAGTTTACCGACAGCGGCGAGGTCGTGGTCCGCGCCCAGTGCCATCAATGGGTCGTTCAATCTATCGGTGCGCGATACCGGTCCCGGAATCGGCGAGGCCGACCAAGCCAAGCTGTTCCAGGAGTTCCAGCAGGCCGACAACTCGATCACCCGTGCGAAAGGCGGCACCGGGCTTGGGTTGGCGATCTCCAAGCGCATCATCGAGACTGCATGGCGGAACAATCTGGGTCGAGTCGCAGGTAGGGCAGGGCTCGACGTTTTCCTTTACGCTTCCGGTCCGGGTCTAGCGGCGAGATATCGATGGGCAAGCTCATTCTTGTGGTTGAAGACCAGGAAGACAACCGCCGCATTCTCCGCGACTTGCTCACCAGCGCGGATTACGAATTGATCGAGGCTGGCAACGGCGAGGAGGCGCTGGCGGCGACCGCGAAGGATCGCCCGGACCTGATTCTGATGGATATTCAGTTGCCGGTGATGGACGGCTACGAGGCGACCCGCCGCATCAAGGCCGATCCGGCATTAGCGGCGATCCCGATCATCGCCGTCACCTCTTACGCGCTGAGCGGCGACGAGGCCAAGGCGCGCGCTGCCGGCTGTGACGACTTCGTCCCCAAGCCCTACAGCCCGCGGCAGTTGCTGGCGAAGATCCGCAAATATTTGCCTTGACGCCGCTTGCGATCTTGATGACGGGTACCGCGATCGAAAGCGAGGGGGCCTGCGATGATCTTGGGTATTTCGGCGTTGACCTTTGTGCATACACTCTTGAGCCTGATCGCGTTGGTGGCAGGGTTGGTTGTGGTGATTGGCCTGCTGGGCTCCCGCACATTGCCGCTATGGACCGTGTTGTTCCTCGTGACCGCGGTCGCGACCAGCGTGACCGGCTTTTTCTTTCCGTTTGAGCGCTTTCTGCCGTCGCATTGGTTCGGCGTGATTTCTCTCGTGGCGTTCGGGGTCGGAATTCTGGCGCGCTATCTGTTTCACTTCGCCGGGGCATGGCGTTGGCTTTACGTGCTGACGATGCTGGTCGGCACCTACCTTCTGGCCTTCGTCACCGTCGTGCAGGCATTCCAGAAGATTCCGGCCATTCATGCGTTGGCACCGACCCAGTCGGAGGCGCCGTTTGCAGTCGCCCAACTCTTGGTTTTGGTGCTATTTGCGGGCCTCGGTTTCGTCGCGATGCGAAAGTTTCGTGCCGGCGCTGCTGGTCTTGCATAAGGCTGCTCGCAATCTGCTCACCCATTGTGATGAAACTGCGTTCGAGTGCCATTAGCCGGGCTTATGTCGGACATTCTGTTCATCAAGACATCGTCGCTCGGCGATGTAATTCACCAGATGCCGGCGCTGACCGAGGCACGGCAGAGAATGCCACAGGCGCGGTTTTCGTGGGTCGTCGAGGAGGCGTTTGCGCCGCTCGTGCGCCTGCACCCCGCGGTATTCGACGTGATCCCGGTGGCGACGCGGCGTTGGCGTCAGGCGTTGGTATCGCCCGTCAACTGGCGCGACATGGCGCGGTTCACATCGGTGCTGAGGGCGCGCCGCTACGATCAGATCATCGATACCCAGGGCTTGTTCCGGTCGGCCATGCTGGCGCGGGTCGCGCGTGGCCGTCGCCATGGCTACGATTCCGGCAGCGTGCGGGAACGTGCCGCTGCCGCCCTTTACGACGTCGGCCATCGCGTCCCTCGCGATCTGCATGCGATCGAGCGTAACCGCCTGCTGACCGGCCTCGCGCTGGGTTATCAACCCGAGGGGGGCCTCGATTTCGGCCTGAGCCGTGAGCGGCTGGCTGCGCCGTCGGACGGCTATGGCGTCCTTCTGCACGCCACCGCGAGGGCCGAAAAGGAATGGCCGGAAGGCCGGTGGATCGCGCTGGGTCAGGCGCTGGGGTCGCGTACAAGTTCGCTGGTGCTGCCCTGGGGCAGCGAGACTGAGCGGATGCGCAGCGTCCGGATCGCGGCGGCGCTCGGCAGCGCCCGTGTACCCGAACGGCAGTCGCTCGACCGGGTGGCCACGCTGATTGCCGGGGCCTCGTTTGTGCTTGGCGTCGATACCGGACTGTTGCATCTGGCCGCTGCTCTGGGTGTTCCCGCAGTCGGGATTTTTCTCGGGAGCGAGCCCGGTCTCACCGGCCCTATGGGCGCGGGACCGATCGCGGTGGTCGGCGGCAAGGGGCAAGCGCCTTCGGTAACCGAGGTTCTCGAGGCGCTCGGTCGTGTCGTTTGAGCACGTACGCGCGACGGTTCACGCCCGGGTCGGTTTCGGTGCGGTAAGAACTGCGTGCGCAGCGGCTGCTACTTGTTCGATCGAGAATCTCGGTCATGCAGCGGTGATGACCGAGGCGGCAGACCGGCTTGTGGCAGGGCCGGCACGGGACCACGCCCGGTGCTTCGATCACCGCGGCGATCGGGTTGAGCGGCGCCCAGTGCCACGGGCTGGTCGGGCCGAAGATGCCGATGGCGGGCGTGCCGATGGCGGCGGCGACATGCAGCAGGCCGGAATCGTTCGAAACCGCGGCCTGCGCCGCGGCGAGCGCCAGGATGGCGTTGCGCAGGTCGGGCCCGGTCAGGTCGCGGACATGATCGGGCGCCGCCGCCACGATCTCGGCCGCCAGCGCCTGTTCGCCGGGGCCGCCGATCACCCACACGGTGTTCCCTTCGGCTACCAGCCGGCCGGCCAGCGCGGCGTAGGAGGCCGACGGCCAGCGCTTCGAGGGGCCGACCGCGCCCGGCGCGAACGCCACCGCCGGGCGGCCGTCGGGCGGAAGCCCGAGCCTTTGGCGCCATGCCGCAACCTCGGACGGCGGAACTCTGAGTTCCGGCAGCGGCCAATCCGGCGGCGGGACGGCGCCCTTGGGCAAGGCGAGCGCGCCGCACTGGTCGATCATCCGGGGCAGGGCGCGCTCGCCCCGGCGCAGGTCGTTGAGCAGGCCAAAGCGGGCTTCGCCGACGAAGCCGGTACGGACCGGGATTCCGGCGAGAAACGGCGCCAGGGCGGCCTTCCAGGTGCGCGGCATCACCAGGGCATGGCCGTATCCTTCCGCCCGCAGCCGGGCTGCCAGCCCGCGATGCTCGCCGAAGGCCAGGCGCTTGCGCGGCAAATCCACGACGATGCCCTTGCGGACGCCCGGCATGTAGTCGAGCAGCGGCGCGACCATGCTGGTGGTGAGGACGTCGATCGGCGCTCCGGGATTTTGCGCCTTGAGCAGCCGGATGACGCTGTGGCAGCGGACGAAATCGCCGATCCACATGTAGGGGATGAGCAGGATGGGCGAAGTCGCCATTCCAGAACGCCTTTTCCCGCCTTACCGCCAGCGCGAAGGCATGAATTTGAATTCGCTAGCGACCGTCATCTTGGTTCATTGTTTGGTGCGGAGCGCCCTTCACGCTTGCCCTGTAAGGCGTTAGCCCGCTTGCCAAATCCTGTCCAGCGCGCGGCGCGACCGTTCTCCAGCCGCTCTCGTTTACCGCGCCGCCGGCCGCAAGTTGCACCGGGGGACGCTCTCAGGCAAAGGAATGCCGGAATTCCGGCGCGGCGGATTGGGATGATTTTGGTCACCGGCGGGGCCGGTTTCATCGGCTCGAACATCGTGGCAAGCCTCAACGAGGCCGGCCGCACGGATGTCGTCGTCAACGATGTCCTTGGCGCGGAAGGCAAATGGCGCAATCTGGCGAAGCGCCAACTGGCCGATGTCGTGCCGCCCGCCGACCTGTTCGCCTGGCTCGATGGCCGCAAGCTCGACGCCGTCATCCACATGGGCGCGATCTCGGACACCACTGCGACCGACGGCGATGAAGTTATTAGCACCAACTTCCGGCTTTCTCTGCGGCTCCTCGAGTGGTGTTCGGCCAACCAGACGCCTCTTCTGTACGCTTCCTCGGCCGCCACGTACGGCGAAGGAACGGATGGCTTCGTCGACGACTGGTCGGAGGCGGCGCTTCGCCGCCTCAAGCCGATGAACCTCTACGGATTCAGCAAGCATCTGTTCGACCTCGCGCTGGTCGACCGGCTCCGCCGCGGCGAGCGGATGCCGCCGCAATGGGCCGGCCTGAAATTCTTCAACGTGTTCGGACCGAACGAGTACCACAAGGGCGAGATGATGAGCCTCGTCGCCAAGCGCTTCGACGAGGCCCGTGCCGGCAAGCCGGTCGAGCTGTTCAAGTCGCATCGCGACGGCATCGGCGACGGCGAGCAGAAGCGCGACTTCATCTATGTGAACGACGCGGTCGCGGTGGTGCGCTGGCTGCTCGACACGCCCAAGGTCTCCGGCATCTTCAACGTCGGCACCGGCGCGGCGCGCAGCTTCCGCGACCTGATCAGCGCGATGTTCGCCGCGCTCGGCCGCGCGCCCGATATCGAGTATGTCGAGATGCCGCCGGCGATCCGCGGCCAGTACCAGTATTTCACGCAAGCCCGAGGTCGAAAATCTGCGCCGGGCAGGCTACAACGCTGGCTTCACGCCGCTCGAGGCGGCCGTGAAGGACTACGTGACCGAATACCTCGACCGTCCCGACCGCTACAGCTAGTGTGGTGGCAGTGACGCGTGTGTCGCACGTGTGTCCCGGGCGCAGCGCAGCACGAAGTGGTGCGCTGCAGACCCGGGACCGCAAAGAGGCCGGTATCCGTTGCGGTCCCGGATCAGCGGTGCACCGTTACGCTTCGCTTCACGCTGCACCGCGTCCGGGACACAGGAACTGCTGTCAGAGATGCTGAGCGTGTCGACCGCGGGCAGCGAACGCGAGAAACCAAGGTAAATGTTCATCCTCGACGAGACGTTGAAGCTTGTGCGCCGGCAGACTGTGCTGTGCGTCGGCGACGTCATGCTCGACGATTTCGTCTATGGCGAGGTCAACCGCATCTCGCCCGAAGCTCCGGTGCAAGTCCTCACCGTGACCAGCAGCGAACTCGTCGTCGGCGGCGCCGGCAACGTGGCGCGCAACGTCGCCGCGCTCGGCGCACGCTGCGTGTTCGTCAGCGTGACCGGCGAGGACGAGGCCGCGCGCACGCTGCAGACCGCGCTGTCAGCCGAGCCCGGAATCGAAACGAGCCTGGTGGTCGACCGCTCCCGGCCGACCACGCGCAAGGTGCGCTTCGTCTCGGAGCATCATTCCACGCACCTGTTGCGCGCCGACTGGGAGCAGGCGAAACCGATCGCAGACGACGTCGAGCAGGCGGTGATCGATGCCGCGCTCGCGGCTTTGCCGCGCGTCTCGGCGATCGTGCTGTCGGACTATGCGAAGGGCGTGCTCACGCCGCGCGTCGTTCGCACCCTGATCGATGCCGCGCGCAAGGCCGGCAAGCCCCTGATCGTCGATCCCAAGGGCAAGGATTTTTCCAGCTACGCCGGCGCCACGCTGATCACGCCGAACAGTCAGGAACTCGCCGAGGTGAGCCGGCACGGCGTCGCGACCGATGCCGATGTCACCGCCGCCGTGGCCGAACTCAACCGCGTGGTCAAGAGCGACGCCGTGCTGGTGACGCGCGGCGAGCAGGGGATGATGCTGGTGCAGAATGGCGCCGGACGGAGCGGCCCCGAGTTCGATCTCGGTGCCGGCGCATTCGGTCAAGGTGCGAGATGTGTCCGGCGCCGGCGACACGGTGGTGGCGGTGCTCGCCGCGATGGTCGCCGCCGGCATGTCGTTCGAAGACGCGATGATGGTCGCCAATGCCGCCGCCGCCGTGGTGGTCGGCAAGCGGGGCACCGCGACGGTCTCGCCGCCGGAGCTGCGGGCGCGCATGCAGCCTTCCGGCTCGCGGGCGCATGAGGACAAGATCGTGTTCGACTGGTCGGTGCTCGACCAGCGGCTTGCCGAGTGGCGCCGCCAGGGATTGCGCATCGGCTTTACCAACGGCTGCTTCGATCTGCTGCATCCCGGCCATATCAAGCTGCTGACCGGCGCCAGCGAGGCCTGCGACCGCCTGATCGTCGGCCTCAACAGCGACGCGTCCGTGCGCCGGCTCAAGGGCCCCGAGCGGCCGATGCAGGATGTCTATGCCCGCGCCGAGGTGCTGGCAGCGCTCGCGGCGGTCGATCTGGTCGTGGTGTTCGAGGAAGACACGCCGCTGGAGCTGATCGGCCGGGTGCGGCCCAAGGTGCTGGTCAAGGGCGGCGACTACACGCGCGAGCAGGTGGTGGGACACGACATCGTCGAACGCGACGGCGGCGAGGTCATGCTGGTCGACATCGTGCCGGGCTACAGCACGACGCGGCTGGTGCAGAAGTCCCGCATGCCGCAGCCGACTTAGGTTGCGCACTCACAGAGCGATTGTGATCGGCACGGATTTGCTCACGGCCGCTTTCCTCGATAGCGGCCAAAGAGCGGACATCTCGCGGGGGAAGCGATGGGCCAACAGCGGTCATTGTCAGCACACGCCTTCTCGACCGCGCTTGATGCGATCCGAAGATTGATCGGCCCTACCAAAACTTCCACCAAGGTCGGTCGCTACCAGACTGCCTGCCGGTGGCGCGCTCAATCCACTCGCCGTCTTCGCCCCGCACCCATTTCTTTTCCACGCCTTTGATTGTGATTTCTTGACCCGCTCCGTGATCGACGAATTGGAGGAGTTCTTGGATCGAACCACACACTGGTATTCTTTTCTTTGAAATGGACGTTGATGGCACAATCGGCCTCAACGTCGCCAATAACCTCCACTCCCGTCACTGATGGTGTCGTCTCGCCATACACGGTCCCGACAAGGTCCGCGTAGCCGGCATGCTTTGTGACGCTCGTTGCTAGGACGCGGACGGTATCACCGAAGGATATAGTCGTCTCATTCATGATGTGTCCAAATCGCTGCGCGGTGGCCACATGAGTGTTAGCAGCAAGAGATACCTGCCGTACCCTCAGAGACCATGGTGGTTCGGAGGAGAAGCAGCAATGTCAGCAGCGGGTCACAAGCGTTGTGCTCAGTCGCGGCTCACGTCCGCTTCGCGTCAAATGGCGGCCAAAGACCGGACGCCTCGCGCGGAAGAGGAAGAGATGGGCCAGAAGGGGATATCCCAACACTTAGACCAGAGCCACGATTACGTGAGCCTGAATTTTGGCAGCAACCTCGCCGCGGCCATGTCTGTCCGCAATCGCGGATGCGGCGTAGTCGGTCGCAGACTTCCAATTTTCCCGCGTCTCTGGCCTCGATTTCGTTCCGAAGAGGAGTTCCCTGGCAGTAGGCAACGGCAGGAATGCGCGGCGAGGACGCGCGGCTTTGTTCGGCTATCGTCTCGATAACCACACGGGAAAAACCTGCCTCCTCCAGCTCGCTGCGGATCAGTGCCGTATCGTGGTAACCGTGCGGCGTGCGCGCCAAAAAGCGCGGCGGATCGTTTGGAAAAATCCTTGCGAGAGCATTCGTCACATCATCCGCAAAAACGTTCTCCTCGATGCGATCCCATACGTTGAATAGAAAATGCCCTCCGGGCTTCAAGACCCGCCTTGCTTCGCGGTAGCCAGATGTGCGGTCGGGAAAGAACATCGCGCCGAACTGGCAACAAACGAGATCGAAGGCCGCATTTTCAAACGGCAGCGCCAGAGCATCCGCCTGACGCCATTTGATACGAGTGTCGGGAGGTTGTCGCGATGCGGCGTAGTCGAGCATCGGCTGGTTGAGGTCGGTTACGACATAGCTTGCGCCTCGGGGCAGTCTTGGCGCCAAGGCGCGGGTGACGACCCCGCTGCCAGCGGCGGTTTCCAAAACGGCGCTTGGCGACAAGGACATTGCGCGTCGTGCAATGTCCGCGGCGTACGGCTCGAAAATCAACGGCACCATATAGCGGTCGTAGTTTTCCGGAACCGAACCGGCGAACACCTTGTCAGTTTCCGACATGGCTTTTCACCCGTCACCCTTTTGATGGCTCGCATGATTACCATAGGATTGGCCGCTGTGGGCCAGAGGCCGCCGCGGGGGATGAGATGGAACAGAAGCCGGTGTCCAAAGGGACACACCTGCCAAAAAATTACGTTTTGCGGTCACAAATGATGTCGGCGCCTTATCCTCGTTCCCATTCTGGCCTCTAATCGGTTGCGAAGCAGGTGGGGACTGCCATGTTACTTTTCAAATCCAAGCATCATGTCGTTGGGCTATGCGCCGCTGGTGCACTCGCCTTGGCGAGCGTTGCTACCATCGACATTGCGAAGGCTGACCAAGGCGGTGTGAGCTTCTGGGTGCCCGGCTTCTTTGGAAGTCTTGCGGCCACGCCGCAGCAGCCGGGGTGGTCGCTGGCAAACATCTATTATCACACCACCGTCTCAGCGGGCAGCGGCGTAGCTCTGGCTCGTGAGTTTACGCTTGGTCGAGTTCCCATAAATCTGCAGGCAAATCTGTCCGCTAACCTAAATGCCAAGGCTGACCTTGGCATTGTCATTCCGACTTATGTGTTCGGAACGCCGGTCCTGGGTGGTCAGTTGGCCGTGGGTGCAGTCCTTTCATATGGCCGTTTGAGCACCTCCCTGGAGGGAACGCTGACGGGCACGCTTACGGGACCAGGGGGTGGTGTTCTGCCCTTCTCGCGGTTCGACAGTATTAGCGACTCGGTGACAGGCTTCGGCGACATCCTCCCGATGGTTTCGCTGCGTTGGAACAACGGTGTTCACAACTACATGACCTACTTGACGGGAGATATCCCGGTCGGCGCTTACGACCCGTCCCGCCTGTCTAATATTGGCATCGGGCACGGCACCATCGACGGAGGCGGCGGCTATACTTATTTCAATCCGCAGACGGGAGGAGAATTTTCGGCGGTGCTCGGTTTCACATACAATTTGCTTAATGGGTCAACGCAATATCAGAACGGCGTTGACATGCACCTCGATTGGGCCACGTCGCAGTTCTTCACAAAGCAGTTTATGGCTGGCCTGGTCGGCTACGTTTACAAAGAGGTCGGTTGCGATGGCGGTTCCGGCGATCGGGTGGGATGCTTCCAATCCCAGGTAGTCGGCATCGGCCCGCAAATTGGTTTCATCTTTCCGCTCGGGAATATGCAGGGCTACCTCAATCTCAAGGGATACAAGGAATTTGCTGCCGAGAACCGGCCCGATGGCTGGAATACCTGGCTTACATTCGCGATCTCGCCAGCTTCACCTACACCTACGCCGAGTGCTCCGCCGAGGCGCATGATTACGAAATAAGCCACGACGCGGTTGTCGAAATTCGTCGATGCGAGCGCTTGAATTGCCGGCTATCGGGTCTCGCGATAGCGCGCAAGTAATCTCTCGAAACTCGCGTTCAGGGCGTTCTCAATGTCAGGTTTGCTTTCGAGCCGCGACAGCAACATTGCTGCGGCTTCGATGGTCGAGAGCCCGTCGCTGCGGGGCTCGCGCCTCAGCTTGCCGTAACGCGAAGGACGTTTCGGAGCGAGCACGACACGCTTGCACTTGAGCATCCAGCCATTGCGCCACCACAGCGCTTTGGCCTGGCTCCACGTGCCATCGAGCAGGATGATGCCCTGAATTTCGCGCAACGCCGAATCCTGGCGGTCAACGGCGCTGCCGCTCTTATTCACCACGACGATGTCGCGATCGGGCAGGATTGCTGCGGCCTTGACAGATCCGAGATAGAGGATCGCCCAGCGCTTTGGATCGGCCGTGCGGCCGAGGATCTTGGTGAGGCTCGGCCAGGACAGGCCGATCTTGAGCATTGCGTCCTTGAAGTGCAGCACCGTGAGCCGGGCGGTGCCGAGTTCGCGGTCCTGCTCCTGCGGGTGCTGCAGGATAAGGAGCGACACCTTGTTGTCGATCCGCGCGATACCCTCGCACACGCACAGCGCCTGTGGCTTGCGGCACTGAGTACATTCGCCGTTTGTCTCGGCCGAGGGCGTCTGCGGAGCCCCGACGGGGCGCTGTTCGGTCATCGAAGCCATATACGCGCGAACCTGGGCGGCGACAATGTGTGCTTCGTCTCGATATGTGATCGTGCCTTCCAATCGAGGTACGCTACCGTAGGTGCGATCCTGGCAGGGGACTTGATATGAATCCGCTCCGGCATTTTTCCAGTACCGTCGCAATTGGATTGACCGGATTGCTGCTCGCGACGAGCGTGGCCGGCGCGGCGGAGATCAAGGTCATGATTTCCGCCGGTTTCTCGGAGGCTTACTACCATCTCCTCCCGGAGTTTGAGCAGCAGACCGGACACAAGGTCGAGACCATCCGGGGACCGTCGATGGGTGACAGGCCGCAGGCCGTTCCCAACCGGATCGCGCGCAACGAGCCGGTCGACGTCGTGATCATCAACAGCGAGCCGCTCGACCGCCTGATCGCGGACGGCAAACTTGTGGCCGCTTCTCGGACCGAGCTTGCGCGGGCCCTGATCGGGGGCGTGGTACGGTCGGGCGCGCTGAAGCCGGATATCAGCACCGTCGAAGCGTTCAAGCGCACGCTGCTGGCGGTTGGGTCGATTGCGTATTCGGACAGCGGCAGCGGTGCTTATCTGTCCACCGTGTTGTTTCCGCGCTTGGGCATTGCCGAACAAATCAAGGCCAAGAGCAAGATGATCCCGGGTTCGGTGGCCCAGGTGGTGGCGCGCGGCGAATCCGATCTTGGGTTCCAGACGATGAGCGAGCTCCTGCCGGTCAAGGGCGTTGATCAGCTCGGCCCGATCCCGTCCGAAATTCAAGCAAGTCAAAGCTTCTCGGCGGCAATTTCCGCAGCGGCGAACGAGCCAGCAGCCGGGCTGGCGCTCATCAAGTTCCTCGCCTCTCCGCAGGCGGCGCCAGCGATCACCAAGAGTGGAATGGTGCCTGTGACGCCCGCGGAGAAAAAATAGCGACGCGTCCGATCAGTGAGGCAAACTAATTCACCGGCCCGTGCGTGCCGACGGTCGTCATGTCGGGCTCCTTCGCCTTGACGCCGGTGGCGCGGTTGACCAGCACGGTCACGACCCACAGCACGACGCCGATGCCGAGCAGAATGCCGGCGATCTTGTACTGCACGGGATCGCGGCCGGTCCACGGACCGGTCAGGAACGCGCAGCACACCGCGGCCAGGATCGGCACGATCGTCGGCGTACGGAAATGCTTGTGGTCGACCCGATCGCGGCGCAGGACCAGCACGGCGACGTTGACGACGGTGAAGACGCACAACAGCAGCAGCGCGGTGGTGCCGCCGAGCGCCGGAACCTCGCCGACGAACGTGATCAGGCCGAAGGCCAGCAGCGTCGTGAAACCGATCGCGATGTAGGGCGTCCGGCGCGACGGGTGGACTTTGCCGAGCACGGTGGGGAGCACGTGTTCGCGGCTCATGCCATAGACCAGACGGCTCGCCATCAGCATGTTGATCAGCGCGCTGTTGGCGACCGCGAACATCGTGATGAAGCCGAAGATTTCGAGCGGGAAGTTCGGCGCGCCGGCCTGCACGACCTGCAGGAGCGGCGTCTCGCCTTGGCCGAGCTGCTCCGGTGCGACCAGCGTGATCGCCGAGATCGACACCAGGACATAGATCACCCCGGTGATCAGCAGCCCTGTGAGCAGCACCTTCGGGAAGATATGTGTCGGGTCTTTGCACTCCTCCGCCATGTTGACGGAATCCTCGAACCCCACCATGGCGAAGAAGGCGAGCGTGGTCGCGGCGATCACCGGCCAGAACGCGCCGCCATCGGCCACCGACTTGAACTGGGTGACGCGCGACACGTCGCCCTGGCCGAGCCCGATCGCCCACAGGCCGATGATGATGATGATCAACAGGCCGGTGAGCTCGACCATGGTCAGCACGACATTCGCCTTCACGCTTTCGCCGACGCCGCGCAGATTGATCGCAGCGACCGCGGCCATGAACAGCAATCCGACGACCGTGATGCCGATGCCGCCAGCGAGATTGAGGTTGAATGCATGCGACAGGTTGGCCGCGAAGGCGCGCGACGCCGTCGACGCGGACGTGATGCCCGAGCACATCACCGCGAAGGCGACAATGAACGTCACGAAGTGAATGCCGAACGCCTTGTGGGTGTAGAGCGCGGCGCCCGCGGCGCGGGGGTATTTCGTGACCAGCTCGAGGTAGCTGAAGGCGGTCATCACCGCCACGACGAACGCGACCAGGAACGGCAGCCAGACGACGCCGCCAACCTGCTTCGCGACCTGGCCGGTGAGCGCGTAAATTCCGGTGCCCAGAATGTCGCCAACGATGAACAGCAGCAGCAGCCAGGGACCCATGACCCGATTGAGGCTCGGTTCAATCGTGGCAGCGGGCTGACTGTCGCCGCCGATCGCCAGGTTCGTCATCGGATGTCCCTCCGGGGCGGTCTGATCGGGCGATAGTGTCACACGGCTGCCAACACGGCTCAATGGCCGCGAGGCCCGCGGTCGGCCGCCTGTGTACAGCGCCGCCATCAACCGAAGGCGCCCGTGAATGCGCTTCCGTGAGGCCCGAAAAGCTGACACATAACACCCAACTCCAGGCGAGATGTAACGGACGAGATCGTGACGACATCCCTTGATCGTGCGGAGACTGCGGCGGACGCCTTCGACGCGCGCGAGCAGGAACTGGTGCGCGCGTTCTTCAGGCAGGCGCGCGCCGGGTTCTTCGTCGAGGTTGGCGCCAATCATCCGCGGTTCGCGTCGCAGACCTGGCATCTCGAACAGCTCGGCTGGCGCGGCGTGCTGGTCGAGCCGCAACCGGATTTGGCGGAGAACCTGCGGCGCCAGCGCACAGCGCAGGTGTTCGCGGTCGCCTGTTCGTCACCGGCCAATGCCGGCCAGCGGCTGAAATTCCACGTTGCGGGCGCACTGTCGTCGCTGGAACGCGACCGCATGGCGCCGGGCGCCGAGCTGCAGCGCGTCATCGAGGTGCCGGTTCGCACGCTCGACGACATTCTGGCGGAGGCGCAGGCGCCGGTTCCACTCGATCTCCTGTCGCTTGATGTGGAAGGCCACGAGCTCAAGGTGCTCGAAGGCTTCACGTTCGCCCGCTGGCGGCCGCGGCTCATTCTCCTGGAGGATCACGTCGGCGACCTCAGCAAGCACCGCACCCTCACCGGCGTCGGCTACAAGCTGATCCGCCGGGTCGAGAACAACGGCTGGTACGTTCCGGGCGACGCTGCGATCGAGGTCACCCCGCGCCAGCGCTGGGAGATCGTGCGGAAGTATTACCTCGCGTTGCCGTTCCGCGTGCTGCGCAATGCCTCGCGGCGGCTGCGGCAGCCGCTGAAAGATCGACTGCGCGAGCGCCGCAAGGACTAAGCGGCCGTTAACGCTCCGGACCTAGTATCCGCCGCGAAACCCGGCGGACACTCTCCATGACAATCCTCGACCCCACGGCGCCGACTTCGTCCGGCCCGTCGGCCGCATTGCGGTTCGCGCCGGCGCTGTTCGCGACCACGCTCTTCGGTTCCGCGCTGTTGCTGTTCATGGTGCAGCCGATGTTCACCAAGATGGTGCTGCCGCGGCTCGGTGGCGCACCGGCGGTGTGGTCGGTGGCGATGGTGTTCTTCCAGGCGGCGCTGCTGGCCGGTTACGGCTATGCCCACATACTCGTGCGCCGGCTGCGGCCCTCGAGCGGGGCGCTCGTGCATCTCGGCGTGCTCGCGCTCGCCGCGCTGAGCTTGCCGATCGGGATTGCGCAATCGTTCGGCACGCCACCGACCTCCTACGTTGCGCTCTGGCTGATGGCCCTGCTGGCGATGTCGGTCGGGTTGCCGTTCGCGGCCTTGTCGGCGAGTGCGCCGCTGCTGCAGGGCTGGTTCGCCGCCAGCGGCCATCCGCAGGCCGGCAATCCGTACGTGTTGTACGCCGCGTCCAATCTCGGGTCGTTCGCGGCGCTGATCGCTTATCCGATCGTGATCGAGCCGATGCTCTCGCTCCACGACCAGTCGCGCCTGTGGTCGGTCGGATTTGCCGGTCTCGCCGTGCTGATCGCCGCCGCCAGCCTGTTCGTCGCCAACCGGCCGGGTCTGAGCGCGGAGAGGGACGCGGCCGCGCGGGCGACGGCGCTCGACCGCCTGGCATGGACGGCGCTGGCGGCGATCCCGGCCGGGCTCGTCATTGCCGTGACGTCGTACATCAGCACCGACGTGGCGGCGGCGCCGTTTCTTTGGATAGTGCCGCTCGCGCTTTATCTGCTGACGTTCGTGGCCGTATTCCGGGAGCGGCCGTGGATTTCCCTGACGACGGTTGTAATGCTTCTGCCGATCGTGATGGCGCCGTTGTCGATCGGGCTTCTGGGCGGTGGCGACAAGCGGTTCTGGCTGGCGATGATCCTGGTCAATGTCGCCGCGTTCCTGCTGCTCGCGCTCCTTTGCCACGGCGAACTGTACCGTCGGCGTCCGGTGCCCGCGCTGCTGACGGAATTCTACTTGTGGGTCTCGGTCGGGGGTGTCATCGGCGGTATTTTCGCCGCGCTCGTCGCGCCCTATGCCTTCAACCGCATCTACGAATATCCAATCCTGCTGCTGGCGGGCCTGCTGGCGATACCGGGCATATTCACCGGCGGCACTCGCCGGTTCCTGACGCAGGCCGGACCGGTGCTCGGCATCGCGGCGCTCGCCATCGCCGCACAGCTTGCGTTCGGCATTCGTCTGCCTGACGCCGCGGAACTGCCGTTTCAGGTCGTGCTGGTTGCGCTGGCGGCCGTCATGCTGTTCCAGCGCCACCGGCCCGCCCGCTTCTTCGCGCTGGCGACGCTGGCGTTCGTCGTTACCGGCCTATGGCAGCCTGGCTTCAACCGCATCGAATCCATGCGCAGCTTCTTCGGCGTGCATCATATCGTCGAGACCAGCGACAACCGCTACCGGCTGCTCTATCACGGAACCACACTGCATGGCGCCGAGCGCATTGATGCGGCCCGCGGTCCAGGATCGGTACCCGAGCCGCTGACTTATTTTTACTTCGGCGGGCCGATTTCCGAAGGCATCAAGGCGGTACGCGATGCGCATGGCGGACTGCCGCGGGTTGCGGTGGTCGGGCTCGGCACCGGCAGCCTCGCGTGCCATCGCCGTAACGGCGAAGAGTGGAAGTTCTTCGAGATCGATCCGGACGTCGTCCGCATCGCGCGCGACCCACGGTTCTTCAGCTTCCTGTCGTCCTGCGCGCCCGGCCTGCCCATCGTCCTGGGGGATGCCCGGCTCACGATCGCGGAGTCGTCCGAGCGGTTCGATCTGATCGTGCTCGATGCCTTCTCCTCCGACGTCATCCCGGTCCATCTGCTGACGCGGGAGGCGCTGGCCGGCTACCTCGCGCATCTCAATCCCGGCGGGGCGCTGGTTCTGCATATTTCCAACCGGCACATGGAACTGGCACGCGTGGTCGCCGCGATGGGCGCGGCCGAGGGGCTCGTGACCTACGTCAAGGAGGATCGCCGGCCCGACGCGGTGCCTAACGATTTCAAGATGAACGCGCTGGTGGCGGTACTCGCTCGCAAATCCAGCGATCTCGGCGATCTGCCGTCGCGTCCGGGTTGGCACGAGATCAAGCCGGACCAGCGGGTGCCGGCCTGGACCGACGACTACTCCAACATCTTCGGTGCGATCGTTCGCAAGAAGCTCGGGCGGTGATGCGGTTCTGGGTCCCCGCTTTCGCGGGGACGAACGGAGAGGGCGACGCCCATCCTCAACCGCGGTCGGCCGATCCATCGTCGGCGTCCCGATGTGCGGTCCGCTCGTGGTGGTCGTGGAGAAACTTGGCGAGCTGCTCGCGCAGCATCTCGTCGCGTTCGCCCTGATGCCCCATGACGACCGCGCACTCGAAGATGCGCTCCTGGTCGGCTTGCGCGAGATCGCTCCAGGTTGCGATCACAGCTTTGCCGAGCGCCTGGGCAAACCGGCCCGCCGGATCGCGCGGATCGGCGGCATCCAGCACCCCGCTCCTGACGGCATGGTCGATGGCGCCGTCGCGCCCGGTGAAGTCCGGCGTGTGAGCAAAGGTGGCGTTGTTGGCGCGCGGATCTGAGCTCATGGCAATCGCCCCATGCGGTTGATCTAGCAGTAAACGCAACGTCCCGGCCGGCGGTGCGGTTCCAGGCGTTCGACCGGCTATGGCTGCCGGTGCATTCCTGGGACGAACGCCGCCGTTACGGTCGCCGCAGCGGCTCGCCGGGAGGCGGCGCCCAGGCCTGCATCTCCTCGTAGCGCTTGGCGTAACGGTAGAACGTGCCCTCGAAGTTGCCAAGCGCGATCACAAAGCCGGCCCAGCCGTCGCGATAGCCGCGCTTGAACACGTAGTGCTTGACGAACGCCCAGAGGCCATGGCCGAGCGCGCCGCCCATCGATACCCGCTTGCCAGCGAGCTTCTGCGCGCCGAGCGACGAGTAGCGGTTCATCTTGTGGATGACCTCGGCGAGATTGCGGAACGGAAACTGCCAGATCGCATTCTGCAACCGGCCGAGCGGGCTTTCGGTGAGCAGCACATAGCCTTCGTGCACCGGATCGGTGTCGTAGCGCATCGCGCTCTTGCGGAAGAGCTGCGGCTGGCGGAAGTTCGGATACCAGCCCGAGCCCTTGATCCAGCGGCCCATCATGTAATTGCGCCGCGGCACCAGATAGGCGTCGTGCGCCGGCGCCCCGGCCAGGATTGCGAGGATCTCGTCGCGCACCTCGCGGGTGCAGCGCTCGTCGGAATCGAGGCTGAAAATCCAATCGTGCGTGCAGTGCTCGAGCGTGCGGTTGCGCAGGTCGCCGAAGCCTTCGAACGGGATCTGCACGACGCGCGCCCCGAGCGCGGTGGCGATCTCGGCGGTGCGGTCGGTGCTGCCGGAATCCGCCACGATCACTTCGTCGGCCCACAGGATGCTCGAGACCGCGTCGGCGATCTTCTCGGCCTCGTTGTAGGCGATGACGTAGGCGGTGATTTTCTGCATGCAGTTGTCGGCTCGGGACCTCTAGGCGGCGAACCATAGCGATGGGGGGGCAAACGGTCTATCGTCGCCGATCCGCGCCTACGCTTGGCAAGACCGGCCGCGGCGGTTACCACCTTTGCGAATGTTGGAATTTGAGGACCACTAGCAAACTAATGTTTCTAGTGGAGTTTTGGATTTGACATTCGCTTTGCGAGTCTGCGGTTAGGTGGACAGCGAATGTCAAATCCACTCCACTAGAGCATCGCGCCGATGTCACGCGCGGCCGAGAAAAATTGTGCCGGACCTGATCTCCATTATCGTCACCACCTACGAGCGCGAGGATGCGCTCGACGCGGTGCTGCGCTCGCTCGCAGCGCAGCGCGACCGCCGTTTCGAGATCGTGGTGGCCGACGATGGCTCGGGGCCGGCCACCGCCGCGCTGATCGAGCGCTGGCGGCCGGGCATCGGTGTGCCGCTCGTTCATGTCTGGCAAGAGCACCGCGGCTTTCGGGCCGCCGAGATGCGCAACCGCGCGCTCATTGCGGCGCGCGGCGACTACTGCGTGTTTCTCGACGGTGACTGCATCGTGCGGCCGGACTTCGTCGCGCTGCACCGGCGGCTCGCGGAGCGCGGCTGGTTCGTCGCCGGCAACCGCGTCCTGCTCTCCGAGGGGCAAACCAACGCAGTGTTGCGGGACGGGCTGCAACCGGAACGGTGGCGCATCACGGACTGGATGGCGCGGCGGCGGCAGGGCGGCGTCAACCGGCTTGCCGCGCTGTTGCACCTTCCGCTCGGTCCATTGCGCAAGATCGAAGCCCGCAAGTGGCAGGGCGCACGTTCGTGCAATCTTGCGGTCTGGCGCTCCGATCTCGATGCCGTCGACGGCTTCGATGCGAGCTTCAACGGCTGGGGCCGCGAGGATTCCGACCTGCTCGTTCGCCTGCTGCGCGCCGGCGTGCGGCGCAAGGACGGCCGCTTTGCGACCGGCGTCATCCATCTGTGGCATGCCGCCGCCGACCGTGCGCAACTGACCGCGAACGACGCCAAGCTCGATGCGGTACTTCAGGGCACCCGCATCCGCGCAGAAAGCGGGCTATCGGTGTTGCAACCGCGCACCGAAGCGGCAAGGGCGGGTAGCGATGTGTAAGGGGCCGCCCATCGGCGCAAAGGCGTGGTTTTCCAGGATGTTTGCGATGACACTGGGAGGTGGTAAGCGGGCGTAGTCAGGCGCGGCCGGCACGGGTTACACAACGGTTTGAAATCACCATGCGTCCGGGATCGACCTCGACTGTGACCGACCAGGCAACCCCAGGGCTGCTCGACCGCGCACGCTTTGCCACCGCCGCCGACTGGCTCGTGGTCGGCGGCGGCGATGTCGCTGCCGTGGTCGACCAGCGCCACCGGCATCCTGCTGGTGCTGTGGCTGATCGCGCTCTTGCCGACGCTCGATCTGGCCGCGATCCGCCGTGAGGTCATGACGCCGGCGGGCGGCCTGCCGGTGTCTGCTATGGGCACTCGCGGCCGTCGGCATGCTGTGGGCCGACGTCGACTGGCGCGAGCGCGTGGCCGGGCTCGGGCGCGTTCCACAAGCTGTTGCTCATTCCGCTGCTGCTGGCGCAGTTCCGCCGCTCGGGGCGCGCGCAACTGGGTCGTGCTCGGCTTCCTGGCTTCGTCGGCGCTGCTGCTGGTGCTTTCGTTCGCACTCGCGTTCGTTCCAGGTCTTCCCTGGCGCGGCAAGGTTACCGCTCGGCGTGCCGGTCAAGGACTACATCGCGCAGAGCGGCATCTTCGCGTTGTGTGCGCTCGGGCTGCTCGGGCAGGCGACCGAGTTCTGGCGCCAGCATCGCGTGCGGCATGCGCTGGTACTGGCCGCGGCCGCGGCGCTGTTCGTCGCCAACATCCTCTACGTGGCGACCGGGCGCACGACCCTGGTGGTGGTCGCGGCGCTGTTCGTTGCTGCTGGGCTTTCGGCGGTTCGGCGGCAAAGGCTCGATCGTCGTCTGCCTGATCGGCGGGACGGTGGCCGGCCTGGGCTGGGCGTCGTCGCCCTATCTGCGGCTGCGGGTCACGCAAGTTATTCAGGAGGTGTCGGACTATCGCGAACGCGGCGATCAGACCTCGGCCGGGCAGCGGCTGGAGTTCTGGCGGAAGTCCGCCGATTTCGTTGCGCGAAGCGCCGGTGCTCGGGCACGGCACCGGCACGATCGAGACGCTGTTCCGGCGCGCCGCGGCCGCGCAGCCTGACGCCCTGGTCACCGCCAACCCGCACAGCCAGGTGTTCGCGGTGGCGGTTCAACTGGGGATCGTCGGCGCGGCGCTGCTGATCGCGATGTGGCTCGCGCATCTCGCGCTGTTCACGGCCGCCACGCCGATAGCGTGGTTCGGCCTGATCGTTGTGGTGCAGAATATCGTCGGCTCGCTGTTCAATTCGCATCTCTCCGATTTCACCCAGGGCTGGATCTACGTGCTGGGCGTCGGCGTGCTGGGCGGCGCGCTGCGGGCCGATCGCGCCACCGAGCGGCCGGCCGGCGACATGATGCCGGCGCCGGTACCAGCGAATGAGCTGCAAGGGATGCCAGAGCCCGCGCGCATCCTGGTGATCACGCTGCGGCGTCTCGGCGATGTGCTGCTGACCACGCCGCTGATCCGCACGCTGCGGCGCGGCTACCCGCGGGCGCGACTGGACGTGCTGGCGTTTCGCGGCGGCGAACGCATCCTGGCGGGCAATCCGGACATCGCTGAGGTCGTGACCATGTCGGAGCGGCCGACCGCGCGCGAGACCGCCGCGCTGATCGGCCGGCTGTGGCGGCGCTACGATCTCGTGGTCTCGACCCAGTCGGGCGATCGCCCGACCTTCTTTGCGATGATCGCCGGGCGGCGCCGGATCGGCCTGGTGCCGCCGGCCGGCATGACCGGCGCCCGCTGGAAGCGGCGCGCCTACCACGTTGCGATTGCGCCGGAGCCCGACACCCATCGCGTCACACAACTGCGCCAACTGACCGACGCGCTCGGTCTGCCGTTCGCGCCTGAACTCGTCTGCCCGCAGGGCGCCGACGCCTCCGCGGCGCCGCGCGCGCCCTATGCGGTGCTGCACGCCAACCCGGCCTATCGCTACAAGCGCTGGACCGCCGAGGGCTGGCGGGCGCTGGCGCGGGCGCTGGCCGGGCGGGGCTTCACGGTCGTGGTGACGGGCGGCCCCGATCCCGGCGAGCAGGCTTATCTCGACGACCTGTGGACGCCGGTCGAGCCCGCGGTCGTGCGGCTGGACGGGCGGCTCGATTGGCCGCAGCTCGCCGCGCTGCTGGCAGGGGCGGCGGTCTATGTCGGCGTCGATACCTCGATGACGCATCTGGCGGCCGGCAGCCGGGTGCCCCACCGTGGCGCTCTACGGGCCGACCAGCCCCCGGCTGATCGGTCCCTGGCCGGTGGGCGGCCTTGCCGAGCCCTGGGAGCCCGTCCGGGACCATCCAGCAGCGCGGCAATGTCCTGGTGGTGCAGAATCCGCTGCCCTGCCTGCCGTGCGAGAAGCTCGGCTGCGCCGGGCATCTCGACAGCCACAGCCAGTGCCTCGATGAACTGACGGTCCGGCAGGTGCTCGTGGCGGTCGACCGGGCGCTCGGGCGGCACGGCAAGGTCGCGCGCTCAGGTCTCCGGCTTGGTCGGGCCGCCCGGCAGTTCGAACGGTCCGTAGGATTCCTTCTGGCACTGGTCCATAACGACGCTGGCGCGAGCGTCGATCACTTTGTCGTTCTGAATGAAAATCGCGTAGAGCTGCGGATTGCCGCGGGCGTCGATCTTGAGGCAGGTGATCCAGGCCGGTCCCTGGAAGTGATCGACCATCCGAAGGCCGGAAATCTCAAGTTCCCCTGGCGGGTTTTGCTTCGGGAAGATCGCCTTGATGTTGTCGGTGACAATGCGCCGGTAGTTCGGCTGCGACAGGTCCGGCACCGGCCCGCCGGCCAGTTCTGCGCGAACTCGCCTGCCGAACAACCGCTCAGGACCAAGGCCGCCGCCAGGACACCTGCACGCACGGAACTTCACCCCGTTGCCCGGCTGGAAACCAGCCGCGGCTCTCCGGGGCCCAGCGTATCGCCGGGTCGGCGGCGGCGAAAGGCGGTCGGCATGAGGATGCCCTCGTAGGTGCCCGGCGGGGCGCTATGCCCTGAGAAATGGCGCAGCGCAGCATACCGTTTGGAATGCGCCAATTTAGGGGTGGCGCCACCCCCGGACGGTGGCTGGCCGCGCCGGTGGCGCATGCCGGGAAAGGCCGGTATGGAAAGGGGCGGTTCGGCCGCGGCTGTCGCTTGAGTCTGTCGCTCCTGTCACTCCTGGGACCATGATCGGGTTGTCGAAGTTCACGCCGCGGATGTGGCTCATTCTGGCCCACGACCTCCTCGCCACGGCGGCGGCGGTGGTCGCGAGCTACTTCATCCGCTTCGAGGCCGCGGGGCTTGAAGCGAACTGGCGGCTGCTGCTGGTCATGCTGCCGCCGTTCGTCGTCTATGCCGGCTTCGTCTACGGCTATTTCGGGCTCTACAAGACCAAGTGGCGGTTCATCTCGCTGCCTGACATGTTCGGCATCGTTCGTGCCGCGACGGTCCTCGCCGTAACGCTGCTGGCGATCGACTATGTGCTGCTGGCGCCGAACGTCTACGGCACGTTCTTCTTCGGCAAGATCACGATCGCGCTCTACTGGCTGCTTGCAGATCGCGTTTCTCAGCGGACCGCGCATCGTCTACCGGCACTTCCGCTACACCCGCACCCTCCAGCATGCCCGGGTCGGCGATGCCGCGCCGGTGCTGGTGGTCGGCAATGCCGCCGACGCCGAGGTGCTGTTGCGCGCGATCGAAAGCGGCGCGGTCACCAAAATCCGTCCGGTCGGAATCCTCTCGCCGTCGGCGTCCGATCGCAGCCAGTCGATCCGCGGCGTCTCGGTGCTGGGAACCCCGAGGACCTGGGCAACGTCGTCACCGATCTCGCCAACCGCGGCGTGAACGTCACCCGCCTGGTACTGACATCGAGCGCCCTGGCGCCGGAAGCGCAGCCCGAAACGATCCTGATGCGGGCGCGCCGGCTCGGGCTCGCGACCAGCCGGTTGCCTTCGCTCGACGACGGCGGCGAGGCGCTCCGCCTCGCGCCGGTCAATGTCGAAGACCTGCTGCTGCGGCCCGGCGTGAAGATCGACTACCGGCGTCTCGAACGCGTCGTGAAGGGCAAGTCGATCATCGTCACCGGCGGCGGCGGCTCGATCGGCGCGGAGATCTGCGATCGCATCGTCACCTTCGGCGCGGCGCGCCTGCTGGTGATCGAGAATTCGGAGCCGGCGCTCCATGCGATCCAGGAGACGCTGGCAGCCAAGGGGGGCGCGGCCAAGATCGAGGGGCGGCTCGCCGACATCCGCGACCGCGAGCGCATCTTCCGCCTGATGGCGGATTTCCGCCCCGACATCGTGTTTCACGCCGCGGCGCTCAAGCACGTGCCGCTGCTCGAGCAGGACTGGGGGGAGGGCGTCAAGACCAACGTGTTCGGCTCGGTCAACGTGGCCGACGCCGCTTCGGCCGCAGGCGCCGCCGCGATGGTGATGATTTCGACCGACAAGGCGATCGAGCCGGTCTCCGTGCTAGGTGCATCGAAGCGGTTCGCCGAGATGTATTGCCAGGCGCTCGACGCCGAACTGGCGCGACGCGGCAACGGCGCTTCGCGCGCGATGCGGCTTCTGGCGGTGCGATTCGGCAACGTGCTGGCATCGAACGGGTCGGTGGTGCCGAAGTTCAAGGCGCAGATCGAAGCCGGCGGGCCGGTGACGGTGACGCATCCCGACATGGTGCGCTACTTCATGACCATCCGCGAGGCGTGCGACCTCGTCGTCACGGCGGCCAGCCACGGGCTCGATAACCGCGGCGTGTCGGTCTACGTGCTCAACATGGGGCAGCCGGTGAGGATCGTCGAACTCGCCGAACGGATGATCCGGCTGTCCGGCCTCGAGCCGGGGCGCGACGTGCAAGTCACGTTCACCGGCGTGCGCCCGGGCGAGCGCCTGCACGAGATTCTGTTCGCGCGCGAAGAGCCGACCGCGCCGGTCGGCATCGAGGGCATCGTGGCCGCTCAGCCGGTCAGCCCTTCGCTCGACGCCATGCGCGGCTGGCTGGCGGCGCTGGAGCAGGGGCTGGCGCGCGAGGACCGCTCGGTGATCTACGGCGTGCTGCGCGACGCCGTGCCCGACTTCGGCGGCGCGGCGGCATAGAGTGTTGCCGCGAGTCACCGCCGGTGTGATTGCGTGAGCGGTTCTATTGCGCGGCCAAAAAGAGTGACCGCAATGACCGGTCTTTCGGAAATGCCATACGGCATTCCGGAGGATCAGTGTCGGCCAACCTCGGAGGGAACATGGCGATTCTGTTCGAGATCGAGCATGCCACCACCTATCGGTATGCAAATCCGGTCACATTTGGCACCCACCGCGCCATGTTTCTGCCGAGGCCCGCGGCGTACGGCCGTCTTCTCAGCTGGTCGGCAAAGACAAGTCTTCCTTCCAAGATTCACTGGGTCAGCGACGCCCTCTCCAACAATGTGACGGTGATGGACTTCAGCGAGCCCGGCAAGGAGCTTACTTTCACGTTTCAGTTTCGCGGGGTTCATTACGGGGCCAAAGGGGTGGAGCAGTTTCCCCTGGAGCCTCGTGCCGAAGAAGTGCCGGTGCAGTATTCCCCGGACGAGTGGACCGACCTCGTCGTCAATATGCGCCCTCATGCCGAGGACCCCGATGGCAGCGTTGCCGCCTGGGCCAAGAGCTTTGCCACCGACAATCGTGGTCGAACGACTGACATCTTGCGGAGCATGCTGGAGGTGTTTCACGACAGCTTCCGTTACAATGCCAGGGACGCGGAAGGCACCCAGTCTCCCGGCGAAACCCTGCGCTCGAAATCGGGTACTTGCCGGGACTACGCATGGCTGATGATCGAGGCATTGCGCCGGCTCGGCTTCGCGTCCCGTTTCGTCAGCGGCTATCTCTACGATTTCGTCGCTGGACGGTGGTGCGACAGGCATGCTCGGCTCCGGCGCAACCCATGCCTGGCTGCAGGTGTTCCTGCCGGGCGCCGGCTGGACTCACTACGACCCCACCAACCGCATCAACGCCGGTTTTGATTTGATCCCGGTGGCGATCGCCCGCCATCCCGGTCAGGCGGTGCCGCTCGCAGGCTCGTGGTTTGGCGGCGCACAGGACTATCTGGGCATGTCGGTCAATGTCTCGGTCCGCAAGCTCGGGGATGTCTCCGAGCCGCCCGCGGGATGACAGAGGCTGCCGTTTCGTGGGCGTGCATCAGCCACACGTCGCGGCTGCTCCAGTGTTGCGGCTAACGTTTTCCTCGAGCGAAGACCACGAGCAGCGCGCTCACCAGCGCCGCGCCTGCGACGAGCGCGATCAGTGAGACGTGCGGCCGCGGCGCCACGACGGTGACCAGCGCAAGTCCCGCCAGGATCAGGTTGACGACGAACACGCGCGCGACGATCTGCGGCACGGTGAAGCCACGATCGCTCGCCCGCTGGTAGAAATGCGTGCGATGCGCCAGCCAGAACGGTTCGCCGGCCGCGATCCGGCGCAGCAGCGTGACCGTGGCGTCGGCCAGATAGTACAGCGGCAACAGCAGCGCGGCGGCCCAGTAACCGCGTCCGGCGAGCACCAGCAGCAGCCAGCCCAGCATCAGGCCGATCGGCAGGCTGCCGACGTCGCCGAGAAAGAGCTTGGCCACCGGCCGGTTGAACGGCGCAAAGCCCAGCATGCCGCCCAGCAGCGCGGCCGCCAGCAACGCGGGCAGCAGGTCGGTCGCACCGATCATCCCAAGCAGCACGATGGCGGCGCTGATCGGCACGACTTCGGCGACCGTCATCCAGTCGATGCCATCCATGAAGTTGACCAGGTTGATGAACCAGACCAGCCCGACGAACACGCTCGCGCGCTCCAGCCATAGCGGAACCTGCGGGACGATCTGGGCATCCGCCGGGAGCGTCATCACCACCGCGGCTGCCGCCAGGCTTTGCAGAACGAGCCGGGGCGCCGCCGGAAGCGTGCGGATGTCGTCCACCGCGCCCACGACGGCGAGCACGAGCGCGCCTGCGGTCAGCGTGAGGAAGGACGCGAGATGCCCATGCAACGCCGCGGGAACCAGCAAGGCCACGCCCCAGGCCACGACCAGCGTCGCCGCCACGACCGCCATGCCGCCGCCTTGCGGCGTCGGCTGGCTGTGCGAGGAGCGTGCATTCGGACGGGCGAGTGCGTAGCGCACGAACCACGGCCGCAACAGCGCGTTCAGCGCCAGGCTGAGCAGGAAGGCCGCCGCGAGGATCGCCAGCACGTAGGCGAGCACGTCTGCAAGCGTTGGATCGGCCATCGCGTGTTGTGTCGTGAGCCCCGGAAAAAGCCCGCCACGATAGTCATCCCGTGCGCAGGGGTCCAGCGCCGGCCGTGGCAGAGAGCGCTCGCCTCGCTGCGCCTCAGGCGCTACAAGGACCGGCCCATGATGGAACGCAAGACCACCGGACGCCGGGTCGCCTGATGTGCGGAATTGCCGGCATGATCGACTGGCGCGCCGCCACGTCGGCCGACGCGTTGCGCGCGATCGGCGAAGCCATGAACGAGACGCTCCGCCACCGCGGTCCCGACGGCGACGGGGTGTGGACCGAGGCGGCCGGCGGCGCGGTGCTGGCGCAGCGCCGTCTCGCCATCATCGATCTCAGTCCCGGGCGGCGCGCAGCCGATGCAGTCCGCCGACCGGCGCTACGTCATCACGTTCAACGGCGAGATCTACAACTATCGCGAAATCCGCAGCGAGCTTGCCGCCGCCGGCCGGACGATGCGCAGCGATTCCGACACCGAGGTGCTGCTCGAAGCCTGCGCGCTCTGGGGCGTCGCGGCGGCGGTCGAGCGCACCATCGGCATGTTCGCGTTCGCGCTGTGGGACCGCACCACGCGCACGCTGTCGCTGGCGCGCGACCGGCTCGGCATCAAGCCGATGTACTACGCGGCGCTGCCCGACCGCATGCTGTTCGCCTCGCAGCTCAAGGCGTTCCGCGCGACGCCCGGACTGGCGGCCGACGATCGACGACGATGCGGTGGCGGGCTATCTGCGTCACAGCTACATCGCGCAGCCGCGCACCATCTATCGCGAGGCCGCGAAACTGCCGCCGGGGCACATCCTCACGGTGCGCGAGGGCGCGCCGCCGAAGCTGACCTGCTTCTGGGATGCGCGCGCAGGTCGCGCTCGACCGGGATGTCGCGCAACGATCCGGCGCCGGACGAGGCGGAGGCGGTCGAGCGGCTCGATGCGCTGCTGCGCGATTCCGTCCGGCTGCGCATGATCGCCGACGTGCCGCTCGGCGCGTTTCTCTCGGGCGGGATCGATTCCTCGACCGTGGTCGCGCTGATGCAGGCGCAGAGCACGCGGCCGGTGAAGACGTTCTCGATCGGATTTCACGCCACCGGCTACGACGAGGCGAAGTATGCCAAGGACGTGGCGGCGCATCTGCGCACCGACCACACCGAGTTCTATGTCGAGCCGCAGCACGCGCTCGACCTCATCCCGAGGCTTGCCGAGTGGTACGACGAGCCATTCGCCGACAGCTCGCAGATCCCGACCTACATCGTCTCCGAGCTGACGCGGCGGCACGTCACCGTGGCGCTCTCCGGCGACGGCGGCGACGAATTGTTCGCCGGCTACAACCGCTATCTCTGGGCCGGCCGGCTGGCGCGGGCCGCGCAACGCGATGCCGCGCGGCCTGCACCGGCCGATCGCCGCCGCGATGCGCGCGCTGTCGCCGGAGGCCTGGAACCGGCTGCTGGGCTACCTGCCGTTGTCGCGGGATGCGTCGCTGCCGGGCGACAAGCTGCACAAGCTCGCGACGCTTGCCGACGACCCGTCGCCGGACGCGATCTATCGGCGGCTGGTCAGCCAGTGGGACCGGCCCGAGGAGATCGCCGCGCGCGGCAGCGAGCCGCGCGGTCCGCTGTGGGATGCGAGCGTCGCGCGCGACTTCCCGGATTTCGTGGCGCGCATGCAGTTCCTCGATCTCGTCACCTATCTGCCGGACGACATCCTCACCAAGGTCGACCGCGCCACCATGGCGGTCGGGCTGGAGGGCAGGGTGCCGCTGATCGACCATCGCGTGGTCGCCTATGCCTGGAGCCTGCCGCAGCGATTCAAGCTGCGCGGCGGGCAGGGCAAATGGCTCCTTCGCCAGGTGCTCGACCGCTATGTGCCGCGGCACCTGATCGACCGGCCGAAGATGGGCTTCGGCGTGCCGATCGACGGCTGGCTGCGCGGCCCGCTGCGCGACTGGGCCGAAACGCTGCTTTCGCCGTCGAAGCTCGCCGCGCACGGCTTCGTGCGAGTGGAACCGGTGCGCCGGGCCTGGCAGGAGCATCTCTCCGGCGCGCGCAACTGGCAGCATCCGCTGTGGACGGTGCTGATGCTGCAGGCCTGGCGCGAGCGCTGGGGCTGAGGGAACAGGCCGCGGCGCGAGGAATTCGTCGCATGGGCCGCATGGCGCCGGTCCTGCGTGGGCGTTATCATCCGGCCAACGGGAATGTGGAGGAAAACATGGCAGCGAAACTGGCCGATCTCCGGGTCAAGCTGTTCACCGACGGAGCCGAGAAGGCGCAGATCCTGGAGATGGCGCAGAAGCCCTGGATCGCGGGCTTCACCACCAATCCTTCGCTGCTGCGCAAGGCCGGCGTGACCGACTACGAGGCCTACGGCCGGGACATCACCGCCGCGGTGCCCGACCGCCACATCTCGTTCGAGGTGTTCTCCGACGACATTCCCGAGATGGTCGCGCAGGCGCGGCTGATCGCTCGCTGGGGCGCGAATGTGTTCGTCAAGCTGCCGGTGACCAACACCAAAGGCGAGTCGCTCACCGAAGCCATGCGAACGCTCTCGGGCGAGGGCGTGAAGGTCAATGTGACGGCGATCTTCACTGAAGAGCAGGCCGCGCGCACCATCGATGCGCTCGCCGGCAAGGCGCCTTGCTGCGTGTCGGTATTCGCCGGCCGGCTGGCCGACCTCGGCATCGACTATCGTCCGATCATGCAGCGCACCGTCGCCAAGGCTCGTCAGACGCCGAACGTCGAGATCATCTGGGCTTCGACGCGCGAGGTGTTCAATGTGATCGAAGCGGACGAGATGGGCTGCCACATCATCACGGCACCCGCCGACGTGCTCAAGAAATTGCCGGCGCTCGGCTCGAAGACCGGCGCCGAGCTGTCGCTCGACGCGGTCAAGCTGTTCCGCGAGGACGCGCTCGCCGCCAAGCTGTCGCTCGCAGTGCCCGGGCAGGTG
>CAWEDK010000023.1:0-302892 GCA_963807865.1 uncultured Alphaproteobacteria bacterium | reverse complement strand
TGGTCTGGCTTCGACGCGCGCAGGTAGGCATCGCCAAGCTGATGGAGCGCCATCGCATCACTCGGGTTCGCCGCCAGCTCGCGCTCGGTCAACGCGATCGCCTCGTCAAATCGGCCTCTGAAGAGGGCCGTCTGGCCAAGCAGGTAGTTGGCGCGGGGCGTTCGCGGATCTTTTTCGATCGCCCGCTTCAGCTCTGCCTCTGCCTGCGGCTCCATCTCGAGCCTCAACATCATCTGCGCGGCAATGACGTGCGCGCCGGCGGAATCCGGCGGGAGCCGGAACGTGCGAGCGAGCGAGGTTCGCGCGGCATCCGGCTGGCGCGCCTGGATGTAGGCGAGCCCGAGGATGTATCCCAATTCGAGGTTGTCCTGTGCCCAGACACGAGTCTCTTCGAGAAGCGGAATGGCCTCTGGATACCGCCCGGTCAGGTAGTAGCAAAGTCCGAGGACTTGAATGGCTTCGCGGCGCTCGATCGATCCCTCAGGCAGCGTGCCGGGAGTGGACACCAATGGGACGAGCTGCTTGATCGCTCGCTGGTGGTCGTCGCCGTGATAGTACGCGACACCCAGCAGCCGGGCGACTTCGGGCACCGACGTGTCGAGCGTCTCGAGCCTCGCGACCGCCTCTCGCGGCTTGCCATCGTCGATGAGCTTGCGAGCTTCGACGAGGACGGCCTTGACCTGGCTCTCCGCAGTCGACGCTTGCGGCGACTGCGCCTGAGTGGTCTGAGCAACCACCGCGGGCCCTTCACTCGCTCCTAGGACGATGCCAAGCAGGATCAGCTGCGGCGCCAGGCTCAAGAGCGACTTCACGGCGCCTTCCTCCCGGTGCCCGAACCCTCCTTGAGCGTGTGTGACTTATCGATCGCGAGTGCCGTCCATGTCTCTTCGCGGCCGTTTGGCCAGCGCACCTCGAGACGGTCAATGGCCGTCGCCGATCCAAGGCCGAAGTGCAGTCGGAAGTCGCTCTGCGAGTAGTAGCTGCCGCCGCCCCGAACTTCCTGGACCTGAACGCCATCGGCCGTGACCAGCTGCACCCGCGCGCCAATCGCGCTGCGATTCGACTCGGCGCCAACGAGTTTGACGGCCAGCCAGTGACGGTCACCGGTCTGGTCCAGCCGGTAGAGGTCCGGCGTATCGTGGACGTTATTGATGACGACGTCGACGTCGCCGTCGTTGTCGAAGTCGGCGAACGCCGCACCACGACCGGCTTTGGGAATCGTCACAGGCGGACCGAGTTGCTCCGTGACATCGGCGAAACGTCCGTTCTTCAGGTTCCGGTAGACGACCTTGCGCTGCTTGTAGCCCGCTTCGGTCTTGAGGCGATCGACTTCCGGATACACGTGTCCGTTGACGAGAAAGAGATCGAGCCAGCCGTCGTTGTCGAGATCGACGAAGCCGACGCCCCAGCCGAGCCACCGCGTGTTGAGGCCGATGCCGCCGGCAAACGTGCGATCCTCGCAGGCGCCCTTGCCGGTGTTGGCGTAGAGCGTCGAGGTGTCGCCGGCAAAGTTCGTCTTGAAGATGTCCAGCGTGCCGTTGCGATCGTAGTCGCCGATCGCGACGCCCATCCCCGCCTGCGGCTTCCCATCCTGGCTGTAGGCACAGCCGGCGGCGATCCCGATGTCGGTGAAGGTGCCGTTGCGATTGTTGTGGTAGAGCGCGCTTGGGTTGGAATCGTTGGCGACATACACGTCGAGCCAGCCATCGTTGTCGAAGTCGACGGTGGCAACGCCCAGCCCGTAGGTACCGCGCGCGGCCGCGATGCCTGACGCATCGGACACGTCCTCGAACGCGCCATTCCCACGGTTGCGATAGAGCACGTTCTTGCCGCCCGGCAGGCCCGGAGGCCCGCAGGCGACCGGCAGGCCTTTGTAGCGGCACAGCCCCGAGGACGGAAGCGGCGTCGCCTTGAGATCGAGATCGATGTAATTGGCCGCGACGATGTCGAGGAGGCCGTCGCGGTTGTAGTCGAGGAAGGCGCAGCCGGCGCCCCAGCGGGTGCGCGGCTGGGTCAGGCCGGCGCGGGCCGTCGTATCTTCGAACGCACCGTCGCCTTTGTTGCGATAGAGGCGATTCTGGCCCCAATAGGTGACGAAGAGATCGTCATGACCGTCGTTGTCGTAGTCGCCGGCGCAGACGCCCTGCCCCCATCCGCCCTGCGCAAGGCCGGCGCGAGTCGTCACGTCCTCGAACGTGCCGTTGCCCTTGTTGCGATACAAGTGGTTCGTCGGTTCCTTGCCGGCTGGAAATCCCTCGAGCGTCGTGCCGTTGACGAGAAAGATGTCGATCCAGCCGTCGCCGTCATAGTCGAACGCGGCCGCGCCGGTCCCGGTCGTCTCGAGCAAGTACTGGTTGGTATCGAGCCCGCCGTAGATCGTCTTCGCGACGAGACCAGCCTCGGTCGCGATGTTCTTGAACGAAAAGCTCACTCCAGTCGTCTGCACGCGCGCGGCCACGCGGTCCGCGCCGAGCAGCGCGCCAAATCCGAGAACGGACCACATCAGGAGGCGTGTGCCCTGAGATAATTCGCTGAACCTCGAGCGTGTCATTTTTTGATGGGTGTCTTGACTGGCGTTTTGAGCTGCCGGGTGATCGCTTTCGCCGCGGTGGTCAGATACGGCGCCAGCCGGTACGACATTGGGCCATTCTACGCGGCCTTTTCGCAGCAACGCTGGAGGCCCGGCCGTGCTCAACACGGCCAGGTCGGATCGTAACGCGACGGACACAGGACAACACGGATACAAAAAAACGCCGGACGGGGTGTGGCCCCGCCCGGCGTCGTGTCGCACAATCCGCGTGATCCGTGTGATCCGCGGCCTAGAACATGTAGCGCAGCGCGAGCTGAATGTCGCGCCGGTTTCCATCCTTCGAGATCGACTCGGCCGAAATTCGCGTTGGTGATGTCGCGTATTCGGACCGCTCAGGTTCGGGTGGTTGATGAAGTTGAACATCTCCACGCGGAACTGCAGCTCTCTGCGATCCACCGAGATTGAAGTTCTTGAAGAGCGCCAGGTCCCACTGCTGATCGCCCGGGTTGCGGAAGATGATTGCGGGTCTGCGTTGCCAAACCGTCCCGCCGCAGGATTGGCGAAGGCCGCGGGGTTGAAGATGAAGTTCGTGTCGTTCCCGGCGCCCTCAGAGAACTGCCCATTGGCGTTGGCATTGATGTCGCCGACGAGGTCGACTCGGCTGCCGTCGCCGCCGCCGACGCCCGCGATGTCGTTGCCGCGAGTGATCGAGAACGGCGTGCCGCTCCGGAAGAAGCTGGCGCCAGACACCTGCCAGCCGCCGAGGAGGTTCTTCATCAGCGGTGTCCTGCGTCCCGCCAGAACGGCAAATCGTAGATGTAGTAGACGTTCAGGACATGCCTGCGATCGAAGCTCGACGGACCCCAGAAGTTCGTGTCGTCGTAGGTGTTCCAGAGCACGTTGCGCTTGTCGCTGCGCGTTGTCTTCGGATACTTGCCGAGCGTGTAGGCGACGCCGACCTTGAAGCCGTTGGTGTAGCGTTTGTCGGCGCTCAGCTGCAGGCTGTTGTAGATCGAGCGCCCGGCGTTCTCCGACAGACGGATCGCGCCGTAGCCCTTGTAGGGACGCAGCGCCGCGATTTGACGTTCCGGGGTTCCGGCCTGAGCTCGCCCGGCTGCAACTGGTTGATGTTGCGCTCGCGCTGGAGGTACAGCCCGCGCCGGCCGACGTAGGTCGCATCGACGATGAAGCCGAACGGCATCTCGCGCTGCACCCCAACCGACCACATGTACGCCGTCGGGTGCTTGAACTCGGTGTCCTGTCGCCTGCATGCCGAACGGCAGGTCCGTGCCGCCGGCTCCGCCGAGACCAGCCGGGTTGTCCACGCTGCCGTTGCGACCGGCGACCATCGGCTGGAACGGCGGGTTGCCGCCGAGCAGCGACGAGTCGTTGAGCGTGACGCGGTTGTGGAAGACGCCGGTGCTGGCGCGCGACGATCGTCTTGGGGTCGATCGAGTACGACGCGCCGAGGCGCGGCTCGAACACGTTGTAGTGCGTCTTCGCAGAACCCGCGCGGCTCACCGATGGAAGAGCGCCTGCACTTGCGGATTCGCGCGCGACGCCGAGGTCGTTCCCGTCGCCCTCGAACCCGTCGCCCGGCAGGACGATGCCGTTGTAGCGCGGGCCGGACACGAGTCGGCCGGTGACCGGACTGATCACCGCCGCGTTGGCCGCGTCATAGAACCTCGGGTCGAAGTTGGCGATGTTGTTCGTGGTCGAGTACCACGGCGGCCAGATGACCTAGCGCAGGCCGCCCTCGATCGTCAGGTTGCTGCGTCGGCTTCCACGAATCCTGGACGAAGATGTCGGTCGCGAGCGCCCGCCACTTCGTGAACGCGCGCTCGCCGATCTCAGCGTAGTTCTGAAGAGTGCCCATGGCCATGTCCGCCAGCGCGGTGCCGGTGTCAGGCCGCTGCCGGTCGCGGTTGTTGCGGAACTCGAATTGGCCGTTCTGGTTGTTCGTGCCGCCGGGGATCGAGTTGACGTTGATCTGGTCGAAGTCGTCCTCGCCCGAATACTCGAAGGAGACGCCGGCCTTGAACGTGTGGCGGCCTTTCACGTAGGTCGTCGTCGTTCGAGAAGACGTGGATCGGCCCCTCCGAGGACGCCGGATACGGACCGCCGTCGAAGCCGGTGAACGTGTCGATGTTCACCGTCGGAATCTTGTCCTCGATCTCCTTGCCCGGGAAGATGTAGGGATAGTTGATCCCCGTCCGGCTCCGTTGATAGAGCCCGGACTCGGTGAAGACGTTGATGAACACCTCGTCGTTCGAGTAGCGTGTAGCTCAACTCGTTGATCAGGTTGCTGCCGATCGTGCTCGTCCAGTTGAAATTCGTCGGGTCGCAGTTCGGCCGCTCCCAGTCGGTGCGGGCGAAGGGGAACTGGCCCGCGGAAGGCGTCAATGGCGACCCAGTTGTAGTCGGAGTAGCGGTACGTGAGCTGGTTGTTGTTGTTCAGCCGGTAGTCGAACGCGGATGTTGTCCTTGCGCTGATCCTGCGGGTTGTCGCTGCTGTGATCAGCTGGTTGAGCGCGCCCTGCTGGAATCCGGCGGTCGGCAGCCGGATACATCCTCATGATGCGCGACGCCGTTCGGCGACAGCCGGTTCTGCGGGATGATGTTGTTCGCGAAACGGCTGGCCGGTCAGCGGGTCGCGAATCTGACGCGGAGTGCTGAAGAACGGGTTCGGGCCCAGCAGCTGGCTGAAGTCGCCGCGGCGCATCGCCGCTGTCGGCACGGTCGCGGTGTTGGTCTGCACCTGGAAGAAGTTGACCCACTCCTGCGCGCCGAAGAAGAACAGCTTGTCCTTGAACATCGACGCCGGGAATCGGGCCGCCGAACGAATAGCCGTACTGCTTGTAGTCGAACGGCGCCGGGCCGGAGTTTCGATCGCGTTCGGTGCTCGTGTTGCGGGCCCACGTGTTGGCCTGCAGCGAATCGTCGCGGTAGAAGTACGCGCGCGTTGCCGCTGTAGCGGTTGCTGCCGCTCTTGGTCACGAACCGGATCTGCCCGCCGCTCGCGCGGCCGTACTCCGGCATGTAGTTGGCGGTCAGGACCTGGACTTCCTGGATCGCGTCGACGTTCTGCACGCCGATGGTCGCGCCGGACGAGCGCGTGCGGATCGCGACCGCGCCGTCGACGGTGATGTTGTTCTCGTCGGTCGCGGCCGCCGTTGATGCTGAAGCCGCCGTTGGTCAGCGACGGCGAACCCGCGTTGTTGAAATTGCCGCCGACGACGCCGGCCTTGAGCGCGGGGACGCCAATCGGGTTGCGGCCCGAGAACGACAGCAGCTCGATGTCCTTCGCCTCGACCGACTTTCGCACCGCGACCTGCGTCTGCAGCGCCGAGGTCTCGGCGGTGACGGTCACCTCCTCGGTGAGCGCGCCGGTCTCGAGCGTGAAATCGAGGTCCGACCGGCCGGCCGCGTCGAGCTGCACGTTGGAGCGGCTGATCTTCTTGAAGCCGCTCAGCTCGACCAACGAGCTCGTACCGGCCGGCCGTCAGGTTGGGAAATGTGTAGTAAGCCGCTGCCGTCGGTGACGGTCGTGCGGGATTGCTGGGTCTGCGTGCTCGTGACCGTGACGGTCGCGCCGGGGACGATGCCACCCTGTGAATCTTTGACCGTGCCCGTGATTGTTGCCGCGATCGAACTGTGCGAAAGCCGTCGTCGCCATGCCTAGCAGGAAAGCAGACGCCAGGGCAAAGCGGCGAAGGTGAGCGTGCCAGCTGTGCTGTCGGCTCATGGATCCCTCCTCCAGAAGTGTACAAGGTAAACGAGCCCATCTAGCCCGCCTGCGTACGTGCGCGCCGGCGTCCGGACCCGAAGGACGGCCGAGAGCTTACCACACGGGAATTGACATCGGTAGTTTGTTGGCTGATAAAATGACCACTCCATGAGCACACATCAGCCAGTGGTCTGACCACTTCGACACGTCACGATCGTCGCCGCCTGTTGTCTCGGCGAGCCTCGTCTTCTCGCTCTGGCGCCCGCGTCGACGCCCAGATCGTCGTGTCGGCCAACGACGCCAAGGTCCGGCTGGTCGACGGCGTCAACACGACCGTGCCCGAATCCCCCGCCGGATACCGTGACCTCATCGACCTCGGCGCGCGGACAGCCGCGGATCCTCGGCGAGATCCCGGTCCCGAACTCGATTGTCGGCCCGCCCCAGAACGTGGCGATCTCGCCCGACGAATCCATCGCGCTCGTCACCTCCTCGACGCGGCTCGACCCTGCCGACGCGACGAAGACGGCGCCCGACGACCGGCTCACCGTGATCGACCTCCGCGCGTCGCCGCCGGCCGTGCTCGCCACGCTCCGCGCCGGCAACGGCGCCTCGGGCGTGTCGATCAACCGGGCCGGATCGCTGGCGCTCGTCGCCAACCGCTTCGAAGGCACGGTCTCGGTGTTCACGATCGCCGGCAAGACCGTGACCGCCGCGGGCAAGGTCGTGGTCGGCACGCCGGAGAGCCTGTTGAGCGGCGTCGTCTTCACGCGCGACGGCCGCACGGCCCTCGTCACGCGCAACAACGACAGCCTCATCTCGGTGCTGACGATCGACGGCACCAAAGTCGAGTACGCCAAGCGCGACATCGCGGCGAACCTCAAGCCGTACGGCATCGACGTCACGCCGGCCGGCGACACCGCCATCGTCGCGAGCATCGGCGTCGGCGCGACCGGCGGCGCCGACACGCTCAGCGTGATCGACCTCGCCGCCAACCCGCCGCGCACGGTGAATCACGTCAGCCGTGGGCCCGACCGCCGAGGGGCTCGCGGTCTCGCCCGACGGGCGCTACGTCGCCGTGACGGTGATGAACGGGTCGAACGCCGCGAGGACGTCGCCGTTCTTCAACGACTACGGCTGGCTGAGGATCTACGCGTTGAACAAGACGGCGCTGGCGCTCGTCGCCGAGACGCAGATCGGCCACTGGTGCCAGGGCGTCGGCCTGGAGCGCCGACAGCCGGACGGTGCTCGCGCAATGCGCCGTCGAGCGCGAGATCAGGACGTTCGGCTTCGACGGCCGGCGGCTGATCGCCGGCGCGCCGATCAAGGTCAACGGCGGGCCGTCGGGGATTCGGACGGTGCAGAGATAGCGGCTCAGCTGCTTCAGCTCTCAGCTGTCAGCTAAGAACATCGCGATCCTAGTCGTTGGACTGAGCACTGCAAGCTCTAGCTGACAGCTGACAGCTGAGAGCTGACAGCTCACACCCGCGACCACACATAGTACGACGCAAATCCCAGCATCACGCGCGCTCGATATCCAGAGCATGACCGTCGTGCCGAGCGCCGGGCGAATCTCGTCGGGCAGCTGCGTGTGGCGCAGATAGATCACCGCGCCGCCGATGAGCGGCAGCATCAGCGCCTGCGCGATGCCGCCGGCGACGACCATCTGCACCGGCGATCGCAGGAACCAGTAGAAGGTCACCGGCACGACCGACAGCACGACGACGAAGCGCTTCCGCCAGCGCAGACGGCTGGCCGCATCGTCGCGCGCGGTACCAGCCGGCGATGCGCACCGCGTCGGCGAACAGGCGCGCGTGCGCGGCCGTCGAGGCGAAGACCGTTCCGTAGAGCGTGACGACGGCGCCGAGGTAGAACAGCCAGAGCGCCCACGCGCCGAGCGTCTGCGTGTAGATGTTCGAGAGCACGGTGATCGTGTCGCGCTCGGCGGGCACGAGGCCCATGCGGTTCAGCACGCCGGCGCCGAGCAGGTAGAACGCGACCGTGGCCATCGTGTAGATCACGAGCGAGCACACGATGTCGAGGTGCATCACGCGAATCCAGCCGCGGGCCCTCGCCGTCCACGCGGCCGACCCGTCGCGCTCGCCGACGAACCTCGCGTAGCCCTTCTCCACGCACCAGTAGGGATACATGACGAGCTCGGTGGCGCCGACGCCGGTGATCCCGAAGACCGCGATCGCCGTCGCCAGGCCCGCGGCCGGGAGCTGAAAGCTGAACCCGCTCCTGCAGATCCGGCAGCGTCACGGCATCGGGCCGCCGCAGCAGAATCGCCGCGGCGCACACCGTCAGCACCGTGAACAGCCCGACCTTGACGATGGCGAGGCGTTCGATGCGCTCGTAGCCGCCGCCGAGCAAGAGCGCCAGCGTGATGACGAAGCAGACACCGACCCACGCGTTGACCGAAATCGCCGGCACGAGGAGGTGCAGCACCTGCGCGACGCCGCCGTACATGCCGCCGACCTGCAGCAGCGTCAGCGTGACCGTCAGCGCCCACGCCCACACCAGCCAGCTCACGCCGGCGCGTGGGCCGGGCACGCGGTTGAACCCCTCGAGCGCGGTGTGCCCCGTCGCGATCGTGTAGCGGCCGAACTCGCCCTGCACGACCGGCTTGATCGCGCAGCTGAGGACGATGATCCACAGCACCGCGAAGCCCGACCTGCGCGCCGAGCGTCGTCGTCGCGATGAGCTCGCCGGAGCCGACGATCGACGCCGCCAGCACCATGCCCGGACCGATGCGCCCGAGCGCCGCCGCCAACGTCGTCGGCGGCGCCTCGACTGCCTGCGGTGCGAGGACGTAGGGGTCGGCGACGGCGGCGAATGCTGAGGGTCACGGGCGGAGATGCTGACATTGGCGTCAGGCTCAGCGGCTCAGGGCTCTAGGCTCGTGCAGACTTCGAGCATTCCTCTTCGAGCATTCAGCACTCGAGCCTTCAGCCTTGAGCCTGAGCCGATCCCATGTCGCATTTGTCCAAGCCCGACCGCCTGGCGCCGGGCTATAGTCGCGGCGGAGGAGTCGACGTGATGCGCGAGCGCGTGGCGGTTCTTGGCGTGGTGGCGGTACTCGCGGCGAGCGCGCGACTGCGGCCGCGCGGCAGCGGCCGGACTTTTCGGGCACGTGGGTCGCGGCGCCGGACGCGGCGCCCGCGCGCCGGCCGGCCGGCGCCGCAGGTCTTCGGTCCGCAGTTCACGATCGCCCACCAGGACCCGGCGCTCACGCTGACGCGCACGTTCAATGGCACGCCGGCGACGATCAGGTACGTCCTCGACGGATCGGAAGTGACGAGCCGGATGCCCGGCCGCCTGTGCGAAGCCGGACTCGGCGGCGATGTGGACGGCGGCGTGGGACGGCGCCGGCGGTCGCGATCTCGATGGTCGGCGCGCGTCCCGCCCAACGGCAAGACCGTCAAGATGGACGTGAAGAGCACGCTCAGGCTGGAGTCGCCGGACACGCTGCGCGTCGAGATGACTGCGCGCGTGCGCGGGCCAGGCGGCGCCCCGCACGACGACCACTGTCTACAAGCGCACCGGCCCGCCCGCCGCGCCTGCCGCCGCGCCAATGCAGAAGGCGCAAGCCACGATGGCGCAGGTGGCCTGGATCTCCGGCGTGTGGACCGGCACGATGGGCAGCTCGACGCATCGAAGAGCGCTGGACGCCGCCGGCGCGGCGGCTCGATGCTCGCGGTCTCTCGAACGCTCCGCGACGGCCTCATGTCCGCCTTCGAGTTCCTCTGCATCGTCGAGCGCGACGGCGGGCTCGTCTACACGGCGATGCCGAACGGCCGCACGCCGGCGACCGACTTCACCCTCACCAAGATCGACGACTCGAGCGCGACGTTCGAGAACCCGGCGCACGACTTTCCGAAGATGATCCGCTACACGAAGCGGCCGGACGGGTCGCTCGAGGCGGTCATCAGCGGCGAGGGCGGCCAGAAGCCGCAGACGTTCGTCTTCAAGCGCCAGTAGCTCGAGGCGGACCCTCGGCCAACTGCTGAATCGCTCGAGTGCTGAATGCTGAAGTAAAGGTAGAATTCAGCATTCACTTCAGCATTCGAGTCATTCAGCATTGCAGAGGTTGTCCATGAAGGTTCGCCTCACGCTGCTTGGCGCAGCGGCTGTGTTATGTACGTCGGTCATGGCGCAGCAACCGCCGCCACAGCAGCACCCGCACCGCCGCGGCGCAGGCTCCGCAGACGCCGCCGCTCCGGGTGTTCATCCAGGCCGGCCTCAAGACGCACGCCGAAGGCCAGCACGACTACCCGCAGTTCCTCGCGGACTGGAGCAAGCTCCTCACCAACCGCGGCGCCATCGTCGACGGCGCGCTGCACTTCCCGTCGGCGCGGGAGCTCGCGGCCGCCGACGTGCTCGTCATCTATAAGGGCGACGCCGGCTATCTCAGCATGGAAGATCGCGCGACGCTCGACAACTTCCTGCGCCGGGGCGGCGGCCTGGTCAGCTTCCACGACGCGCTCTGCGGCCCCGACCCCGAGGAGTTCGCCGTCGTTTGTCGGCGGCGCCAAGAAGCACGGCGAGGTGAACTACACGCTCGAGGCCGACGTCCCCTACACCGTCGTCGACAAGGCGCACCCGATCATGCAGGGCGTGACCGACTTCACGATCAAGGACGAAGCGTTCTTCAACATGACGTGGTCGAAGACGCCGGAGATTCACGTGCTCGCGACGGCGGTGATGGCGAAGACGCCGAGCGCCGGGACGCACGCGGGCGAAGTCGTGCCGCAGATCTGGACCTACGAGAAGAGCCTGCTGCCCCGGCGCGCAGCCGTTCCGCGCGTTCGTGTGGATGCAGGGACACAACTACGCGAACTTCTCGGACGCCGCAGGTGCAGCCGATGCTGCTGCGCGGCATCGCGTGGGCCGGCAAGCGTCCGGCCGACGCGCTCGCGACGGAACGGCCGCAGCGCGGCGGCGGCGGCGGCCGCGGACGGGGCGCGGGGCAATTCTGAATTCTGAATGCTGAATGCTGAAGTGAAGTTTGAAGGCTGGAAGACTGGAAGCTGGAAGCTGGAAGCTGGAAGCTGGGAGGCTGACGTGAGCAAGCGAATTCTCATCATCACGGGCGACGGCGGCGAGAGCTACGAGACGTGGTTCGCCGTGCATCGGTTTCAGGAAGCCGGATACGAGGCGCACGTCGCCGCGCCGTCGAAGCGGCGCCTGCACCTCGTCATGCACGACTTCGAGCCGGGCTGGGACACCTACAAGGAGAGCCCGGGCTACGCGATCGAGGCCGACCTGACGTTCGACGACGTGCGCGTGGCCGACTACGAGGCGGTCATGTGCATCGGCGGCCGGGCGCCGGAGTATCTGCGGAACGACGCGCGCGTGCTCGCGATCCTGCGCGAGTTCGACGCGCAGCAGAAGTGGATCTTCTCGATCTGCCACGGCATCCAGCTGGTCGCGGCCGCGGGCCTCGCCAAGGGCAAGCGGTTCACCTGCTACGAGCACGTGCGGCTCGAAGTCGAGGCCGTCGGCGGCCAGTACGTCGCCGCCGGACAGCGTCACGCGACGGCCGCCTGGTGTCGTCGCCCACCTGGCGCGAGCACCCGGCGTTCTACCGCGACGTCTTCGCCTGCCTCGCAACCGGTAGGCGGTCAGGCCGTGAATCGTGATCGGGGTCAGGCCGGTCGTGAATCGCCCAGACGTTCTGAATCCGGTCTGACCGCCTGACCCGATATGCACGTCGAGGACGTCGGCGACGGGACCGGCCGTCCTGGCGCGTGCATGGGCTCGGCGGCGGCGCCTACTTCTTCCGCGGGCTCGCCGAGCGGCTCCAGCCCGACTACCGCGTCATCGCGGTCGACCTGCCCGTCTACTCCGGCACGGACTTCTCCATGGAGACCTGGGTCGACGACCTCGGCGCGCTCGTCGCCGAGCGCGCGCCGGAGCCGGTCGTCCTCCTCGGCCACTCGATGGGCACCATCCTGGCGCTGAAGGCCTGGGCGGCGTGGCCCGAGCGCATCCGCGGGCTGATCTTCGTCGGCGGCGTGCCGCAGGTCGCGCCGCGCATCCGCGAGCGCCTGACGGAACGCGTGCGCGCGCTCGAGGGCGCGAGCGATCTCGACCGGATGGGGACAGAAAGTCTCGCCCGGCGTCTTCTCGCCGAGCACGTTCCGCGATCGGCCGGAAGTGGTCGCGGCGTTCGAGCGGCTGTTCGAAACGCAGACGGTCGAGAGCTACGTTCGCTGCTGCCGGATCCTGCTCGACGCGAACGCCGAGGCCGATCGTCGCCGACCGTGACCGTGCCCTGCCTGGCGATCACCGGCGAACACGATCAGTACGCGCCGCCCGAGGCCGTCGCCGACTTTCCTCGCAGCGGATGCCCGGCGCGCCGCAGCTCGAGGTCCTCGCCGACTGCGGCCATCTGCCCTTCCTCGAGCAGCCCGACGCGTTCGCGGCGGCCGTGAAGTCGTTCCTGCGAACGTGCTAGACTCGCCGCGCTATGACTACCCTGATTCGCCTCGCTCCGCTGGTGCTCGCCGTGGTGATGCAGACGCCCGCAGACCGAGCCTGGATTCACGCAGCTCTTCAACGGCAAAGACTTCACCGGCTGGAAGCTCTCCAATCCCGCCTGCTTCACCATCGAAGACGGCGCCATCGTCGCCAAGGCCGTGGGGATGCAGGGCCACGCGTTCTACGACGGCCCGTTCATGGATCACTCGTTCCGCAACTTCGAGCTGAAGGTCGACGTCATGACGCGGCACAACTCGAACGGCGGCGTCTTCATCCTCACCGAGTTCGTGGAGAAGGGCTGGCCCTCGAAGGGCTTCGAGATCCAGGTGAACAACACCTACATGAAGGATCCCGTGAAGACCGGCAGCCTCTACCACGTCTCGGACGTCAAGGAATCGTTCGCCAAAGACGACGAGTGGTTCACCGAGCACATCGTCGTGCAGGGCGACACCATCACCATCAAGGTGAACGACAAGCAGACCGTGCAGTGGACGCAGCCCAAGGAGTGGGCGGGCAGCCCCGACTTCGCCAACCGCGTGCTCAAGGCCGGCACGGTCGCGCTGCAGGCGCACGATCCGAACAGCACGGTCTACTACAAGAACATCCGCATCAAGCCGCTCAAGTAACGAGCCGCACGGACAACACCGGCAACACGGATAGGGCGCCGATCGAGGATCGATGATGGACAACCGTCGAAGTCCCTGGCTGATCGTGACCCTCGTCGCCGTCTCGCTCGCGGCGACCTCGCTCGTCTCGCAGGAGAAGGGCGGCGGCGACGAGACCGGGCCGTACGACCTCGTGCCCAACTGGCCGCATGAACCCGTGCGGCGCCGGCTTCCGCGTCGGCTCGACGGGCGGCATCTTCGCCGAGAGCCCGGACAAGGTCTTCATCTTCCAGCGCGGCTGCCTGCCCGTCTCGAGAACGACACGTTCGGCACGCCGCAGGGCCTCGCCCCGACGCGCAACGCCGCCGACTACGACCTCTCGGCCAGGATCCCCAGCTTCATCCGCGCTGGGATCACATCCTCTACATCGTCAACCGCGACGGCAAGATGATCGATTCGTGGGAGCAGCACAACCAGCGCTTCGTCCGGCCGCACAAGGTCCTCATCAGCCCGTACGATCCCGAGAAGCACGTGTGGCTCGTCGACGACGGCGCGCAGCAGATCTTCAAGCTGACCAACGACGGCAAGAAGATCGTGATGACGCTCGGCGAGTTCAAGGTCGAGGGCAACGACGACAAGCACTTCGCCCGGCCGACCGACATCGCGTGGCTGCCCGACGGCACGTTCTTCGTGAGCGACGGCTACACCAACACGCGCGTCGTGAAGTTCGACAAGAACGGGAAGTACCTGATGACCTGGGGACAGAAGGGCACGCCGCCCAACGAAACGCGCCCGGGCTACATGAACACCGTGCACTCGATCTCGATCGACGCGAAGCGGCGCCTGTACGTCGCCGACCGCGCCAACTCGCGCATCCAGGTCTTCGACGAGAACGGGAAGTTCCTCGACGTGTGGCCGAACATCAGGCGTCCGTACTACACGATGATGTCGCAGGACCAGCACCTCTGGATCGCCGACGGCATCACGCAGAAGTTCCTCAAGTTCGATCTGAACGGCCGGCTCATTCCATCGGCGACGTGGGGCGCGTTCGGCGCGTTCCCGGGCGGGTTCTGGGGCGTCCATCAGTTCCACGTCGACAGCGACGGCAATCTCTACACGGCCGACGTCCACATCGGCCGGCCGCAGAAGTTCAAGCCGAAGCCCGGCGTCGACAAGGCCCGTCTCGTGGGGCCGATGTTCAAGGCCGCTGCGCGGTAGGCTCAAGGCTCAAGGCTCAGGGCTCAGAGCTCAAGCAAAACCTTGGACCACATGCTCGAGGGTCTTGCTTGAGCCTTGAGCCCTGAGCCCTGACCTATCTCAGCGTGCTCAGATACGCCACCAGGTCCCGCACCTCGCGCGGCTTGACGATGAGCCCGACGGGCGGCATGGCCGACACCGGGTTGGTCCGCTCGGCGATCTCGGCCTTGGCGATCCGCTGTTCGGCCGGCGGCGTGCCCGCGGACAGAACGACGTCGGTCGGCGTCTCGTCGCGCAGCGTGCCGTCCACGCGCTTGCCATTCTTGAGCGTGATCCCCACCGTGCCGTAGCCGGCGGCGATGCGCGCGCTCGGCTCGAGCAGCGACTCGAGGATCTGGTCGCGCGTCAGCCGCGTGGCCACGCCGGTGAGGTTCGGGCCGACGTCCGATCCGGCGTTGCGCACGGTGTGGCAGCGCGTGCACTGCGCCGCCGGGTTCTCGACGAACGTCTCGCGGCCGCGGTCGGGGCTTCCCCCCTGCAGCAGCGCCTCGCGGAACGCCAGCGACGAGGCTGTCCGCCGACTTCGTCTTCTGATACGCCTCGAGCCTGGCCTGCGAGCGCCGGCGACCCGTTCGCCTGCATCGCGTCCACGAGATCGAGCTGCACGGCCGGCGCGATCTTGCCCGCGACGAGCTCGTCGAAGAACGACGCCGAGGGCCTTCTCGGCCTCGCCGCTCTTCAACGTCCCGAGCACTTCGAATCCCGCCTGCTGATCGTTGACCGTTCCGCCGCGAATCACCGCCGTGAGGTTCTGCACCTTTGCGGCGTCGCTCAGCGGCAGCGACGGCAGGATGCCGAGCGCGGCGCGCCTGACGTTGGCGTCGGCGTCGGCGACGGCGATCTTCATCACCTCGTCCATGTTCGACACTTTGAGCGCCTGGAGCGCGCTGCAGCGCCGCCACGCGCACGTTGAACGACGTGTCGCTCGCGAAGCTGGGCCAGGAGCACCGGCGCCGCGCCCTGCACGCCGAGGCGGCCGGCCGCTTCGGCCAGCGCGACCTTCATCGCCGGCGCGTTCTCCATCGCCGACGCCTGCATGAGGCGGAGGAGCGCCGCCTGCGCGGCCGCGGCGTCGCGCGGCTTCGCCTGGCCGAGATAGATGCCGTCCACGCGATCCATCGGCGACGGATCCGGCCACACGCCCATCGCCGCGACCGCTTCGACGCGCATGCGCCTGCGGACCGGTCGCATCGCCGGCAAACGCGGCGAGCCGTTCGACGCGCCTCGGCCGAGCCGACCTTCAGGTTCGCGCTGATCGCGCGGCGCACGAGCGGCTCGCTCGCCGAAGCGCTTGTCGTCGAGCAGCGCGCGCCAGCGCCGGCAGCGCCGCCTCGATCGACCCATCGTCGTTGATCGCGCGCGCGGCCTCGAGCACGATCGCTCGTCGCTGTCGGTGACGAACCGCGCGACCTCGGCGCTGCGCAGCCGGCGCAGCGCGACGATCGCGGCGATGCGCACGCCGCGCGACGGGTGCTGTCGACAGCGCGGCGAGCGCCGCCGCGTCGCCGATGCGCGAGAGCGCGAGGCTGCCGGCGTGCCGGAGGTAGACGTCCTTGTCGTCGTTGGCGGCGAGCATCGCGACGATCGGCGCCGCCGCCGGCTTGTAGGCGATGCGGCCGAGCGCTTCGGCGGCGAAGAACCGCGACGCGCGGCGCGCTGTCGGCGAGCAGCGGAACGAGGCTCGGCGCCGCCTCGCGCGTAGCGGAGGTCGCCGAGCATCTTCGCCGCCTGCGCGCGGATCTCGGCGTCGGCATCTTTCAGGAGGGGCGTGAGGAGCGCGGCGTGCTTCGCGCCGTCCTTCGCCGGTGCGCGCCAGCTGCGCGATGCCCCAGATGCCGTGGATGCGCGCCAGCTTGTGCGCCGGGTCCTTGCCGCCGGCCGCCGCGAGCGAGCGGTCTGCACGTTGCCGCGCCGCACCAGCTCGAACTGCGCCTTCTGCCGAATGCGCATGTCGACGTGCCGCAGCATCGTCGCCAGCTCCGCCGCCGAGCGCGTCGCGAACGGCGCCGCGATGAGCGTGCGCACTTCGGTCCGCATCGGGTTGGCGGCCGCGGCCGGCGAGTCGAGCTTCCAGATCCGTCCCTTGTTCTTCGAGTCCCACCCCGTGATCCAGTCGGCGAGGTAGAGCGCGCCGTCGGGACCGAACTTCACGCCGACGGTCAGGATGCCGCGCAGCACGACCTTGTCGTCCTCGAGCGCGAAGCCGGCGCCGTCTTCCTTCAGCTTGAAGCCGTAGATGCGGGCGCCGGCCGCCGCGCCGGGAAAGCTCGAGACGAAGAAGTAGTTCTTCCACTCGTCGGCGAGCGCCGTGCCCGGGTTGTAGACCATGCCCGACGGGCCGCTGTGATACGCCGCCACGGGCGGGACGATGTGCGCCGCCTGGCCGGCAAAGCGCGGCTTGAACATGCTCTCGTCCATCCAGACGTTGTAGCGGTTGTTCTTCGCGTCGGTGTACTTGCCGTACTGCCAGTTCGATCGCCAGCCGCTGTCGGATCCGTTCGGGATGTAGACGACGCGCTCGGTCTCGCCCTGGTGGTCGCCGTCGTTGTCGACGCTGATCAGGTTGCCGTACTCGTCGAACGAGAACTCCTGCAGGTTGCGGATGCCGGTGGCGAAGACTTCGAAGTTCGAGCCGTCGGGCTCCGAGCGCATCACCGCGCCCTGGTTCGGATAGGACCAGCGCTTGCCGCTCTTGTCGGTCACGTCGAGGCCGATGTCCCCCACCTCCCAGTAGATCCGGCCGTCAGGCCCCATCGTCAGGCCCGAGATGCCGTGCCCGCCAAACGCGGGGTGGGTGCTGTAGCCCTCGCTGATGACGATCTGACTTGTCGATCGTGCCGTCGCCGTTCTCGTCTTTGAGCCGCCAGACGCCGGGCGCGGTGCCGAGCAGCAGATCGCCGCCGTTGTAGAGCAGCCCGCCGGCGACGTCGTAGGTCGGGTCGGCGTTGAATCCCTCGATCATGATCTTCGACGTGTCGGCCACGCCGTCGCCGTTCGTATCCTGGATGCGGTAGAGCCGTTCCTTCAGCTCGGCGAGATCGCGAATGTCGTTGGAGCCGTCCTGGTTGAGATCGGGCAGCCACTTGTTCTGTGCGCTGCGCTCGGGCGCGAGCTCCTTGCGGTAGAACTCGCGCAGGTCGGCGACGGTCTTCAGCGTGTGGACCGTGGGCACCCACGTCGGATGCTCGCGGATGTCGAGCGGCATGTTGTTGCGGCTCGTGCTCGTCGCGTAGAGCGTCCCCTTCTCGTCGAACTCGAGCGCCACCGGATCGACGATGAGCTCGTCGGACGCCCACAGCTTGAGCTCGAGGCCCGGCGGCATCTCGACGTTGACGCCCTTGCGCGCCTCGGCCGCGAGCCGAGTCGCATCGGCCGGGCTGAGCTTCACGTTCCGCGGCAGCTGCCGCGCCGCCGCCGACTGGCGCGGCTCGCGCCGAGCCGTGCGAAAGCGGACGCACGGCGAGCGTCAGCACGCCGGCACAACGAGCGAGGGCGAGGAAGAGCGAGTCGAAGGAGACCTGGAGGCGATGTGGCTGTAACACGGCCAGATGCTAGCACGGAGCGCTCGGCTATCGCCGTCGTGTCCGCCTGATGCCGCCTATCCGGGCTGTCGTAGTGTCCGCCTTCAGGCGGACCTCTCGCGCGGCGTCGTGGTCCTTCCGTCTCAGTGCTGCATTACTCAATGCTCGCGGGGCCCCACCCACCGCTCGCTCTCGCGCGGCGACTCCGCGCCGCGCTCGGGCCGCAGGCGCTACTTGATCACGTCCGTGTTGCTGACAAACGCCACCATCCTGCTGTCGGGCGACCACGACGGCACGTTGATGGTCCCCTGCCCGCCGTAGACGTAGGCAATCACTTTGGGCGTGCCGCCGCCAATGGGCATCAGCCGCAGATAGACCCGCTTGTAGTACGGATGGTCGGCCGGATCGATTTCCTTGGGGAAGCTGATGAGCGCGATCCACTGGCCGTCGGGCGAGATGTGCGGGAACCAGTTGTTGTACTCGTCCCTGGTGACCTGCTCCTGGTTCTTGCCGTCGGGCTGCATCCGCCAGATCTGCATCATCCCGCTTCGCAGCGAATTGAAATAGATGTATTTGCCGTCCGGCGAATACTCGGGACCATCGTCGAGCCCCTTGGAGTTGGTCAGGTTGACCTCGGCGCCGCTGCCATCGGACGCGATGCTGTAGATGTCGAACTCGCCGCCCCGCCCGCCGGTGTAGATCAAGGACTTCCCGTCGGGCGACCATCCGTGGAGGTACGACGGCGCGAGCTGCGTGATCCGCTTGGGCGTTCCTCCGCCGACCGGCACGGTGAAGATCGTGGACCCGGTGCCCGGCGTGCTCTGATCGCTGATGCCGAGCATCGTGCCGTCGAAGGAGAGCACGTGGTCGTTGTTGTTCCTGTTGTTGGTGCCGGTGTCGATGAGCGTCGGCTGGCGCGTGAGCGAGGTCGAAGCGATAGAGGCGTCCGCGCCACTCTGCACGTCGCGCCGCTGGTGTTGTAGATGAGCGCGCTGCCGTCGTTGGTCCAGTTCGGCGCCTCGAAGGGCTGCTCGGACCGATAGATGACCTGCTTCCGTCCGCTCTGCACGTCGAGGATTTCGAGCACGCTGCCGATGTAGTCGCGATACGGCTTGAAGCCGTCTTTCACGGGACGGACGAGCCGGACATCCTTGAAGATCGCCCGCTCGGTCACCTCGGCATTGTGCGAGCAGAGCGCGAGCCCGACGAGCACCTCATCACCGAGGTTGACGTTCGAGACCTCGGAGATCGTGAACGGCTCGCCGAACTTCGCGGCCGAGAAGGTGTAGGTCTGGCCCTTCCGCTCGATCTGGATGACGTCCGCGCCCTTGACGGCCGACTCGACCTGTTCGGTGATCGCGCCTTTGGTGCGCCGGAACTGCAGCGAGGTGAGGCCGTCGCCGTGCACCACGCCGTCGACATAAGGAGCGTCGGCGTCCTGGCTGGGGCGCACCATCAGGCCCGCCTTGCGGTGGGGATCGACGCCCTTGCCGAGGAGCTCGACGCGCGCCTGCAGGATGAAATCGCCGGTCATGCGCTTCCAGACGAACTGGAACTCGTCTTTCTGCGCCCACATGTTCACGCCGCCTGCAGACAGCGAGTATTCCTGCGAGACGGCGTTGTACGCGGCGGAACCGGCGATCTTCGGCGCGCCGACGTCGCCATGCCCATCGAACTGGCCGAGTGGGGCGCCCTGGCCGGATGCCGAGAGGCTGCGCGAGCGACGACGATAGCCGCGACGACGGCGACGACGCGCAGGGAATGACGCACAGGTGTGAGAGACAACGTGACCTCCGGGGCGATCCTAGCCGGAAATCAGCGTCGATCTCCTGGCTTGTCGTGGAGTCCCTACGACGCGCACGCGAGCCAGGCGCTTTCGCTCGGGCTTCTCGTCGCATTTACAAAGCGGCGGGGCCCCACCCCCGCTAGCTCTCGCGCGGCGACTTCGCGCCGCGCTCGGGCCGCAGGCGCTCCTAGCTCCAGCCTCCTGCTCTACGTCTTCGGCGGATGCGACTGCCAGAGGATCTGCGTGATCTTCCACTTGCCGTCGAACTTGCCGAGGAACATGTAGTCGATGCCCCACGAGGCCGTGAGCTTGACGACGGCGGTCTGGTCGAGGATGTCGAGGATCGCGATGTCCCGGAGCTTGGTGTCGCGCTTGCCGTCCTTGTTCCAGCTCGCCGCGAGCTTCACGAGCTGCTCGTAGGTCATCGGCGATTCGACGTAGGGCGAGGCCGCATCCTTCTTGTAGAACCCGCGCTTGTTGAGCGTCGGGTGCACGCTGCGCTCGATGCGCTCGGGCTGGACGTTGTAGATCGCCTTCGAGGTAGTCGAGCGCCGCCTGCCGGACGCCTTCCTTCTCGCTCGCTGGTGGCTGAGCGGAGAGGGCGGCCGATACGGTCAGGGCTGCGGCGACCGCCAACGCGGCCATCGAACGGACTGAAATCATTGTGCCTCCTGCACGCTTCGATTCTAGGCCGTTTCGGCCGTGGCGGCGGCCTTTGTGACGCAGCGTGCCGGGGACGAGGCGACTGCGTGGCGCGCTCAGGGCGTGACTCGACGGGCGCGGCGTGCGCGCGCGCGCCGCGCGTGGCCTGCCAGCGCGAGAACGCGTTGATGAGGACGGCGCCGAAGCCGCTCGACCAGGCGAGGAACTCCACGGCCAGACCCGTCGCCACCAGCAGGAACGCGATCGGGCTGAGCGTCCAGCCCCCAAACGCCACGAGGCGGCCGAGCAGCACCGGCAGGAGAATGATCAGGATCCCGAGGCACACGTCGGCAAACCCCGACGGCGTGCCGATCCCGAATCGCCGCCGCGCCCACTGACCGACCGCGCTGGCCGTGCCGCTGAACCCGACAATCGCCATCAGCAGCAGGACCAGCACCGCAAACGGCATGAGGAGCAGCAGCGGAATCCCGATGATCGAGATCGCCAGCACGACGGCGATCGAGCATGAACATCGGCACGAACAACACCCACGCGACGAGGCCGATGAGCGTCGACCGCACCGGTTCGTCCGCGACGCGCTGCGCCGACCCTTCGACGGCGCGTCGCGCGACGACGAGCGCGAGGCACGCGACGAGCGCGAGCAGCACGAAGCGGAAGGTCGTGCCGACGAGCCGCGTCACCGGCCCGAAGCCGCCGAAGTGGAAGGGGCCCCATCCCCACATCCAGGGAATGTGGACGCTCGCGCCGAAGTCCCCGAGCGACACTTCGGTCACGCTGCCGCCGACCTGCGCGCCCGGGTCTCGCCGCAGCCGCCCGCCGACGGTGACCACGTCGCCGTGCACGACCGCGTGCGGTCCGAGCTCCACGCGTCCCGAGCACCGCCACCACCTGCTGGCCGACTTCGCCGTCGATTCGGACCGATCCCAGGACCGCCACGACCTGCCCCGTCACCTCTTCACCCTCGTTCACGACGACGTCGCCGAACACCCGCACGCGATCGCCGCTCGAGCGACGATACCGCCGGACGGCGGCTCCGGTCCGAGGCGGACGGAGTCGCGCAGTGGAGTCGCGCGTTCGACGTGGCACGTTCGACGCGGCGCGTCCTTCTCGGGCGCGGGCTCGCCCTGCGGGCGCCGCGCGGGCAAAGAGCTTGCGCAGGTCGCTCCGCATCGAGGTAGGAGAGCCGCAGGATCGCGTCCGCATCGGCGCCGACCCGCTCGCGCAGCTCGCGGCCGCTGACCGCGACGCCGTTGATCGCAATCGTGTCGGAGATCTCGATCAGCCGGACGTCGCCGCGGGGCGACTTCGGGGTGAGCGCCACGCCGCCCGACAGCGGCACGACGTCGTATCGCTGTTCGATGCGCGCGCGCAGCGCCTGCTGCTCGTCTGCCGGGACTGGCTGCGCGGCGGCGCGGACGGCCGCCGCGGCGATGACGATCGCCGCCGCAAGCACCGTGTGAATGAACGCGCGTTTCATTGGAAGGACTCCTCATCTGAACCGAGAAGACGCTGCAGCGCCACCAGTGCCGCGATGGCGACCGCAGAGATCGCGATCATGGCGAAGGTCACGGTCGTGTCCGCGGCAACGGCCGCCGTCGCCTGGCCGAGGCTCGACAGCACGCCCCAGACCCCCGCGCCGGTCTGAAAGGCCTCGGCCGTCCGGACGACGGCGGCGACGAGCAGGTTGAGCAGACCGATGAACGCGGCCGAGACGAACGCGATGGCCCAGCCGCCGCCGACGTACACCGCCGCGACCGTGGCCGCGACGGCGCCGGACAGCACCGCCGCCCGCGCCTGGCGGGCGCGCCGCGCATCGACCGCCGCCGCGCCGCGATGGCCGTCATCGTCCGCGTCGTGAACTCGAGCGAGATCGGCTGCTCCGGGACGGCCGACTGAAAAACGGTCTGGAACGCCTCATCCGCGTCGTCGTCCCGCTCGCTCGCGTCGGCGGCGCGCCAGCGCCGGTAGCTGTCCATGGCTCGTTCATGGCTCTATCAGGCTTACGGGGCGGCCGGCGGTTTCCGTTGCAGTCAGCTGCAGGGTGGGGCCCACCCGAGGCCGTCAGCAGCGCGGGCCGAGCTCTTTCCGGGCGCGGTGCACGTGCGATCTGGCCGTGACCTCCGGCACGCCGAGGACCGTGCCGATCTCGTCGAACGACAGGCCGTTCTCGTAGCGCATCACGATCGCGGCGCGCTGGTCGGGCCGCAGCTCGGCGAGCGCCGCCTCGAGCGCGCGACCGAGCTCGCGACGTTCGACCGGATCGGGCGCGGGCGGCGTGGACGGTTCGCGGCGGCGCGTCGGCGGACGCGCGGTCGAGTCAGGCGCGGGCGCGCGCCTGCGGCGGATGCGAGCGGCGCATGGCGTCGATGGCCGTGTTGTGGGCGATCCGGAACAGCCAGCTCGACAACCGTCGCGTCGTGTCGAAGGCCGCGAGGCTGCGGAAGGCCTTGACGAAGGTCTCCTGCGCGAGGTCCTCGGCCAGCGCCCGGTCGCCCGTCATGCGGGCGATGAGGCTGATGATCGGCCGCTGATAGCGGCGCACAATCTGCTCGAAGGCAGACTGCGAGCCGGCCAGGGCCTGGGCCACGATCCGGGCCTCGCCTACGGTTTCCAGATCGATCGGGATGGTCCGGTCCTCTGTGTAGGCTTACGCGAACGCGCCGCCGAACGTTGCAGCTGGGCCCGGGATAAGGCAGGGCCTGCCCCAACAGCCCTTCACCGCGAAGGGCGCCGAGGACGCGGCGTCAGAGTCGTTTCGCTCCGCGCGCTCAGCGCCCTCGGCGGTGAGAAGCTCGTGGACAGTGCCGTGGGTTCCGCCTACTGCTGCTGCGTCGTCGTCGGCTGCGCGAGCTTGACGATCGCCTCCGTGAAGGCCTGCACGAACGGCGCGCCGAAGTTGATCAGGTTCGCCCGGGTCATGTAGTCCGCGACGATATCCGGACGCACACCGATGTTCTCGATGTACGGCGCGGGCGGAAAGTCCGGCGTCTGGACCATGTGCCCGCGGTTCATCAAGGACACGGTGACCCTGAAGAAGCTCTCGGTGAACGCCGTCCCGTTGAAGCCGACGACGCTGCCGCCGGCGCCCATCGTCCGCATGCCAAACAGCGGCCCGCGGTTGTTGCTCTGAATGATCGCCGGAAACATGTCCGCGCCGGATGCGGAGAATTCGTCGGTCAGCACCAGGAGCGGTTTGTTGTACGTGACCGGCGAGGGCTGGAGCGTGAGGCTTCCCGTAGCGTTGAGCGACACGGGCGCGCTGCGGCCGCGCTTCTCGTTGTAGGCCCTGAGCACCTCGTCGTAGTTCGCTTCCAGATTCGCGAGAACGTCGGGAGGGGTCGCCGGGTTGAGCCGGGCGTTGGTGAGCTGGGCCGCGAAGCTGAACAGCCACGCCGCCGTCGCGCGGATTTCGAAGCCGATCGTCTGAAATGGGCCCGGCATGAAGCGCTGCGAGATCGACTCGACGAACGACACCAGGCCGCCGGGGTTCCGCATCACGTCGATGACCAGGGCATCGGTGTTGTCGTTGAAGAACGCGATCTCCTGATCGAGATGCTGCAGAACCAGCGCGGTGTTTGGCGGAGACATGGTCGGAATCCGCAGCAGGCCGATCCGGACGCCATTCGATACGTACGTTCCACTCAACAGGAACGCCGGCACTCCAGGCGGGACGGGGCGCTGGACGAATCCCGGCGGCGGACCGTAGACGGGGAATCTGCTGCCGATTCCCGAGACCGAGAAGTAGTCCTTCGACACGCTGGCGTTGAGCAGCGCGCGAATCGGTTCCATGTAGGACGGCAGCGTGTTGTCGGCGGTGCCGAGGTCCGCGAACTGGAACAGCGCTTCCCGTCCCTGCGCCACGCCGGCCCCGCCGCGAGGGATTGCTCGCCCGACTGAAGGAAGAGGCGCCCGTTGCCGCCTCGTGGGCTCGGCACCGGCCCTTGCGAGGTGACCGGGATCCCGATCTTGCTCCACGGGACGACGTAGGTGGTGATCGCGCCGGTGGCCGCCAGCCTGATCGCGACCTTCGCGGTGTCGCCGAGATCGGAGATGTGCGGCATGATCTGCTGACTGCGGCTGACGAGACGGCTGGCGGCGACGCGATCCGGTACTCCGCCGATTGGCGGCGATCGCATACTTCCTGAAGGACGCGATGAGCGACTGGACCGGGCGGCCGTCAATCGACGACGAGCTCGTCGCCACGCTGGGCGCCGGGAAAGACCGTCGGGTTCAGGGCCTCGATGAGCACCTTGCCATCGTAGATGTCCACGTTCATCGGGAGCGAGGCGCTGAACGTCGTGGGGAACGCGATGAGGTCGTGCGCATCGTTCAGCGAGGCGACGTACTCGATGAGGCGCTCGTGGAATTCCAGGTCGTCGGCGTGGCGGACCCGGTTGAGCCACGGCGTGAGCCGCAGCAGATCGAAGTCCTGCGTCTGGATCTTCCATTCGTATGGCGCGTAGTTCTTGGCGTAGAAGTTCGCGAGCTGCGTGAGATCTTCGATCCGCTGATCTTTCGTCAGCGCGTCCTGGGTGTAAGTGGTGGTGACCGAGACCGTCAGTAGCAATACGGCGACGGCGAAGCGACGCATGGTGGGCCTCCTCCTGTGAATCGGCATTGCAGAGCTGGCGCGTGCGGTCGCCACGCTACAACCGCGGGGCCGTCCCGTCAATATGTCGAATCGATGAATGTCGACGGAAGGCGGCGCGGCACCTGCTCGTGTGCGTTTCCGCACACGACTGCTGTTGCGCGCGGTCAATGGACTCACCGGAGATCAGCAGAACCGTCGACTGGTTGGCCAGCCAGGGGAGGTCGATGGTGTCTTCGACTGCTCGCCAACGGGATGCGGTCGCTAGGGAATGGACACGTTACAATTGAGACACGCGCCCGTAGCTCAGTTGGATAGAGCACCAGCCTTCTAAGCTGGTGGCCGCTGGTTCGAGTCCAGCCGGGCGCGCCACGCTCTCAATCGCGCTTGGGGGCGCCCGAGGCGCGCCGTAGCGCGTAGCCGGACGGTGAACACGTCATACCCTCGATACTTAATGGGTGCATGATTTTTCCACAAGGTCGACACACTGCGACCGTGGGATGTTCGGTTGACGACAATTTGTCGTTAGCGGTACATCCGGCTTAAACATCAGCGGCACTCCAGGCACGCCGGACAATCGCCGCTCAGGTGGCCCGGGACTTCGGCAATGGCTCTCAGCGAGCTTCGCGAGACTGCACCCAAAGTCTTCATTGTCGCGGAGGTGCGACTCTATCGCGAAGGTCTGGCCGCAACGCTGTCGGCCTGCCCCCGGCTGAGTGTCGTCGGCACGTGTGCGACGCGGGACGATGCGCGCACACGCGTGGTCCAACTCGCTCCTGACGTCGTCCTGGTCGACATGGCGACGCGAGAGAGTCTCGGGCTCATCAGGGACTTGCGCGTCGAGGCCAACGCCACCAAGGTTCTGGCGTTTGCGGTGGAAGAGAACGCCGCCGACGTGATCGAGTGCGCTGAGGCCGGCGCGGCTGGCTACGTCGCCGCGGACGCGTCCATCGAGGAACTCGCCGCCGCCATCGAACGCATCGCCCGGTCCGAGCTCGTCTGTTCTCCCCGCATTGCCGCGCAGTTGTTCGGCCGCATGTCCGAACGCGGCGAGCGGCCCTCAGGCGAATCGAAGATCCTCACGACCCGCGAGCGACAGGTGCTCGACTGCATCCGCCAGGGGCAGTCCAACAAAGAGATCGCGCAGGCGCTCAACATCGCCGAACCCACCGTCAAGAACCACGTGCACCACCTGCTCGAAAAGCTGGAGGTGACGACACGCGCGCAGGCCGCGGCGCGGGCGACGCTCTCCTCCACCCGCCGACGGGCACTCAGTTCCCATGAATAATCCGCACCATGCCGTTTCAGGCAAGCGATCCCAAGGGCGCTATTTCGGCTGAGAACGCCAACCAGCGGCCGTTAATGTGGCAAGCTCTCGATTGTATTTCGTATTGACGTCGCCATCATCGTCTCGCTCATGAACCGCCGCTAACACGATCTCCATTAGAACACTGCCTATGGCATGAATGGCATCGTGGCGATCGAGCCCTTCGGCCATTAGCCGGTCGAGTGTCTCGGGCACCAGCGTTGCCTCCCCCAGCGCAACTTGGTTTTCGACCACCACATGGGCGATGGCGTGAGGTTCGAGGTTTTCAAGTTGCACCCCGGTGCGGCGATGGTAATCGATCACCAAGTCGATCCGTTCCGTTTCATCGAGTTCGAGCCAAGTGTCCGGGTCGGGGCTTTTATCTGCGTCGTATTGCATGACAATCTCTCGCGCTGCTTCCTCCCAGAAAACACGGTAGTAAATATAGCCGATGTCCCCGCGCGTTCGATGCCCCAAAAACTGAGCCATGCCCGGAAAGCGCAAGATCACAATCGCGACTCTGACCAAGCTGGGGGCCGATAAACTTGCCGAGCTGTTGCTAGCAGGGGCGGCCGGAAACAAGCAATTAAAGCAAGCCATTGAGCTGGCCATCTCGGCCAAGGAAGGCCCAGAGATTCTCGGGGCCAGCGTGCGCAAGCGCCTCGCGAGCTTCGCCAACTCGCGCTCTATGCCATCTTACGAGAGAGGCCGCGAGATCATCGCCGAGCTTGATGAACTGCGAACGATGACCGCCGAAACCATCGGCGCTGAAAATCCGAGTTTCGCGTTCGAACTGCTCTGGGAGCTGATCGAACTCCACTCCTCGATCCTGGAGATCGTCGACGACAGCAGTGGCCGCGTCGGCGATCTCTTTTCAGCGGCCTGCGATGACCTGGGCCCCCTCGCGGAACGAGCTGACATCGATCCGGATGCGCTGGCTGCGCTGGTGTTTACGAAAATCACCAACAACCACTACGGAATATACGACGGTTTGATCAGAAGCTTCGATGCGGCTCTGGGCCAAAAAGGTCGGGCAACGCTGCGAGGGTTGCTGCTACAACGCCGGCAACAATATCTGACCAACGACAAAGCCGCAGCCATTGCCGCTGGCCGCTATGACCCAACTCTGGGCGGCCTGTCGCTTGCGTTGAGAGACATCGCTGAGATTGAGGGCGACACAGATGCTTTCATCGACACTTACCAGGGTCGCGACCTGACAAATCCGCTTTTTGTCAGCGAAATCGCGATGCAATTGCTGCGGGCGGGTCGTGCCGAGGAGGCTTTGGGTTACCTCGATCGGGCGCAACCATCAGAGCAGAACCGACACTTCGGGCAAGACAAATGGACGGATGCTCGGATCGCCGTGCTAGATGCTGTAAAGCGCACCGCCGAGGCTCAGGCTCTGCGGTTAGCATTCTTCCAAGCCCATCTCAGTCCATCCCATTTGCGGGAATACCTTCGCCGCCTGCCCGACTTTGAAGACTTCGAGGCAGAACAGCGGGCGCTCGATCATGTAGGCGGACATTCCAATGTTCACGCGGCGCTGGCCTTTCTGGTGGAGTGGCCCGCCCACGAACGTGCCTCCCAGCTGGTCCTCTCGCGAATAAAGGAAATCGATGGCGACCGTTACGAGCTGCTTGGTCCGGCCGCAGGGGCTATCGAAGGCAAATATCCGTTGGCTGCGGTTTTGCTCCGGCGCGCCCTTATCGATGTCACGCTGCGTAAAGGTCGTGCCACACGCTACAAGCATGCGGCGAGGCATGTCCGTGAGATTGACAGCCTGAACTCGCAAATTAGGAATTACGAGAATTTCGAGACTCACGCGCAGTTCATGGAACGACTCCTGAAGAGCCATCCCCGCAAGTCAGGATTCTGGCCCCTGCTCGACGACTGAACTTCGCGAGGCGGCATGACACGTCCGGTTTTGGCACCCAACTCGGGCATCGTTGCGAGCAACTTCCATGTCCGTTGTTGGGTGCAAACCGGAAAACATTTGCTCGTCGGGAGTATTTCCGATTCTGACCCAACTGCGACATCGGCGCGTTAACTATGGTGCACCGCAAAAGCCGCCGTCCCCGAACGGGTTCGCGATGTGGTAGGTTTTCGTCCACCATCCTGGTTCTCAGCCCTTGAGGGCGGCAATGCGACGGCGCGAATTCATCACGCTTCTCGGCGGTACGGCGGCAGCGTAGCCGCGCTTGGCCATGCAGCGGTCGTATACATCGTCAAAACTCTGCTTGGATCGGAACGCGGCGCCGGCGTCGGCCTTGGTGGCCTCGCCGATGCAGATCGCCCGGTCTATTTTGGCTCGGCCAATCTGGGCCGGGTCGGTTGGGTTGGGGGCGGTCTAGGCCAGGTTCACGGACCGTGCTGGCGCAGCCCGGCAGCAGCAGTGCCAGTGCCAAGGAAAGATAGCGGGACGACGCGGCCATGCGGTTGATTATTCACCGCCTACCGGGTGCACTTCCGCTCGCATACGTTAGCCGGCCTGCCTCTCGCCTGGCACTTCTGCAAACATGTTTGATTTTGCGCGACCTGAATTTTTTCCATTGGCGTGAAGTTGTGCTCCGCACCCGTCGATATCGCTGCAACTCCGAGGCCGCTAAGACTACTGAGCAAAACAATCGCGACGGCTAAATTCATTTCACTCTCCTGGGACTGTTGGCCTGCGCAGAATAACCGGTTATTTTGACGATCGCATCCTGAAGATTTAGTTGCCGGATACTTGAGACGTTTTCCGACTTGCGACTGCGCGGCTCGCTTGAGCAAATTAAGCGATCCTATTACAAGTAGAGCAAATACGGACAGATTTTTCAGTGCATACGGTGACTTATTGAGAGGCGTAGTCTTCAGGCGTTGGTCACGCCTATTCTCCAATTTGCAGCTCGCGGGCCCCCCAAAATGGTACAAGGCTTCCTTCGGTTTAGATTTAGGTCAAAAATGTGCTAAACGCTTAGGAATTACGGTCGTCATCTCGACTGATGTGGATGACAAACCCTCCTGACCCACTCGCGGTCGTCATGTGACCTGTGCTGATTGTGAGAGAACAATGTTGCGACAACTCTTGATGCTCTTGGGGAGCCGCAGCCCTGCTGGCGGCCGGTGCCTGTTGCAGCGACGCCTTCGCCGCCACTATCGAACAGGCGAAAGCGCAGTGCATCGAGCAGGTAACCCCAATCGTGCGTAATTGCGTCCGCCAGAAGATGATCGCGAGCGGCGGCTCGCCGAACCAATACATAGACGGATGCAAGGCGCAGGTTAGCGCTCAAGTCAACGCCTGCGTGGCCAAATTGTCTGGCGCGGGCGGTCTCAAGAGCAACCCGCTCGAAGCCGCAAAAAACCCAGCGACTACCCCTGCGCGTGTGACCGCTGCCGCGCGACAAAAGTCGTCGTTCCGCCTCGAACGATCGCTGACATCACATCCATCCTCGACAAGGAAAAGCCTGATCCAGCCCGGCTGGCGAAATTGCGGGCCGCCGCCGATGCGCCGGAACCGGGAGGCGACGCTGCGGCGAAAGCGAGTTTCCTGTACGGACGCGCGCTTGTGCGGGCCGAACTCGGACGGTTCCGCGAAGCGCTTGCAGACTCCGAGCGTGCTGTAAATCTCGCGACCGGAAAGGTCGATCCGTATGTGATAAATTCATATCGCTTGACCGCATCCTTGCAACAAGTAAGCGCGGGCGATGTTAAAGGGTCGCTCAAAACGCTGCAAAAGATAGTGGAGGACAGCGAACGCTCCGCCCAGAAGGGGTTTTTGTTCACAGTCTATCGTCAGGTGGCGCTGGCCGAGCTTACCCTCGGCAATTTTGAACGCGCCCAGAGCTATATGCTCAAGCTCAACGGCTTATGGAAGAGCGCGAGCTCGATCCAGGGTTTCTCCTCGCATGGGGGCACCTGGGAGGGCAACGTAGAAGACATAAAGGCTCGACTGTTCGAAGCTCGGGGCCAACTGGAAGACGCCGTCCGCGCCAACCAGCGCGCGGAGCAGCTCCGTCGTAACAATATTGATAAGTCCGCGACAGCTTTCATCGCGATGCCTCGAAGCGCTTTGGAGCAAGCGGCGGACTTGCTTCTGCTTTCGGGAGCGCAGCTAAAATCGCGGCTCGGACGGGTCGCAGAAGCCGAATCCGACGCACGCCGCGCGCTGCTCAATCGCCTGCAGGCGACGGGTAAATACAATCCGACGACTGCGAGAGTAATTGCCACGTTCGGCTCTCTGCTGATCGAACAAGGTCGGTATGAGGAGGCAAAAAAATTGCTGCTCGCGGCTGTCGACATTTACCAGCAGCTCGGCGTCCCGGAAGACTCGCAAAATTACGTGCGCGTACTAAGCAGTCTCGCGTCGGTCGCCGCGCTCGAGGGTCATTGGGATGAAGCAAGCGCTAGATACGGCGCCATTGTAAAGGCTGTCAGCGGATGGGAGGCCGGCCGCCGGGACAACCTATTGCTGTCGCAAGGCTACATTGAAGCCTTATACAGGACCCAGCAAATCGAAGTCGGTCTGGCTGCTGCACGCCGGCTGCTCGATATCAAGCGTGCCAACTTCGGAGACCAACATCCTGACACCGTTCTGGCGCGCGGCCACTACGCCGTCGGCCTTGCGCGGTCGAAGCAGGACTCCGATGCTCTCAAAGAATTCCGTGCTTCGGTGCCGCTGCTTACTGCCGTAACCTTCAATACCTACAATGACGATGTGCTGAACGCCGCCGAGCGTACGCGCTATACCCAATTGGTCGTGGAGAGCTACATCGATCTGCTTGGACGCAGCGACGAACGTGGCGGGGTCGATGTCGCGGACGAAACCTTTCGGTTGTCGGATGCGATCCGCGGCCGGGCGGTACAGAAAGCCCTGACAGCGTCAAGTGCGCGCATGACCACGAGCGATCCAGCGCTGGGTGCGGCCGTACGTCAGGAGCAGGATTTGCGTCAGCAAATCGGGACGCAGCTGGGTCAACTTAATTCGTTGCTTTCGCTGCCAGCTGCAGAACGGGACGAAGCTGGCGTGGCGTCGTTGCGCAAGGATATCGACAAGTTTCGCGCCCAGCATAACAAGGTGCGCGCTGACATCGACCGTCGGTTTCCGGATTATGCAGAACTGATCGATCCAAAGCCGCCAACATTAGAGGAAATCAAGAAGGTCCTAAAACCGGGCGAAGTATTGCTGTCATTCTATTTCGGTCGCGACAGCAGCTTCGTTTGGGCGGTCCCGAAGGATGGCGCTGTTTCGTTTGCGACGGTGAAAGACAGCGCGGCCGCCATCGAGGCTAAGATCGGCAAGCTACGCGAGGCGCTCGAGCCACAGGCGGCCGCCGATTTCCGACATCCCTCCCTTCGATCTCTCGCTTTCGCATCAACTCTACAAGACCCTGCTGGAGCCGGTGAAGAACGGATGGCAGGAGGCCAAAAACCTTATCGTCGTCACCAATGGCGCGCTCGGACTCCTGCCGCTCAGTGTGCTCACCGTTGCGCCGCACCAGCTATCAGACGACGGGCCGACTTTTGCCGCCTACCGTTCGGTACCCTGGCTCGGGGCGCCTCCACCCGGTCACTATGGTGCCTTCGGCATCTGCGCTGCGTACGCTCGCGCCGCCTGCCGCCGGGCTCGGCCAAGCGCGAGCAAGCTCATTGCCTTCGGCGACCCTTTCTTCAACCAGAGCGATCCGGTTTCGGAAGGTCCACCCCCGCTACAGGTCGCCGACGCTGCCCAAACACGCGGAGTGCCGCTTAAACGCCGGCGCCGGACCGCAGACGCCAGGGCGTAGACAGTGCCGGCCTTGCGCAATTACCGCGTCTGCCGGATACCGCCGATGAGTTGCGTTCCATTGCAGTTGCGCTTGAAGCTGATCCAACCCAAGGCGCTCCATCTCGGCAAGGACGCGAACGAGCAGCTAGTCAAACGAGCCGAACTTTCGGGCTTCAAGATCGTCGCCTTTGCGACGCATGGCCTAGTGCCGGGCGATCTTGATGGCCTCGACCAGCCGGCATTGGCGCTATCGGCCCCAAATGTTGCAGGTGTCGAGGGCGACGGGCTTTTGACGATGCAGGAAATCCTGTCGCTCAAGCTCGACGCTGACTGGGTCGTGCTGTCAGCCTGCAACACCGGTGCAGGAGCGGGAGCGGGCGCGGAGGCTGCTTCGGCCTTGGGCGAGCGTTCTTCTATGCGGGCACGCGGGCGATCCTGGTGACCAACTGGTCGGTCCATTCCCATTCCGCGCGCGAACTCGTGTCCGATCTATTTCGACGGCAGTCCGCTGACCCAAAGCTCTCTCGTGGTGAAGCGTTGCAGCTGGCGATGATGGCGTTACTCGATGGGCCGGGGTTCGTCGGCGATAAGGGCGAAACCGTTTTTACGTACGCCCACCCATTGTTCTGGGCGCCCTACACCATCATCGGCGACGGCAACTGAAGCGTTCAAGCACCTGCTGAATTGCCACAATGGATTGCAGCGGCAGCGGCTCTCGTCGCGCTTGGCTTGATCAGTCCTGCATTTGCGCAATCAGGTCTCGGTCGAGTGGTCTTCATCACCGAGGCGGTGATCCAAGCCTTTGCGTCGCCGCTTGGCATGGAACTGACCCCGATCAACTTGAGCCTCACGGGAAATACTCGACAACGAGGTCGGCGCGTTTGCAGAAGGCGCGAGTGGCGGTCTAATCGTTGTCGTTGGCTCGATTGTAACGATTCGGCACGAACAGATTATTGGGCTCGCAGCGAAGCACCGCATGCCCGCCATCTATCCGTATCGCTTCTTTGTCGAGGCTGGCGGCCTGATTTCTTATGGACCCAATCTGATTGATTTGTATCGGCGTGCGGCAACTTATGTCGATCGCATCCTCAATGGCGAAAAACCTGCCGACCTCCCGGTGCAAGCGCCGACCAAGTACGAGCTGGCCATCAACCTCAAGACCGCCAAGGCGCTCGGCCTCGACGTGCCGCCGATGCTGCTCGCCCGCGCCGACGAGGTGATCGAGTAAGCGCGCGTTTTGCTGCGATCGCTCAAGTCGGTTGTGGCCCATCTCGGAAGTGCCGATGAGCGGCGAAGAGGTCCGATAACTGGAGCAAAGCAGACATGATTCCCGACGCGCTCGAATTGGGATGACCCGTCCACGTGCATAGCGTATGCGAGCTACGCTCCGTCTATTGTTGGCGGGCAGAGCTTGTCTGCTCTGCCCGAAGCGCTAAATGTCAACTTGTTCCGCGATCGCAATCGCATCGTCGACTTCGATACCTAGATAGCGAACTGTGCTTTCGATTTTGGTGTGACCGAGTAGCAACTGAACGGCCCGCAGGTTGCCGGTCCGTCGATAGATCAGCGTGGCTTTCGTTCGGCGTAACGAATGGGTGCCGAACAAGCCAGGATCAAGCCCAATGCCTCTGACCCATTCGGCGAAGAGGCGCGCATACTGCCGCGTCGTCATGCATTGGCCCTGCCCACGCCGGCCATCGAACAGAAATTCGCCAGGTTGCTTGCCTGTGGCTCGGATGTAGTCGTCGACTGCTTGCCGGGTTTGCTCGGTCACCTCGAACCGAACCGGCCGCCCTGTTTTCCTTTGACGCACCGTCGCCCGATCAATGGCGTATCCGTGTGGGGCGATATCCTCCACCTTGAGAGCGACGACATCGCAGCCGCGCAGTTTGCTATCGATGGCCAGATTGAACATCGCCAAGTCACGCGTTCGCCCTTCGACCTGGAGCTTGGTTCGGATCGACCAAACGTGCTTTGGCCGAAGCGGTGGTTTTGCCCCGGTTAACTTGCCCTTATTCCAGGGCTTCTGCTTTGGGGTAGTTGGATTGGCGTTTTCGTGGTCAAGCATGATTATGCTCCTCAATTGATGAGGGTCACCAACATGCGGCGTCGCGTACCGCTGAGCAGCGGATGACCGGAGGCGCGCGCTACCTATATGCAGTCTGAGATCGAGATCGCTCTTTCTATCTTTTATAAGATATTGATATAATGCAATAATTATCAATACTAGCAATCCTACTCTAGTCCCGGGCGGCTCCGGGGCTCCGCCCGCCTGGCCACTAAGAGCCGGCCGCGAGGAGCTCGCTGACAGGGAGGCCCGTTTGCCTCCTGCGAAGCGCGGCTCGGAGCCGAGTGACCGTCCAGAGCGGGCGGTAGCGATGCCGCGGTGGAGCGCCGGGAGGCGTGCGCGCTCGTCCACAGCGCGCGCCGCACCTCATGAGCGCGGAGTTGGATGCGCCTTCCGGCGCTCCGCCTCCCCTCCCGCATGTCGGGCCTGCCCGATATGCGAAAAAGAGGATGTAAATCTCGGGCGCACTGCGCCGCGAGCACGATTGCCGCTGAATGATTGGCGCTGCATGCGATCGCGAGGCTTCTCGCCCCTCCCGCGTCACAGGAGCGTGGCGCGCCCGGCTTCGTGGCGCAATTTCGGCACGATCGCCCGCTCCAATCCCGCCCGGCCGGCCATCGCCGCACCGCCGTCTTTTCGTAGGGTGGCCGCTTGCGCGCATGTCACGGCCATGAGACAAAAACTCGCGTGTATCGGAGGCGGCAATGCGTTTGGGCCGATCAGGCTGCGCCGGGGACCGAAGCTCCTTTAAATTCAACGTCATCGTGCCGGCGCTGGCGGCGCTCATCTGCGGCACGATGCCGTCGTACGCCATCGATCCGGCGCTCGACGACGTTTACACGCAGCTCTCGCTCTCGCCGCCGACGACCAGTTCGGTCGTCGTGTGTCACGGTTTCGGCTGCCGTTTCCGGACCGCTGTCGGGTTGGGGCCCGCCGATCGCACCAAGCTGACGCAGATGTTCGCCTCCGCCAAGAAGACGCCCGAGGCCGAGCGCAAGGCCGTGGCGGCCGCTACCAAATGGTTCGACCGCCGCGTCGGCCCCGAGGCCGGGACCACCCGCCGGGTCGCCTATGCGGGCGTGCGGAGCGACCAGGGTCCCGAGCAGATGGACTGCATCGACATGAGCCGCAACAACACCAGCCTGATGCTGGTGCTCGACCAAATGGGGCTGCTGAAGCACCACAAGGTCGATCCTCCGCGGGCGCGCGGCCTGCTGTTCGACCGCTGGCCTCACGCCACCGCGGTGTTGCGCGAGACCGCCAGCGGCCGCCAATGGGCGATCGACAACTGGACGCACAAGTTCGGCGAAGGTCCTGACGTCATGCCGCTGGAAGAGTGGCTCAAGGCGGGCTTCTGAGCGGCCCTGGCCGCTCCCTGACCCAAAATAGCGGAGCGGACGCCGATTCCGGGTCGACGCCCTCGTCCGGACGAGCCGAATCTGGCTGGCCCAAGCCGTCGGTCCCATCAATCCACCACGCACACCGCGGTCAGAAAGATTCCATGTGTCGTCCAAACCGCGGCGAGCCGCCGGTGCAAGTCATTGCTTATCGTGACGGAAATCTCCGAACGCTTGGATTCCAGCAAGACGGTTAACGCAGTTTTGAGCCCCACTGTGGCCTCTGTGCACTAGAGCCCTGCGCGATCTTGGTGTTGTCTTGCGTCAGGCTTAACAGGGGAAAACAGGGGCTGCTATGAAGAAAGTTCTCGTTGCTGTTGTGGCGACTCTCGTCGCCGTGAGCGTGGCCGGATGCGCCGCAGTCGGTAAGGGCAAGGGCAAGGCCCCGCCCCCGATCGTGACCAAGGGCTAATTCGCTTTTGCAAAGGGTGCCGGCTCAGCCGGCACCCTTTCTACTTTCGGCATCATAAGGTCGTTTTGTCAGGCTGGGGTTTTCCCGGCCGATTTTGCGTTTCATCGCCACATTGGGCCTGTCCGCCGCACGCGACGCCGCCGTAACGCGAGCCTTTGGCCTGGCGACTGAGGTTCGACCATGCCCGCATCGCCCGTTCAGGATCATTGATCGATCCGCTAGTCATAGTTTAGAACTATCGATAAGGTCGGACCCACGGCGCTGCCCACTTGCTTTCTTCTACAGAAATCTTGTTGTGGTTATGGTCCTCTTTGCAAATTCGCAAACAAGGCTGCGCAATCACAAAATGCTGTCGTGGGACGACTTCCGCTACGTGAAAGCCATCGCCGACAGCCGCTCGCTCGCCGGGGCGGCCGAGCAGCTCGGCATCAACCACTCCACGGTCTTTCGGCGGCTCGGTCAGATTGAGCAGCACCTGGGTTCGCGCTTGTTCGAGCGCGGCCGGGGAGGCTACGCGCCGACGGTCTCCGGAGAACAGATGCTCGAGGTTGCCAACCGGCTCGGCGAGGACATCGTCACCTTCGAGCGAAGGGTGACCGGCCAGGACCTGCGCCCCTCCGGCGAGCTCCGCGTTACGACCACCGACATCATCCTGCTTCGATTGCTCCAGGATGTGCTCGTCGGCTTTCGCCGCGCTTACCCGGAGATCATCCTGGACCTGGTCGTGACCAACAGGACGCTCGACCTGTCGAAGCGCGACGCCGACGTTGCGCTGCGGGCGACCTATCCGGGCGTGGACTCCCAGAGCGGAAGCCGCCTCACGCGCATTGCCTGGGCGATCTATGGTCCGAGCCGACTCGCGTCACGCCCCTTCGATCCACTGACCGACGGACGCCGGCACGACTGGATTGCCCTCACCGACCAGGTATCGATCGCGAAGGCCTTGAAGTGGCTCAAAGAGCATGTCGATGAAGATCGCATCGTCTACAAGGTGAACACCCTGGTCGGCCTCGCCGAAGCGGCAGCAGCCGGCGTCGGACTTGCTCTGATGCCATGCTTCGTCGGAGCCGCGGTGCCGGGCCTGGCGAGGCTCACGCCCGCCATTCCGGAAGTCGAGGGCGAGCTTTGGCTGCATGACGCATCCCGACTTGCGGAACACCGCGCGGGTGCGCGCCTTCATGGATTATTGCGCGGCGGAGATCGCCAAACAGCGCAATTTCATCGAGTGCCAGACCTAGTAGCTCAGTTCGGTCGAGCCGTCCCGGGAGCGCTGAGCGACAGCGGCCCCCGCGAGCGCAGGCTCAGGCTGGCCACGCCCGAACTACGGCGCGTGAAATCGCAATACGCGAAGCCCATTCCGGACACGGCGCCGCGAAAGCTCTTGTCGTCGGTCCTGTCCAGGTTGAAACACGGCTCGAACGGCATGCCCTTAAGCGTTGCGCAGACCGCCGCGCCTTTCACCTGCACGGTCCCGGCCGGCAGCCACATGTTGCGGTAAGGCCCGCTGCCCTGCATTTGGATCGTGCCGATGACCGAGCCGTCCGCATAAATGCGGCCGTCGCCGCGCGATCCATCGAAACAGTTGAAGGCGAACAACTTCCCGACGACGAAACGGCGGGCTCCATCAGCATTCAACGGCTCCGCCAATGACGGACTCGCTGCCAGCAGCCATGCGGCCGCGGTTAGAACGCGCACAAACATCCCGATCCCCCTGCCGGTTACGCTACGCGGTAACCTTTTGCTAACCGTGCAATTCGCTTTTCATCTTACAGGAGCTTCGTCGCCAAATTCTGAACGACATTCATTCAGCCAACTCGCACGACCAGGCGTCCCCGCACCTGCCCCGCGACGATCTTGCGGCCCGCCTCGATCACTCCCTCAAGCGAAATCTCGCTCGTCATCTCGGACAGCTTGGTGCGATCGAGATCGCTGTCGAGCCGTTGCCACGCTGCCTGTCGGCCGGCTCTGGGATGCATCACCGAATCGATGCCCAGAAGCGACACGCCGCGCAGGATGAAGGGCGCGACCGAACCGGGCAGATCCATGCCACCGGCAAGACCGCAGGCCGCGACGGCGCCGCCATAGCGCGTCATCGACAGCACGTTCGCCAAGGTCGTTGACCCCACCGAATCGATACCACCGGCCCAGCGCTCCTTTGCAAGCGGCCGCGGAGCCCCGGTTAGTTCTTTGCGCTCGACAATGTCGGCGGCACCAAGCCCCCGCAGGTAAGCGGCTTCTTCAGGCCGCCCAGTCGCGGCCGTCACCTGAAAGCCGCGCCTGGACAAAATCGCAATCGCGACCGAGCCGACGCCGCCGGCCGCGCCCGTTACCACGACGGGACCACTGGCGGGCGTAAGTCCGTACCGTTCCAAGGCCAGAACGGCGAGCATGGCGGTATAGCCGGCGGTGCCGATCGCCATCGCGTCTCGCGCGCTCATGCCGGCCGGCAACCGCACCAGCCAGTCGCCCTTTACCCGCGCCTTCTCGCCATAGCCGCCGAGATGGCTCTCGCCGCAGCCCCAGCCGTTGAGGATGACCCGATCGCCCGGCTTCCAGTCCGGATGCGAGGAGCCCTCGACCGTGCCGGCAAAATCGATGCCGGCAATCATCGGAAAGCGGCGGACCACCGGCGCCTTGCCGGTGACGGCTAGACCATCCTTGTAGTTGACCGTCGACCATTCGACCCGGACGGTGACATCACCGTCCATGAGTTGCGCCTCGTCGAAATCGCGCAACGCAATGCTCTGCCCGGCCTCGGTCTTATCGATCACGATCGCTTTGAAAGCTGCCATGGATGATTCCCGCTTGCGAAAGGACATGAGTTAACACAAAAGCCACGGCGCCGCCCAAGCATCGCCAATCGAGCAGAACCTCATCGCTTCTGATGGGATACGCGGGCGACCTACGCTTGCTCCGCGGCGAGACGCGCCACCGGCTTTTCGACGATCGGCAGATTGATCAGCGCCGAAATCACGCCGAACAGCACGCCGAGCCACCACACCACGTCGTACGACCCAGTGCGGTCATAGAGGAACCCGCCGAGATACACGCCGAGGAAGCCGCCCACCTGATGGCTGAAGAATGCGATCCCGAACAGCATCGCCATCCAGCGCGTGCCGAACATCAGCGCTACGAGGCCGGAGGTCGGTGGCACGGTCGAGAGCCAGAGCAAGCCGGTCACGGCGCCGTAGATCAAAGTCACCGCCGGGCTGGCCGGCAGCGTGATCAGCGCCACCACCGCGAGCGCACGGGCGAAGTAGATGAAGGACAGGATGTATCGCTTCGGCATCCTGCCGCCGAGCCATCCTGACGCCATCGAGCCGATGATGTTGAATAGCCCGATCAGCCCCAGCGTCCAACCGCCGATCTCGACCGAGAGGCCGCGGTCGATCAGGTAGGCAGGAAGGTGAATGGTGACGAAACCGAGCTGAAACCCGCAGGTGAAGAAGCCCGCGACCAGCAGAAGGTAGGAGCGATGGCCGAGCGCTTCGGCCAGCGCCTGCTTGAACGTCTGGACCTGAACCGGGCGCACGGCGGATGCGGCGGTCGCCTCGTTCGCCCGTGGCGTCCTGATCGCAAACGCCAACGGGATAATCAGCAGCATCAGCACCGCAAAAACCTCGAGCGCAGTCTGCCATCCGAACGCATCGATCAGCCCGACGCCCAGCGGCGAGAACAGGAATTGGCCGAACGAGCCGGCCGCCGTGCCGGCGCCGAACGCCGTCGAGTGCCAGCTTTCCGGCAGGAGCTTGCCGAACGACGAGATGATCAGGTTGAACGAACAGCCCGAAAGGCCGAAACCGATCAGCACGCCGCTCGACAGATAGAGCATTCCGGGCGTGGTGGCCTGCGCCATCATGAACAGGCCGGCCCCATACAGCAGCGCACCCGCAATGATTACGCGCACCATGCCGAAACGATCGGCAAGCGCGCCCGAGAACGGCTGAGCTGCGCCGTAAAGCAGCATCTGCACCGCGACCGACAGCGCGAAGACGTCGCGCCCCCAGCCGTGTGCATTCGACAGCGGCGTCAGGAACAGGCCGAGCGCGGAGCGTGGCCCGAATCCGATCATGGCGATGAGACAGCCGCACACCACGATGACGGCGGGCGTGCGCCAGTTGCGCTGCAATCCGGCCGGGGGAAGAACGGGAGCGTTGCCGTGCATGAATCGAACCAATCAGGCGGGCGCAGGGGCGGGACGCACCACCGGCTTTTCGACGATCGGCAGGTTGATCACCGCCGACAGCAGGCCGAGCAGAATCGCCAGCCACCAAACCATGTCGTACGAGCCGGTTCGCTCGAACAAGACACCGCCGAGCAAGACCCCGAGAAAGCCGCCGACCTGGTGGCTGAAGAAGACGAAACCGAACAGCATTGCGAGCCACCGCGTGCCGAACATGATCGCCACCAGCCCCGATGTCGGCGGCACCGTCGACAGCCACAGCAGGCCAAGCACGGCGGCGACGAGAAGCGTCGAAACGGTGGTGATCGGCAGCAGGATGTAGATCAGAATCGCAATCGACCGGCCGAAGTAGATCAGCGCCAGCAAATAGCGCTTGGGCATGTAGTTGCTGAGCAGCCCTGCGGCGATCGCACCGATGATATTGAACAATCCGATGGTCGCGAGCGCCCAGCCGCCGACCTCGGCCGACAGTCCGCGGTCGACGAGAAACGCCGGCAGATGGACCGCGATGAAGAATATCTGGAAGCCGCAGGTGAAGAAACCCAACACCAGCAGCACATAACTGCGATGTCCGAACGCCTCGGAGAGCGCCTGCGAGACCGATTGTTTGCGGGGCGCTCCTGGCGTCGGGGACGCCTCGGCGGGATTTGCCAGCGCGAGCGAGAGCGGCACGATCAAGAGCACGCAGGCGCCGAACACCAGCAGCGTCTGCTGCCAGCCGAAACGGTCGATCAGTGCGACCGCGAGCGGCGAGAACAGGAACTGCCCGAACGAACCGGCAGCCGTGCCGGCGCCGAACGCAAACGTGCGCCAGGTTGGCGGCATCAGTTTACCGAAAGCACCGATGACGACCGTGAAGGACGAGCCGGCAAGCCCGAATCCGATCACCACGCCGGCGGTGAGATGGAGCATGCCGGGCGTGCTCGCATAGGCCATGCCGGCAAGACCGAGCGCATAGAGCACCGCGCCGATGCTCAACACCCAAACCGGACCGTAGCGATCCGCGATCCCGCCGACGAATGGCTGCGCCGCGCCCCATAGCAGCATCTGGATCGCCAGGGCCAGCGAGAACACCTCGCGGCCCCAGCCGTGCGCCTGCGACATCGGCGTCAGGAAGAATCCAAGTCCCGAACGCGCGCCGAAGCCAAGAAGCCCGATCAGGCAACCACAGAGCAGGATGATGACCGGCGTGCGCCAAGCGGCGGGCCGCGCAACCATGGACGATGGCGGGTCTTGGCGGTCCTGTTGCTCTTTGGGTGCAGCACTCATGTCGTATCGCTCATGCCGGCGACGCGGCAGTGGCCGGGCGCAGGACCGGCTCTTCCACGATCGGCAGATTGATGACGGCTGACAGCAGACCGAACAGGATCGAGAGCCACCACACCGCATCGTAGGAGCCGGTGCGTTCGAACACGACCCCGCCCAGCCAGACGCCGAGAAAGCCGCCGACCTGATGGCTGAAGAATGCGACGCCTGCGAGGGTGGCGAGCCAACGGGTGCCGAACATGACCGCGATGATCCCCTGCGTCGGCGCCACCGTGGAGAGCCACAGGAATCCTATCACCGCGCCGAATACAATCGCGCTCAACGGCGTGACCGGAAGCAGGATGAATCCTAGGATCGCCATCGCGCGTCCAAAATAGATGACCGAGAGGATGTAGCGTTTGGGCATCCGGTTGCCGAGCCAGCCAGAGGTGAGCGAGCCAAAGATGTTGAACAGTCCGATCACCGCGAGGGTCCAGCCGCCGACCTGGGTGCTCAGTCCCTTGTCGACCAGATAGGGCGGCAGATGGATGGTGACGAACGCCAGTTGGAAGCCGCAGGTAAAGAACCCGAGCACCAGCAGCACGTAAGAGCGGTGCAGCAGCGCTTCCGACAGTGCGGAGCGCAACGACTGGGTTTGCGCGCCTTCTACTGCGCCTCTTGCGCCACTCGCGAGCGCGAGTGAAAACGGCAGAATGAGCAGCATCATCGCGGCGAACGTCAGCAGCGTTTCCTGCCAGCCGATGCTGTCCACAAGCGAGACCGCGAGCGGCGAGTAAAGAAATTGGCCAAAAGACCCAGCCGCCGCGCCGGCGCCGAAGGCCAGCGAGCGCATGCGCTCCGGCAGGAGCTTGCCGAAGGCGGACAGCACGATGCTGAATGCACAGCCGGCGAGCCCGAAGCCGATGAATACGCCGGCGGACAGATTGAGCATCAGGGGCGTGGTAGAATATGCCATCATGGCGAGGCCGATGGCATAGAGGATGGCGCCGCTCCACAGCACGCGTACGACGCCGAACCGGTCTGCGAGCATCCCGGCAAACGGCTGGCCAAGTCCCCATAGAATGTTCTGGACGGCGATCGCCAAGCCGAACACGTCGCGGCCCCAGCCGTTGGCCTGCGATTGCGGCGTGAGAAAGAAACCGAGGGAGGCGCGCGGCCCGAAGCTGATCATGGCACAAACGCACCCACACAGAACAATCACCGCGGGCGTGCGCCAGCCGATTGCCGGTAGCTTGCGCGCAGACGGGAGTGTAAGCGCCATGATCGAAATCCTTGAGACCAATCCTGCGCTGCATCGCCATCACGACTTGCAAGCCGGCCTCGCCGCACGTCTTCGCTGTCAGACCGTTTCGCCGTCAGACCGTGCTCCGGGCAGAACCCGGCCGCACCGGCGACGGCGCAGAGCCTTGTAAGGCCTCGCTTGCCGGTTCCAAAGCGAAGATTCGACTGACCGCTCATCGCGTGGCGCATGCCAGATCGCGAGGATGTGACCACAGGGCCGCACCCCGCAGCTGGGTCCACACGCGCACTCGCAGGAGCGAGCCGGCTGGTTTGAACAACCTGAAGCCAGCCGCTATGCTGGCCTCATGGCCTCCCTGCTATGCCCTGACGCATTCCTCTCGCCACTCGAGATCGACGCCGTCGTAACCCGCGCCCTCGCCGAGGACCTCGGCCGGGCGGGCGACGTAACCTCGATTGCGACCATTCCGGAAGATACCCAGGCGCGCGCCATCGTGGTGGCGCGCAAGGCCGGCGTGATTTCCGGCCTGCCGTTCGTCGCTGCGAGCTTCCAGAAGCTCGCGCCCGACATCACCATCACGGCCCACGCCCGTGACGGCGCCAACGTCGCCGCCAAGACCGCCCTGATGACGGTCACGGGCCCCGCCCGCGCGGTGCTCTCGGCCGAACGTGTCGGGCTCAACGTACTCGGGCGGCTGTCGGGCATCGCCACCGCGACGCATGAATTCGTGCGCCGGGTCAAGCACACCAAGCTGCGCATCTGCTGCACGCGCAAGACGACACCGGGGCTGCGGGCGATCGAGAAATACGCCGTGCGTTGCGGCGGCGGCTTCAATCACCGCTTCGGCCTCGATGATGCGATCCTGATCAAGGACAACCATATCGCGGTGGCGGGCGGCATTCGCGCGGTGCTGGAACGTGCCGAGTCGGTGGCAGGCCATCTGGTGAAGATCGAGATCGAGGTCGACACCCTTGAGCAACTGCGGGAGGTGATCGGGGTCGGGATCGCGGATGCGGTCCTGCTCGACAACATGGATTGCCCCACGATGATCAAGGCGGTCGAGATGTCGGGCGGCCGGTTCAAACTGGAAGCGTCCGGCAACGTCACGCTCGACCATATCGCCGAGATCGCCGCGACCGGCGTCGATTACGCCTCGTCCGGCTGGATCACCCATTCGGCTCCGAACTTCGACGTCGGCCTCGATATCGAGATGTGAGCCGGCTCAGGTCCGGTCAAAAAAGTCGATGGCCGGGACGGGCCCGGCCATGTCAACTGACTCATGACATCTGACGGAATGCGGCCCTTGCCTAGGGCTTCTTGTGCCTACGGCTTCTTGGCCACTTCGACGAGCTTCTTCGCCACTTCCTGGGTCTCGCCGACGTCGCCCCATTGCGGCGCATTGGTGCCGTCGCCCCAGTTGCGCGGACGGTAGAAGGTGTGCACGCCAACCCGGTGCAGCTTGTTCATCTCGCGCACCCAGCCGGGGTGAACCCAATGCGCATGGTAGTGCGTGGCCTTGCCAACCTCAGGCAGCCAGATCTTGCCGTCGAGCATCTCGTTGGCGATTACGACCGCACGTTCCCACATGTCGGGTTCCTTCACCTTGTCGGCGATGCCATCGCACGCGAAGGTGAACTGGCAGGCGAGATGGCGGTGCGCATTCTGGTAGACGACGCCGCACACCGTGTTGGGATATTTGCCTGAGAAGGCGCGGTTCAGAACGACCTGGGCGACCGCCATCTGACCGCGAACCACCTCACCGCGCGCTTCGAAGTAGATCACCTCGGTGAGACACTTCACGGTCTTGGCGCGGCTCTTCTCGTCGCTGAGCCCGAGGCGTTCCGCCGGCGTCATCGGACGCTGGTCGGCGCCAGTCACCTCGCCTTTGGGCGCAATGCTCTGGCCGCCCTGCTGGTTCGGATCCTTGCCGACGCTCTGATCAGGATTGCTGCTCGGCATGACCGCGCGTTCAGACGGCGATGGCTGCAGCATGGCCGGGATGTCGGTGACCGACTCCACCGGCGGCAGCGCCGCCAGCTTGACCCCGACGTCCTTCGTCGCGTCCGTACCGGTGGCGACGTTGCCCGTTGCGCGGCCACCCAACTTCGGTTCCGTACCCGGTGTCCACGGTTCGATTCCATCGACCTTCTTGCCCATCGGGTCGGCGCCAAAGAACAGCTTCGACGTGCGTTGGGACGGGGTCCCTTCCGCTGCCGTGGACGCGATCGTGGCGTTGAGCGCGGCCGCCTTGCCCTTGGCGACTTCGGCTTCGACACTGTTGCCGGCCTCGTTCGGCGAGGCCGTCGCGGCGGCAGGCGCGGTCAAGCGTTCGAACTGCCGGGTTTCGACCCCGATCCGGTAGTCGCCGGCGCTGGCCAGAACGAAGCCCTTGGCGGGGGTGGCCTCGACCGGCTGGGCGTGCGCCTCGGATTGTGACGCCTGATCCGACTCGGACTGCGCGGGTGAAACAGGCCTTGCGTATTCGGCCGTCTCGGACCGCGGCTTCGCGTCTGGCGTGCGGGCCAGCTTTGCGGACGCTTTCGGCGCATCCTGGCTGCGCGCGAGCTTCTCGGCCTTCTGTCTCGCGTCCCGGGCGATCCGCTCGGCGCGCCGCTGCTCCTCGCGCTCGGCGAGCGCGAATCGTTGGGACCGTTTGGTCGACTGTGCACGCCGCGTCGGAGTGGACTTTTCGGCCTGCGGCTGCTTCGGCTCGGCATCGCGCGATGCCGGCAATTCCACCAGTTGCATCTGCGCGGCCTCTTCGGCCGCATCCGCGAGTTGCTTCTCGGCCGCGACGACATGCTCGGCTTCGAGATCGAGGGGCGCCGGCACCTCGGCGATGGCATCGACAGACGGCGCAACCGCCACCTGCTGCATGGGCGCCTCGACTGTCGGCGCGGCCCCTGCCTCTGCCTGCTGCACAGGCGGCGCAACGAGACGATCGCCCTTCGCGGCGACGTTATCGTTCCCGCGGGGCGTGGAGGTGAGCTGATCGCCCTTGCGGCTGCGGTCGACCCACGGACCAGCGCCTTCGGGCGGCGCGTACAGCAATGCGCTTTCGCGCAAAATTCGTTCGCGGATCGATCCTGTGATCTCGGTGTTGCCCGGATCGAGCGCAGCCAGCGTATAGCCCAGCGGCGACGGCTTGATCCCGGAGCCGACCGGCTGCGGCAAATTGAGATTCGCCCGCGTGGATCGTACCGAACGGCGAAGCGAGACTGGTTTTCTGTGGGCGCTCCACGGTTGCCACATCGCGCGCGATGAGCGCGGCAAGGTCCTGGTATCCGACCTCGCTCGGCAACAGCAGGAACGTCAGAATTCCGACGCCGAACGTGCCCGCAAGGACACCGCGCGGCCGGTCTACCGGCGCAACCATATGTGTGTGTTTCCCCCGAAACGACGCGGGGATAGTCACGGCGGCAAAGGGCGGCCTTAAGGCACAAATGCGACAGTTTTGGTTATTCTCTAGGTAACCTTGCAGACGCGTTAAGTGCGTGCAGAGCAACGGTTTGCGGTGAAAATCCGTGATGCTACCGGGCTGCCACGCACCATCAGCAAATACGGCCGAACACGACGCAGCCCAAGATTTGTCAAAATTTCTGCACGAGAAGCGCCAAGGTCCTGACAAAGCGTAAAAAAAACGGCCGGTCCGGGAGCCAAAGATTCCCTCAGAATTGAGGAACCACCGCGCGCCGCCACCACCATCGAAGATGGCTTGCGCGCGGCCGTTCCCGCGAGGCTCACATCTTCACGCCCTTGTCGGCGAAGTACTTCACCGCGCCCGGATGCCACGGGCACCGGCGAATTGTCGGTGCGCTGGTACTTGTAGTCGAAGTTCTCGGCTTCCTTGTGCACGGCGACGAGGTCCGCCTTCTTGTCGAAGATCAGCTTGACGATCGCGTAGGCGGTGTCGTCGCTCATCTTGTCGTTGGTGATCAGAATGTTCTGCACCGTCGAAATCTTGTTGTCGGTGTCCTGGCCCGGATAGGTCTTCGCCGGGATGACGTCGGTGATATAGAGATTGCCGTATTTCGCATTCATCTTGTCGACCACCTCGCTGTGATCGATCATCTTGATCTTGACGCCGGGCGTCGCGCCGAGATCGGTGACGGCCGCGGTCGGCAGGCCGCCGACCCAGAAGAAGGCGTCGATCTTCCTATCCTTGAGGGCGTTCACCGAACTCGGCGACGCCGAGCCGCTCGCGCTTCATGTCCTTGTCCTTGTCGAGGCCCGCCGCCTCGATCACGCGGAACGCCATCACCTCGGTGGCGCTGCCCGGCGAGCCGGTCGAGACGCGCTTGCCCTTGAGGTCGGACATCTTGGTGATGCCGGTACCTTCGATGCTCACGACATGCATGCGGTTGGGATAGAGCACCATCAGGGTGCGCACCGCGACCTTGTTGCCCTTGAACTTGTCGACGCCGTTGACCGCATCGAGCGCGGCGTCCGCCATCGAGAACGCCAGTTCGCTCTGGCCGGTGCCGATCAGCTTGAGATTGTCGACCGAGCCGCCCGTGACCTCGGCGGTCGCCTGAAAGCCCGGAAGGTTCTTCGAGATGAGGTTCGCCAAGCCCGCCGCCGAGCGGATAGTAGACGCCGCCGGTACCGCCGGTCGCGATCGCGATGGTCTTCTGCTGCGCGAGCGCCGCGCCCGCGAGTAGCGCCGCCCCGAGCGCAATGGCGCCGGCGAACGAAATGCGTGTGGGCTTTCGGAACACGGTCGTTTTCTCCCTTGATCAGCTTTTTGCTGCCGCGGGCGGAGCCAGCGACATGAATTGTTTTAGCAACAAAGCCACGCAAATCGCCAGTCCGAGCGGCGCCGGATGCGGCAGGTCGTAGCCGGATATCCGCTCCGCCAGCGCTTCGAGGAGACTTGGGAACACCAGCAGCAGGCCCGCAAGCACCCAGAGCACCCGCTCCGGCGTGGTGTTCTGTCGCAGCGCCCAGTTCTGCGCCGCCGCCGCCAGCGCGGCCAGGCCCGCCGCGGTCTTGCCGGTGATCAGCAGGATGTCCCAGACCGAACCGTCCTTGGGAATTTTCATCAGCAGGCCGACGCCCTGCGGATCGAGCACGAAGACGAACGGCACCAGGAACGCCGGCAGCGTGTATTTCCACGCCTGCAGCGTGGTGACGTAAGGGTCGCCGCCGGTGATCGCGGCGGCCGCGAACGGCGACAGCGCGGTCGGCGGCGAAACCTCCGACAGCACCGCATAGTAGAAGATGAACATGTGCGCGGCGTAGTCGGGCACGCCGAGCTTGGTCAGCGCCGGCGCCGCGATCACCGCGCAGATGATGTAGGACGCCGTCACCGGCACCGCGAGGCCGACGATCCAGACCACCAGCGCGGTGTAGATCGCGGTGAGCAGCAGGCTGCCGCCCGCATAGTCGAGCACGATCGACGAGAACTTCAGTCCGAGCCCGGTGAGCGTGACGACGCCGACGATGATGCCGGCGGACGCGCAGGTGGTCGCGGCATTGAGCACGCCGATCGAGCCGTCGGAGAGCGTGCGCGCGAGCTTCTTGGTGTGCAGCGTTTCTTCGCGGCCGAAATTCGTCAGGCCGAGCATGCCGCGAGTACGCCGAGCAGCACCAGGAGGAACGCCGGCAGATAGACGATGACCACGTCGGTCAGGCCGCCGAGCGCAAGCGCCGGCAGTTCGACGCGCAGCAGCGCATTGACGAGCGACACCAGCACGTTGATCAGCGCCGGCGCCAGGATCACAGCCGAGATGACCAGCAGCGGCAGCAGCAGCCGCCTCGGCCCGAGCGCCGTCTCGGGCGTCAGCGCGCTCAGCAGGAAGCACATCAGCGTCGAATAGAACACCGCCAGCATCGGCGAATAGCCGGCCACCATGAACACGATGACGGCGATCAGCGACGTGAAGTGAAAGCCGTAGCGCCGGGTCATCGCGCCAAGCGACATCGGCTGCTCGTAGGGCACCGCGCTCGGCGCCGAACCGCTTGGCGTCGAGCTCGACCATGAACAGCAGCGACAGGTAGTAGAGGCAGGTCGGGATGGTCGCCATCCAGATCACGTCGAGGTAGCTGATCTTGAGAAACTCGGCGATCAGGAAGGCGGCGGCGCCGAGCACCGGCGGCGACAGGATCGCGCCGAGCCCGCCGGCCGCGAGCAGCCCGCCGGCGGCGTTCTTCTCGAAGCCCGACTGCTTCATCATCGGATAGGCGACCGCGCCGATCGTCACCGTGGTGGCGACGCCCGAGCCCGACGGCCCGCCGAGCAGGAACGACGACAGCACCACGGTGCGGCCGGCGCTGTTGGGCTTGCCGCCCATCAACGCCATCGAGAAATCGATGAAGAATTTGCCGGCGCCGGAATGCTGCAGGAACGCGCCGTAGATCGTGAACATGATGATCAGGGTCGACGACACGTCGACCGCGACGCCGAAGATGCCTTCGAGCGTGATGAACAGATGACCGACCAGGCGCGAGAGATCGTAGCCGCGATGCGTCCATGGCGGCGGCAGGTACGGGCCGGCCATCGCGTAGGCGATGAACAGGATCGCGACCGCCGGCATGATCCAGCCGGTGGTGCGGCGCGTCGCTTCCAGCAGCAGCACGATGAAGATCACGCCGAGCACGACGTCGAGCCGGTCCGGCGAGGTGGCGCGGTCGGTGAAGTCCTCGCCGCCGACGATGGCGTAGACCAGGATGCCGACGCAGGTCGCGGCCGCGATGACGTCCCACCAGCGGATGCGGTTGCGAAAACGGCGCGGCCAGCGGAAACAGCAGGAAGCACAGCACCAGCACGAAGGCGACGTGGGTGTAGCGCAGCGGCTGCGTCGGCACGATGTCGTAGGCGGCGTAGAGGTGAAACAGCGTCATCGCGATCGCGATCGCGGTCACGACCGTGGCCGGCCACGCCGACCAGCCGGTTGGCGGCGCCTTCCTCCTGCTCGACGAACTCCTCGGCCTTGCGCAGCGCCTCGTCGGAGATCGCGCCTTGCGTCGTCAGCCGCGGATCGGGAATTGGCGATTGATCCGCTACCGCGGCTTTGCCGTCCTCGGCCATGGTCCCTCGCTGGCGCTCTTGCTGGCGCTGCCGGCAACGCTAGCACGCACCACGGAGGCTGAGTATCCGACGAAGGGCCTGCCCGCGGACCCGCGTTCAGGCCTGGCCGGCCGGCAGCCTTGCCGAGCGCCGCCTGGGCGGCGGCGAGGCGCGCGATCGGCACGCGGAACGGCGAGCACGACACGTAGTCGAGCCTGATCTCGTGGCAGAACGCGACCGAGGCCGGATCGCCGCCGTGCTCGCCGCAGATGCCGACCTTGAGCTTCGGCCGCACCTTGCGGCCGCGCTCGACGCCGATCCGCACCAGCTCGCCGACGCCCTCGCGGTCGATCGACACGAACGGATCGATCGCGACGATGCCGCGCGCCATGTAGGTGCCGAGGAAGCTCGCCGCGTCGTCGCGGGAGATGCCGAACGTGGTCTGCGTGAGATCGTTGGTGCCGAACGAGAAGAACTCCGCGCTCTCGGCGATCTCGCCGGCGCGCAGCGCCGCGCGCGGCAATTCGATCATGGTGCCGACCTGATAGGTGATCGGCGGTCTTGGTCTCGGCCGCGACCGCCTCCGCCATCGCGTCGATGCGCGCCTTGACGAGGTCGAACTCGAGCTTGGTGGCGATCAGCGGCACCATCACCTCGGGCACCACCGGCTTGCCCGTGCGCTTGCCGGCCTCGACCGCCGCCTCGAAGATGGCGCGCGCCTGCATCTCGGCGATCTCCGGATAGGCGATCGCCAGCCGGCAGCCGCGGAAGCCGAGCATCGGGTTGAATTCGGCAGTTCCCGGGCGCGATCGGCGAGCTTCCTCGGATCGGCGTTCATTGCTGCGGCGACTTCGGCGATCTCCTCCTCGGTATGCGGCAGGAACTCGTGCAGCGGCGGATCGAGCAGCCGGATCGTCACCGGCAAGCCCCTGCATGATCTCGAACAGCTCGACGAAATCGTCGCGCTGCATCGGCAGAAGCTTGCGCGAGCGCGGCGCGGCGCGACCGTTCGTCGTCGGCGAGGATCATCTCGCGCACTGCTCGGATGCGATCCTCGTCGAAGAACATGTGCTCGGTGCGGCAGAGCCCGATTCCTTCGGCGCCGAACTTCAGCGCGACGCGCGCGTCGTTCGGCGTGTCGGCGTTGGCGCGCACGCCGAGCTTGCGCACCTTGTCGGCCCAGCCCATCAGCGTGCCGAACTCGCCCGACAGCGCCGGCTCGATCATCGGCACGCGGCCCGCCAGCACCTGCCCGGTCGAGCCGTCGATGGTGATCAGGTCGCCCTGCTTGAACCGGTGTCCGCCGGCGCTCATGGTGCCGGCGGCGTAATCGACGCGCAGCGAGCCCGCGCCCGAGACGCAGGGCTTGCCCATGCCGCGCGCGACCACCGCGGCATGCGAGGTCATGCCGCCGCGCGTGGTGAGAATGCCTTCGGCCGCGTGCATGCCGTGGATGTCCTCCGGCGAGGTCTCGACCCGCACCAGGATGACGCGGCGGCCCTGCGCCTTGAGGCTTCGGCATCGTCGGACGAGAACACGATCTCGCCCGACGCCGCGCCGGGCGAGGCCGGCAGCCCGGTGGCGATCACCTTGCGCTCGGCTGCGGGATCGATGGTCGGATGCAGCAGCTGATCGAGCGCGGACGGATCGATGCGCGTCACCGCCTCCTTGCGCGTGATCAGGCCTTCGTTCGCGAGTTCGACCGCGATCCGCAGCGCCGCCTTGGCGGTGCGCTTGCCGGAGCGCGTCTGCAGCATCCACAGCTTGCCCTGCTCGACGGTGAATTCGAGGTCCTGCATGTCGCGGTAGTGCCTCTCGAGCACGCCGTAGATGCGCGTGCAGCTCCTTGAACGCCGCCGGCATCGCGGCTTCCATCGACGGCTTGTCGGAGCCGGCTTCCTTGACGCGCTTGTTCGGTGATTTCCTGCGGCGTGCGGATGCCGGCGACCACGTCCTCGCCCTGCGCGTTGATCAGGAATTCGCCGTAGAGCTTCTTCTCGCCGGTCGAGGGATTGCGGGTGAAGGCGACGCCGGTCGCCGACGTCTCGCCCATGTTGCCGAACACCATCGCCTGGACGTTGACCGCCGTGCCCCAGCTCTCCGGGATGGCGTGCAGGCGGCGGTAGGTGATGGCGCGCTGGTTCATCCACGAGCCGAACACCGCGCCGATCGCCCCCCATAACTGCTGGTGCGGGTCCTGCGGGAACGGCGCGCCGTGCTCCTCCTCGAGGCGCTCCTTGTAGCGGCCGACCAGTTCGACCCAGTCGTCGGCGGTCACATCGGTGTCGAGCGCGTAGCCGTTGCGATCCTTGAGATCGTCGAGGATTTCCTCGAAGTGATGATGGCCGACGCCGAGCACGACGTCGGAATACATGGTGATGAAGCGGCGGTAGCTGTCATAGGCGAAGCGCTGGTCGCCGGAGTTCTTGGCGAGCGCCTCGACGGTCTCGTCGTTGAGGCCGAGATTGAGCACCGTGTCCATCATGCCGGGCATCGAGGCGCGCGCGCCCGAGCGCACCGAGACCAGCAGCGGGTTCGTCTGCGTCGCCGAATGTCTTGCCGGTGATGCGCGCCGACCTCGTCGAGCGCAGCACTGCACCTGACGCTCGAGCTCCGCCGGATACTGGTTGCCGTTGGCGTAGTAGTGCGTGCAGACCTCGGTCGTGATGGTGAAGCCGGGCGGCACCGGCAGGCCGAGATTGGCCATTTCGGCGAAGCCCGCGCCCTTGCCGCCGAGCAGGTTGCGCATGCCGGGACGGCCCTCGGCCTTGCCGCCGCCGAAGCCATAGACCCATTTGCCCTTGCGGGGCGCGACCGCACGGTTTGCCGGCGCCGCCCGACGCGGCTTGCTTGCCGCGCCTTTGGATGGCTTGGACCGCATTTTGGCGGACGCTGGCTTGCGCGAGGACGCCTTGCCGGCCGCGGACTTGCGGGACGTGGCGGACGGCTGCTTCTTTGTGCGGCGTTTCGGCGTCGATTTGGCCATGGAATCCTGAAAGGTTGCTGGCTTCAGCGGGCTGGCTTCAGCGGGCTAGAAATCATGGGCCCGCCGCATGAGGCAAGTCCCGATGGCTCCGGATCGTTGCCGGATTACCGTAAGAAATTGTGGATGACGTTGAGCCCGATGAGGCCGACCAGGATGAGGTAGAACGCAACGATATAGTTCAACAGCCGAGGCACGAGCAGGATCAGGATGCCGGCAACAAGCGCGATGAGGGGCGAGATATGTTCGACGCTGAGGGTCATGAGGGTCTCCGAGTGGGTGGGTCCGAATCGACCCAGCCGCACTCATGCACCCTGGCGTCTGCCGATCAAGTCCGAAGCGGCTTGAAGGAACGTGCCGCTAGCCTATGATCGCCCGGCCAGACGGCCCGGCCCCGTAGGCGCGTACCGGGCCTGGGGGTGACAATCATGGATAAGCTCAATCTGAGTGCACCGACCGTACCGGTGTTCCTGGTTTCGGTTGCGCTCGCGATCCTTGCGCTCATCGGGCACTTCGCCTCGGCGGGCTTCCTGACGACACAGAAATTCTGGATCGCGATCCTCGCTTACGTGGTGCTGCTGGTCGGCAACCTGTTCAAGGGGCTGTAACACTCGTCGCGAACTAAGACGACGCATCACGCACGCGAGACGGACTCGGTCGGCTCCCTCTCCCATTGGGAGAGGGATGGGGTGAGGGATTAACGGTCTATCGAGAGTGTGGTAACCCCCTCACCCCAACCCTCTCCCCTGCGGGGAGAGGGAGCGCACCGCCCCTGTCGCACGAGTTACAACCTGTTTGCGGTGCTTATCCCTCGATCCGGGAGAAGTCGGCGACCGCGCGGGTCGCTTCGCGGATTTCGTTGAGCAGCTTGAGGCGGTTCTCGCGCAGCTTGTCCTTGTCGGCCCCCTCGGCGACGTTGACCGTCACCTTGTCGAAGAACGCATCGACGTGCGGCCGCAGCTTCGCCATCGCGCTCATGGCGGCCGCGAAATCCTCCTTGGCGACGGCGGCCGAGGCTTCCTGCTTGGCGGCGTCGATCGCCTGCGCGAGCGCCCGTTCCTCGTCCTGCCGGTAGAACTGCGGATCGGGCGCGCCGACATATTGTCGCGCGTCCTTCTTCTCCTCGATGCGGAGAATGTTGGTGGCGCGCTTGTAGCCGGCGAGCAGGTTCTTGCCGTCGTCGGTGTCGAGGAATTTGCCCAGCGCCTCGACGCGGCGGACGATGAGCACGAGGTCGTCCTGGCCTTCGAGCGCGAACACCGCATCGACGAGATCGTGCCGCGCACCCTGCTCGCGCAGTTGGACTTTCGAGGCGGTCGGCGAAGAAGGCCAGCAGGTCACGGCATGACTATCGATTCCGTCTTGAGCATTCAAACTGCAACGCTGTTCTCACAGATACTTCTCGATTCTCGTCACTTAATCGCTTTTCACTGCAAGTCCTTTGCGAGCGGCAAGACATAGTCGAATTGCTCGGTTGATCGATACAGCGCTGCATCCGAGACTATGCAAAGGCATTCGCAATCGTCGTCAGCAATTAGGCGAAGCCGTTGTCCAGAATAACTCGAATAACGCCCAGCGCCGCGCGCCGCAGCGCATATGGGTCCTTGCTGCCCGTTGGCTTCTCGTCGATCGCCCAGAAGCCCACCAGCGTGTCGATCTTGTCGGCGAGCGCGACCGCGACCGACACCGGATCGGCCGGCACGAGATCGTCCGGCCCCTTCGGCCGGTAGTGATCCTCGCAGGCGTGCGCGACCGCTTCGTCCTCGCCCTGCGCCTCCGCGTAGTATTTCCCCATCAGCCCTTGCAGCTCGGGGAATTCGCCGACCACTTCGGTGAGCAGATCGGCCTTGCACAGCCGCGCGGCGCGCTTCGCCTTCTCCACATCGGCGCCGACGATCGGCGCAAGCTCGGCGGCAAGCCGCTCGATGCGCGCGATGCGCTCCGCCTGCGTGCCGAGCTTTTCGTGGAACACGATCTGCTCGAACTTCGGCAGCCGGTCTTCGAGCCGCATCTTCAGATCGGTCTCGTAGAAGAACTTCGCGTCGGAAGCCGCGCGCGGATCACGCGCTCGTTGCCGGCGACGATCTGCCGCGCCGCCGTCCTCGGCCTCGATGTTGGACACCAGGATGAACCTGTTGGCGAGCCGCGCGGTCCGCGGATCGCGCAGCACGAAGCATTTCTGGTTGTTGCGGATGGTGGTGCGGATCACCTCGGGCGGGATCGACAGGAACGCCTCGTCGAACGAGCCCATCAGCACCACCGGCCATTCGACCAGGCCGGCGACCTCGGCCAGCAGGCCCGCGTCCTCGACCAGTTCGTAGCCCTGCGCGAAGGCGAGGTTCTTGGCGTCGGCCAGGATCATCTCCTTGCGCCGCTCGGGGTCGAGCACGACCTTGGCCTTCTCGAGCTTCGCCATGTAGTCGTCGAGCCGGCGCACGCGGAACGGCGCCGGCGCCAGGAAGCGGTGGCCGCGCGTCTCGTCGCCGGCCGCGATGCCGTCGACCGCGAACGCGCACGACCTCCGGCTCCTCGGTCTCCGGCCCGAAGGTCGCGACGATGGAATGCAGCGGCCGCACCCAGGCGAGCGCGCCGGGCTTGGCGGACTGCTCGCCCCAGCGCATCGACTTCGGCCACGGGAAGCCGCGCACCACGTCGGGCACGATCTCGCCGATCACCTCGATCGCCGGCCGGCCGGGCTTCTCGATCACCGCGACGTAGAAGTCGCCCTTCTTGTCGGGCTGCACCTTGGCCTGATCGATCGAGGCCAGGCCGGCCGCGCGCAGGAAGCCCTTGATCGCGCCCTCGGGCGCGCCGACGCGCGGGCCCTTCTTCTCCTCCTTGCAGGTCGGGCTGCCGCACCGGCACGCCCTGCACGGCGAGCGCGAGCCGGCGCGGCGTGACGAACGCCTTGGCGCCCTCGTAGGGCAGCCCGGCCTCGACCAGCCGGTCGGTCACGAGCTTCTTCAGGTCCTCGGCGGCGCGCGCCTGCATGCGCGCGGGGATTTCCTCGGAGAAGAATTCGAGCAGAAGGTCGGGCATGACGGCGTCACTGCGGCGGTATGGGTGACCGCAGGTAGCAGGCGCGAGCGCGCTTGTCACGCGCGGCGAGCAGGCCAGCGCACCGGCCAGCGCCTGCCGCTCAACGCCCGGCGCGCACGCCGGGCGGCATCGGCGCCACGGACGTCGAGCGAGATGCCGACAAAACGAAGCTTGCGGGTGAGGTCGGCGGCAGCGTCGAACGCGTCATGCTGGAGCGTGAAGGCTGCCCGGTCGTCCGGTGTGATCACGATGACGTAGCCGCCGGGCTGGGCGACGACGTCGTAACGGAATTCGGACATGAACAACTCCCGTGCCGGTCGCGGCAATAATGGCAGAACTGCGCCGGGGTTCCGAAGGAGTTGCGCGGAAGGTTGGCACGGGGTGAACAGGTTTGCGAAGATTGCAGCAATCGCCGTCTCGGCAGGATCGTCACAAGCGCTTGTGGCTGCCGTCGCACATCGGCTGCTGCGGCGGTGCGCTTGCAGGCGCAGAACCAGGCCTGCTCGGCGGCGGCGGCCTTCCATTCGAGCGGCGCGAACCCGGTGCCCTTGTGCGAGCCGTCGCAGAACGGCTGCTTCTTCGACCGCCCGCAGGCGCACCACCAGTAGCTCTTGCCGGGCTGGACATCGACCGCGATCGGTTGCCGTCCGCCGATTTCATGCTTCGTCGGGCATTTTGTCCTCCCTCGCTGGCTATCAGCGTTGCCGCAAGCCGATCAGCAACGCCATGGCGCCGATCGCGAGCGCGACCAGCATCAGGTTGATCTCCACCCAAATATAGCGGGCGAAATCGACGGCTTCCTCGGAAAAATACTCCGACGACAGATCCGAGTTGATATTGAGCCAGACGAACACCGCGAAGAGAAAGCTCAGGCCGGCGCCCGCCAGCAGGAAGATCCGCAGCACGCGCTTGCGCGTCAAACAATGCCCCCCGCCTCGGTCGCGAGCCAAGCCTCGCCGCAGGCTTTGGCGAGTTCGCGCACCCGCAGGATGTAGCTCTGCCGCTCGGTGACCGAGATCACGCCGCGCGCGTCGAGCAGATTGAAGACGTGGCTCGCCTTGATGCACTGGTCGTAGGCCGGCAGCGCCATCGCGTGGCGCCGCGCGTTGCCCTCGGTCGTCCAGCCGGCGTCGAGATATTTCCGGCAGGCTTCTTCCGCCATCTTGAACTGCGCGAACAGCATGTCGGTGTCGGCATGTTCGAAATTGTGCCGCGAATATTCCTTCTCGGCCTGCAGGAACACGTCGCCGTAGGTGACCTTGCGCGCGCCGTCGCGGCCGTTGAAGTTGAGATCGTACACGCGGTCGACGCCCTGCACGTACATTGCCAGACGTTCGAGGCCGTAGGTCAGTTCGCCCGCGACCGGCGCGCATTCGAAGCCGGCGACCTGCTGGAAGTAGGTGAACTGCGAGACCTCCATGCCGTCGCACCAGCACTCCCAGCCCAGCCCCCAGGCGCCGAGCGTCGGCGATTCCCAGTCATCCTCGACGAAGCGCAGATCGTGGAGCTTGGGATCGATGCCGATCGCGTAGAGCGACTTGAGGTAGAGGTCCTGCAGATCGGGCGGCGACGGTTTGAGGATCACCTGAAACTGATAGTAGTGCTGCAGCCGGTTCGGGTTCTCGCCGTAGCGGCCGTCCTTCGGCCGGCGCGAGGGCTGCACGTAGGCGGCGTTCCACGGCTTCGGCCCGAGCGCACGCAAGGGTGGTCGCCGGATGGAAGGTGCCGGCGCCCATCTCCATGTCGTAGGGCTGCAGGATGACGCAGCCGTAGTCGGCCCAATAGCGCTGCAATGCCAGGATCAAGCCCTGGAACGACCGCTCGGGACGCATGTGGGCGGGAAGATCGTCGTGCATGTGATCCGGAAGAGGCCATGAAGTGCCGCGGCGCGGGCGGCTAGACCTAACGGCCACCAATCGGGGGGTCAAGAACGGCCCGAGCGGGCGAAACCGGAGCAAGCCCCTCGATTACATCACGCGCCAATCGCCGGTGTGTGGATCGCGCCGCAGCGTCGGCAGTTCCCGCCGCATGGCCTGATCGGAGACAGGAGCGGTCTGCGCCCGGTGGAGCTCCTGGTTGATGCGGCGCGCCTCTTTCACGGCCCATCGCACGGCCGCCGCCGCTCCGGCCGCACCGAGTGCGAACTTGACGAGCTGCGGGATGAGGATCGGCGGCATGGCCTGGTCTCCTGGGTACTCGACGCACCGGACACGATTTTCGGGCCGGACTTGCTGAGCTGCAACGCGCATCAAGGAATTTCGATGCGGACGATCAGCAAAATACATTCGTTCAAAATCTGGGTTTTTTCTAGGCTTTCAAGCGGCCGCGAATACCCCCGCTCCCGAATTGTCGCGCGCGGATGCGCTAAAGCCCATAGCGCGCCCACAGCGCCCGCGCCTCGATCGCCGACACCACGTCCTCGGCCAGATCCGATTGGCGAGCGAGGCCGGCAACCAGACCCGGCTGCGCGCGGCCGAACCAGCCGCGCGGCGGCGAGATGAGCGGCGTCGTGACCTTATCGCCGAAGCGCGTGCGCAGTGTGCTGCGCAGATCGCCGATACCGTCGGCCAGTCCAAGCTCGACCGCCGTTTCGCCGGTCCAGTATTCCCCCGAGAACAACTGTCCGTCGGCACCTTTGAGCCGGCTGCCGCGGCTTGCCCGCACCAGCGCGATAAAACCTTCGTGGATCTTGCGCTGGACCGCCTTGAGCTTCTCGACGTCCTCCGGCTTCTCCGGCAGGAACGGGTCGAGCATCGCCTTGTTCTCGCCCGACGTATACAGCCGCCGCTCGATGCCGAGTTTGTCCATCAGCCCGGCGAAGCCGAACGAGCCGCCAACCACTCCGATCGAACCGACAATCGACGATGGATCGCAGATGATCTCGTCCGCCGCGCACGCGATCATGTAGCCGCCGGACGCGGCAACATCCTCGGAGAACGCGATCACCTTCAGCTTGTTCTCGGTGGCGAGGTCCCGGATGCGGCGATAGATCAGGTGCGACTGCACCGGCGAGCCGCCCGGCGAGTTGATCAGCAGCGCCACGGCCTGCGCCTTGCGCATCGTGAAGGCGCGCTCCAGAGGTTTCGCGATGCTGGCGAGCGTGAGGCCCGGCTTGAGCGGCGTCGAAAAGCCGATCACGCCCGACAGCCGCACCACCGGAACGACGACTGCGTCCCCGCGCAGGCGCTGCGGCAGCAGCGAGCGCACCCCGTCGCGACCGCTAGCCAGAAGCTGCTTCAAATGCTCGCCCATGTCTCGATTGTTCATTCAGCTTTTTCCTCAGCCATGCCCGGAAAGATGGAGGCGGTACCTCGGCGGAACACGCTTTCGCCCGGCGCGGCGCGATGTCGCGCCCTAGGCTAGCGGCCCCGGAAGGGCAAGTTACCTTTCGTAAACCATTGCAACGCCTATTCCTCCTATCGGCTGGGGATTGCCGATTCGGAGGGGCAGATGAAAATCTACATGCTGATGATCCTGGTAAGCACGATTGCGGCGCTTTCGCACCTCTCTAGCAGGAACCAGGCGCCCGAACAGAAGAGCTAAGCCCGCCGCGGGTTTCGGCAAGCGGCAAAACTGCACCATCGCGCAGCACCGCATCGGCCTCGGCCGTCGGGCGCCCCGCACCATCGTTGAGCACCAGTCCGGGCAGCAGAGCCAATGGCGCCCGGCTCGATTTGGTCGCACGAACCAGAACACGGATGGCCGGCGTCGCCGGTTTTGAGTGCACCGGCAGGACCAACACCTCGCCGAAAGCCGGTTCCAGCGCCCTTAGCATCTCGGCCAGACCCTCGGGCCGCCAGATCATCGTCAAAGTGCCGCGCGGGCGCAGCAGCCGTGCCCCCGCTCGGATCCAGCGCTCCATTGTGCCCGGCGCGGCCACGTGGGCCAGCCGGCGCGCCGGATCGGGCGACGTCCGTTGCCGCGCCGGGTCGTTGAACGGCGGGTTCATCATCACACGCGTCGCCGACTCGGCCGCCAATCCGGCAGAAGCGAACGCGCGCGCAGGAGCCGCCGCATCGAGCACGACGACGCGCACCCGGCCGGCAAGCCGATTACGTTCGGTATTTTCGCCCGCCAAAGCCGCCACCTCGGGATCGATTTCGACCAGCGTCACCGTGGTGCCCGAGACGCGTGTGGCCACCGCAAGACCGGCCGCGCCCACCCCGGCGCCGAGATCGACGACCGCGTCCCCGGCCCGCGCCGGGGTCGCGGCAGCCAGCAGGATCGCATCGTGGCCGACCCGGTGGCCGCGCCGGGGCTGCGCGAGGCGCAGCCTGCCACCCAGCACCGCGTCGGTGGTCAGGCCAGTCGCTTCCAGGTCAACGGCCATCGGGGCGAAGCTCGTGTCCGAGCCCGGCCTGCTCAAGCAGTTCGCGCGCCTCAGCGATGTCGTCGTCGGAGACCAGCAGCCGGCGCGGCAAGACTCCAAGCGACCCTTCGAGCACGCTCATATGCTGATCGAGCACGACGTGCGGAATCTCTGCGCCATCGAGCAGCGCTTGCACGGCCGAGATCAGGACTGCGTTATTGGTGCGCACGAGTTCGCGCAATGCCGGGTCTCCCTCGAGATCTGCCGCCGGTCCCAGTCTGCACCGGGCGCCCGTTGTTCGAGATAGGCGAGAAGCTTCATTTCGCGCCGCCCGCGAGTGACGGTATCAAGCACGAGGCCGGCGACAAACGATAGTGATGCGAGCAGCATCAATCCGGTCGCGAGAACGGCGGTCGGCAGACGGGGCACGGTGCCCTGCTCGAAATAGGTCACGAAGATCGGGATCGCGAGGCCGATCGCCACGATGGTGAGCGCGATGGCGATGCCTGAGAAGAACGCCAGCGGCCGCTCGGAGCGGTAGAGATTGACGATGGTGGCGAGAATGCGCACGCCATCGCTCCAGGTACTCAGTTTCGACACCGAACCTTCCGGCCGCGAATAATACGGTGTCGGAATCTCCGCGACCGCGAGCTCGAGTTCCAGGGCGTGAACCACCAGCTCGGTCTCGATCTCGAAACCGCGCGACAACACCGGAAACGACTTTACAAAGCGGCGCGAGAATACCCGGTAGCCCGACAGAATATCCGTGAAGGTCGCGCCGAACACGTTGGCTACGAAACCGGTCAGCAGCCGGTTGCCGGTGCGATGACCGCGCCGGAAGGCGGCGTCGTCTTGATCGACGCGCGCTGCGACGACCATGTCGAGCCGGTCCTCGATCAGACGCTCGATCATCGATCGCGCACTGGGCGCATCGTAGGTGGCGTCGCCATCGACCAGCACGTAGATGTCGGCATCGACATCGGCGAACATCCGCCGCACCACGTTGCCCTTGCCCTGATGCATTTCCCGCCGCACCACCGCGCCGGCCGCGCGGGCGGTCTCGACGGTGCGGTCGGTCGAATTGTTGTCGTAGACGTAGATCGCCGCGTGCGGCAGGGCCGTCCGGAAATCCGTAACCACCTGGGCGATGGCGATATCTTCGTTGAAACACGGCACCAGCACCGCGACGCGGCCTCCGCCTCGGGGCAGCCAGCCGTCCGCGCGCGGCGCGATCTCCTCAACCTTGGACATCCGTTCGCCCCTTCCGCAATCGGCCGATCGCGCACATATCCTTGTTGTCACACTTGCTGGCCTACCATAGCCCTTCTATGTTCCCGCGTCCTTCGCCAGGAGACGTCGTTTTGGCCGTTATCGTCCCGTTTGAGAGCCGATCCCCCTCCTCCATCGACCGTTTGAACGAACTCGTCGCCGCCGATCTGGGGCGGGTCAATACTGCAATCTTGTCTCGGACCGGCTCGCAGGTGACGATGATCCCGGAGGTGGCCAACCACCTGATCTCGTCCGGCGGAAAGCGGCTGCGCCCGATCCTCACCCTGGCCATGTCGAGGCTCGCCCGTTACCCCGGCGATGGCCACATCAAGCTCGCCGCCGCGGTCGAGTTCATGCACACCGCGACACTCTTGCATGATGACGTGGTCGACGAGAGCGACATGCGCCGGGGCCGCCAGGCGGCCCGCACGCTATGGGGCAACGACGCCAGCGTTCTGGTCGGTGACTTCCTGCTCGGCCAAGCCTTCAAGATGATGGTCGAGGTCGGTTCGCTGAAGGCGCTCGATATCCTGTCCTCGGCCGCCACCATCATTGCGGAAGGCGAGGTGATGCAGCTCGGCGCCGCCAAGAATACCGCGACGACGGAGGACGCCTACCTGGCGGTAATCCGCGCCAAGACCGCCGAACTGTTCGCGGCGGCCTGCGAGGTCGGTCCCGCGCTCGCCGAACGGCCGAAGGACGAGCAATCCGCCTGCCGGTCGTTCGGAATGAACCTGGGCATCGCGTTTCAGCTCGTCGACGATGCACTCGACTACGGCGGCAAGGCCACCAAGCTCGGCAAGAACGTCGGCGACGATTTCCGCGAGGGCAAGATCACGCTGCCGGTCGTACTGTCCTTCCGTCGAGGCTCGGAGGCCGAACGCGCATTCTGGCGGCGAACGCTCGAGGAGGGCGAGGCGAGCGATACCGACCTGGAACAGGCCATCGGGCTGATGACCAAGCATCGCGCGCTCGAGGACACCATCCAGCGCGCGCGCCACTATGGCGCGATCGCCAAGGACGCGCTGGCGCTGTTCCCGTCTTCCGCGATGAAGGAAGCGCTGGAGGAGACGGTCGAGTTCTGCATCAACCGGTCGAACTAGGTCGGCGGCACTCGAATTTTCAAGCCTCTTCCGGTCCGCCCAGCGTCGTCGCACGCACCCACCACGCCGCATGTCCGTCACGCAGGATGCGCACGGCTGCCGCCGCCGCGCGGCTTGTATCGAACAGCCCGAAGCACGTCGCGCCCGAGCCTGACATCCGCGCGAGCCGGCAGCCCGATTGTTCACGCAGAGCGCGAAGCACGTCGGCGATGACCGGCTGAAGCGCGATGGCGGGCGCTTCCAGATCATTTCGATCATTCAACAATGCCGTCACGAGCTCGGTGCGCCCAGCTCCCGCATCAGCGAAACAAGGTCCACTGGCGGCGTCTGATGCATTTGGAGCAAGCCGCAGCGCCGCGAACACGTCCTTGGTGGGCACCGCCACCCCCGGATTGACCAGCACGGCGGGCAACCGCGGCAGGTCGAGCGGTTCGGACAAAATGTCACCTATGCCGCGCATGATCCGCGGGCGGGGATCGACGCACACCGGGACGTCGGCGCCGGTGACCCGCGCGGCCTCCAGGAGGCGTGGATCGTCGAGGGCAAGGCGATTGGCGCGCGCCAGCAGCCGTAGAGCCGCCGCGGCGTCGGAAGAGCCGCCGCCGAGGCCCGCGGCGACCGGGAGCCGCTTCGACAGCTCGAAACGGCCCAGGCGCAGGCCGGCAACCCGTTCTGCGAGCGCGCGCGCGGCTTTCAGCACGAGATTGCTATCCAGCCCGCCGGCGGCCGCGGCGGTCGGGCCGCGCACGCTCAGCGAAAGCGCGCGCCCCGGCACGAAGGCCAAACGGTCGCCGACGCCGGCAAACACCACCAGACTTTCGAGATCGTGATAGCCGTCGGCCCGACGGCCAAGCACCCGCAGCGTCAGGTTGACCTTGGCGGGCGCCGTTTCGACGCGCGCAGTCGCCATCTGCAGATGCAACGGCTCAACCGCCGCCCGGCTTCTTCGCCTGCTCGGCATTGGCCGCCGACGACGTATCGTCCGGCATCCCGGACTTGAGCTTCAGCTCGATCTTCACGAGTTCTTCCGGCTCGGGCTTGAGATCGCGCGCGTGCGACCATTGGAACTGAGCCTCGAGCGTGCGGCCGACGCGCCAATAGGCATCGCCCAGATGGTCGTTGATCGTCGGGTCTTCGGGCTTGAGCTCCACGGCCCGGTCGAGGTGCTTCACCGCCTCCTCGTAGTTGCCGAGCCGGTAATACGCCCAGCCGAGCGAATTCGACGATATAACCGTCATCGGCGCGCTGCTCGACCGCGCGCTTGATCATGCGTCATGCCCTCGTCGAGGTTGACGCCCTGATCGACCCACGAGTACCCCAGATAGTTCAGCACGTGTGGCTGATCGGGGAAAAGCTCGAGCGACTTCTTGAGGTCGGTCTCGGCCTTCGGCCACTGCTTCGAGCGCTCCAGGCAAATGCCGCGGAAATAGTAGATCACCCAGTTCGACTTCTCGTCCTTGGTGAGTGTCGAGATGCCCTTTGAATAGACGTCGGCGCATTCGGCGAACTGCTTGCGCCCGCGCTGCACATTGCCGAGCGCCATGATGGCTTCCAGATCCTGCGGATTGGCGGCGATGAGCTTGTCCAGGCTGGCCTTCGCTTCGTCGGTGCGGTCGAGCGTGTCGAGCGCGATCGCCGACTGGATCAGCGCGTTGCGCTGGAGCGGCGAGTTCAGCGGCACCCGCTCGTAGGTCTTGATCGCCAATTCGGGCTTCTTGATCGCCTCGTACAAGTCGGCGAGCGAGAGCAATGCCAGCGAATGCTGCGGCACGAGATAAAGCGCAAGCTGCAGATAGATGAGGCCGAGGTCCTCGCCGCCGCGGCGCCCGAGCGCAGCGCCGAGGCCATAGAGCACTTCGGCGGCGCCGGCCTGCGGCGTATCGACCAGCATCGGCAGCCGCTTGCCGGCCTTGAGGTCGGCCATGGCCTCCAGGATCAGCGGATGGCGCGGCAGGGATTCGTCGAACGTCGCAAACACCTTCAGCGCTTCATCGCGGTTGCCCAGGCGCGACAGGTTGCTGCCATAGGCCTGCACGACGCGCAGCGCCGAGGGATCGAGCTTGTAGGCGCGCTCGTAGCGCTTGGCGGCTTCCTTGCGCTGCGCCGCCAGGTCGAGGATCAGGGCCGGCATGCAGATCCTTGAAGATCGCGTACCAGTCCGCGCCCGACAGCTTGTCGATCGAATCGACCGCGAGCTTGGCTTCGCCCGGTGTCGCCTGCGTCCAGGCCGACAGCAGCGTGGCGGCCAGATCGGTGATCGGACCGCGAACCGACTGGGCCAGTTCGCGGCGCGCGGCCGGATACTGCTTCTGCTTGATCGCGCGCACCCCGAGCACGAGCCGCGCGATGCGATCGTTCTTGTCGACCTGGATGACGCGCTCGGCGAGCTTGATCGCCTCGTCGACCTCGCCATTGGCCAGCACCGCGAGGAAGGCGCGATTGAGCATTTCGCTGTTGCGCGGATCGCCCCGCAGCGCCGCGCGATAATAGGTCGCGGCCGCCGCCGCGTCGCGCTCGACGCTGGCATGCCGGGCGGCCAGAAAACTGCCGGCCGAAGACGCGCGCGGAGAAGTTCGACGGAACCTGCGCCTGCGCGGACAGCGGGCCGGTCAAGCTGATCGGCAAAGGCGGCCGCTGCGGCCAGAGCCGCCCGCCGGTAACGAGGCGAAGGGATCACTGCTCGTCAACTCCATTTGGCGGACGAACGCCCTCGGCGTGGCCGCGTTGACCGGGCGAGAATGGCCTGTTTCGGCCCGCCCCGCAATAACTGCCCCGGCGAAACATGTCCATTCGACTTTGAAGGCCCGGATAAGGGCAGCATCGTGACGGACGGCTTACCGAATCCGGCCCTGACATCCCTACGCTGAGGCGCGGTAGCGCGATCCGGCCACGAGGATTCCACCGCCGTTCGATCAGCAATCCTGACTCATTTGATGACGAGCGCGCCGGCTCGCATCGTGGCGCGGCTTCGCCATCCGAGCGCGATGACTTCGGACTTCCGCCGAAGGCCGGCCCCTGCACGGCTCGCTGCTCTACATGTTCGGATAGTTCGGCCCGCCGCCGCCTTCGGGCGGGACCCAGGTGATGTTCTGGTTCGGGTCCTTGATGTCGCAGGTCTTGCAGTGCACGCAGTTCTGCGCGTTGATCACGTAACGCGGCGCGCCGCCCTCCTCCACCCACTCGTAGACCCCGGCCGGGCAATAGCGCGCCGACGGCCCGCATAGACGTCGTGCTCGGAAGCCTTCTGCAAGCGCGATGTCGGCCACCTTGAGATGCGGCGGCTGATCCTCCTCGTGATTGGTGTTGGAGAGGAACACCGACGAGAGCCGGTCGAAAGTGAGCTTGCCGTCGGGCTTGGGATAGGCGATCGGCGTGCATCTTCGCCGCCGGCTTCAGGGTGGCGGAATCGGGCTTGCCGTGACGCAGCGTGCCGAACAGCGAGAAGCCCGCCGTATTGCTCCACATGTCGAGCCCGCCGAGCCCGATGCCCAGCAGCGTGCCGAACCGCGACCAGAGCGGCTTGGCGTTGCGCACCTTCCAGAGGTCGCGCCCGATATCGGAGCCTCGCCAGGCCGCCTCGTAGCCCGCAAGTTCGTCGTTGGCGCGCCCTGCCGACAGCGCCTGCGCGACGTGCTCGGCGGCCAGCATGCCGGACAGCATGGCGTTGTGGCTGCCCTTGATGCGCGGGACGTTGACGAAACCGGCCGCGCAGCCGATCAGCGCCCCGCCCGGAAACGCAAGCTTCGGCACCGATTGGTAGCCGCCTTCGGTAATCGCGCGCGCGCCGTAGGCTGAGCCGCTTGCCGCCCTCGAAGGTGTCGCGCACCAGCGGATGGGTCTTGAAGCGCTGGAACTCCTCGAACGGCGCCAGATAGGGATTGCTGTAGTTGAGGTGGACGACGAACCCGACCGCCACCAGGTTGTCGTCGAAGTGATAGAGAAACGATCCGCCGCCGGTGGAGTTGTCGAGCGGCCAGCCGAACGTGTGCTGCACCAGTCCGGGATGGAACTTGTCAGGCGCGACCTGCCACAGCTCCTTGAGGCCGATGCCGTACTTCTGCGGCTCGCGGCCGGCGTCGAGGCCGAAGCGTCCGAGCAGCGGCTTGGTCAGGCTGCCGCGCGCGCCCTCGGCGAACAGGGTGTACTTCGCGCGCAGTTCCATGCCGCGCGTGAAGCTGTCTTTGGGCTGGCCGTCCTTGCCGATGCCCATGTCGCCGGTGGCGACGCCCGCGACCGCGCCGTTGGCATCGTAAAGCACCTCGGCGGCCGCGAAGCCCGGATAGATTTCGACCCCCAGCGCTTCGGCCTTGGTGGCCAGCCAGCGGCAGACATTGCCGAGCGAGACCACGTAGTTGCCGTGGTTGTTCATCAGCGGCGGCATGAGAAAATTCGGCAACCGCAGCGCACCCGACTGACCCAAGAGATAAAACCGGTCCGACGTGACCTTGGTCTTGATCGGCGTGTCCTCGCCGCGCCAGTCGGGCAGCAGCCGGTCGAGACCGATCGGGTCGATCACGGCGCCGGAAAGAATGTGGGCTCCCACTTCGGAGCCCTTTTCGACCACCACCACGGCTACGTCAGGCGAAAGCTGTTTGAGCCGGATGGCGGCAGCAAGCCCTGCCGGCCCGGCACCGACGATGACGACGTCGAATTCCATCGCTTCACGGGCCGGTGCGTCTGTGTCGCTCATGACTCCTCCTACCCAAGAGGCAGGCTTCCATCACAGGAAACGGCCCCGGCGTCTCGACGCGTTGGTCACCGGCCGGCGAACGCGCCCACGACGCCCTGGCAAGCGAGGAATATTATCCGCGCCGCGCCGCCAAGCCGCCGCTGCAAACCATGAACGATAAAGTTGATGGCGGGAGAACACAATTCGGGAGCCATTCGCAAGATTTTCGGGTAGAATATTATTGGATCGGGCACCAGGGATCGGCTTCATGCGTCGATTTTCAGTTCCCGTTTTGGGGTTTTCGTCGCGTCTTTCCGGCTCCGTCTCATCCAGTAAGCACACCGCCTTCCTCAGACGTCTACGCACGTTTGGCCTTGTCAGCTTTGCGGCCGTCGCAGCCGCTTGGCTGGAAGTCGCGCCGCTCCACGCGCAGAACAGCGCTCTTCAACCGGGCGAAGCGTTCGTCACCCGATTTTCGGGCGTGACCGCGACAACCGAACCCAACGGACAGCAGTACTTCTGGATCGACGCCAGCGGCACGATCGGCAGCATCATCGACGTTCGCAGCCCTGGCCGGCCGCCGACCGGCACGCAATGGATCAACGAACCGCAGCGCAATCCAGTCACCGCCATCGAAACCGGCCAGGTGTTCGGGGTCGTGCTCGACGATGCGACGCCGCCGAACATCTATCTCAGCGCGACCTCGGCATTCGGGCTGCATCTCGCGCACGGCACGCGGCAATGGATGGACGGCATGTGGGGCACCGGCGGCGGCCCAGGCACGATCTATCGCCTCGATGCCGCCAACAACTACCGGCCGAGGCCCTTCGCGCAAGTCACGTTGAACAACCGCCAGAACACCGGCGCCGCACTCGGCAACATGGCATTCGACCGGACCAACAAACAGATCTTCGTGTCGGATCTCGAAACCGGCATGATCCACCGGATCCGCGCCGCCGACGGCGCTGACCTCGGGTTCTACGACCACGGCGCGCAGGGACGACTGACGTTTGTCGATGTCACCTCGGGCCAGACGCGAAACCTGCCGCCGATCCCGTTCAATCTCAACTCAGCGGCGCGGCTGAGCGATTGCCCGAGCGGAAACTTCGACCAATCGCCGGAATGCTGGAATTTGGCGGCCTCCGGTCGGCGCGTTTGGGGTCTTGGTGTGCGGCACGATCCGCGCCGCGGCGACGTGCGGCTTTTTTACGGTGTCTGGAGCAGTCCGGCATTCGGTAACACCGAGTGGGCGGGCCTGCCCGACGCCGAAAAGCGCAACTCGGTCTGGTCGATCGGGATCGCCGCTGACGGCTCATTCGACGTTTCCGACATCCGGCGAGAATTCCTGATGCCCGACTTTTTCACCAAGCCCGAGGATATCGCACGAGCGGGCCTGAGCCAGCCGGTCAGCGACATTACGTTTTCAGAATGCGGCGACCGCAATGTCATGCTGGTCTCCGAACGCGGCGGCATCCGCAATCTCGGCCTCGCCGCCGAGAACGCATTCGCCTATCCGCACGAGGCGCGATCGCTGCGTTACGAGCGCGCGGGCGCAACCGCCGCCTGGCAACCGGCCGGGCGGTACGATGTCGGCTTCTACGACCGCGGCAACGAAGGCCAGCCCTATCTGCGCGCCAATTGCGCGGGCGGCTCGGCGTTCGGCTACGGCTATACGCGCGACTATCGGACGATTGATCAGGGCAAACCCGATCAGACCGTATGGATCACCGGCGACGCGCTGTGTTCGCCAATGGGACCGTGCTTCAACCCGACGAGCGGACGGCTCGAGGATGGGTCACATGTGCATGGCATGCAGGGAATGCCGGACCGCGCGTTCGATGAAATTCTGCCGGTCGGCGCCGTGCGCGATTATCCGACCGATGGACCGCCCTACCCGCCGAAGGGTCCGATGCAGTCCTGGATGGTCGATACCGACATCAATCTCGGCATCGACGACCAGATCATCATGGAAAGCCTGATCCATAACGACGCGACCCGGATCGGAGACATTGCGATCTACGAACTCTGTGCACCGACCGCGGCCATGCCAGCGCCGGCAATACGACCGGCGGGGACGAGTGAGCCGGTTTCGCCACCGCCGCCAATCCCGGCCGCCGCGGGACCTGACCTGATCGTCGAAAAAGCACAAACCCAGGCGATTTGTTTCCTGGGCGGGACCTGCATCTTCGACCTGTGGCTGACCAACCGCGGGCCCGGCATCTGGAGCGGGATCCCGCGCATTACCGACATCCTTCCTGCCGGGCTGATTTCGGTTGCCGCCTCGCCGCCGTGGGCGTGCGAACAGGTCGACGTCGAGGTGACCTGCCAATATTCGCCGATCGATCTCGAACCGTCAGTCACGCTGACGCTGTCCCTGACCGTTCAAATTCCACCGGATTTGGTGCCGGCGGGTCTGCAGAATTGTGTGCAAATCAATCCATGGCCGGATGATCCGCTTGATCCGGACCCGACGAACAACGCCGTCTGCATTCCGATCACGATTGCCGACCCGCCGGTCGACCAGCCGCCATTCACTCCGGCGGGCGGGCCGCAGGACACGCCGCTTCTGCCGCCCGACATCGTAGTTCTCAAGGCACAAACCCAGCCCAATTGTCAGCCGGACGGCCTATGCACGTTCGACATGTGGATGATCAATCGCGGCCCTGGCGACTACACCGGCGCGCCGCGCCTGATCGACACAATACCGCCGGGCGCCACACCCGTGAATGCGTCGGCGCCCTGGGTCTGTACGCCGACCGGCGCCGAAGTGGCCTGCGAGTACCCGCCCGTCAACCTCAGGCCGAACGACTTCCTGCAACTGTCCATCACGCTGCGGTTGCCGCCCGGCATGCAGCCGGGCCTACCGAATTGTGTACGCATCGAGCCCGCGGCCGGAGATGCGGTGGATGCCGACCCGTCGAACGACAGTATCTGCATCCCGGTCAACGTCGCGCCGGCAGCGCCGCCTCCACCGGTGACATTTGTCAACCTGCCGCCGCGCCCGAAACCAACAAACCCGCTGCCGCCTCCGCACTACGATCCGCCAATCCACGTGTCACAGCCGCCGATCGCACCGCCGCCGAGCATCTACGTTCTGCCGCCATTCGTAGTGCCACCGGTGATCTATCCGCCGGTGTATTGCCCGCACGGCACCTATCGCGTCGGGCGCGTCTGCCTGCCGGCGGTCGTAACGCTGCCGCCACTGATCCACGGCTGCAGGCATCCGCATGATTGCGTGAGGCCGCCGGTGCCGCCGGTCGTGTGGAAGCCGCCGGTCGTCACGGCCACGCCCTGCCGGCCGCAGCATGGGATTGCGAGTTGCGGTCCTCAGTCGTATCCGCCGCCGACCACCAAGGTGAACCTCCCGCAGCCGCCCAAGTCGCCGCCGGGCGGACACCCACCGGGCTCTACCGGCATCCGTCCAGCCACGCCGCCGGTGCCGCCAACCACGCTGATGACGCCTCCCACGGGAACGGGTGTACGGACGACCCCGCCGCCGTCAGTGACCACCACGCCGCCGGTCGTCATTCCGCGCCCGCCGGTCGTGACGACGCCCCCGTCGGCCGGCGTGCACCCACCGACTCTGACGACGCCTGGGATCAAACCGCCGACACCCCCAGTACCATCGGCCGGACTGCCTCCGCCCACCGTCATCCCGCGGCCGCCGGTCGTGACCACCACGCCGGCCCCGACCGGAATCAAGCCGCCGACGCCCCCGTCGGCCGGCGTGCACCCGCCGACTCTGACGACACCTGGGATCAAACCGCCGACACCCCCAGTGCCGTCGGCCGGACTGCCTCCGCCCACCGTCATCCCGCGGCCGCCGGTCGTGACCACCACACCGGCTCCGACCGGAATCAAGCCACTGACGCCCCCGTCGGCCGGCGTGCATCCGACACCACCAACCATCACCTCAAGGCCGCCGATCGTGACGACCACGCCGGCTCCCACCGGGCTCAAACCGCCGACACCACCGGTTCCGTCCGCCGGGTTGCCTCCGCCTACCGTCGTCCCGCGGCCGCCGGTCGCAACGACCACACCGGCCCCGACCGGGATCAAGCCACCAACGCCCCCGTCGGCCGGCGTGCATCCGACACCACCGACCATCACCTCGCGGCCTCCAACCGTGACGACCACACCGGCGCCAACCGGAATTAAGCCTCCGGTTGTCACCACCACGCCCGCACCGGCGGCGATCAAGCCACCGGTGACGCCGCCAGTGGTCACGCGAGTCGCGCCGCCGCCACCCGCCGTCACGCGGACCGCGCCACCGCCAACAATTGCGCCGAAGCCGGTCACGCCCGCGATTGCGGCAAGGCCGCCGCCCACACCTCAGGTGACGCGAACGGCTCCGCCTCCGGTCTCGCGACCGGCACCCGTGCACCGCCAAGCGCCTGCGGTCGTGTCGCGGCCCGCAGCGCCAGCCTTCAAGCCCGCCGCCGCGATATCGCGTCCAGCACCGGTCGCAAGACCGGCTCCAGTCGCCCGGCCCGCACCCGCACCGGTCGTCCGGGCGGCACCGGTCTTGCGGCGGTAAGTTCGGATCGGAAGTTCCGGGGTCGCCTGCGCCATTCGGGCGCCGGCGACCCCAATGCTCTTGGCAGCACACCGACCACACGCCGGCTGAGCGCCGCCGGGAATTCGCTGGCCCTCGCCCCGCCAATCCGCGTAAAGCTTCGCGCCGCGATGATGATCGACCGCGACAAGGCCGCCCACGACCTGCTCGTCTTCTACCAGGAGGCGGGCGTCGACGCGTTGCTCGATGAGGCCCCGGTCAACCGCTTCGCCGAACCCGCGGCGCAGCCGGACGCAGGGCCGACCGCGGAAGTGCGTGCGCCAGCCGTTCCCGCCGCCTCATCTCCCGCCAGAAGCGCGCCGCCGCCGTCCTCAACCAGAGCCGTATCGGACGGACCGGTCGCGCCGCCTGCGCCCGAAGCCGCCATCGTGGCGGCGCGCGACGCCGCCCGCAGTGCCCCGGACCTGGAAACGCTGCGCGACATTCTCGGCCGTTTCGAGGGCTGCGCCCTGCGGGCGACTGCATCGCGGCTGGTGTTCGCCGACGGCAACCCGGCGGCGCGCGTGATGCTGATCGGCGAGGCGCCGGGCCGGGAGGAGGATTTGGAGGGCCTGCCGTTCGTGGGTCGATCCGGCAAGCTCCTCGACCGCATGCTGACCGCCATCGGGCTCGACCGCACGTCAGTCTACATCGCCAACATCGTGCCGTGGCGACCGCCTGGCAATCGGACACCGACGCCGCAGGAGACGGCCATCTGCCTGCCTTTCATCCTGCGTCAGATCGAACTCGTGAACCCCGACATCCTGGTGTGCATGGGCAATCCCTCGACACAGACCCTGCTGAGCACCAAGGACGGCATCACCAAGACGCGCGGCCGCTGGTTTGCGTTTCACACCGGGTCGCGCGAAATCCGTGCGATCCCGACATACCACCCGGCGTTTCTGTTGCGCAGTCCTTTGCAGAAGCGGTTCGCCTGGCGGGATTTTCTCGCCGTCAAAAAGGCGCTGACCGCCGCGACCGGGAAAGCGTGAGCGCGCTTCGGCTTAATGCGCCGCACGCTACATCCGGCAAATATCAGCCGGCTTATTGGCGCCGGCGCCGCATCATCCGCACCGCGCTCGGCCGTGTCGTGCGGCGAGCGCGATTGCCGAACGCCAGCCAAAACACCATCGCGATCGGCAGTACGGCAAGAGCGGCGAACGAACCGTCGGCGATACTCAACATGATGACCCCTTCCCCACGCCCCGCTTACGAGGCCACGAAAAAGAGTTCGATTTGTGCAAGCTTTGTGATTTTGGCGGCCTTTTGTATGAAGAAGCGTTGACTAAAGTGCTTCAATTCAGGTGTGTGATCGCAAAGCCACTTCGAACGGGAACGCAGGGATGAGCAAATCGATCGAGCATGTGCACTGGCCGGACGCGCCCGACATGTGGATGCCGTATGCGCCCGCGATCAAGGTGAAAGGTGGCACCACGGTCTATCTCGCTGGCGTTACGGCAGCGCCGGTCTACCATCATCATCCCCACCGACCAGAAGAGTTCGATAGCATGCCGTCGGACATGGCGGGTCAGGCACGGGCGGCGCTCGAAAATCTGAAACGCGGACTCGACGCAATCGGCGCGACCTTCGCGGACGTGGTCACCGCCGACCGTTTCGTTACCGACCTCACCGATCAGGATGCGCTCAACCGGGTATGGGGCGAGTATTTCCGCGACGCCAAGCCGGCAACGACCACCGTGCAGGTAGTGCGGCTCGCCACCGATCCGCGGTGCCTGGTCGAGATCAATGCGATCGCTGTGATCGACTGCTGACGCGCAGCAACCGGCCGCTCACGATCCGCGCATGTAGTCCGGCAGCCCGCCGGCCAGAAAATCCTCGCGCGGCGGCGAGAACACGTCGACGACCTCGGTGTCCTCGGGCCACCACGCCTCGTGCTCAACGCCGCCCGGAATCAGCGCGATATCGCCGGGACCGCACACCCGCCGTTCGTTGCCGAGACGGAATTCCATCCGGCCTTTAAGAACCCAGAAAATCTGCTCGTGCGGATGCTTGTGGGCGGCGGCGTGCGCGCCGGCCTTGATACTCCACCACACCACCATGCTGTGTTCGCCGGCGACCAGCCGTCGCGTGATCTTGTCGGTGATGCGCTCCTCCGGAAGCGCAGCAAGCGAGCTGTAGCCGGAAAGCTTTGGCATGACGCCCCGCTATCTTGGTCCGAGTGTTACCCCGAGATGTAGAACTTGGCAGCGAACAGGATCGCGAGGACGACGACCGCGGGCTTCGCTTCCGCGAATTTGCCGGCGATCACCTTGGCAAGAACATAGGTGATGAAGCCAAGCCCGATGCCAGTGGCGATCGAATAGGTCAGCGGCATGCTGACCGCTGCGACCACCGCCGGCGCATATTCGGTGACGTCGTCCCAGTCCATTTCGGCGAGGCCGCGCGTCATCACGCAGGCGACATAGAGCAGCGCCGCGGCCGAGGCGTAAGCCGGAACCATGCCGGCCAGCGGCGCGAAGAAGAGTGCCAACAGGAAGAAAATCGCCACGAAGACGGCGGTCAGACCGGTGCGCCCGCCGGCCGAAACGCCGGCGGCACTCTCGATATAGCTGGTCGTCGTCGAGGTCCCGATCAGCGATCCGAACATGGCGGCGAAGCTGTCGGCAAGCAGCGCCTGCTTCATGCGCGGCAGGTTGCCGTCCTTGTCGAGCAGGCCGGCGCGGTGCGTGACGCCGATCAGCGTGCCGGCATTGTCGAACACGTCGATCAGCAAGAAGCTGAACACCACGACGATGAACGTCAACTCGAAGACGCGCGAGAAATCGAGCTGCAGGAGGGTCGGCGCCAGCGACGGCGGCGGCGCCACGACGCCGGTGAACTGCGCGAGCCCGAGCGGCAGCCCGATCAGCGCCACCACCAGGATTCCGATGAGCGTGCCGCCGATGATGTTGCGATAATTGAGCGCGGTGATGATCACGAAGCCGAGCAGGCACAGGACCGGCGGCCACTGCTTGAGGTCGCCGAGCGTCACCAGCGTCGCCGGATGGGCGACCACGATCTTAGCCTGTTCGAGCGCGATGATGCCGAGAAACAGTCCGACACCGGCCGAGATCGCAAACTTCAGGTTTCGCGGGATGGCATTGATGATGTACTCGCGAATGCGGAAGATCGACAGCAGGAAGAAGATGACGCCCGAACAGAACACCGCGGCGAGCGCCTGCTGCCATGTGTATTTGTAGGTGATCACGACCGTGAAGGCGAAGAAGGCGTTGAGCCCCATGCCGGGCGCGAGCGCGATCGGGTAGTTGGCGTAGAGCGCCATCACGAGGGTCGAAACGGCCGCGGCGATGCAGGTCGCGACGAATACGGCGCCCTTGTCCATGCCCGCATTGCCGAGAATCTGCGGGTTGACGAAAATGATGTAGACCATGGTGAGAAACGTCGTGACGCCGGCGACGAACTCCGTCCGGACGTTGGTTCCTTGCGCGCTCAGGCCAAAAAAGCGGTCGAGAAACGATTGTCCGGCCGGAGATTTCGCGGCGGGCATGGTCGAATTGGTCATCGCATCCCCCATCGAGTTGGCGCGCACCGCAATCCCACGCCGGATCATAGCGCGAGCGCTGGCACGCAACGCTCAGCATAACCCGGCGCCAGCCGCAGACCATTGCGACCGGGCCATTTGTCCACTGCCGCGGCGCGTAACGCACACGCCATTTGGAAACGGCGCATGGTCCACTTGCCGGGCTGGCGGACAGCGGCCAAATCGGCAATGATGCATTTGCAGTACCAAGCAAGAAACTTGCCGCTCTGCGGGAGTTCCTGATGGAAGCCGATCCCGTCCTGCTCGCGCGAATCCAATTCGCCTTCACGATCGCCTTTCACATCATCTTCCCGAGTTTCACCATCGGCCTGGCCGCGTTCATCGCGACGCTGCTGGTTCGCTGGTTCGTGACCGGTCGCGAGCACCTGCATCGCCTGGCGCGGTTCTGGACCAAGATCTTCGCGGTCTCGTTCGCCATGGGCGTCGTCTCGGGCATCGTGCTCAGCTACCAGTTCGGCACCAACTGGAGCCGTTTCTCGGTGGTGGTCGGAAATGTCATCGGCCCGCTGATCGGCTACGAAGTCTTGACCGCGTTCTTTCTCGAAGCGACCTTCCTCGGCATCATGCTGTTCGGCTGGAAGCGCGTGCCGCCCTGGCTGCACGTGCTCTCGGCCATCATCGTCGCGGTCGGCACCGCGATCTCGGCATTCTGGATCCTGTCGGCCAATTCCTGGATGCAGACGCCGGCGGGACACGAGGTACGCGATGGAATCGCCTACCCGGTCGACTGGCTGGCGGTGATTTTCAATCCGAGCTTTCCATATCGCTTCGCCCACATGCTCACCGCCGCCTATTTGACCACGTCGATGGTCGTGCTCGCGGTCGGGGCGCGCTATCTGCTCGCCGGGCGGCACGTCGCGGAAAGCCGGACCATGCTCCACATGGGCATCGGCATGCTGGCGTTGCTGGCGCCGATCCAGGCATTCCTCGGCGACCAGCACGGCCTCAACACGCTCGAACATCAGCCGATCAAGATCGCCGCGATGGAAGGCCACTGGGATGGCACCAAGCCTGGCAAGCTGGTGCTGTTCGGCTGGCCGGACGAGAAGACCGAATCCAACCTGTTCGAGATCGCCATCCCGCATGCCGGATCGCTCATTCTCACGCACAGCTTTGACGGCCTGTATCCGGGGTTGAAGAGCGTGCCGCCATCGGAGCGGCCGCCCGTGGTGCCGGTGTTCTTCGCGTTCCGCATCATGGTGGGCATCGGCCTGCTTCTGATCGCGTTCGGATGGGCCGGCGCCTGGCTGTGGTGGCGTGGCAGGCTCGATACCTCGCGCTGGTACCTCTGGCCGGTATCGCACGCCTGGTGGCTCGGCTTCGTGGCGGTTCTCGCCGGCTGGGTCGTCACCGAAAGCGGACGGCAGCCTTGGGTGGCGTACGGCATTCTTCGTACGGCCGATGCCATTTCCCCCGTTCCGGCGGCGAGCATCGCGACGACGCTTGCGCTCTTCGTCGTGGTGTACGGAATCGTGTTCACGATGGGGATCTACTTTATCAACCGGCTGATCGCCCGAGGCCCGGAGGGTGCCGCGGTCGAGCCGCCGGAGATGCCCGCACCGCAAAGCCCGATTTCGGCGGCGCAAAAGGCGGGGCGCGAGGCGGTTTCGCCGACGCGCTGAATAAGGGAGAGGCGCATGGAATGGTATCTCCCGGTGATCTGGGCGGCGCTGATCGGCACCGCGGTGGCGCTCTACGTGATCCTCGACGGCTTCGATCTCGGCATTGGCATCCTGTTCCCGTTTGCGGCCGAGGAGCACGAGCGCGACCAGATGATGAACTCGGTCGCGCCGTACTGGGATGGCAACGAGACCTGGCTGGTGCTGGGCGGTGGCGGATTGTGGGTCGCCTTTCCGCACGCCTATGCGGTGATCATGCCGGCGTTCTATCTGCCGGTGATCGTGATGCTGCTGGCGCTGGTGTTCCGCGGCGTGGCATTCGAGTTTCGCTGGCTCGCACAATCCAGCAGGAAATACTGGAATTTCGCATTTGCGGCCGGCTCAACGCTGGCGGCCTTCTGCCAGGGCGTGATTCTCGGCGGACTGGTCAGCGGCATCCGGGTCGAGAACGGCGTCTATGCCGGCGGTCCGCTTGAATTCGCGACGCCGTTCGCGGCGCTATGCGGCCTCGCGGTCGTGACCGGCTATGCGCTGCTCGGCGCCACCTGGCTGGTGCTGAAGACCGACGGCGCGGTGGCGGCCCGCGCTCGTATCCAGGCGAAAGTGGCTGCTGCTTGGCGTGATGGGATTCATGGGCTTGGTCAGCCTCTGGACTCCGATCGCGTTCGAGCGCATCGCGGCGCGCTGGTTCGCGTTGCCGAATATTCTGTGGCTGTGGCCGGTGCCGCTGCTTGCCGCCGCCACCGCGCTGATGCTCTGGCGCTGGCTCGAAGCCGGGCGTGACGTGCCGCCTTTCCTGGCCGCGATCTTTCTCTTCCTGCTCGGCTATATCGGCCTGGTGATTTCGAGCTTCCCGTACATCGTGCCGCCATCGCTAACGGTGTGGCAGACCGCCGCCGCGCCCGCGAGCCAGTTCTTCATGTTGGTCGGAACCGTCGTGCTGCTGCCGATGGTGCTCGGCTATACCGCCTTCGTCTACTGGCTGTTTCGCGGCAAGGTTCGCGCCGGCGAAGGCTATCACTAGAATTTAATTGCCGACGGCCGGCGGAGGATTGGGAAGAGCCTTTGGCGGTGCGGGTGGAGTGCCGGGCGTTGGTGCGACCTGCGACTGCGGGCGGATGACGCCCCAGCCGATCCGCATCAGCGGAAGCCGACCCTGCACCGTACGCGCGAAGGAACGCGGCGGTACCTCCGGGACCAGATCGGGGAAGCTTGCCTTGATGTAGTCGGGCGGCGCGCCGGTCGGATCGGTGGTCGGCCAGACGACGATTGCGCCCCTGGCCCTGATGGCCTCCGGGGTGACCCACGGCGAACTCTGCGGCGAGGCGTTGAGGTAGAGGCTCGGCCGGCTCGGCGCCCCCATCGCAATCAGCGCGGCGGTGCGGGCTTCGCCGGCGACGATCCGCAACGGCGCACCGACCCGCCGCTCGAAGCTCTCGGCGAAGAAACGCGCCATCGCGCCCGCCGGCTGGGTAACTTTCAGGTCGATGTTGAACCAGGGCGCCATATAGAGCGCCACGACCGTCATGATCGGCGGAATGAGCAGCAGGCCGAACCAGGTCGCAATGACGATGTGCTGCCGCCCGAAGGTGATGGCATCCCCTCCCGCCATGACCACCGCGAGCCCGGAAAGCACCACCAGCGGTGCGACGCCGCCGATCGGTCCCGTCACGCCGATGAGCACGGCGGCGAGCGTTCCGGCAAACGCCGGCAGGATGGCGAAGAAATAGACGTACTGGCGGGCGAACGCATCGACCGGCGGGCGGACGATCACGGGCGCCGGCTCGGTCCGGGGCCACGGCCATCCCGCCACCAGCACCACCAGAATCACCAGACCGGCATGCGCCGTCAGGATGATCCCGATCTGCCGCAGCCAGCCCACGAAATTTTCCGTCACGGCTTCCGGCGAGCGCAACCGCGCCAGCACCGGCACTACGCCGCTCGACGAATCCACCAGCCAGACCAGATGCGGCAGCGTCACGATGACGGCAACGACGGCGGCGATCCACGGATCGGTCGTGCGCAGCGCGCGGCGGGCGCGCGGATGGAAGACCGTGAACAGCACGAGCAGGCCGATCAGGATCAGGCCGACATAAGTGGTCAGCAGCAGCAATCCAATTTCGATCGCCAGCACCAGCCAATAGCCGCGGCGGTTCTCACCGACCGCGCGCCAGTAGTGCAGCAGGATGACCGACCACAACGGCATGGTCAGGATGACCGGCCCGAAGTCCGGCGTGGGGATCGTGAACGCCGCCACTCCCACCATCAGCAGCACCGCCAGCGCGGCGTGCTGCGGGCCAACGACAGCGCGGCCGAGGGTGAACACCGCCCAGTAGGTCACGACCACGCAGATCTGCGATAGCAGATAGACACCGACCATCCGCCCGCCGGCGAGTTCGAACCCGACTTCGGCGAGCCAGAACGCGAGCGGCGGTCCGAGATAGGTGCCGAGCTGGAATTCATGGCCTACCGCCAGCACGGCCGGCACGTCGCCGGGCGGCGCGGTATAGAAAATCGCCGGAAGCAGGAACCACAGCGCCGCCTGGACGATCACGGCGATCCAGACCGCCAAAGCCGGACGCGAACGGATCAGCTCGACGAAGATTGAAACATACAACATCGGGCCGGTGCTTCCGGGGCTGGACAGACCGGCAGAGATAAGGCCCCGGCGCTAGAGAGGCAACACGCCTGCCGCGATCCCAGGCGCGATTTCGCCCGTTCCGAACCTCGGATCGCCGTAGGCGGCGGCCACCGGCGCAAACGAGCGGCGGTGGTGAACGGTCGGCCCAAGGCGGGCGAGCGCATCGCAGTGCTCCGGAACGCTGTAGCCCTTGTGACGCTCGAACCCGTAGCCCGGATACAGCAGGCCGAGACGAATCATCAGCCGGTCGCGGGTGACCTTGGCGACAATCGAAGCCGCCGCGATCGACGCGATAATGGCGTCGCCGCTGATCACCGCCTGGCACTCGCAACAGGCCTCGATGCGGTCGCGGCCATCGACGAACACCAGTTTGGGCTGGACCGGCAGGGCTGCCACCGCGCGCGCCAGCGCCCATAGCGACGCTCGCAGGATGTTATCGCGGTCGATGCGCGCCGGCGGCGCCACCGCAACCGCCACCTCCGCGGTCGCACAGATCTTGGCGTAGAGCTTTTCGCGCATCTCCGGACCGAGCTTCTTGGAGTTGTCGAGCCCTCGCGGCACGCGCTTGGGATCGAGGATCACCGCGGCGGCAACCACCGGACCTGCGAGCGGCCCCCTGCCCGCCTCGTCGCAGCCCGCCACCGGCCAGATGCCACGCTTCATCGCGGCGCGCTCGCGCCGGAATGTCGGACGGACGTCGTCCTCGACGAACGGCAAACGGGCGGAGGAAATTACGGCGGCGCGACTCATGAGCGCGATGGTGCGCGCCCGCGGAACCGAGTCAACCGTCGGAACCGTGTTCCGGTGAATTCCGGTGAGAATGCAGCACGTCGAGCATCAGTCCGGCAGCGTGAGCAATCCGGTTTCCCCAACGGAGAGACCCGGCGCGACCACGATTTCCCACAGATGATCGTCGGGATCGGCGAAATAACCGGCATATCCGCCGTAGCTTGTCGGCAGCGCAGCGGTGACGAGCCGGCCGCCGACCTCGAGCGCATGCGCCATGGCGCGATCGACTTCAGCCTCCGACTGACAGTTCCAGGCGAGCGTCACGCCCCGAAATGCCTGCGGTCTCGGCAAATCCCGCACCTGCGCGTCCGCGGCCAGCTTGTCCCATGGATAGAGCGCCAGAACCGTGCCGCCGGTCTGGAAGAACGCAACGGCATCGCCGGTCGCGTGCATCTTTCGCACAAAACCAAGCGCTTCGTAAAAGCGCGCGCTGGCATGCACGTCACTCACGCCAAGAGTGACCACCGTGAAACGGGCGGGCGGTACGTTCGGGTCCATCGCTGCGATCCTGTACCGTGGAGGGGTTGATGTCCGTATGCGCTGCGGTCAACCGTCCTGGGCGATCCGGAGTGTATCCGTTACCTTGTGGCGAGTGGCATCCTTTGGTAAGCAAAATCGGATCGATCGTCTTATCCGCGGACAGGACCCGTCATGCGCACTCGCGTCGCCAGCGCCATCATCGTTATTGCCACGCTTCTTCCGACTGCAGCCTTCGCGCATCCCGGCGGCGGTGACGCACATAGCTTCGTGCACGGCTTCGCGCACCCGTTCGGCGGGCTCGATCACGTCCTGGCGATGATCACCGTCGGTCTGTTCGCCTATCAATTGGGTGGACGGGCGCTGTGGCTGGTGCCGGCCAGCTTCGTGCTGGCAATGACCGCTGGCGGCGCACTCGGCCTCGCCGGCGTCCCGGTGCCGTTCGTCGAGACCGGCATCGCGGTGTCGGTACTCGTGCTGGGTGCTGTCGTCGCGCTCGGCGTGCAGGCGCCGGTCGCGGTGGCCATGGCCCTGGTCGCGGCGCTCGCAATCTTCCACGGCCATTCGCACGGCACCGAAATGCCGCTCGACACGGCGATTGCGCCTTACGCAGCCGGCTTCGTGCTGGCAACTGCGCTGCTACACGCCGGCGGCGTGACACTCGGGCTGCTGATCGGACGGCTGAGCAGCGCCTATGGACGCCTGGGCTTTCGCCTGAGCGGCGGCCTCGTGGCGCTGACTGGCGGCGCCATCCTGCTGCACGTGGTCTAATTCAGCCGGCGCCAAGTTCCTCGCGCACGATGCGGGCGCCAGCGATCATCGACTGCAGTTTGCGGTAGGCAACTCCGCGCGGCAGATATTTCATGCCGCAGTCCGGCGCGATCACGATCCGCTCGGCCGGCACATGATCGAGCGCGCGGCGGATGCGCGCCGCCACCGTCTCGGGCGTCTCGATCGCCATGTCGGAAAGATCGAGCACGCCGAGGATGATGGTCTTCATCGGCAGTCTTTCCAGGACGGAGCAATCGAGGTTCGACTGCGCGGTCTCGATCGATATCTGCCGGACCAGCGCACTCGCAAGCTCGGGCAGGAATGAATAGCCCGATGGCCGGACGTGAATGATCGCCGCATAGCCGAAACAGATGTGCACGGCGGTCCGGCCGTAGACTCCGCTCAGTGCCTCATCGAGCGCCTTGAGGCCGTACTGCCGCGCCTTGTCGGGCCGCGCCTGCATGTAAGGCTCGTCGATTTGCACGATGTCGGCGCCGGCCGCGAACAGGTCCTTGATCTCGGCGTTGACGGCGACCGCATAGTCGAGCGCCATCTCTTCTTCGTCCTTGTAGAAATCGTTCTGCGCCTGCTGCGACATGGTGAACGGGCCGGGCACCGTCATCTTGATCATGCGGTCGGTGTTGGCGCGCAGAAATTTCACGTCACGCACCTCGACCGGATGCCGGCGCGAGACCTTGCCGACGATGCGCGGCACCGGGTTGGGGTGCCCGGAACGATCGAGCGCGATGCCGGGATTATCGATATCGACGCCGTCGAGCGCGGTGGCGAAGCGGTTGGAGTAGCTCTCGCGGCGCATCTCGCCGTCGGTGATGATGTCGAGGCCGACCTCCTCCTGATCGCGGATGGCGAGGAGCGTGGCGTCATCCTGCGCCTGTTCAAGCCATTCGGGCGCTACCCGCCACAGCTCCTTCGCGCGCACGCGCGGCGGAAAGCGCCCGGCAAGCGCATTGCGGTCGATCAGCCATTCCGGCTGCGGATAGGACCCGACCAGCGAGGTGGGCAATAACGACAGGGGCATCTCTGTCCTCCCCGTCGCATGTTAGCAGGACGTCACGCCGAGCGGAAATTCGCCCAAAGGCGGAGATACAAATATCCATCAGGAACAAGAGACTGACGCTGTGCGTCAGGATAAATAACGTCGTCCACAACCGGCTGCAGTTCCGGCTACTGAGTGTGCGTGGTCCTCAGTGCTTCGCGATGCTCATCGCCAGCACGCGGGCGACGTGGAGCGGCTCCCGGCCGGTTCCATCCTTGATCTGGTGCCGGCAGGAGGTGCCGTCTGCGACCACGATCGTGTCGCTGTCCGCCTTGCGCACCGCGGGCAGCAGCGACAGCTCCGCCATCGCCAGCGACGTGTCGTAGGTGTCGGCGCCGTAGCCGAACGCGCCCGCCATGCCGCAGCAGCTCGTTTCGACGGTCTCGACCTTGAGATCCGGAATGAGCCGCAGCGTGGCCTCGACCGCAGCCATGGCGGCGAACGACTTCTGATGACAATGGCCGTGCAGCAAGGCCTGCTTGCCGACCGCCCTGAGCGGCAGCGCGAACCGGCCAGCGTCCGCTTCGCGCGCAATATACTCCTCGAACAACAGCGCATACGCGGCGAGCGCGCGGGCGTCCGCGGTCTTGATCAGCGCCGGGATTTCGTCGCGAAAGCCCAGAATGCAGCTCGGCTCCAGCCCGACGATCGGAACTCCGCGCCTGGCGAACGGTGCGAGCGCCGAGACGCACCGCTGCGCCTCCTCGCGCGCCTGTGCGACTAGTCCCACCGACAGGAATGTCCGCCCGCAGCACAGTGGCCGCTTTTCACCGGGAGGTGGCATCGCAAGGTGCACGGTGCGGCCGGCGGCCGTCAGCACGTCGAGCGCAGCGCTCATGTTCTCCGGCTCGAAATAGCGGCTGAAGGTGTCGGCGAACAGCACGACCTCCGGCCCGCCGGCCGTGCCCGCGACCCGTGCCCGCTCCCGGTACGGCTCAGCGCTCCATATCGGCAACTTGCGCCGACCGCTGAACCCAGTGATCGCTTCCGACCATTGCATCAGGCGCGGACTGTCGTTGCGGCGATTGACCGCCCAGGAAAAGCGCGACGCGATCGGCGCGTAGTGCGGCAGATAACCGACCAAGCGGTCGCGCAGCGTCAACCCGTGCTTTGCGATTCGCGCGGCGCTGACCTCGATCTTCATGCGCGCCATGTCGACGCCGGTCGGGCACTCGCGGCGGCAGGCCTTGCAGGAGACGCAAAGCTTCATCGTCTCCGCCATTTCGTCCGACGTGAACGCATCCGGTCCGAGTTGCCCGCTGATGGCAAGCCGCAGCGTATTGGCGCGGCCGCGCGTCACGTCGCGCTCGTCGCGGGTGACGCGATAACTCGGACACATCACACCGCCCTGCAACGCGCGGCAGGCGCCGTTGTTGTTGCACATCTCGACCGCGCCCTGGAATCCGCCGCCGGCGCCCGTGTAGGCCGACCAGTCGAGCCGGGTGGGCAGATCGGCGACGCGATAGTCCGGCCCGTAACGCAGCAGGCTGCGGTCGTCGAATTTCGGCGCGTGGACGATCTTGCCCGGATTGAACAGGCCTTTCGGGTCGAAGCGGTCCTTCACCTCCTCGAAGGCGCGAACGAGCTCCGGGCCGAACATCTTGGCGTGGAATTCCGAGCGCACGATGCCGTCGCCGTGCTCGCCGGAATGCGAGCCCTTATAGGCACGCACCAGATCAAACGCCTCCTCGGCGATCGCGCGCATCGCCTTGACGTCCTTGTCGAGCCGGAGATTCAAAACCGGCCGCACATGCAGGCAGCCGACCGACGCATGCGCGTACCACGTGCCGCGCGTGCCGTGCTTCTCGAAGATGTCCGTGAGCTTTGCGGTGTAGTCCGCCAGATGATCGAGCGGCACCGCGCAGTCCTCCACGAACGAGACCGGCTTCCCCTCGCTCCTTCATGGACATCATGATGTTGAGGCCGGCCGTGCGCATCTCGTTGATCGCGGTCTGCAGCTTCGGATCGAGCACCTCGATCACGCCGCCCTGCTTCGCACCGCGATGGTCCCAGGCGATGCCGAGGTCGCCGATCAATTCGGTCAGGCGCAACAGGCGTCGAAAGCTCTCATTCCAATCGTCCTCGGCGAACTCGACGAACAGGATGGCCTCGGGGTCGCCGTGCACGACGGCGTCGATGACCGGCTGAAACATCGCGATCTCGCGTGCGAGCCCTAGCATGGTGCGATCAACCAACTCGACCGCGATCGGCCCGAGCTTGACGATGTGCTGCGCGGTGTCCATCGCGGTATGAAAGCTGCCGAAATGGACCGCGCCGACCGCGCGGCGGCCGAGCAGCGGCGACAGCTTGAGCTCGACCCGGGTCGAGAAGCCGAGCGTGCCTTCCGAACCCACCAGAATGTGTGCCAGGTTGAGTTCATTGCGGCCGGGAACGAACGCGTCGATGTTGTAGCCGCCGACCCGCCGTTGCACCTGCGGGAAACGGTCCTTGATGAGATCGGCGTCACGGGCGCCGAGCGCCAGCAGGTCGCGGGCGATCGGCCGGAGCGGCGAACTCTCGGGCAGGTCGGAAAGATCGGGCGCGACCTGTCCGAAATGCGCGACGCTGCCGTCCGCGAGCATTGCGTCGACCGAATGCACATTCTCGCGGGTGTTGCCGTAGCGCAGTGAGCGCGCGCCGCAGGAGTTGTTGCCCACCATGCCGCCGATGGTGGCGCGCGACGACGTCGAGATGTCGACCGGAAACCACAGGCCGTGCGGCCGAAGCCGGCGGTTGAGTTCGTCGAGCACGATGCCGGGCTCGACCACGCAGCGTCTGCCGGGCACATCGAGTTCGACGAGATGATCGAGATATTTCGAGCAATCGATGATCAGCGAGGAGTTGATCGTTTGCCCGCACTGCGATGTGCCGCCGCCGCGCGCCGTGACGCTCACGCCTTCCTCACGCGCGAGCGCGATGGCGTGCTCCGCCTCCTTCATCGAGCGCGGCGTCACGACGCCGAGCGGCATGATCTGGTAGTGCGAGGCGTCGGTGGCATATCGGCCACGCGTAAACGCGTCGAACGCGACGTCGCCCAGAAGCTGTGACCTGAGCCGCCGTTCCAGGCCGGGCAGCGCCACACCCATCCCTAGCTCCAAACCCGGCGCGCAGTCTCGACCAGCACGTCGAGCTTGCGCCGCTGAGTGTCGATCGTGATCCAGGCGTCTGCCGAGGCGCCCGAGAATCCGCAGTTCGGGCAGATACTCAGGTTCTCGATCGGCACGAACTTGGAAGCCGCCTCCACCTTGCGCATCAGGTCATCCGAGGCCTCGACTTCAGGATCGCGGACGTTGATCAGGCCAAGCGAGATGGTCTTGCCCTTCGGCACGTCGCGCAAGGACTCGAGCGACCCGGATCGGCCGGAATATTCGATCAGGAACGTATCTGCTTCCAGCCGGTCGATGATCTCACCGATGGTCGTCGGCTCATAGGTCGAGCCGCCGCCACCCAGCGGGCCTTGCGGACCGAGAATGTAGGTGCCGAGGCAGATATGCACCGCGACCGTGACGCCATCGCGCTTGGCTGCGCGCAGCAGCGCGTTCTCCGCCGCCAGCAGGGTGTCGAGCTCCGCTATGGGATCAAGGCCTTGATCGATGAGCTGGGCCTTCCGGCGCTCCGGAACAATGAACTTGCTATAACCGGGCGCGTCGACCTGCACGTAGGTGATGCCGTCATCGACGATCGCCTTCACCTCCTCGGCCATCAGCCGCGTGAAGTCGTCGAAAAAATCCTTCCAGGTCGGATAGGCGCGGTCGCTGACGCCAGCCTGGTGCTGGAACGTGGAGAGCATGACCGGGCTCGGCACCGTCATCTTGAACGTGCCGGGCGAATGGGTCTTCAGGAACGCGATCTCGTCGCCGGTGACGCGGCCCTTCGGCTGCAACTTGTCCACCACCACCGGGACCTGCGGCACGAACTCCCGACGTTCGGTCATGTCCTGTCCGCGCAAGAGCGGATATCGCGAGTAGTCGATGCCGCGGTCTTCGAAACCATGGAAGAATTTGTCCGAGATCGCCGACAGCCAGAATGCACGGCGGAATTCGCCGTCCGAATAGATCTCAACGCCGGCGTCGCGTTGCAGCTTCAGCACGTCACGGATCGCCTCGTCCTCGATCGTAGCCAGCGCGGCATCATCGATGCGGCCGTGCAAGTGATCCACGCGCGCCTTCCGTAGTTTTTCCGGGCGGATGAAGCTGCCGCAGTGGTCGGCTCGGAACGCGCGCTTTGTCATGTTGAAAACCGTTCGGGAATGTTGTCGAGATGCGAAGACGGGTACGACCTTATTGATGCGACAACGCCGGGGCAACGCCGGCGGACGGTTGGAAAACTCGGGAGGAATTGAATATGCCGTCGCAACCACGCGGTTACAGCCGCCGGACCATGCTCGGTCTCGGCGCCGCATTCGTGCCGATGGCCCCAGCCATCGTACGGGCGCAGGCGTCGGACTTGCCGTCCGGTCCGATCAAGGTAATCTTGCCCACGGCCTCCGGTGGGCAGGGCGACACGATCGGCCGGCTGATCGGCGATCGCGTCGGCCCGGCGATCAATCGCACGTTCGTCATGGAGCCGCGGCCCGGCGCCGGCGGCCTGATCGCGGGCGAATATGTCGCTCGCGCCGCGCCCGACGGCAACACGCTGCTGTTCGTCACCGGTGGTCACACTATCCTGCCGGGGCTTTATGCCAAGACGATCAAGTTCGACGCCGTGAAGGACTTCGCGTTCGTCTGCCAGCTTACCGAGGCGAGCTTCGCGATCGCGGTCAGCGCCGACCATCCAGCAAAGTCGTTCAACGACATCCTCGAAATGTCGCGGCGCGATCCCGGCAAGGTCACGTTCAGCAGCACGGGCGTCGGCTCGACACAGCACCTGATCGGCGAGGTGACGAAGCGACGCTTCGGCGTGCAGTGGACGCACGTGCCCTATGCGGGCGGCGCCATGCCGCTCAACGACGTGATGGCCGGACGCGTCGACATGTCGATCAACTCGATGCTCACCATCTCGCCGCTGGCGCAGAGCGGCCGCATGCGCGCGATCGCCGTCACCTCGGCCGGGCGCCAGCCGCTGCTGCCGGATACGCCGTCGTTCGGCGAGCTCTCGCCGGGCTTCTCGGTGGGCACCATTCTCGGTCTCGCAGCGCCGGCAAAGACACCGCCCGCGCTCGTCGCGCGGCTCAACCGCGAGATCGCCAACGTGGTGAACACCGACGAGGTCAAGGATCGCATGCGCAGCATGGGCAACACCGCTAAACCCGGCACGCCCGAAGAATTCACGCAGACGGTCGCCGAATACGTGACGCGGTGGACCGGCGTCATCGAACAGCTCGGACTCACGCGTTGACTGTCTCTGGAATGGGCTAGCGGCCGGGCCGACGCACCCGGCCCCGCATCCCCTGCCGGATGCGGCTTGACGGCCGGAAGGCTTGACTGACTGCGCCATTCGTCCTTCATGGCGGCCAGTTGCCGCCGGCCCGGCCGGCCCGCAACTAAATCGATAAAATGTTCGCACTCTCAAGGAATTAGCGATGTCCAAGAACTCCTCCCGCCCGGTCGGGCGGCACTTTCTCCAGATCCCGGGTCCGACTGCGCTGCCTGATCGCGTTCTGCGCGCGATGGACACCCCGATCATCGATCACCGCGGTCCCGACTTCGCCAAGCTGGCCAAACGCTGCCTTGAAGGCATCAAGACCATCTTCAAGACCAGCAATCCGGTCATCATCTACACCGCCACCGGCACCGGCGCCTGGGAGGCGGCGCTCGTGAATACGCTGTCGCCAGGCGACCGCGTGTTGATGGTGGAAACCGGCCAGTTCGCCACGCTGTGGAAGATCATGGCGGAGAAGATCGGGCTCAAGCCCGAGTTCATCAAGACCGACTGGCGAGTTGGCGCCGACCCTACGGCGATCGAGGAACACCTGCGCAAGGACAAGGCGCACGAGATCAAGGCCGTCTGCGTCCTGCACAACGAGACGTCGACCGGCTGCCTGTCGCCGATCGCCGACATCCGCAAGGCAATCGATGCCGCCGGCCATCCGGCACTTCTGCTCGTCGACACCATCTCGTCGCTGGCCTCGACCGATTACCGCCACGACGAATGGGGCGTCGACGTCACGATCGGTGGTGCGCAGAAGGGCCTGATGATGCCGCCCGGCATGTCGTTCAACGCCATCAGCGACAAGGCGCTGGCGGCGGCCAAAACCTCGACATCGCTGAAGTCGTTCTGGGCATGGGACGACATGCTCAACCTGAACAAGATCGGCTTCTTCCCGTACACTCCGGCAACCCAGATGCTGCACGGTCTCGCCGCCGGCATCGACATGCTGCACGAGGAGGGGCTCGACAACGTCTTCGCCCGCCACGATCGCCTCGCCGAAGCCACCCGCCGCGCGGTGCGCGCCTGGGGGTTCGAGATCATGTGCCGCGATCCGAAATATTACTCACCGACCATCACGGCGGTGATGCTGCCCGAGGGACACAACGCCGACGCCTTCCGCAGCCTTGCGCTCGAGGCGTTCAACATCTCCTATGGTGCAAGCTTCGGCGCCTATTCGGGCAAATATTTCCGCATCGGCCACCTCGGCGACATCAACGACGGCACGCTGCTCGGCGCGCTGGCCTCGACCGAGATGGCGCTCGCGCTCGCCGGGATTCCGCATAAGAAGGGCGGCGTGCAGGCGGCGATCGACTACCTGATCTCCGCGCATGCGAGCCCGGCCCGGGTGGCCGCAGAGTAACGCCACATCAGGACGAAGCTTCAGCTCATCGTGACCTGGCGTAGCGGGAGGAGTTCATGAAAACGCTGTGGGCCGCAGTCGTAGCGATGGTCCTCGCGGCGGCAACAGGCGGGGCGAATGCGCAGGGCTATCCGAACAAGCCGATCCGCATCATCGTCCCGTTCGCCGCCGGCGGCGCGGTCGACACCTTGGCCCGGCTGATCGGCAGCAAGCTGTCCGAACAGTTGGGCCAGCCGGTCGTGGTCGACAACCGGGCCGGCGCGGGCGGCAATCTCGCGCCCGACGCGCTCTCGAAGGCGGCGCCGGACGGCTACACTATCCTGCTCACCACCAACGGGCTCGCCATCAGTCCCTCGCTCTACCGCACGCTGCCGTTCGACGTGTACAAGGACTTCGCCGCGGTAACGCAGGTCGTCGCCTCCCAGCTTGTCATCGCCGCGAACCCCAAACTGCCGGCGAACTCCATCGCCGAACTGATCGCGCTCGCCAAGACCAATCCGGGCGGACTGAATTACGGCTCGACCGGCATCGGCAATCCGCTGCACCTGACGATGGAGATGCTCAAGAGCACAGCCGGCATCAACCTCCAGGCGGTGCCCTACCGCGGCGACGCTCCGGTGAACGCCGCGCTGATCGCCGGCGAGATCCAGGTCGCCGTGGTGCCGATGGCCACGGTGCTGCCGCACCTGGAAAGCGGCATGATCAAGGCGCTGGCGATCGGCGGCGCCCAGCGCGCTCCTGCACTGCCCAACGTCCCGACCGTCGCCGAGGCCGTCCCCGGGTTCGAATCGACGAGTTGGCAGGGGCTGTTCGTGCCCGCCGGAACGCCCCGCGATATCGTGCTGACGATCCAGCGCGAAACCGCCAAAGCGCTCAAGCTGCCGGACGTGGTGGCCCGGCTGAAGACCGGCGGCAACGAGGGCGTGGGCAGCCCCCCCGAGGAATTTGACGCCCGCTTCCGCGCCGACATCGTCAAGTTCGCCAAGATCATCAAGGATGCGAATATCCCGACCCAGGATTGAGCGGTTCGCGCAGATAGTGTGGCCAGCGGCAATTGCCAATAACGTCCGGAGCGATCATATTTTCGCTCAAGCGGTCCTGAATCGCAGCAGCGGAGGCGACCCATGTCGATCGAAGGTCTCGGATACGTTGGCGTTCGCGCCAAGTCGCTGGAGGACTGGTCGAACTTCGGCACCCGCTTCCTCGGGATGCAACTCGTCGACAAGAGCGCCAAGAGCCTCGCGCTGCGGATGGACGACCGCAAGCAGCGCGTCGTGGTCAGCGAGGACGGCGGCGAAGGCGTTGGCTTCTTCGGCTGGGAAGTGCCGAATGCCGCCGCACTCGACGCCATGGGCGCGCGCCTCGAAAAGGCCGGCGTTCAGGTGGCGCGCGGCGCCCGCGCGCTCGCCCAGGAGCGCCGCGTCACCGACCTGATCGTGTTCAACGACCCGCTGGGTAACCGGCTGGAGATTTTCCATGGCGCCGAAACCGCCAGCGATCCGTTCAAGCCGGGCCGCTCGATCTCCGGTTTCCGCACCGGACCGCTCGGCATGGGGCACGCCGTGCTGCACGTGAAGAACATCAACGACGCGGTGCCGTTCTATCGCGACGTGCTCGGCTTCAAGCTTTCGGACTACATGCTTCGGCCGTTCAACGCGTATTTCTTCCACGCCAATCCGCGCCACCACTCCATCGCCTTCATCGAAACCGGGCGCAGCGCCACGCATCATTTGATGGTCGAGCTGTTCAGCCTCGACGATGTGGGCCAGTGCTACGACCTGGCGCTGACCGAGCCGGACAAGCTGATCGGGGTGACGCTCGGGCGTCACATCAACGATGAGGTCACTTCCTTCTACTCGAACTCGCCGTCGAACTTCATGTTCGAGTACGGCTGGGGCGGGCGCGTCATCGACGTCGACAACTGGAAAGAGGAAGAGGTCACCTGGGGTCCGAGCATGTGGGGCCACGATCGCATGTGGCTGCCGCCCGAGACCCGTGTCGACGCTCGCAATCTTCGGATCAAGGCGGCCTCGACCGGCCTGCGTAAGCCGGTCAATGTGCTGGAAGGCAACTACCACCGCATGCCCGGCGTCTGCCCATGGTGGGACGGCATGCTGCGCGACGAAGCCGCAGAATAGGCGCGGGATGACTGTCATGCCCGCGAAAGCGGGCATCCATCTCAATTAATAAACAAGTGGGTCCCCGCTTCCGCGGGGACGACAGTTCGTACAAAACCGCAATTGCGCTACGCCGCGATCTTCACGTACTCGAAATCACCTGGTTTGTTGTCGATGCCGACGCGCGGCGGCGCAATCCAGCCCGCGAACTGACCGGGTTCGGTAACCGGCTTCATCAGGCTCTGGATGAAATCACCGTCGCCCGTCGTGGGCAACCACTTGTCCTTCTCGCGATTCCAGGTGCCGTCGTCGACGATCACGCCGGCCGGCGAAACCTTGACGTCCCTGAACTCGCCGATCTGCCGATGGAAGCCGACGTGCGGCAGCACGAGCTTGAATGGTACGCCGACGCGCTCGATGATCTTGTTCCAGCGATCGAGCCCGCGCTGGCAGTCGGCCGTGTAATCGTCGCGCAACCGCATGTTGATGGCGGTCAGCGCCGGTTCGTCGACCCGCTTGATCTCGCCGTCCACGAACTTCAGAACCGGATAGGTCGAATTTTCGAGGCGATGATCGTCGTCGATCTTGGTCTCCTGGAAACGGCCCTTGATCCCGGTGTTGAAGGCATTGGCGGCGTTGGTGGAGACCTCCGAGCCGAACAGATCGAGCGACAGGGTATAGTGCAGGTTGAGCTTCTTCTGCATGGTCGGAAGATCGATCACGCCGAGCGCGCGAACCCGGTCGATATCGTTCGGGTCCTCGACCCCGGCTTCTTTCATCGCCTCGCAGGTGCGCTGCAGAGTGCGGCCGATGCCGGTTTCGCCGACGAACATGTGGTGCGCCTCTTCGGTCAGCATGAAGCGGCAAGTGCGCGACAGCGGATCGAAGCCCGACTGCGCGAGGCTTTCGAGCTGCATCTTGCCGTCGCGGTCGGTGAAGAACGTAAACATGTGGAAGGACAGCCAGTCCGGCGTCGCCTCGTTGAAGGCGCCGAGCATGCGCGGCTTATCGGCCGAGCCGGAGCGGCGCTGCAGCAGTTCCTGCGCTTCTTCGCGGCCGTCGCGGCCGAAGTATTTCTGCAGCAGGTAGACCATCGCCCAGAGATGGCGGCCCTCCTCGACGTTGACCTGGAAGACGTTGCGCAAGTCATAGAGCGACGGCGCAGTCTTGCCGAGATGGCGCTGCTGCTCGACCGAGGCCGGCTCGGTGTCGCCCTGGATCACGATCAGCCGCCGCAGCATGGCCCGGTATTCTCCCGGCACCTCCTGCCAGGCCGGCTCGCCCAGATGCCGGCCGAACGGCACCTTGCGTCCCTCTTCCTGCGGAGCAAGCAGAATGCCCCAGCGGTATTCGGGCATCCGCACGTAGTCGAACTTGGCCCACCCCTTCGGATCGACCGAGATCGCGGTGCGCAGGTAGACCAGCGAATCCTGGAACCCCTCAGGACCCATCTCCATCCACCAGTCGATGTATCCCGGATGCCAGCCTTCGAGCGCACGCAAAACGGTGCGATCCTCGGCCAGTCCGACGTTGTTGGGAATCTTGGTCGAATAATCGACGTTCTGGATGTCCATGGCACTCTCCTAATTCTATTCTTGCTTCGCCATCATGCTTTTCAGGTGTCATGCCCGCGAAAGCGGGCCTCCCGTCAGGAGCGCGGCTCTGGATCATCCGCTTTCGCGGATGATGACGCGCAGTGGCTGTCGGCAGCGAACAAGCACATCACACGCGCCTCATATCGAATGCCGGCTTCTGTCCGGTGCCGTAGCGCTTGAGCGCGCCTTCTTCGCCGACCGCGTTGCCGCGCTGGAAGATCCAGTTCTGCCAGGCGGTGAGCCGCGCGAAGATTTTCGTTTCCATCGTCTCCGGGCCGCCGAACCGCAGGTTCGCTTCCAGTCCGGTCAGGCCGTCAGGCGAGAAGCTCGCCCGCTCTTCGAGGAACACGCGAATCTCGTCTTCCCAGTCGATATCGTCGAGCGCGAAGGTCACGAGCCCTGCCCGTTCGGCCGCCTGCGCATCCAGTGCTTTTCCGATCTCGGCCTTCGCTCGATCGACGTCGGCCGGATCGGCGAGAAAACGGCTCGCGAGCCGCGACAGGCCATTCGACATCGGATAGGCGCCGAAATTCACCTCGGCGAGCGACAGGGTGGCCGGCGGTTTGTTGTCGCCGGGAAGCTGCCCGATCAGCATGTAGGAACGATCGGCGGCGAAGACGAGTTCGGCCAGCGTGCCGGCGAAGCAGGAGCCGGGCTCGACCAGCGCGACCAGCGAGCGCGAGGTCAGATCGACCCGCTTGAGCGTGCGTTTCCACAGTGCCCTGATCTCGCGCGCCAGCCAGTGATCCTGGTTGGCATCGAGAAACGCATCGTAGGCGAGCACCTGCGCCGGATCGCCGGAAGACTTGAACACCAGCGCCGCCGTTTCGAGTTCGTTGATCCGGATATCCAAAATGGCATCGTCGAGTTCGCGCGCGAGCTTCAGCGGCCAGAAATCCGCGCCCTGCGCCACCATGGCGTCGGCGGACGCCGGCGGCGGAGTCTGCGGCCCGCGCACCGTGATGGTGGCAAGGCGCTGCGCCCGCGCGAACTCCACCGATACGAACTCGTACTCGACCCCGTCGGCCGAGCGGTTGCGCTTGAGCGGGTTGAGCGCAATGCCCCTGGCGCCCTGCGGCCGCGTCGATTTCGCCGCGAACTCCCGGGCTCGCGTCGTCACCGTTTCCTCGAACTTCGAGCCCGGCACCACCTCGTCAACGAGCCGCCAGTCCACCGCGCGCCTGCCCTTGATGCCTTCCTCGGTGGTGCAGAACACGTCGGCGTGGTCGCGCCGCACCTTGCGCTTGTCGGTGACGCGCGTAAGCCCACCGGTGCCGGGCAACACGGCGAGCAGCGGCAGTTCGGGCAGCGACACCGTGGACGAGCCGTCGTCGACCAGCATGATGTGATCGGCTGCAAGTGCGAGTTCGTAGCCGCCGCCCGCGGCCGTGCCGTTGATCACGCAGACGGTCGCAAGCCCGGAGCACGCGCTCGCGTCCTCGATGCCGTTACGCGTCTCGTTGGTGAATTTGCAGAAATTGACCTTATGGGCGTGGGTCGCGCCCGCCAGCATGCGGATGTTGGCGCCGGCGCAGAACACCCGCGGCTTGCCCGAGCGCAGCAGGATGACCCGCACTTCGGGATGCTCGAAGCGCAACCGCTCGATCGCGTCCGCCAGTTCGATATCGACTCCGAGATCGTAGGAATTGAGCTTGAGCTCGTAGCCCTCGAACAGCGCGCCTTTCTCATCGACGTCCATAAGCAGCGTCGCGACGTCACCATCGATCGTGAGCTTCCAGTGGCGATAGCGCGACGGATCAGTCTGGAAATCGATCCGGCTCTTGCCGTTGCTCAATTTGCGCTCTGCGTCGGCCATTCGTCTCTCCCGTTGGTCATTGCCGGGCTCGACCCGGCAATCCATCGCCTTCGCAAGGACTCTCTTCGCGAGCATGATGGATGCCCGGGTCAAGCCCGGGCATGACGGTGTCACTGCTCTTGACCGCCATATCGCCCTCGTGGTGGTCGCGCAGCAGGCGATTGGCGAAGTCGGCGATCGCTTTGAGTGTCGCCTCGGGCGCCTCACGGTACGGCGCGTGCCGGATCTCCGGAAGGAGCGCGACCTCGACCGGGCAGTAGCATTCCTCCCGCGCCACCTCGATCTGCCGCGCAGTGCCGTACTGGTCCTTCTCGCCCTGCACGATCAGGATGGGCACGCGGATGTAGGCCAGCGCGTCGGTGATGTCCCAATTGCGGAAGCCGGGCAGCAGCCACGGGCCGCACCAGTTGTAGAACGCATTGTCGACGTCGGCATGCGACCGAGCCAGGCGCTCGCGCAGTGTGCCCTGCTCGAATGCCACCTTGGCGCGGGCGATCTCCGCGACGCCCATGTCCTCGGTGAAGAAGTGAGGCGCCATCAGCGCCAGGCCGCGAACCCGGTGATCCTGGATCGTGCCGGCATAGATCGCGGCAATCGACGCACCGTCGCTATGGCCGACCAGTAGCCCGCGCCGGAAGCCGATGGCGTCGAGCACGCGAGGCAGCACGTCGCGCGCTTCCTCGTGCATGAATGCGGCGGTCCGCGGCAGCGCCGACGGTGAGGAGTTGCCATAGCCGGCGCGCGAATAGGCGAACACGCCAGCGCCGGTGGCGGCCGCGAGATCGTCCGCGAAGCGGCCCCAGATGCCGGCATGACCCAGCCCTTCATGCAACAGGACGAGCGTCGGCGCCGCGTCCGGACGCGGGCCGATCATGCGGTACTCGAGCCGAATGTTCTCCAACTCGACAAAGCCCTGGTCGGCAAGCGTCGCCATCGAAACCGCAGCTTCCTTGTCTTGATCCGTCATGCCCAACGTCGCGGCGGCAATGCGCCGAAAACCGCGACGGTCGTGATGTTGCGGCGGCTCATCCTTGGTTGCCCGCGCCACGCGCGGGCGCTTCAGGACCAGCGTGCCAGCTGCCATCGTTCAGATAACGTGCGACGATCCGCGTGAGTTTCGCGAAGCTCTGCTCGGCGCTGTCGCCCGATGTGTCGAGTTCGGCACCGGCGCGTGCATAGTCGGGGCTGCGCGCATCCAGGATCGCGACCAGATCAGCCATCGCCTCGCGGTTCTGCGCCATCGGCCGGAAGTCGCCCTGCTCCATCACCCGGCTCATGTGCTCGTCGGGGCGCGCCTTGAGCCACACCGTATGGGTATGACGCAGCAGCAGCCCGTAGGTCTCGGCATTCGCCACGATGCCGCCCGCGGCTGCGATCACCGCGGCCTCGTTGCCGGCGATCACCCGCTCCAGGCAGGCTCGCTCGTAGCGGCGGAAGGTGGCCACGCCGGCAATCTCGATCAGGTCGGGAATTCGCGCACCGTACTCCCGCTCGACCAGGCGATCGAGTTCGATGAATGGGCAGCCGAGTTCAGCCGCCAGCCGTTGCCCAAGGGTTGATTTGCCTGCGCCGCGAAGGCCAACCAGCGCGATCCGCCGGGCCCGGTCAGTCACGGTCTGTCCCAGGGTGCGCGCTTCGATCAGTTCGGCGACCGCGGCGAGTTCGGACTGCGGCATCCGCCCCAGCAGGTCGAGGATGTGAGTTACCGCGGCGGCGCGGCCGTTAGTGCGCGGCAAGAGTTCGACGACCGGAACTTCGAGCGCCTCGGCGATCGACTTGAGCATCACGATGGACGGATTGCCCTGCCCGCCTTCGATCTGCGCGAGGTAACGCTCGGAAGCGCCGGCACCCTCCGCCAGTTGGCGGCGCGTCATGCCGCGCTTGGCGCGGCAAAGCCGTACCAAGCGGCCGACCTCGGATGCAAAGCCGTCAGCCTCCTGAGCGGAAAGATCGAGCGCGGCGCGCTCGCGTGCCTTGGTATTGGCCTTGGCCCTGGCCCTGACGTCTGCCACGAACATTCATCCCAGTGCAGGAAATATAATTCATGCACTATAGTTCATGACAACGCTCGAGTCAATCGAGCCGGAATTCGTTGGCCCACAAGTCGTCCAGCTTGGCGATGGCGGCGGACGGAAGCGGTCCCTGCGCAATGGCCTCGATCGCCTGCTCGAGCTGAGGAATGTGAGAGATACCCACCACCCGCGCCGTGATGTCGCGATTGCCGAGGACAAAACGGAGCGCAGTCTGCGCCGGAGTGCCATAGCTGTCGCCGAGAACCCGATGAACCGCGGCCGCGCAGCGCATCTCGTTGTCGAGATCAGTCCCGCTCGTCATCATGAAGAGGCTGTCGGGGCGGATAGGACTTGCCAACGCGCCGCCGGCCCACACCCGGATATTGAGCACTCCCATGTTCTGGCGAAAACACGCAGCGACAACACCGCAGAAGTCCTGCCCTCGCCACGCGCGCGGAACGCGCGTCCAGGCGGCACTGGGATTGATGGCGTTGTAGTAGACCTGCGCGGTATCGAAACGCCCGCTGTTGATCACGTCCAGACAAGCCTGGGTGTCGCCCGCCACCGTCATCCCGGCAGCCAGGATGAGCCCATGCGACTTGAGCCGATCGAAGGTATCCGCAATGCCACCGCGGCCGAGCACCTGCTCCACCGTCACCGGTGCGCGGCCGCCGAGCGTCGTGCCGATATGATTGTGAAGCTGGAACAGCTCGACGCGGGATACCTTCAGCCGTGTGAGGCTTGCTTCCAGGCCGCGCAGGATTGCGCTCGGGATATTGTCCATGTCCTCGGCTTCGAGCCGAACCTTGGTGGAGATCTGCGGCCGCGGCATCAGTGACTCGATATGGCGACCGATCGTCTCTTCGGACGCCCCATCGCCGTAGATCGGCGCGGTATCGATCCAATTGATTCCGCCCATCACGGCCCGGCGCAGAGCCGAAAAGCGGGTCGCCTCGTCGGCATTGATCAGGATTCCGCCGGTCACGCCGCCGCCCAGCACGAGCTCGGAGATTTCCAGTCCGGTCCGCCCCAATGTTGCTTTTCGCATCACGTCTTTGCCCACGTGCAGCTTGCAAGTCGCGCGAGTATCTCGCCGTCAGGAGTGGGGGCGAGTCGAAGGTCGCAGTCAAGATAGACCGCGAACGTGCCCGCGGCGCCGCGAAGAGAGAAGGCGACGACTACTCCGGGCTCCGTTCCGCCCTCAGCATGAAACGCTGGATTTTTCCGGTCGCGGTCTTGGGCAAGCTGCTGCGGAATTCGATCCAGCGCGGATATTTGTAGGGCGCGAGCTTCGCTTTGACGTGCTCCTGCAGTTCGCGCGCCAGGGCATCGCATGCCTTCTCCGCCGTCTTGAGCACCACGAACGCTTTGGGCTTGATCAACGCCTCCTCATCGGGCCAGGCGATGACCGCGGCCTCCAGAACGTCGGGATGGCTTGAAAGTGCGCCCTCGACCTCGAACGGCGAGACGTAGATGCCGCCGACCTTGAGCATGTCATCCCGCCGGCCGCAGGAGACATAGTAGCCATCCTCGTCCTGGATGTACTTGTCACCGGAGCGCGTCCATTCGCCGTGAAACGTGTCGCGCGACTTCTCCCGGTTGTTCCAGTACATGACCGCGCACGTCGGACCGCGAACTTGCATTTCGCCCATCTCGCCACGGTCGGTGATGACGTTGCCGTCGTCATCGACAATACGGATTTCGTAACCGGGCACCGGTTTGCCGGTCGTGCCGTATTTCACGTCGCCCGGATAATTCGAAATGAAGATGTGCAGCATTTCCGTCGAGCCGATGCCGTCGAGAAGATCGACGCCGTAGCGATCTTTCCAACGCTGCCCAACCTCCGGCGGCAGCGCCTCACCGGCGGAAATGCACAGCCTCAGCTTGAGGTCGGAACGCCGAGGTGCACCGGGGTTCGCGAGAAACGCGGCATAGAACGTCGGCACCGCATAGAACACCGTCACCGGATGCTCGCGCAGAATCCTGGCGACGCCATCCGGGGTCGGCCGCTCCGGCGACAGGACCGTGGTGGCCCCCGCCATGAGCGGAAAGGACATGGCGTTCCCTAGTCCGTAAGCGAAGAACAACTTGGCCACCGAGTAACAGACGTCGGTCTCTTTAAGGCCCAGCACACCGTCCGCGTAAAGGTCGGCCGTCAGCGGCAGATTGGCGTGGGTGTGCACTGCGCCCTTGGGCCGGCCGGTCGAGCCGGACGTATAGAGCCAGAAGCACATGTCGTCGCAGCTGGTCGGCGCGGTGTAGGACTCCGCCGGCGCGCCGGCGATCAGCTCCTCGAAGCGGCGATGGCCGTGCGGGTTCTCGCCCGAGACGATCACATGCGCGAGGTCGGGGCTCGCATCGATCAGGTTGGCGAACTTCGCAAACAGCTCTTCCGATACGACCAGCACGCTTGCCCGGCTGTCCGCCAGCATGAAGCGGTAGTCGTCTTCGGTCATCAGCGTGTTGACCGGAATGGGGACGACGCCGGTCTTGACCGCGCCCAGGAAAGCGGTCGGCCAATCGATGGTATCAAGCAGCGCCAGCAGAATGCGCTCCTCCCGCCTGAACTCCGAGCGATCGCAACACCGCACCGAAGCGGTCGACCCGCTCGGCGAGCTTGCCGTAAGTCCAGGTCCCGCGCGGATCGATATAGGCCGTCTTGCCGACGCGGCCAGCCTTGAGATTGCGCTCGAGAACATCGGCCGCGAAGTTGTAGACGCGCGGAATCGCGTCGATGGCCGCCCGTGCGTCGATGGTCGACGCAGTTGAAGACGTTCGTTCGGCGATTCCCATCGCGTGGTCCTTTAGGCCTTCCCGGGGGCGGTCGCCCGCACAGATTTTATCGTTTTGACGATTATGCAGACCGGACGCGGGCATCGCAATGCTCTGGCCGCCCCGCGAGAACTTGACGCCCGTGAACCTCTTCTGCCGCTCCGCGGTCCGTGCCAAGTTGCCGCGCCGTAACGCAAGGAGTGCCGGGAATGATCTTCAGCCGCGACCGCATCCTGACCACCCATGTCGGCAGCCTGCCGCGCAACGAGAAGCTGTCGGAGTTGCTGGTGCGCCAGGAGGCGGGCGACCCCTACGACGCGGCCAAGCTCGATGCCGAAATGGACAAGGCCGTGCGCGATGTCGTCGCCAAACAGCGGACGGCCGGGATCGACATCGGCAACGACGGCGAACAGCAACGGGTCGGCTTCCAGACTTACGTGCCGCAACGCATGACCGGATTTGCGGGCGAGTTCGAAGCGGCGGCGCTCGCGTGAATACGAGGAATTCCCGGAGCTCGTACAATATCTGATGCGCCGGTTTCCCCACCAGACCAAAGGTCAGCACGCCGCTCCGGAGGCCCAGGGCGACATCCACTACAAGGATACGGCCGCGATCGAAAGCGAGATCACAAGGTTCAAGCGGATCGCTGCGGGCACGTTCACCGAACAGTTCATGACCGCGCCCTCGCCTGGCATCATCGCCAGCACCATGCTCAACGCCTTTTACCCGACGCAGGAAGCCTATCTCGAGGCGATCGCGCGCGAGATGAAGAAGGAATATCAGGCGATCCACCAGGCCGGATTGATCTTGCAGATCGACGCGCCCGATCTCGCCATGGATCGCACCATGCTCTATCGCGACCAGTCCGACAGCGAATTCGCCAAGACCGCCGAGATGCTGGTCGCCATGATCAACAAGGGTATCGAGGGCATTCCGCGCGACCGGGTGCGGCTCCACGTTTGTTATGGAAACTGGGAGGGGCCGCACATCCACGACATTCCGCTCGCGACGATCCTGCCGGCGCTCTACGAGGCCAAGGTCGGTGCGCTGTCGATCGAGTTCTCCAACCCGCGGCACGCGCACGAGTACCCGGCGCTGAAAAAGGCTCCGTTCCCGAAGGACATGATCCTCATCCCCGGCGTGATCGAGACCACGTCGAACTTCGTCGAGCACCCCGAAGTGGTGGCGCGGCGGATCGAGGAGGCGGTGGCGACGGTCGGCGACCGCGAGCGCGTCATCGCCTCGACCGACTGCGGCTTCGGCACCTTCACCGGCCGTGAGTGGGTGATCGAGCCCGGCGTCTGGCGCAAGCTCAAGTCGATCCGCGAAGGCGCCGATATCGCCTCCGCCCGCATTTGGGGAAAGAAGGTGGCGTGATCGTCACCAGCGATACGCCCAATCGGCGCGCGTCATGCTGATCCGCTCGTTGCCCAGTGGAACGGGCGTGTTTCGGGCAAGGATGTCGCGCAGGCAGCCCGTGCTGCGGATGGCCTCCCAGCCATACTCGGAGAACGTCTCCGGGTTGAACACGTGCTCCGACAGCAGCGGGTTCGTCAGTGCCTGGGAGAATGCATCCATCGCCACCATCTTGAGAATCAACGACGGCAACGGCGTATTCGCGACGGTATCCTCGCAGAACAGTCCGACATAGAACTCGACCTTCTTCACATCGCCTTTGTAGAGCTTTCTGAGAAGGTCAACGACCCGCTGATCGGTCGAAATGTCCTCGAATTTCTCCACCGGCGGTAGTTTCACGTAACCACGATAGTCGACGTAAGGCGCGACATCGCACAGACGACCCTGTTCGATGGCCAGCACCTCGATGTCGAGCAGATCGTCGGCCGTGTTGAGCGCTCCGAGCTTCCCCGCCTTTTGCGCGCTGACCTCGGCGAACGCACGCGCAAGCCCGACATCGAGAAGGAGCTGATTGTTCATGAACGTCAGCCCGACCCGATACGGCTTTCCGTTCCATGAGATCGTATCGGGAATGAGCGAATGCCAGCGGTAGAGCAGACTGAATTCCGTGGTGATCCAGTTCGGCTTGTTCCAGGGCGCCGTGATGGCAATCTTGGAGTCGGCCCGCAACCGAAATGGCGACGGCGCAATATGATTGATGTACTCCTCGACCACGAGCTTGATGAAGATCACGATGATGATATTGCGCGCGGTTTGAAAAACCCTCTCATCATCCCACTGTGGATTTCGCTTTTCGAGTTCGCCGGCGAGACGATTATGTTCGCGCAGGAACAGCGTGTTCATCATCGCGATCTGCGGCGACGCGTTCGCCCGATCGCCCCCGAATGCGAAGATGCGCGCGCGCATTGCAGGAAGGTCCTTGAGCTTGTCGATCCCCAACGACTCGTCGAGCACCACGAATTCGGGCTTCTTCGTTCCATCGGCCTGGAACAGGAACTCACCGTATTCTTCGCCCGCAATGATCTGCGATTTCAACCGGCCGCGTTCGCCGCGAGACTCGCTCCTCCGGCGCAAGGCGAGGATCTGCGCCTCCGTGCGGCCGTAGAGCGGGCACATGTCGATCTGGTGATTTGACGTGTTTTGGCGACGCAAGCTCTCGGGCTCATTCGCCGACGCGTTCGGCATCCGTGTGCGGATGAAGCTGTCGGTCAGATACTGTGCGAATGCCGGGAACAGCAGTGTCGACTTTTCGCAATAGCGCTGTTCCTGGCCCGCCGGCCGTTTGAACAGCGCCTTGAGGTCCTTTGAATTGGGCAGGCCCTCGAGACGGAAGGCCGGCAGATGGCGCGCGCTGTAGCGTAGATCGGTCAGCGACGCCCAGGACACGTAATCATGAACCGTGCTCCAGGGGTGCGGCCTATGCCGCGCGGAGTTGACCGACTGGTTGATGATCAGCGCATTGATTTTATTGCCCAGCCAACTCCAGCGATCCGCAAGGAAGACGACGATTCGCACGAGCCACGCGGGAAGCTTTTCGAACATGCTAACCCCCTGCAGGAAACTCCGGGCCACTTTGCGGAAAACGGACTGGGGCAATCCTGGCTCCCCTTCCGAAAGAAATGCGGAATGGTTCGCCCGGCACCTCGGCAACGATAGATTGTAATCATCCTATATTACAAGCAAAAGGTCAGTGACGTTTCGCAGCAAATGGACCCGGAGCCACGCCACTGGACTTCAGAGAACAAGCAGCCCAAAACGCGATCAAGAACGGATTCAGCCCACAAGGGCGTCAAAGTGCAGGAGACCCTCATGGACGACATCACGCGCGATCCGCTGCAAATCCGCGCCGAGGACATCAACCCGCGCTTCAACTGGGGCCGGGCGCTGCCGGCACTGGGAATCATGGGGGTGGATTTCGAGGAGCGGGTCGATTACCGCCGGCTGCACCGCTACCGTTTGTCGCGGGTGCGTCAGGCGCTGGAGAACACCGACGTCGGCGCATTGCTCGTGTTCGACGTCAACAACATCCGTTACATCACCTCGACCAAGATCGGCGAGTGGGAACGCGACAAGCTCTCGCGCTGGGCGCTGCTGGCGCGCAACGGCGAGCCGATCCTGTGGGACTTCGGCTCGGCCGCCGTCCACCACAAGCTCTACACACCCTGGCTTAAGCCGGAAAACTGCAAGGCCGGACTGATCGGCCTGCGCGGCACCGTCGATCCGGCGTTCGGGCTGATGAAGCGGCACGCCGAGGAGATCGCCTCGCTGCTGCGCGAGGCCGGCGTCGCCGACATGCCGATCGGGGTCGACATCGTCGAGCCGCCGATGATGTTCGAACTGCAGAAGGCCGGGCTCAAGATCGTCGACGGCCAGCAGATCATGCTGGAGGCGCGCGAGATCAAGTCGGCCGACGAGATTGCGCTGCTCAACCGCGCCGCCGCCATGGTCGACGGCGCCTATCACCTGATCCACGAGCAGCTTAAGCCGGGTGTGCGCGAGAACGACATCGTCGCCAACGTCAACCAGTTCCTTTACACGCACGGCTCCGACGACGTGGAGGCGGTCAACGCCATCTCGGGCGAGCGCTGCAACCCGCATCCGCACAATTTCACCGACCGCATGCTGCGGCCCGGCGATCAGGCGTTTTTCGACATCCTGCAGTCGTTCATGGGCTACCGCACCTGCTACTACCGCACCTTCAACGTCGGACGTGCCACGCCGGTGCAGCACGATGCCTACAAGAAGGCGCGCGAATGGCTCGACAGCGCGATGGAGCGCATCAAGCCGGGGGCCTCGACGGCCCATATCTGCAGCGCGTTCCCGAAGGCCGGCGAGTTCGGCTTCCCGGACGAGATGTCGGCGTTCGGCCTGCAGTTCGCCCACGGCCTCGGTCTCGCGTTGCACGAACGGCCGATCATCTCGCGCGTGGTCTCGATGGAGCACCCGACCGAGATCAAGGAGGGCATGGTATTCGCGATCGAGACCTACTGTCCGGCCACCGACGGCTTCTCGGCCGCACGCATCGAGGAGGAGGTCGTCGTCACCGACAAGGGCTGCCGGGTCATTACGCTGTTCCCGGCCGAGGAGTTACCGATTGCTAACCGTTACTGATGTTCGGGCGGAAAAAAGCCACCATCCACATGCAGGCAGCGCGCCGCTCCGTGCTTCCGCGACAACTCGCGCCAAAGGAAAATCAACCATGGACGTCCGCAACCGCCGCTCGTCTCGGCGGCTCACGCTTTGCTTCGCCGTGCCCGCCGGCTTTTTGCTGATGGCGATTCTCGCGCCGGCCCCCGCCGCCGCGCAAGGAACCCCGCAGCAGCGCGCGGCCTGCGAAGGCGACGCCATGCGGCTCTGCAGCGCACACGTTCCGGACGTCGACCGCATCACCGCTTGCATGTCACGCAACCGGCGCAACCTCAGCGCGGGCTGCCGGGCGGTGTTTGACGGCGGCTCGAAGCGCCGCGCGCGCACGAACTGATTGCATCGATCGCAAGACCGTTGCGTCCCCGGTGTGCCCGGGGACGGTCCTGCTTCAATTGCCAACTTTCTTGATGCTGCGGATGATCTTCCGGATCGCCGGGTCATGTTCCTTGTCACCTTCCGGGCTCGCCCAGTAGGTGAAAAGCACGCCCTTGGTCGGCGTGATGGTCAGGATCATGAGATGGATCAGAACGTCACCGTCCTTGTCTTGGCCGGCCCAGCCAATGTCGTTCATCTTGAAGCCGTTGACGGTCCCCTCGCTCGACTTCTCGGTCGATTTGTCGACGGTGACGCCGGCGCGATTGAGGAACTTGACCGCGTCGGTGGTCAGTTCCACCAGGCCCTTCATCGGCGTTCCCTCGATGGCGAGGTAGACTTCATCATCGTCCGAACTCAGTTCGATGCCTTTGTCGATCTGGGTCGCCGTCCAGTCCTCAGGCACCTCGATCGTCACGATCGGATCGCTCGCGGGAATCTTGAACGTCTCCGCCAGGACAGGCACGGCCAGCACAGCCGTCAGCATCACGGCAAGCATGAATGTCTTCACGGATATCTCCTGAAATCGCCCCGAGTGGCGGCGTGATAGCAACTTCCCAAAATCGGGGGAAGCCGAATTAGTGGGCGACCGGATAACTTCGCTCCGCGTAAATTGCTCATAACCGGACGAAATCCTCGCGCCGTGAGTCCGCGGTGCCAACGCAGCGGCTGGCAGTGGGCAGGATGTGGGCGCCGCCGTTGCCTAGACCAAAGTCGGATCACGGCGGCCCGGTACGCAATCTACAATCCGGCGCATCACAAGAAAGGTTGGCACTCGCTCTCGAACAAGAGGGCGACACGCGTAAGCCGAACTCGACCGTCAACGGGAGGACCTCAAATGCGTCACTTCGAACGCTCGTTGCTTGTCGCCGCGGCTCTGGCATTCGCGCAGCCATTTCCGGCGCTTGCGCAGCCCGCCACTGTCACCCAGCTGCGCCCCGGCGTCGATTCAGCAAGGCTCGGCGCAATCGTCGATTGGCTGAAAGCCGACGTGGATCAGGGCCGGATTCCGGGCGCGGTCATTCTCGTGGCGCGGGACGGGAAAATTCTGCTGCACGAACCGGTGGGCTGGGCGGATAAGGACAAGAAGGTGCCGATGGCGCTCAACTCGATCCACCCGATCGCGTCGTCGACCAAGATCATCACCACCGTCGCGGCGCTGCGGCTGGTCGAAGACAACAAGATCAAAATGATGGCGCCGATTTCGACTTATCTGCCCGAATTGAAAGACATCAAAGTCGCGGTCGAGCGACGCGACGGCGCCGGAAACGTCACCACCGAGCTTGTTGCTCCCATGCGCCCGCCGAACATTCACGACCTCATGACACATCGCGCCGGCTTTACCTATTTCTTCTTCCCGAAGAATGCGCTGCGCGACCGCTATCGCGAGCTGGGCATCGATCGGATCGACAACATGAACGCGGACGAGATGCTGCAAAAGCTCGCCACGCTTCCCCTCGCGTTCCAGCCGGGAACCTCGTTCGAATATTCGATAGCGACCGACCTTCTCGGGCACATCATCGAGCGCGTCACCAAGAAGCCGCTCGACGTTGCGCTCAAGGAGCTCGTGCTCGACCCCCTGAAGATGCAGGAGACGACTTTCCAGGTCCAGGGCGACGCACTGACGCGTTACGCGCGGCCGCTGGCAACGATCCCGATCTTTGGGTGTTCGAATGGCTCGATGTCACCAAGGCGCCGAAGCGCTTCTCCGGCGGCGCGGGATTGGCGTCGACGGCCTCCGACTACTACCGGGTGCTGCAGATGCTGCTGAACGGCGGGACCCTTGACGGCGCGCGCTTGCTCTCGCCGTTCACGGTGCGCTGGGCAATGGCCGACCACACCGGCACCGCACGAGGCATGGGGCATCCAGGCGACGGCTATTCGTGGAACCTGTTTAACCCGGTGCGGATTGGCGACGGCGCGCCGTCCTTTGCCGGCAGCATCGGCGATGTTTTCTGGGGTGGGATCACCGGACCGCGTTATTTCATCGACCCCAAGGAGCGGTTGGTCGCGATCCTGCTCATCCAGGCTCCTTCGCAGCGTGCGTTCTACCACGCCGAACTGCGGGCCATGATGTATGGCGCGCTGGGGACCTCCGTCCGCGACTAAGTATATCGGGCGCGATGAAATACGTCGCGCCCGATCCTCCTCGGCGGATCATTGCGCCTGAGCAGGAGCCTTCTCCCGCAGATGCGGGAACCGCTCGGTCAACAGCGAGCCGAAGTAGTAGGTCGGCTTGAACGCCCGGTGGCCGCGGATCTCGTCGTACCAGCGAGCGACGCGCGGCATGTCCTGCCACATCGTGTCGAGTCCAAGGTCGGCCATGCGCACAATCGCCGGCATCAGCGCGACATCGGCAAGCGTCGGTTCACTGCCGAGCAGCCAAGGTCCGCCGCTCGCCGCAATCTCCTCGTCCATGCGCTCGTAAGTGCGCCGCATGCGATCGAGCGACGCATTCATCTCCTTCTCGGGAAAACCCTTGCGTCCCATCGCCAACATGAATTCCTTCCGCAGCGGCTTCGACTCGGCAAACGCCAGAAACTCCTCTTCGCTCATGGCGGCAAAGCGCGGCAGGAACGCGAGGTTGAAGGTCGGCACCCGAACCGCCGCGGCCGGCATTTCGTCGATGAACCGCATCAGTGCGCGCATCCGCGCGCGAGGTACCGGCGCACGCGGCGTGAAGCTCGTCTCCGGCGAGACCTCGTCGAGGTACTCGATGATGACCGAGGAATCGATGATGACGCTGCCATCGTGATCGAGCGTCGGTACGACCCCATTGGGATTGAGCTTGAGATAGTCCGGCTTGAGCTGATCGCCGGCCAGAAGGTCGAGCTTCACCTCTTCGAACGAAAGCTCCTTGGCGTTGAGCACAAACCGTACCCGCTGGCTGCAGGTCGATTGCGGCGCGTTGTAGAGCGTAAAGGCCATGAATGGTCATTCCATTTTGTTTTGCGAGCGCAATTCACGTTCCTCGTGCTGAGGGGCGCCCCCGATGTCGTGTTCACCCGACATCGGCAATCTTAAATGCGCAGGTCGGCTACAGCCGACCTGCGTGGTCGGTCTCGAAGCATGGCCGCAAGTCCATACCCGCCGCCATCCTTCGAGACGCGCCTTCGGCGCTCCTCAGGATGAGGCCCTCAAAACGTCGATTTGAGTTTGAGGTGATCGAGCCGGTTCATGGACTTCACGTCGATGCGGCGTTTCTCGTTGTTGTTCAGCACGTCGAGCGGGATCGTCGTTCCAGCGGCGCCGACGGCCCAGACCTTGCGATAGAAATCGGCGAGCGACGCCGGCGCCGCGCCGTCGACGCCGAGAATGATATCGCCGCGCTGAATGCCGGCCTTTTCTGCCGGGCTGTCGGGCGTCACCCGGCTCACGAACAGACGCCCATGCGCTTCCTCGGTGCTGATGCCAAGCCACGGCCGCGGGGGCCCCGAGGCGCGGCCGTCGGCGATCAGGTCGCCGAGGATCGGCGGCAGCCGGTCGATCGGCACGAACATGTTGCCCGGTACGTTGTCCCGCTTGCCGGTGGCGTCACCGACAATGAGCGAGCCGACGCCGACCAGCTTGCCTTCGCGGCTGATCAAGAGCCGCGCCGCTCCATTGCGGATGCGGCGGCGACGTGAAGATGGCCTCGTCGAGCATGTATTCCCAGTTGCCCGGCGAATTCGCGCTTGGCCATCACCAGCGCACGTCCGGCACGGTCGGGGCCGCCGAAGCTCGCCACCACGACGGCATCACGCTCCTTCACGTCCGCCGACTTGCCGATCGCCAGCGGCTTCACCTTGAGCGGAGCGATCGCCTGCAGCAATCCGAACCCGGTCTCGTGGTCGTATCCGATCACGTTGGCCGGCACGGTACGGCCGTCGTTCGTCGTGACCTGTGCGGCATGCGCCTCGACCATCAGGTAGCCGATGGTCAGCACGAGGCCATTGCCGTCGATCACGATGCCCGACCCCTCGCGCTCGCGGCCGAGATTCTGCAGCGTGCGACCATCCGGGTTGATGAAGGTCTTGATGTGGACGACCGCAGAAATCAGCTCTTCGAGGGCCGGGGCCTGCGCCCTGCCAGTGGTTGCCGTCGTCAGCGCAAGGGCGGCGGCCAACGGCAGAATGAACCGGATCGAGGTTCGGTGAGGAGCGTTGCGCATGTCGGCTCCGATCGCAGGGCGGCACACTCTGGCTCCACCCACTATATCCGGCTCCTCGTTGGACGCGACGGGATAACGAAGATGTCACCCGATATAATGCCGGAGACGATTGCCTGTGTCCGTCATGCGGCGGGCTTCGTTCGGTCGGATCGCCGCCTAACCGCGTATGTGCTCCGGCCGGAAGCCCACGCCCACAATTCGGGCGGGCCATCGCTGCAGGAACGGCCAGCGATCGATCATCCGCACCGGCCATGGCGGCGACAGCGCCTGACGGGCCGCCAGCACCCGGCTGATGATGCGGTTCTGCACCTGCACCTGCAGCCATTGCGTGGCGCGGGTCGGGAACGTGCGCCGGCGCTGGACCGCCGCGAGATCGTCGAGCCGTCAGCGAGCCGGCCCGCAAGCGGCGCGGCCAGCATATTGGCGGCCGCGACCGCATCCTGGATCGCGAGGTTGATGCCGATGCCGCCGACCGGCGACATCGCGTGGGCTGCATCGCCGATGCAGAGCAGGCCGGGCCGATACCATTGCTGCAGACGGTCGACCTTGACGGTCAGGAGCTTGATGTCATCCCAGCTCGCCAGCTCGCCGACGCGGTCGCTGCAGCATCGGCGCGATCTCGACGATGGAGGCGCGGAATGCTTCGAGGCCCTGCGCCCTCACCTTTTCATGACCGTCCTTCGGAATGACGTACGCGCATTGCCAGTATTCGCCGCGGTCGATCATCACGAACATCTTTCCGGCATCGATCCGGCCGAGCGGCTCTGCACCGTCCGACGGGCCGGCGCGTCAGCCGCATCCACAGCACGTCGATCGGCGCGCCAATTTCGTCGACCTTGAGCCCGGCTCGTTCGCGCACCACCGAATGCCGACCGTCCGCACCGATCACGAGGTCGGCCTTGATGGCGACGTCTCCCGTGGGGGTCGCGAGCCCGCACGCCGACGACACGGCCGTCCTCTTCGATCAGGCCGGTGGCCTCGGTCTGCATTCGCACATGAAAGCCGGGGTATTGCGCGCCTTGCCGCGCCAGGAAATTGAGAAAGTCCCATTGCGGCATCAGCGCGATAAAGCGGCAGCGGGTTGGCAGATGCGTGAAATCGGCGATCCGCATCCTCTCGCCGCCGATCACGCCGGTCAGGTACCGGGCCTCCTGATGCGGCAGCTTGAGAAACTCCTCCAGCCAGCCGAGTTCGCCGATCACGTCGAGTGTCGACGGATGAATTGTGTCGCCGCGAAAATCACGGAGAAAATCCTTGTGCTTCTCCATCACGACGACGTCAACGCCGGCGCGCGCCAGCAGGAGGCCACACATCATGCCGGCCGGACCACCGCCCGCGACCGCGCAGGTGGTGCGGATCGTTTCCGATACACTTTCATCGTCTGACATGGCGGCGCCCTTTTCTCTCGTGCGTTCCATGCTGTTGGCAAACCGGTAAGGCGCGCGGTTATGACGCCGCACCGGACCGTCTCGATTTACGTGGACGCAACACTTGGAACGTGACGCCGGGCAAACCGGCGAACGTTACCGGCACTCTCCGATCCATTGCGCCTCGATCGTGACGCGCGACTTCTGCATAAGCTGGCCGGCCATCGACGCCTCGGTGGTGACCGTGGCCGTATAACGTTGCGGGTTTTCGAACACGAACTCCCCCGCCACATCCATGTTGAGCTGCCCGGTGCACTGCAGGCGCCACTTCAGCTTCTGCGGGGTCGACTCGTGCTCGACGCTGCTCACAGGCCGAATTGGTGGTCCGGCTGACCGGACTGAATGTCTTGTCGAGATCGGCGACCGCCTCCGCGGTCAGGCAGCGCAAGTTCTGCTGAACCGGACCGGTCATGTCATTGATGACCGGAGACTGCCGCACGCTCCACAGGCCCGCCTGCAGGCCATCGGCCTGCGCCGCCGCAGGGCTTCCAAGCGCCAGAACCCCGGCGATCAGTCCGGCACGCCCGCCACGGCCAGTGGTCCAATTCACGCCCATCCCCTCATTCTAATCTCAATCATTGTACGCCCGGCGATGCCCATCCGCTAAGCGATAAGCCGCCAAGTCTTGGGAGTTTCGTCTTCGAATTTCGCGGGGTTTTGCCCCGCGGACCAGGTCCCGCGGCAGACCGCCTCCGACCAATCGATTGGAATCACAGCGAATTCAACCTTTTGTGAGATCGCTTGGGAACCGGCGTGCCCTCCCTACGTTTCCTTCGCATCACCGGCATGAACCTTTTGCCGGCTACCGCGACTAACGACCGTAACCCCGGGGAGGGTGTGATGAACAATTCCTCGCTTTTCACCGCCGATCGCACGACGCACCTGAAAATCGTGGTGCTTGCGCTGGTTTGCGCCACCCTCGTGGCCGGCATCGGCGTCGCGTCACGGATCACCGACACGGAAATTGGGCGCCTCGAGGCGACCTCGCCGGTCATGAAGGCCGGCACGCCGATGACGGCCGCGACCCGCGACCAGACCTTCGTTCGCTGAGTTTTCGATCTCAACCCCCAAACTTCAAGCGCCCCTCGCGGGGCGCTTTTTCTTTTGAGACCGAGGCTTAGGGAGCCCTATTCGTCGTACTGAGATTCCGGCGGGGCGGGCCGGCGGGGCGGACCGACGACCGTGGTCGGGGTCGCGATGCCGATCGCGCGCAGCAGTTCGATCGGCCGCAAAGGCTGCGGCACGCGCTCCGGCGCGAACCGCCAGGCCGCCACAAGTACCGCCGCTGCCAATAGAATCAGCGTCGCGAGCGGGGCGATGGTGCGGGCCAGCCAGTGGCTCCTGGTGACGGGAGCCGGCGGCGGACGACGGCGCTCGCTCGCCCGGACGGCGAGGGTCGGACTCGGCGCGGCGACCGGCGGCGGTACCGGCACGGTCGCGGGCGGCGACGGAACGAGCGGCGCAGGAGGCAAAACCGGCGACGCAACGGGCGGGGAAGGCGGCGTAGGCGCGGTAAATGCGGCCGGAAAAGCCGAAAGCGGCCCGGGCGGCTTCGGCTCCCGCTTTTCACTGGACACGCTCGGCGTCGGCTCTTTCTCGGCGGTGACGCTTGGCGCCTTCTCGGCGGTGACGCTTGGCGCCGGAGTTTCCGCCGTCTTCGGGCTCTTCTCCGGGCCTTCCTCGGCTTGTTCCGGCGCGCTTCCCGCCACTTCCGCGGTCTTCCCGTCCGCTTCTGCGGGCTCGGAACTGGCGGGAGGCGTTTCGGCGCGCTCTACCACCGGTTCGGCGACGGCGCGTTGCTGGAGCGCGTCGGCCGCCCGCAAGACCGCCTCCTCCAGCGACTCGACGAAGTCTGGCGCGCGACCTTCGGCGCCGGCTGATCCGCGATCGCGGCCGGCGCAAACGGCGGAAACACCAACGGCGGGGGCGGCGGAAACGCCACCGGCTCTGGCGTCGGGTTTGGCGCCGGGATTGCGGCTTCCGCAGGCGCCGGCTCGGCCACGACCTCGGGCGCAGGCGCAACCGCGACCACAGGCTCAGCGTCGACCACCGGAGCCGGCACCGGCACAGACGCGGAGCGATGCGGAATCTTATGCCTGATGCGATCCCAGATTTCGCCGTCGGGCTCGATCGGCTCGACCATCAGATGCAATTCGCTCAGCCGGCGCTCCCAGATGCGCACCTTGGCGGCCACCGCGTGGTCGGCCGTGAGCAGCGCGAGTGCTTGTGCGCGTTCGCCAGCATCGAGCGTGCCGAGCACATACTCGGCGGCCAGTCCGTCCCTGTCGTTGGATTCGTTCATAGGCTCAGACACACATCGATTTCGGCAAGAGAACGCCGCAGCGAGGACCGCAGCACGCCCACCGGCATACCGAGCTTGACGGCGAGTTGTTCGTGGCTGAAGGCGCCGTAGTAGGCGAGCAGGATCATCCGCTGGCGATCCGGCTCGAGCCGGCCGATGCAGGTGAGCAGACGCCGCAGGTCCGGCGTCATGGCGTTGCGCGGCACCGCGCCCGGCCCGTCGTCGTCATCGGCGATGTCGGCGTCACCGTCGCCGTAGCCGGTGCGCGTCTGCCGCACCAGATCGATCGCGCGGCTGCGCGCCATCGCCACCATCCAGGCCATCGGCGACTGGATGGTCGGGTCGAACTCGCCGGCGCGCCGCCAGATCTGCAGGTAGGCGTCTTCCATGACGTCGGCGGCGAGGTCGCTGCGGCGCAGGATGCGCAGCACGACGCCGTAGACCTTGGCGCAGGTCCCCTCATACAGCCGCTCGAAGGCGTCGGCATCGCCCTTGGCAACGGCTCCGAGCAGCCAGGTGATTTCAACCGGCGTCGACGGTGGCATCACGCACTCGACTTGACGATTGGCGCGGAGTTGCGCCACGGACTTATTATCGCAGGGGAATCCGCCCCGCGTCGAGACGCAATTGCGGAGGATTTCGCCGCGAATTGCCCGCCGTGCCGCACGGCACGCGGCTTTCGGGCGCGAAGGCGGTCGCTACATCGTCCCCTTCTTCTGAAGGAGGGAACGGACCGGGCACGTGGCCTCGTCCCCCACCCGTTGGGCTGATGGCGGTCCGCTCATTGCCACTTCTTGCTGACCCACTTTGAACCCTGGGGCCCCCTCGGCCGACTAATGGTCAAAGGGGAACCAATCATGAAGCGTTTTTGTCGTTTTGCGAGCGCCGTCGCCATTCTGGCTGCCGCGACCGCCTTCGCCACGGAAGCGTCCGCCAATCCGTTCGCTTGGTTCGGCTTTGGCCATTCTCCGACCGACGACGGCAACCGCGCGCGCGCAGACCTGCAGCGCCGGGTCGTCGATTACCCGAGCCACGAAGCGCCGGGCACGATCATCGTCGATACCGCCAATACCTACCTTTATTACCTCCTGCCCGGCGGCAAGGCGATCCGCTACGGCGTCGGCGTCGGCCGTGAGGGCTTCACCTGGTCCGGCGTGAAGACCGTCGAGCGCAAAGCCGAGTGGCCCGACTGGACGCCGCCGCCGGAGATGATCGCCCGCGCGCCCCATCTGCCGCGCTTCATGGCCGGCGGAGCGACCAATCCGCTCGGCGCCCGCGCGATGTATTTGGCAGGAAGCTTCTACCGCATCCACGGCACCAACGCGCCCTCGACCATCGGCAGCCGCGCGTCGTCCGGCTGTATCCGAATGGCCAACGAGGATGTCATCGATCTCTACGGCCGTGTGAAGGTCGGCACCAAGGTTGTGGTGCTGCCGGCGGCCGAGCGCAGCGCCGCCCTCGGTTTCGGTCCGAACCGCTGATCTGAGACATTCGCCGGGCTGCGGGGTGTTTTGACTGCGTTCACGAGCGCTGACTCTTACGGGCAAGCCATCGCATCACAAGCCCGAACGCAGCGCCCGCTATCGGCCAGATGACCGCACCGATCAGAGCGGCCCAGTTCTTCGACCGCAGGAAATCATCGACCGCGAACATGAGGCCGACCGGCAAGCCCCAGACGATGATGCCGGAGAGCACCGCGGAGCCTGCTGTCAGCGATTCCCACGAAAATTGCCATGAGCCTGTAAGACCGCAGAGCCGGCGCGCTGCAGCGGTCAGCGAAACGCCGGCGGCAATGCCGATGATGAGCGCAATGAACAACGGCAGAAAACCGCCAAACCATTCCGTGGTCTGCAAGCCGGGTGCCGCATATAGAAACGGCAGGGCCGCACATATCACAGCGGCCATCATCCACGGCGTCATGATTGACGAAAGCATCTCCTCAGGCTTCGGGGACATGGAGAGCCTCCTGGTAACGTGAAAGCGGTTCAACGCCGGATTGACCTGCAGGAGCCTCGCGGCGCGCCCGAGCCGGAGTGTGCGTCCGCACCACCGTCACGCCGAGCAGGCGCGGGCGATGGCGAGGAAGTGCTCGCTGACCTGACCACGCGTCACCTCCATGCGGGTGATATCCGGCCCTTCGTCGACGAACGAAAGTTCCCAGCCGGCCTCAGAGCGCAGCCGGACGACGCCCTTGCCCTCGACCTTGGTCAGCCGCCCGGCCTGCCGGCGGGTGAGCTGCGTCTGCGCGCAATTTGCGAGCACTTGGTAGTTGCCTTCGAGCGGCTCGATGTTGGTCGCCCCGAGCGCCAGCATGCCGTTCGTGCTGGAACAGCCGGCGAGCACCAGCGCCGCGGCCGCGGGCGCGGCGAACCAGCCGATGGACCGTTGCCGGGTGCGCTTCATTGGCCAAGTGATACATCAAGCGGAGGGCGCGGCAAAGATGACCGCACCGTCCTGTCCGTAGCGCCGCCAGTGGTCCGATTTTAACATTCGCATCCCATTTCAGCGGACTCATTTTGCGAATGTTAGAATCAAAGGACCACTAGCAAATATAAGCTGCTAGTGGAGTTTTGGATTTGACATTCGCTTCGTGGACTTGCGGCGAGGTGGGTAGCGAATGTCAAATCCACTCCACTGGCCCTTCCGCGCCATCGGAGCGGAGCATAGTGTTCCCGCGCCGCGCGTCTGGATCGGGACGGCGTCGTTGCCGCGATGAGGAAAACTTCGGAGCCCACATGCCGATCGCCCGCAGAGCATTTCTGAATTTGATGGCGTGCGCCGCCACGCCACTGTCGTTCGCGAGCCTGGCGCGGGCCCAGACCTATCCGGCGCGGCCGATCCGGATCGTCGTCGGATTTCCGGCGGGGAGCGGCGTCGACATCGTCGCTCGGCTCATCGGCCAATGGCTGGCGGAGCGGATGGGACAACCTGTCGTCGTCGAGAACAGGCCGGGAGCCGGAAGCAACATCGCAACCGAAGCCGTGGTGCGCGCCGCGCCAGACGGCCACACGCTGCTGTGGGTCGGTTCGCCGAACGCCATCAGCGCAACACTCTACGAGAACCTGCCGTTCAATTTTATCCGCGACGTCGCGCCGGTCGCGGGCATCAACTGCGAGCCGAGCGTGGTGGCGGTGAACCCGGCCGTGCCGGCGGCCACGCTTTCCGAGTTCATCGCCTATGCCAAGGCCAACCCCGGCAAGATCAACATGGCCTCGGCCGGCAACGGCACGGTCAGTCATGTGGCGGGCGAACTGTTCAAGATGATGACCGGCACCGACATGGTCCACGTGCCGTATCGCGGTGGGCCATCTCCCGTCATGGATCTCGTCAGCGGTCAGGTGCAGGTGATGTTCGTGACCACATCCGCATCGCTGCCGCACATCAAGGCCGGGCGGCTACGCGCGTTGGCCGTGACCACGGCATCACGCTGGAACGGTTTGCCGGACATTCCGGCGGTCGGCGAGGCAGTACCGGGTTACGAAGGAAGCAACTGCTTCGGCGTCGGCGCACCGGCGACGACGCCCGCCGACATCATCGACCGGCTCAACCGTGAGATCAACGCCGGCCTCTCCGACTCCAAGGTGAAAGCACGGCTGGCCGAACTTGGCGCCACGGCACTTATCGGATCGTCCGTCGACTTTGGCCGGCACCTCGCCGCTGAAACCGAGAAGTGGGGCAAGGTGGTGAAATTCGCACGCCTCCGCGGGGAGTGAGGTTCGCAATCGCGGCTCGAACCGGCGAACGGAGCGAGGACGGTCGCGGCATTGGCGTTTGCGGCGGCGTCCATTAGGGTGCGCGCTTTCGTGAGGGAGAGAGACGTCGATGAACAAGCTCAAGGCGCGGTTGAAGTCCGGCAAAGCCTGCGTCAACGCGTGGCTGGCGATCCCGTCGGGATTCTCGGCCGAGGTCATGGCGCAATGCGGCTTCGACAGCGTGACCGTCGACATGCAGCACGGCGTGCAGGACTACCTGTCGATGGTGCAGTGTTTCCAGGCGATGGACCGATTCCCGATCACGCCGCTGGTGCGCATTCCGTGGAACGAACCCGGCATCATCGGCAAGGTGCTCGACGGCGGCGCCTGGGGCGTGATCTGCCCGATGGTCAACACGCCCGCCGAGGCGAAGGCGCTGGCGAGCGCGTGCCTCTATCCGCCGAAGGGCAAGCGCAGCAACGGCCCGATCCGCGCATCGGCCTACGGCGAGGCCGGCAACTACCAGACGATCGCCAACGACGAGGTGCTGGTGATTCCGATGATCGAGACCCAGGAGGCCATCGACAATCTCGACGCCATCCTCGACGTGCCGGGCATCTCGGGCATCTACGTGGGCCCGAGCGACCTCGGGTTCTCGCTCGGCATGAAGCCGATCCTCGATCGCGAGGAGCCGGAGATCTTTACGATCTACGAGAAGCTCATCAAGGCCACCGCCAAGCGCGGGCAGTTCGCCGGCATCCACAACGCAACCGGCGCCTACGCGGCCCGAATGATCGACATGGGCTTCCGGTTCGTCACGCTGTTCAACGACAGCGGGCTGATGGCGCGCGCGGCCCGCAACGAGATCGCGATCACCCGCAAGAACGCCGGCGCCGTGGCGAGTTGAGCATCTCCTTTCGCGGGTCCGGGGCGGCGTATAGGCACGCACTCAAGCGCGTTTCCCGGGCGCAGCGCAGCACGCAGTGATGCGCTGCAGACCCGGGATCGCAAAGGAGAGCAGTGTTTATTGCGGTCCCGGATCAGCGGTGCATCACTTCGTGCTGCACCGCGTCCGGGACACAGGATTCGCTGGATTGCGCTGAGAGCGTCAGTCGAGCTTCGGAATTTTCGCGTCGGCGACGACCTTGGCGAACTTGGCGACGTCGGCCTTGAAGAACGCGGCGAACTCGTCCGGCGTGCTGCCGACCGGCTCGTTGCCGGTGACGCTGATCCGATCGATCACGTCCTGCGACTTCAGCACCTCGGCCATTTCCTTCTGCAGCCGCACGACGATGTCGCGCGGGGTGCCGGCCGGCGCGAACAGGCCGTACCAGGAGCCGTCCTCCAGCCCCTTCACGCCAGCTTCCGAGAACGTCGGCAGATCGGGCAGCGCCTTCGAGCGCTTGAGGCCTGTCATTGCCAAACCCTTGACCTGCCCGCTCTGCACCTGCGGCACGCCGGTGCCCACCGGCATGAAGCCGATGTCGATGTCGCCGGCCAAGAGCGCGGTCAGCATCGGCGCGTCGCCGCGATAGGGAATGTGCGCGATGTCGAGCCCGGCGCCGTGCTTGAACATTTCCGCCTGCATGTGCAGCGGGGCGCCGACGCCGCTCGACCCGTAGTTGAGCTTGCCCGGCTTGGCGCGGGCGAGCGCGATCACGTCCTGGAGCGTCTTGGCCTCCAGCTTCGGCGAGCCCACCAGCACGAACTGGCTGGCGGCAATTTGCGTCACCGCCTCGAACGCCTTCACCGGGTCGAATGGCAGCGTACGGTAGAGCGCCGGGCTGGCCGAGAGGCCGTTGACGGTCAGCAGCAGGGTGTAGCCATCCGGCAGGGACTTGGCGACCACGTCGGCGCCAATATTGCCGCCGGCGCCGGGCTTGTGCTCGATCAGGACCGGCTGTCCGACCCGCTCGGACAGCTTGTTGCCGAGGATCCGCGCCATGGTGTCAACGCCGCCGCCCGCCGGGAACGGCACCACGATGCGGACGTTTTTCGACGGATAGCTCTGGCCGACGGCATCGCCGGCAAAGCCAAGAGTCATGAGGCCCAGGTAGAGCGCCCAGCACAGCCGGTTCATGTCCACTCCTTGATCCGCGTTTCCCGGATGATCTTTGGCGTGGACTCTTTGCGCCTTTCGGTTGCGTTAGCAAGCGACGCGGGGCCGCACGGACGGCCGGGATCGCACCGGAAGATCGATCGCCGGGCCCCCGTTGGGAGCGGGCCAGCGAGCGCGCTACCTAGGCGCGGGCGTGGCTGCGCAGGAGGCCGATGGTGTCGAGCTCGGCCGGTTCGCGGGCGTCGAGCTCGGCGCGCTCCCGCGCCTGGTCGCGCTCGTCGAGCAGCTCGACCTTCTTCAATTCCTCGAACGCTTCGCCGAGCACCGCCTGGGCGTCGTCGAGCTGGGTCTTGAGCTCGTCCGCCGAACGCTTGAGATTCTCGCGCCGCGCCATCGCGGCCTTGGCGTAGGTCGGATAGGCGAAATGCGCCGGATCGTGAATGCCGGCGCGATCCTGCTCGGTCTTGATCTCACGCTCGAGGTCGGTGGCCATGCGGTCGAACTCGGCGATCATGCCTTCGATCTGCGCGACCCGGCGGCGCTTTTCGTCGACCTGAAATTTCTTCAGGCGAATGAGCGTATCACGTGATTTCATCGGTTCTTACTCCCCCGTCGCCCCAGACTGGGGCCGCCTCCCACATGGCATTTGCCGTGCGCCGAGGCCGCGAACTGGTGACATCGGCGACGGCCTTCGCTCCCTCTTGGCCCGCGCCGGTCTGAGAGTTTGGGGGCACAGTGTTATTATTCGGTTTCCGTAACCCCGAGAATTTCCTTAAGTCTCGTATAGGCTTGGGGCGATCGTGGTTGCTGCTTCCTTACCCGCGGGATCGCCTGCCGGGCGCGGCGATCTGCTGTCACAGGCCAAGCCTGTCGGCCGGCTCACCCATCGCGTTAACAACCCGGTCGAAGCCGGGTGGACGGCCGCCCCCGGCCGTCGAGCCGCGCAGACCGGCCCCTCCCCGACCATGCGGAAAGGATTCGGCGTCGGGACCGTCGACCTGCGGATAGTGTTTTCCTTGCAACAGCGGGGTGTTGGAACATCTTTCGGGACCAGTTCTTAACTTCGTGTTTACCCGCGTCGTTAATCATTGCGTCACCGTTTTGGGGAGTTCAGGCGGCACATCACCGGCCTGGACGGGACGGCTCGAGTTTAGTGAATCGGTTAATTCCGAGTCCTAAAGCTGAACATGAACTGGCGCTTGGCTAAAAAACCTGTTCCGTGCAATATCTTAGGGCGATTCGTCGGAGTCCGCCCAGAGAACGTGTGCAGGCCGGAATCAGGATTTGTTAACCACGCGTCGTTAATGTCCGACTCGAGTTTGTCCCAGAGCGTTTCCGAAGGGCCGCCGCTGCGGCGTGCCGAACCTTAAGCCGGTGCGGCGAGGAAGGGGACTGGCATGCGCGTTTTGCTGATCGAGGACGACAGCGCCACCGCTCAATCCATTGAGCTGATGCTGAAATCCGAAAGCTTCAATGTCTACACCACCGATCTCGGCGAAGAGGGCGTCGATCTCGGCAAACTCTACGACTACGACATCATCCTCCTCGACCTGAACCTTCCCGACATGTCGGGCTTTGAGGTTCTGCGCTCGCTGCGGGTGTCGAAGGTCAAGACGCCGATCCTGATCCTCACCGGCATGGGCGGGATCGAGGACAAGGTGCGCGGTCTCGGCTTCGGCGCCGACGACTACATGACCAAGCCGTTCCACAAGGACGAACTGGTCGCGCGCATCCACGCCATCGTGCGGCGCTCGAAGGGCCACGCGCAGTCGGTGATCAACACCGGCGATCTCGTGGTCAATCTCGACACCAAGACCGTCGAGGTGAACGGCGCGCGCGTGCATCTGACCGGCAAAGAGTATCAGATGCTCGAGCTGCTTTCGCTGCGCAAGGGCACGACGCTGACCAAGGAGATGTTCCTCAACCATCTCTACGGCGGCATGGACGAGCCGGAACTGAAAATCATCGACGTGTTCATCTGCAAGCTGCGCAAGAAGCTTGCGAATGCCAGCGACGGCAAGAACTACATCGAGACGGTGTGGGGCCGCGGCTACGTGCTGCGCGAACCGACCGAGGAAGAGTCGCGCATTCCGGCATGACCGGCCGCGACCAGCGCGAGAAACGAAAAACCCCGCCAGCGATGGCGGGGTTTTTGTTTGTTGGCGACTACCACGCGACCTGAATATGCGTTGCGAATTTCTCAGACCATAACGTCTTGGACTGCCATCTACTCATTAATCCACGCGCATGTCGGCTGCCTTCACGACCTTTGTCCAGACCGCCCGGTCCACCATCAACCGCTTCTTGACTGCTTCGCCAGTGATAGCTTCGATCGCGATATCCTGCTCGCGAAAACGGCCCTGAAATTCGGGAGCATCGAGTGCTCGCGTCACTTCACGTTCGATCAACGCGACGATCGAATCCGGCGTGCGCATGGGAGCCAACATCACGTAATAAAGCTCGACCTGGAAATCCGGATAGCCGGATTCTCGCATCGTTGGGATGTCTGACATCAAAGGTGCGCGCCGACCGGCCGAGATCGCGAGACCCTTGAGGCGGCCAGCGCGGACATGGTCCATCACAACGGCTGTCGATACGAAACCGAGCTTGATCTGTCCCCCGATCAGGTCGCCGATAAGCTGTGCGCTTCCCCGATAAGGAACCGGCACGGCCGGAAATTGGGCCAGCATTCGAAAATATTCCATCGACAGATGGCCGGGCGTGCCGCTCCCGCCATGGGCATAGGACATCGCCTCTCTTTTCGCGAACGCCACGAACTCCGCCACGCTATTCACCGGAACGGACGGGTGGACAACGAGCATGGTGCTTGACGACGCCAAAATCGCGATCGGCCGAAAATCGACGTCCGGGTCGAACGGCATCTTTCTGTAAAGGCTGGGATTCACCGTCAGTGTCGTATCGAGCGCGACGAGCAGCGTGTGGCCGTCGGGCGCAGAACGTGCCACCGCCTCAGCACCGAGGTTGCCTCCCGCTCCGGGACGATCTTCCACGATGAAGCTTTGCTTGAGAGCCGTCGATAGACCATCGGCAAGCGCACGCGTGACGAGATCGATCGCGCTACCCGGAACGCCTGTCACGATCAACTTGACCGGCCGCGCCGGATAGGAGTCAGCAAAGATACCGTCGATGCTGCTGACCTGAAAAGCGAGCGCCGTGGAGCAGCCGACGAGCAATTCGCGTCTGTTCATGACCCGTGGCCTCCTAAGTCTCAGCTACGGCAGATGCCGGTCGCACAACACAATAGAAGACCCGAGCATGCCTGAATAATGCTAAAATGACATGAGATCATATCGAGTCTGACGTGGGTTCCCCGATGCCATCGATCGACCGGATCAGGCGCCATCTGAAGATCAACGATCTGCAGGTCCTCCTCGCCGTTGTCCAAGCGGGCAGCATGGGAAAAGCCGCGGAAGGCCTTCGCACTTCGCAGTCGGCTGTATCGCGCAAGATCGCCGATCTCGAGCATGCGTTTGGCGTGCGATTACTCGATCGGAGCCAGAACGGTGTCGAGCCAACCAAATACGGGCGCGAGTTGATCAAATGTGGAACGGCCGTTTTCGACAACCTCCATCAAGCCGTTCGAAGCATCGACTTTTTGATGGACCCGACCGTCGGAGAGGTTCGGATCGGAACAACCGAGCCGATGTCCGTCGGAATCGTCGCCACCACTATCGAACGGCTTTCACGCCGCCGTCCAGGAATTGCTTTTCATGTTACCCTGGATGATGCGGCTATGTTGCATCGCCACCTTGAAGAGCGCCGCGTCGATGTGGTGATCTGTCGGACGCTACAAGAACCATCCACCGATCTGAACATAGAATTACTTTTCAACGACGCCTACGTGGTGGCAGCCGGGACACGCAATCGCTGGGCTCACCGGCGCAAAATCTCCCTGGCAAGCCTGATGGACGAACCCTGGATGCTGCCGCCGCCCAACAGTCTCATCGGCGCCGTCGCAGCGGAGGTATTTCTGGCCAGTGGATTAGCGATCCCCCGGACGACAGTGTTCAGCCACTCAGTGCACCTTCAAATCCAACTCCTGGAAGGCGGCCGCTTTCTAACTCTTTTTCCAGAGGCGATGCTGCAATTCTCCTCCAGGCAAATGACATTCAAAGTCTTGCCGGTTAAGGTCGCCGCGCCCCGCTGGCCGGTCGCTGCGATAACTCTGAAGAATCGCACTTTAAGCCCGGTTGTACAGATTTTCATCGATTGCGCTCGTGAGATGGCGAAGCGCTCCTCGATATGATCAGTATAAGCGTTTTCGAATGACCCTCGTGGCGAGCTGTGCTTGAGAGCTTAAGGTCGTTGGGCCGACCAGGCGCGACACCATTCCGGCTGCCTTCCGCCGCCACCTCGGCTAAGATCGTCGAAACGGCCGCGAGAGCCGGTTCCGAAAACCAGGGAGGAGACCATGATCCGCAGGCGGTCGCTGCTGGCTGCAATTCCGGCACTCGGGCTCACCTTCACGACAGCCGGCGCCGCGCTGGCGCAATCCTATCCGTCACGGCCGATCAAACTGGTCGTTCCGTTCCTGGCCGGCGGCACCGTGGACATTGTCGCGCGCATCATCGGCCAGCAGATGTCGGTCGAGCTTGGGCAGCCCGTGGTGATCGACAACCGGCCGGGCGGCGGCACCACCATCGCGCTGAAAGCGGTGGCGGCGTCGGAACCCGACGGCTACACGCTGCTGCTCGGCAGCACGGGGTCGCTGGTGATCAACCCTGTGCTCTACAAGAAGATCGAGTTTCCCGGCCTCAGGGACCTGGTGCCGGTCGGATTGATCGTCTCGACCACCAACCTGTTCGCAGTCCGCTCCGCGCTGCCGGTGAAGTCCATTGCCGAACTCGTCGCCTATGCGAAGGCCAATCCGGGCAAGCTCAATCACGGCGCTTCACTCGGCGTGCCGCCGCAGATGCTGGGCGAATTCGTCCGGGCGAAGACCGGCATCGATATGCCCTATGTTCCCTACCGAAGCACGGCCGCGGCGATCCCTGATTTCCTGTCCGGGCAGATTCAGGCGACCTCCGAAAGCCTGTCGGTCATGCTGCCGCACATCCAGGCGGGAGCTGCGCGTCCGCTGGTCGTGGCCGGCAACAAACGCCTGCCGGAGCTTCCCGACCTGCCGACGCTGGATGAAGCCGGCCTCACGGGTTTTCCGCCCGAGGTGTGGATGGGCATCGTCGCGCCCGGCGGCACACCGGCGGCGATCGTCGAGAAGCTCAACGCCGCCATCAACCAAGGTTTGAAATCGCCGGAGACGCAGGCGAGCTTCGGCAGGATCGGCTTCCATACCAGGCCGGGGTCTGCGCGGGAATTCGTCGCCCGCATCAAAGGCGACGCCGATGGTTGGGCCTCCGTCATCAACCTGACGGGCGTGAAGGTCGAATAGTGCAGCGATGGGCAGCGCGCCGACCCGCGCTGAACGACAATCCCTGCCGCGCGGCGGGGATTTGCTTTTGCGGCGTGCGGCCTCATGTCGGCTCGATTGTCACGCGCGTTTGGTATATGTCGCCCGCCGGAGCCAATCGAAAGAACCAGCGCCAACGGAGACCTGCGCATGGCCAAGTACCGCAACAAGCTGCCGCAGCTCGGCGAGCACGTGTTCCTGACCGACACCGGGCTCGAGACCACGCTGATCTTCCACGACGGCTTCGAGCTCAACCAGTTCGCATCGTTCGAGCTGCTCAAGACCGAGCGCGGACGACAGCGCCTCGCCGACTATTTCCGCCAGCATGCGCAGACCGCGGTCGACGCCGGCATGGGCTTCGTGCTGGAAGCCGCGACCTGGCGCAGCAATGCCGACTGGGGCGCCAAGCTCGGCTATTCGCCGCAGGAGCTCGATGCGCTCAACCGCGAAGCGATCCGCATGCTGGTCGAGGTGCGCGACGCGCTCGAGACGCCGGCCTCGCCGATGGTGATCAGTGGCAATCTCGGGCCGCTCGGCGACGGCTATGCGGCCGGCACCATGAGCGCCGACGCGGCGCAGGCGCTGCACGCGCATCAGGTCAACACCTTCGCCGATACCGAGGCCGACATGGTGAGCGCCTTCACCATCACCAGCGCCAACGAGGCGATCGGCTGCACGCGTGCCGCGATGGCGGCCGGCATGCCGCTGGTGATGTCGTTCACGGTCGAGACCGACGGCCGGCTGCCGACCGGCCAGCCGCTTGCCGAAGCGATCGCCGAGGTCGACGCCGCGACCGGCCGCGCGCCGGCCTACTACATGATCAACTGCGCGCACCCGACGCACTTCGAGGAGATCCTCACGGGCGGCGACTGGGTCAAGCGCATCCGCGGCATCCGCGCCAACGCGTCGCGGCGCAGCCACGCCGAGCTCGACGAAGCCGCCGATCTCGACGACGGCGATCCGGCCGAACTCGGCCAGCAGTACCGCGCGCTGCGCAACCGCTTCGGCCACATCACCGTGCTCGGCGGCTGCTGCGGCACCGACCACCGCCACATCGAACAGATCCGCTTCGCCTGCGCGTAGTGACGGAGCGGCGGCAATCCCAGCCTTCGTGACGACTGAAAATCCTTGAGGCTGGGCCGGTCTGCTCCCCTCCCCCATTGGGAGAGGGGTGGGGTGAGGGGTTACGGTCGCTCGATAGTACCAGTAGCCCCCTCACCCCAACCCTCTCCCCCGAGGGGGGAGGGAGCGCACCGAGTTTGCGGCTCGCCGATGCGATTGCGTCGGGGACCTCGATCTCCCTTCGATCTAAGTCTTCGTCGGCGACCAACGATAGGCTTTGGCGCACGCGCCGCCCATCAGCATCGCGCGCTCGCTGTCGCTCAGGCGGTCGGTCTTGAGGAAGGGCTCGACGGCCTGCTCGTAGTTGACGACGGCGAAAGCGCGCGTCCAGTCCGTGCCCCAGAGGCAGCGGTCGAAACCCCAGGCATCGAACACGCGGGCAAGCGGATCCCAGATGTCCGGGAACGGATAGGGCTTCTGCGACAGCGTGCAGGCGCCGCTCACCTTGATCACCACGTTCTTGCGCTTGGCAAGGTCCAGCACCTTCGGCAGATCGGCCCATGGCTCCGGCGGGGCCGGCGGCGTGCGCGGCTGCAGGATACCGAGATGGTCGATGATGAAGCGCGCATCGGGGTGCCGGTCGATCACCGACCGGCCCGCATCCAGGTTGCCCCAGCACAGGACGTTGACCGGAAAGTCGTGCTTCACGGCCGCGCGCAGGATCCGGTCGAGGCCTGGGTGGTTCGGATCGCGCTCCGCCTCCTGCGTCAGGATGATGCGGATGCCGACCGCGCCCGGTGTCTGCTTCCAGTCGGCGATGACGTCGCCCACGGCGGGATCGTCCGGATCGACCGGCTTGACGATCGCGAACCGGCCGGGATGAGCGCGCTGCACGTCCACCGCATAACTCGCGTCGTAGCGGTACAGGGAAAAAGCGGAGATGAAGATCGCGCTATCGACGCCGACCTTGTCCATCGCTGCAACCATCTCGTCACCCGTCGCGCTAGCGGGCCAGTTCGACACGGTGTGCCAGGGGCGCTTCGGCGTGTTCGCTTCATAGGCGTGGACCTGGGAATCGATGATCGTCATCGAGGAAGCTCCTCAAATTTCCAAGTGAGTTCGGTATCGCAACAGGTCGAGCCGGATGTGTCCAGGCCCTTGAGGACGACGGAAGTTTCACCGTGTTTGCCGGGATGCGTCAGGCCGACGGGATGGTCAGCGTCACCCGATTGTAGGTGCCGTCGTGCAGATAGGTCAGGTTCCGGGCGTAGGCGTGCAGCAGCACCAGGCCGCGGCCCGACGGCTCGGCGGTCGCAATGGAATCGGCGCTTGGGCTCCGCGGCGTGACAGTGGGATCGAACGGCGCGCGGGTATCGCGAAACTCGACCGCGATGCCGTCCGGTTCAAGCCGCACCGTCACGATCATCTGGTCGGCATCGGAGCGCGGCACGCCATGCTCGACCGCGTTGGCGGCAAGCTCGGCGACGCAGAGCCGCGCGCCGAACATGGTGCGCGTATTGACGCTCCACCCAGCGCCCACCTGCTTCAGCCAGTCGTCGATCAGTGCGACTTCGCGGCGGCTCATGCCGAAGGTGCGCGTCGCTACGGCGTCGCGCACGGCGGCAATCCGCGGCGGGCCACGCGTTCAGACCCGTAGTGCCGCAAGGGCTTCATCCTCCGACCGTACAATCGGCAGGATTTGCTGCAGCCCGGAGGTCGTCAGCACTTCGGCGACCAGCGGCGTCGGGTTGAGCAGCACGAACCTGCCGTTGCCGCGGGCGATCGCTTTGGCGGCCATCACCAAGTGACGGATTCCGATCGAGGCGATGAAATCGACCCCACCCATGTCGACAACGACGCTCTGGCGCTCGCCGGCGATCGCCGCCAGCGGCAGATCGAGCTTGTCGGCGCCCGCGATGTCCAGCTTGCCGGTCAGGGTGACGCGTTTGCCGGCGCTGCCGAACTCCGAAACGGTGATCTGCATCGCCAGCGCCCTCCCCGCATTCAAACTGCATGACAAATTAGTATCGATTTCATGACGGCGCGATGACACCAAGACCGGCGCGGAGGGCGGCGTCAATCCATTCGGATGTTCATGCGGGTGATCACGTCCTTCCATTTCTCCCGGTTGTTGCGCAGCCAGACCACCGAGTCCTGCGACGACAGTGCAATCGGAACGGTATCGACGCCTTGCAGCTTGTCGCGGACGTCGGGCGACATCACCGCACGTGTCGCCTCGGCATGCAGGATGTCGATCACCGCCTGCGGCGTGCCGGCGGGGACCATCAGCGCATAGGAGAACACCACCTGGAAATCCTTGAAGCCCTGCTCGGCGACGGTGGGAATGTCGGGCGTGATGACCGACCGGACCGTATCCGAATAGGCCAGCATCTTGACCTTGCCTTCCTTGGCGAGCGGAAGCAGCGATGTCGAGATCACCATCGCGGCCTGCACCTCCCCGCTCATCAGCGCCAGCAGCGTCGGCGGGTTGCCGCGATACGGCACGTGGGTGGCGCGAATGCCGGTCATAGCCTGCAGATAAGCGAACGACAGATGCGAGGGCGAACCCGTTCCGGCCGATCCGTAATTCATGTCCCGCTGCAGGGACAGTGCCTGCAAGTCTTTCACCGTGCCGACCGGCGAATTCGGCGGCACGGCCAGCATCTGGCCGAACTTCGCCAGCACCGAGACCGGAACGAGGTCCTTCTCGACATCGAACGGCATCTGCTTGAAGAGGTTCGGATTGACCGTGAACGTGGTGTCGATCGAGAACACGATATTGTAGCCGTCGGCCGGCCCCTGCAGGGCTGCGAGAACCGCCAGGTTGCCGCCCGCGCCGGCCTTGTTCTCGATAATGAACGGCTGCTTGAGCCGCTGCTCCATCTTGTTGGTGACCAATCGGGTGAACACGTCGAGTGGGCCGCCGGCCGTGGAGGTCACGAACACATGCACCGGTTTGTTCGGATAGCCCTGCGCTGCCGCAACGCGCACATCGAACAGGGCGAGCAGCGTCAGCGCTGCGGCGAAGGCAAGATGTGGCATGCGGTCCTCGTTAAACCGGGATGTGCGTGAACATGTCCAGCATTCGCGTATCCACGACGACCGTGCGCGACGCGTAGAGCCAGCCGCCGGATCGTTTGACCACCCGGTCGTCGTAGCTGCCCACCATGTAGAGGGAGGACTGCCCGTCCGGGCTTGTCCTGAACAGCGAGAACGGCGACTGCACCCGGCCCTGCTCGCCGTCGAGCTCCACCAGCGGATAACCGACGACATGGCGCCGCTGCGCGGGATCGCGCACATGCTCGGACACCTCCTGCAGCATTCTCGCGAGCGTATCGCGGTCCGATAGCTGCCAGGTCATCCAGCGCCGGAGTTCGGTGCTGTAGGCGCGCAGCTCGTACGTCGCCTGCGCGTCGAACAGACCGACCCAGTCGTCGAACTTTTCCTGATCGAGCAGCACCGCGGTACGCTGGACCAGGTCCCGGACCGCCTCGCGATCGGCAAGACTTCGCGTTCATGCGAGTCTGGCCGCCGACATGCCCATGCGCCGCCCCCACTCCTGGTAATACGCACGGATGTTGGCATCGTCGGTCGGGTTGAGGTCTTCCTCGCGGGCGATGATGCTGTAGCGGACGTCGCCCGCCTGCATGGCGCGCGCCTGCGACTCAACGGCCAGCACATCCTCGGGGAGATTGCGCCCGGTCGGCCCCCAGAACAGGTTGTGCTGGCGGACGCGGATGCGACGCAATTCGTCGCTGTCGCCTTTCACGCCGAGCCCGCGCCACTCCACGAGCGTGAGGCCGGGCGCCAACGGAACCATCCGGTCGAGCCGGACCACATTCGAGCGGATGTTGATCATGAGATCGGGAAACAGATTGATGACCCGCATCTCGTCCGGCCGCATGGTCGGCAACGTTCCTTCCGCGCCGCTCGAATAGCCGCCGCGCTCGTATTCGACGCGCGCCTCGCCACCGTCCGACCAATAGCCGCTATGGCCCTTGGGCTCGATCCGCAGCTTCATCGGACTGGTCTTGCCGAGCACCCACGGCAGCGTCTTGCGGTTCGCCACATGAAGCATGGCGTGGTAGCGCTCGCTGTTGTTGTCCTGCCAGAGCTTCCAGTTCGTCTTGAGGATGGCCTTGTGGAAGTGAAACACCTCCATCGGGACCGTGCCCAGCGGCTCGAGAAAACCCTTCGTGATATCGCCGAGGAATTCGCGCAGCGGCTCCGCCTCGTCGTCGAGGCAGACGAAGACCAGACCGGCCAGGCTTTCGCAACGCACCGGGATGAGCCCGAGCGACGATTTGTCGAGCTGAACCGCCTGGTAGCCGTCGGGCTTGGAGATGCCGCGCAGCTCGCCTTTCAGGCCATAGGTCCAGTGATGATAAAAGCATTTGAAGAAGCGCACCTGGCCCGAATCGTCGCGCACGATCTCGGCCGCGCGGTGCCGGCAGATATTGTGGAAGCCGCGAATCGCGCCATCGTCGCCGCGGACCAGGATGATCGACTTGCCGGCGATCCGCACGCAGCGGAAGTCGCCCGGCTGGTCGACCTCGCTTTCGTGACAAGCGAACTGCCAGACCTGACTGAAAGATCTTCTCCTGCTCGTCCTGAAAGATGACGTCGTCGGTGAAAATCCGATTGTCCAGAAAATGGGTGTCTGGCAGACGCGGCTTGTCGTGGCCATTCAACGGCTGGACCATCGCGCTCTCTCGTCAAGAACTATTCCAATAAGAATATTGAATGCGCGATAAATGAGCGTCAAGGCGATTGCGCGCATATCAATTTTTCACCGACGGTTGGCTCGGGTGCTCACACGCCGCGGACGCGGGTAGCGGCCATTCGCCGCGCGCTCTCGCCGGTTGCAATCTGTCCGGCAGGTTGTTCCAGGACTTCGGCGCGGTCTGACAATCCCTCAAGCGAGAAACCGGATGGTGCGATGGGCGGAACGCGTTCACGCGAACCGGCACGGCGTTGTGATCCGGCGCGCATGAAACGTGAGTCGGGGGGCGGAGCGGCCCAGCTAACATCGCGATTGCTTCGGGGTTTCAAGGAGGACTGGTCTTGCGCAGACGTCATTTCCTGGGAGTGGCCACGCTCGCCGCCATCACGCTCGCCACCATGTTGTCGCTCGGTCCGGCCGCTCTCGCGGCCGACAAGAGGCCGTTCGATCTCAAGGCCTTCGACGCCGCACAGGCCGCAGGCCGTCCAATTCTGATCGACGTGTCGGCGCCCTGGTGTCCGGTCTGCTGGGTGCAGGCGCCGATCCTTGCCCGCCTGACCAACGAGCCACGCATGAAGTCGCTGGTGATCTTCACGGTCGATTTCAATTCGCAGAAGGACCTGCTGCGCAAGCTCAAGGTGCAGAAGCAGAGCACGCTGATCGTGTTCAAGGGCAACAAGGAGGTCGGCCGCTCGACCGGCGACACCAACGCAGGTTCGATCGAGGCGCTGCTGAACAAGTCGATCTGACCGCGCAGGCAACGGCACATGGGCAGCATCGGGCTCGCGCTGATCGCAGGGGTGCTGTCGACATTTTCGCCCTGCGTGCTGCCGCTGGTGCCGGTCGTGTTGGGCACAGCGCTCGGCGAACATCGCTTCGGCCCCGTGGCGCTCGCCGCGGGACTTGCACTGTCGTTCGTGATCATCGGACTGTTCGTCGCGACGGTCGGTTTTGCTGCTGGTCTCGACCATGACGTCTTCCGTTCTGTCGCTGCCGTACTGCTGATCGCGGTCGGCGTCGTCTTGCTCGTTCCGCGCCTGCAGACGCAACTCGCCACCGCGTCGGGGCCCGATCGGCGGCTGGGCGCAGTCGCCATGCCGGCAACTTCGCGATCGGCGGCCTTGGCGGCCAATTCGGCGTCGGCCTTCTGCTCGGCGTGGTGTGGAGCCCGTGCGTCGGGCCGACGCTGGGCGCCGCCTCGGTGCTGGCCGCGCGCGCCGAGAACCTGACCGGGGTTGCGGTCACGATGCTGGCCTTCGGCATCGGCGCCGCGCTGCCGCTCCTCGCACTCGGCCTGATGTCGCGGCAGACGCTGGCGCGCTGGCGCCACCGGATGCTGGCCGCCGGCAAGGGCGGCAAGGCGCTGATGGGGGCGCTGTTGATGACAATCGGCCTGCTGATTCTGACCGGGCTCGACAAGCGGATTGAGGCGGTGCTGGTGGCGGCCTCGCCGGCGTGGCTGACCGAACTCACGACGCGGTTTTAATCCGCCGCCGCACTTTCTCTGTTTCATCAATCGACGGCCTCGACGGCGCGGCGGAACCCAAACTCGTGCGGACAATTTAACATGCAATAAAAAGGTTGCATATTTACTCACCCCGGACTATGTCATAGGCAACCAGGAGGTTGCGTATGACCGATCGCATCGAGAAGACCGTCGACATCAATGCACCGGTCGCCCGCGTCTGGCGGGCGCTGACCGACCACCAGGAATTCGGCACCTGGTTCCGCGTCCGGCTGGACGCACCATTCCGGCCCGGCGAGACCGTGTCCGGGCAGATCACCTATCCGGGCTACGAACACATCCGCTGGCTGGCCGTCGTGCAGAAGATGGAGCCGGAACGCCTGTTCTCGTTCACCTGGCACCCCTACGCCATCGATCCGAAGACGGACTATAGTGGCGAGCCGCCGACGCTGGTGGAATTCACGCTGGAGCCGACCGCGGCCGGAACGCGGGTTCGCGTCGTGGAGTCGGGCTTCGACAAGCTGCCGAGCCACCGCCGCGACGAGGCGTTCCGCATGAACGAAGGCGGCTGGAGCATCCAGGTGGAGAACATCAAGCGCCATGTCGAACCGGCGTAGCGGCGCAGCCGCGCTGAAGAGCCGGGCAGCCGTGTTCGCGGCGCTCGGCGACGAGACGCGACTGTCGATGCTCGGCCGGCTGTCCGCCGGCAAGGCGCAGTCGATTTCCCGGCTGACCGCCGGCACGCACATGACGCGGCAGGCGGTGACGAAGCATCTGAGCGTTCTCGAAGGTGCCGGCGTCGTGCGCTGCGAGCGCGTGGGGCGCGAACGCCTGTTCGCGCTGGTGCCGAAGCCGATCGACGACGTCCGCGACTACCTGGCGCGGGTGTCGGAGCAATGGGACGACGCGCTGGCACGGCTCAAGTCGTTCGCGGAGGACGGCGCTGCCTGAACTCGGGCGGCGGCGCGATTGACCCGGCGATCCTGCACCGTAAAGTGCGCGGCGACGCGTCCCGCCCTCCCCGCTCCGATCGGTTTCATGGCTCCGTCCCCCATTCCCCAACTACAAGCCGGCGGCGCCGACATTCCGGCGATCGGCTTCGGCACCTCGTCGCTCGGCAATTGCGGCGAGATCGTCGCCCAGGCGCTCAAGCTCGGCTATCGCCACCTCGACACCGCCTGGAAGTACGGCACCGAGCGCGGCGTCGGCGAGGGCATGCGGGACGCGGGGGTGGCGCGCGCGGAGATATTTCTGTGCACCAAGGTGTCGCACGAATATCTGCACGCCGACGCCTTCGCACGTTCGGTCGACGAGAGCCTGGAGAACCTCGGCGTCGACTATGTCGATTTACTGCTGGTGCACTGGCCGAATGCCGCTATTCCGCTCGACGAGACGATGGGCGCGCTTGCCAAGGCCAAGCGGCAAGGCCTTACCCGGCACATCGGCGTGGCGAACTTCAATATCGCGTTGCTCGACGAGGCGATCCGCCTGTGCCCGGAGCCGCTGGTCAACCTGCAGGCCGAGTATCATCCCTATCTCGACCAGTCGAAGATGCTGGCCGCCTGCCGGCAGCGCGGCATCGTATTCACCGCGTATTGCCCGCTCGGCCGTGGCCGCATCGTCGGCGACCCGGTGCTGGAAGCAATCGCCAAACGTAAGGGCCGGACGCTCGCCCAGGTCGCGCTGCGCTGGCTGGCGCAGCAGGGCAACGTCATTCCGATTCCGCGGTCCTCCAATCCCGGACGCATGCGCGAGAACCTCGAAGTCTTCGACTTCGCGCTGACCGACGACGAGATGAGCGAGATCGCCGCGCTCAAGCGACCGAACGGCCGGATCGCCAACCCGGCCGGCCGCGCGCCGGCCTGGGACTGATCGCGGCCGGAATTGGCCGCGTTTCCTGGGCGCAGCGCAGCGGCGCAGCCACTTCGCTGCGCTGGTGCGCTGCAGACCCGGGATCGTAGCAGACACCGCTTTTGGGACGGTCCCGGATCAGCGCGTGCACCGCTCCGCAAGAGCTTCGCGCTGCACCGCGTCCGGTACACAAGCTCGAGCCGAACGAACCTGCTATCGCGCGCCGGCGACGACGCGCAGCATCGGCGCCCGCTTCGCAGCCGGTGAGGCCGGCGCGTACAGCCCGCGCAGGTCGGGGATCGGCCTGAAGCTGTCGGTCAGTCCCACCACTGTCTCGGCTGCGCCCAGAGCCAGGTAGCCGTCGCGGCTCATGGACCGTGCGATCCGGTCGAGCACGCTGATCTTGGTGGCCTGATCGAAATAGATCAACACGTTCCGGCAGAGCACCACATCGAACGTGCCGAGCTGGCTGAAGTCCGCGAGCAGGTTAAGCTGGCGATACTGCACCATGGCGCGAATATCGGGCGCGATCTGCCAGGTGTCGCCGGTCCGGGTGAAATATTTGATCAGCAATGCGATCGGCAGGCCGCGCTGCACCTCGAACTGGCTGTAGGTGCCGGACCTGGCCTTCTCCAGCACGTCGCGGGACAGATCGGTTGCGACGATCTCGATCCGCCAGCCCGCAAGCCGCGGCGCCATTTCCTTGAGGCACATGGCGAGCGAGTACGGCTCCTGCCCGCTGGCGGCGGCGGCGCACCAGATCCGCAGCCGTCGCGCGTTGGCGCGCGCCGCCATCAGCGCCGGAATCATGGTGTCGCGGAAATGCTGGAAAGGCAGTTTGTCGCGGAAAAAGAACGTCTCGTTGGTGGTCATCGCTTCGACGACGTCGATGGCGAGCGGCGCGGCCTTCGCGCCCTTCTTGAGCTCCAGCACGAGCTCGGCGAGTCCTGACAAGCCCGCGCGCCGTGCGACCGGCAACAGGCGGCTCTCGACCAGGTAATGCTTGTCCACCGAGAGGACGAGACCGGAGCGCTCGCGCAGCAGCTTGCGCAGATAGTCATAGTCGAGCGGCGTCATATCCTGCCTCCGGAAAACAATCGCACAATACGAGGCCCCAGTTGATCGATCGGCAGAATGGCGGAGCACAGTCCGGCATTCGCTACCGAGCCGGGCATGCCCCACACCACGCTGCTCGCCTCGTCCTGGGCGATCACGCTGCCGCCCGCCGCCACGATGTCGGCGGCGCCGTGCAGTCCGTCCGATCCCATGCCGGTGAGGACGAGCGCCAGGCTGGCCGGTCCCCAGACCGCCGCTGCCGAGGAAAACAATGGGTCGACCGCCGGCTTGCAGAAGTTGACGAGGTGTCCATCGTCGAGCGCGATCCGGGTCTCGGTGCCAAACCGCACCACCCGCATGTGACGGCCGCCGGGGGCGACGTAGACGCGCCCGGGATACACCGGCTCACCGTGCTGCGCCTCGCGCACGAAAAAGCTGCTCGCCCGCGCGAGATGCTCGGCGAAGATCGTCGTGAACGTCGGCGGCATGTGCTGGGTGATGAGAACGGGCGCCAGATCGACGACCGCGCCGAGCCCGCCGATCACGGTGTTCACCGCTTGCGGTCCGCCGGTCGACGAGCCGATCACCAGCGCCCGCGGCGCGAGGCGGGAGAACGGCCGCAGCTTGCGGCCCGGCGATTTGTTCAACCCGGACGCTTCCGGGACGAGGCTCGGGCTCGGATCGCGAACCGGCAAACGATGCCGGACGATTGGGACCTGGGCGGTTGCCGGTAAACCAGACCGGGGGCGCCGGCGGGAACCGAGCGCGCGGATTTTTTCGATCAACTCACGGCGGAACGTGAGCGAGCCAGTGAGGTCGCGATTGGTTTCCGGCTTGGTGATGTAGTCCAGCGCCCCGATCGAGAGCGCTCGCAAGCTGACCTCGGCATTGCGGCGGGTCAGCGTGGAAACCATCAGCACCACGAGATCGCGGCGCTTCTCGAGCAGGAGCGGCAGCGCCGTGAGGCCGTCGATCTGCGGCATGTCGACGTCGAGCAGGACAACGTCCGGAGCGGCGCGATCGAGGTGCTCGATCGCTTCGCGCCCGTTGTGCAGCGCGGCCACCACCAGCAGATCCGCCTCGGCGGCGATCCAGCGCGCCATCATGCCGCGTGGGACCACGGCATCGTCGACCACCATCACGCGAATCGCGTCGGGCGCGCGCGAGGTAGCCGGAGCTGGTGCGGTGACGATTCCCATCCCGAAGACGAGCCGACGGCGGGCCGCAAGAGCGGCCGACGCCGTTCAGATCAGCCCGACCTCCTGGAACTTGGCCTCGACGATGTCGCGGTCGAACGGCTTCATGATGTATTCGTTGGCGCCGGCATGCAGTGCGCGTGCGATGTGGGCGACATCGTTCTCAGTCGTGCAGAACACGACCTTCGGCCGGTCGCCCATTGGCAGGCGGCGCAGCATGCGCAGGAATTCGTAGCCGTCGACCTTCGGCATGTTCCAGTCGAGCAGGATGGCGTCCGGCATCTCGGCGCGGCAGGCCACGAGTGCCTCCTCACCGTCCTCGGCCTCCGAAATCTTGAAATCAAGGCCCTCCAGAATTCGCCGCGCCACCTTTCGAATGACACTCGAGTCGTCCACGATCAAACACGTCTTCATCACAACCTCCCTTGCACCACGGGTTCAACGCCCGATCGCACTTCATCCCGGCAACGATCTACCGATCGTGCCGCATTCGTCCTCACGCCGCCTAGGCGTCCATCGCGCCACCGATCACGCGATCCGCGTCCAGCACCATCAACAACTGCCCGTCGAGCCGGTGCACGCCGGCCGCGACCCACGCGAGTCCGGCGCTGAGGTTGGCAGGCGCCGGCTCGCGGCCGGCGGCCGACAGCGTCAGCACTTCGCCGATCTCGTCGATCAGCAGGCCGTAGGATTCGCTCCGCCACTCCACGCCGATTGCGATCGGAGCGCGGTGAACGTCGTCCACCGGCAAGCCCAGCCGACGCCGCATGTCGACCATCGTGACGACGCGGCCGCGCAGATTGATCAGCCCCGCGATTTCGGCAGCCGCGAGCGGCACCGGCGTCATCCGCTCAGGCACGAACACGTCCTGAACGCGGGCGATCGGCAGGCCGAACAACTGCTCGCCGATCATCGCGGTCACGTACATCACCGTCTCGGGGTTGGCGGTCATTGCCGGTCTCTCACGCCGCACGTCCGAAATCTGTGGTCTGTTCCTTGAGCGCCGCAATCAGGCCCTGACGGTCGAACTTGGCGACATAGTCGTTGAGACCGACGCGCCTGCCGCGCTCGATCGCCTCCGCCGACACCATGGTCGACAGCCCGATGATCGGCACGTCGGCCGCAGCCGGATGGGCATGCACCGCCGAAGCAAGCTCGAAGCCGTCCATGCCCGGCATCTCGATGTCGGTGATGATGACATCGAAACGCCGCCCGCTGCGCAGCAGCGTGAGCGCATCCTCGGCCGAAGCAACCGGCGTGACCGCATAGCCGGCAGCCTTCAGCACCGGCGCGAGCATGTTGCGGAAGAACGCCGCGTCGTCGATCAGCAGCACATGATGCCGCGCCGCCCTGGCACCCGGCTTTGCCGGCCAGCCGAGCCAGTCCTCGAATGCCAGCGGCAGAAAATGTGCGAGATCGACGACTTCAGTCGCCTGCTGCTTGATAACCGCGGTGCCGATGACGCCGGGCCGCGCGCTCGCGAGCTCGATCTCGAGTTCTGCTTCGACAATGTCGACGATCTCGTCGACCAGCAGCGCCATCGAGCGGTCGCCGTGAGTGAAGACCAGGAGGGGCTGCCGGCCGGCCGTCCTGACTTCGAGCGTCTCGGTGGCCGGGACCAGCGGCATGAGCTGGCCGCGATACTGCAGAAGCAGACGATTACCCGACATTTCGATCGTGCCGGCGTCGATCATTTCGAGCCGTGTGACCAACGATAGCGGCACGGCCTTCGGCTGCGGCGAGCCGGCGCGGAACACCAGCATGGATTCAAGCTGGGCTTCGGCCGCCTGCGCAACACCGTCCTGCGGCGCCGTCGCGCGCGGCGCCTCGATCGCGCCGCTCGCCTGGGCGATGCCGTTGGGATCGACGATCAGGATCACCGATCCGTCGCCCAGAATGGTGTTGCCGGAGAACACCTTGATGTGGCGAAGCTTGCTCGACATCGGCTTCACGACGATTTCCTCGGTGTGAAACACCGAGTCGACCATGATGCCGAAGGTCTGCCGGCCGACCTGCGTCACGACGATGAAGCCACGATCGGCCTCGGCCGACGCTTCGGGATCGAACCCGAGCAGGTTCTTGAGATCGACAATCGGCAGAAGCTTGTCGCGGAGCCGCAGCACCGCCGCATCTTTGATGCGCTCGATCCGATGCTCGGAGTTGCGCCGCACGCGCACCAGCTCGACCACGGCGATCTGCGGAATGGCGAAGCGGCTGCCGGCAACCCCGACGATCAGCGCCGGGATGATGGCGAGCGTCAGCGGAATCTTGATCAGGAAGCTCGTGCCCTGGCCGGGAGCCGAACGCACGTCGATGGTGCCGCCGATCTGGTCGACATTGGCGCGCACGACATCCATGCCGATGCCGCGGCCGGATACCATCGTGATCCGCTCGACGGTCGAGAAGCCGGGCATGAAGATGAACTTCTGGATCTGCGCCTCGGTCAGCTTCTCGATCTCGGCTTCGGACGCGAGACCCTTGGCGAGCACCTTGGCCCTGATCCGCGCGGTATCGAGACCACGTCCGTCGTCGGACACCTCGATCAGGATGTGGCCGCCTTCGTGACAGGCCGACAACCGGATCGTGCCGCGCTCCGGCTTGCCGGCGGCTCGTCGCTCGGTGGCGGTTTCCAGTCCGTGATCGGCGGAATTGCGAACCATGTGGATCAGCGGATCGCGGATGAAGTCGAGCACCTGCCGGTCGAGCTCGGTGTCGGCGCCGTGCATCTCGAAGTCGATTGGCTTGCCCAGTTCGGCCGACAGATCCCGCACGATCCGCGGCAGTTTCTGCCAGGCATTGCCGATCGGCTGCATCCGCGTCTTCAGCACGCCTTCCTGCAGCTCGGCGGTGATGGTCGAGAGCCGCTGCAGCGGTCCCTTGAATTCGGAATCGTCGTTCCGGCGGCCGATCTCCATCAGCTGGTTGCGCGTCAGCACCAGCTCGGAGACCATGGTCATCAGTTGCTCGAGCGTATCGACATGGACGCGGATCGACTGATGGGCGACCTTGGGGTCGCTGCGCTCGTCGTCGCGTTCTTCGACGGCTTCGGCCGCGCGCACTGGTTCGCCTGCAGCCGGCTCGGGCGTTGCTGGTATCGCGGGTATGGCGGCCTGCATCGGGCCGCCCACGACATCGTCCGGACCGGACGCATCGCGAAACGCGCGCTTGAGGTCGTCGAGCGAGACCTCGCCGGGGCGCAGCGGGCGCTCGAACGCCTGCGACGCCAGCGTGCCGACGGGACGGATCGTGGCCGACACCTCCTGGGCGGTCTGGACCGACATCCGCTCCAGCCGGTTGATCAGATCGCGGTCGTCGCCGGGAACTCGGCTTGGTGCCGCTCGAGTTCGTCGAGCACCCGCTTGATGCGGTCGATGGTGGCGAGAATGAGCGAAACGGCCTCGCCGGTGACCGGTGCGCCATCGCGGAAATTGCCCATCAAGGCTTCGGCGGCGTGCGTCAGCGCTTCGAGCCGCGGCAATACGAGAAAGCCGCAGGTCCCCTTGATGGTGTGAACGAGGCGAAAGATGTTGCCGAGAATTTCGGCGTTGTTCGGATCCTGCTCGAAGCGAACCAGCTCCACATCGACAACATCAATGCTTTCGCTCGTCTCCGTGAGAAATTCGCGCAGCAGATCGTCCATGAACCTGGCTTTCGGCGTAACACGCAAGGGAACGGACGGCGCCCGTCGGGCGCCGGTCCGGCTGTCACACGCACCGCCAGTGTGTTGGTAAACGGTTTAATTTTGGTTGCAGCCGGTGCATACGGCCACACAAGTTAAGACGCGTTAGCACCGGCTTTTCCGCTCATCCCGCGCGGAAAACGGCGCTCCAGCATGTTGAAAGCGCGGGAATATCGCCTTCGCAACGTGCAAGCGCGATGAACGGGCCGCGCAAATCGAACTGAGGCGTTTGCGGCACAGTCATAAAAACTGAACGTGCCATTCCCGCCTTCAGCGGGTCGACACCACGATCGTCTCACCCTCGGCGGCAAGATCGACCGAGAGCCCGCAGGCGCGGGCCAGAAGGCCGGTATAGAACGGCTGGATCGCATGGGCGTCGACGCCGCCGCTCTCCGACGTGCCGGCCAGCAGCGCCGGGATCGCCTGCGGGATGCGCGAATTGATGCCCGCGCAGCCGATGCGGAATCCCATGGTCTCCCCCTCCCCGACCGGATCGATCGTCATGATGCCGCCGCGGGGAATCGTCTGTCCGGCGATGATCAGCATGTTGAGCAGGAGCTTCACCCGGTTTTTCGGCAGCAGCACGCGCGGCAGGTTCCAGGCCAGTTTAGTCTTGTCGTCCTCAAGAAAGGCGCGCGCCATGTTTTGCGCATCGCCGAGGTCGATCTGCGCGGTCGACGAACCGGCGGCGCCGAACGCCAGCCGGCAGAACTGCAGCCGGGCGGACGCAGTCCTCGCGCTTTTCTTGATCAGCTCGAGGGCAAAGGTCTTGGTCTCTTCGTCGCTCTGCTTCTCTTCCAGCACTTCCAGCCCGTTGACGATCGCGCCGGTCGGGCTGATCAGGTCGTGGCACACGCGCGAGCACAGCAGCGCGGCGAGATCGAGAGGATCAAGGGCAACGGCTGCAGACATAGTGAGCCTCCGATCAAGGTCTCGATACGCAGAACTGTGGTGCTGGGGCGCGACTCAGCGCATGGCGGCGCAGGTCAGGTGTGATACACCGCGCCCGCTCCGCCTGCCAAGACAAGATCATCGAGGTGAACAGGCGGTTAAACACCGGACAAAAGGAATGACGGCGCAATGGGGGACGACAGCAAAGGGATGGATCGTCTCCTGGACGAGCTCACGGCCATCGTTTCCGCCGCCTCGGCGACGATCCTCCAGATCCGCGCCGGCTCGCTCCAAACCCGCACCAAGCCCGACCAGTCGCCGGTCACGGCAGCCGACGAAGCCGCCGAAGCGATCATTCTCGAAGGTCTTGCCCACGTACTTCCCGGCGTACCGGTGGTGTCCGAAGAAGCGGTCGAGCGCGTCCCAACCGCCGATCTCGGCAGCGAATTCGTCCTGGTCGATCCGCTCGACGGCACCCGCGAACTGGTGGCGGGACGCGACGAATTCACCGTCAACGTCGCTCTTCTGAAGGGCGGCCGCCCGCACCTCGGCATCGTGGCGGCGCCCGCGCTGGGGCTGCTCTGGCGCGGCTATCCGGGCCGCGGCGCCGAGCGCCTGAGCCTGGCGCCGGGGGGCACGACCGGCAAGGCGGAGCCGATCCGCACCCGGACCTGTCCGGCCTCGGGACTGGTGGCGACCGTCAGCCGCTCTCACCTCGATCCCGAGACGAAGGCCTTCCTCGCCCGGCTGCCGGTCGGGACGACCATCAACTGCGGATCGGCGATCAAGTTCTGCCAGGTGGCGGAGGGGGCCGCCGACGTCTATCCCCGTTTCGGCACGACCTGCGAATGGGACATCGCGGCCGGCCAGGCGGTGCTGGCGGCGGCCGGCGGCATGGTGGTGTCGCTCACCGGCGGGGAGCTGCCGTACGGCCGGGCCGCCGAGCGCTTTCGCGTCCCCGGCTTTGTCGCGTGGGGCGATCCGGCGGCCGCCGCGCGGACCTGACGCCAAGCCGGGAACACGCCGGCGGCCGGGGCACGAGCCTTACCGGACCACCGCCTTGCCGCTCGGCCGTGAGCTTGAGAGACACCGTCTGGGCTGCTTCCGCCGTCGGAAGGTCATAGTATTGCCAAGGACGCGCCGATTCGGTTGCGGTTTGGCCGCAAACATACGGTACTTGGGTGAGCCACCGATTGAGCGTAGCACCCATGATTGCCAAGGAGCATTTGATGCGCGCCGTCTTTAGGGCAGTCGCTTTCATCTTTGCCGTACTGGTGGTGATCGGACCGTTGCGGGCCCAGCAGCCGCCTCCGCCGCCACCGCCTCCCGGTCAACAGCCACCGCCCGGTCAGCAACCGCCGCCGGGGCAGCAGCAGGCGGTGCAGCCGTATTCGTCGAACGAGGTTCTCGACACCGGCCACCGGTTCTTCGGCACGGTCGCGCGCGGGCTTGCACAGATCGTCGAGCGGGCCGGGAGCCAGTGGGGTCTGCCCAATGGTTACATTCTCGGACAGGAAGCCGGCGGCGCATTCGTCGCTGGGCTGCGCTATGGCGAGGGGGTGCTCTACACCAAGAACGCCGGCGACCTCCGGGTCTACTGGCAGGGACCGTCGCTCGGCTTCGACGTCGGCGGCGAAGGCGCACGGACCATGATGCTGGTCTACAGCCTGCCTGCCACCGACGCGATCTATCAGCGCTTCGCCGGTATCGACGGCTCGGCCTACTTTGTCGGCGGGCTCGGCATGACGGCGCTGACGGCCAACAACATGGTGGTCGTCCCGATCCGGTCCGGTGTCGGGTTCCGGCTCGGCGCCAATGTGGGCTATCTCAAGTTCACCCCGTCGGCGACCTGGAACCCGTTCTGACCCGGTCGCTGACCCCGCCCGCACTGGGCACACGCCGTATGGCAGTTTAGGTTAACTGCCGGCCCTGCTGGTGGCGTGGGGCTGCCCATGGCATTGTGGTAAAAAATCTCTTTCCGGAGCGGTGTTGAGGAGGCGTAGCCATGATCGAACCGATCATGTTCGTAGGGATCGGATTTCTGGTCGCTGGCTTGCTGGTCATCGGCGTCATTCCGCTGGTGCACGCCCGCGCGGTGCGCCTCACGATCCGCCGGCTCCAAGCCAGCACGCCGCATCTCAATGGCGGAAATCCAGGCCGACAAGGATCAACTGCGCGCCGAATTCGCCATGTCGACACGCCGCCTGGAGATGAGCGTCGAGCAGCTCAAGGCCAAGTCGACCAACCAGCTCACCGAGCTTGGCAAGAAGAGCGAGGCCATCGGCCGGCTCAAGCTGGAGCTCGGCGAAAAGACCGCGCAGCTCATGGCGCTGGAAGCAAAGGAACGACAGCTCGCGGACGACGTGCTGAATTCTCAGAGCGACCTGACGGCCCGGATCCACCTCCTGAACGAAACCGAACGCGCGCTGGCGGAGGCGCAGGCCAAGCTTGCCGTGATGTCCGTGCAATACAGCGAAGACACGATGACGGCCGACAATGCCCGCATCGACCTCGTGACACTGCGCGCGCAGACCGAAGTGCTCAAGGGCCAGGTCGAAAGCTATGAGAAGGAGACCCGCGACCTGCAGGATCGCCTCAACCGCAAGACCGCGGAGGCCGAGAGCGCCAGTCAGCAGCTGATCGAGGAGCAATCGCGGGCGGAGCAGTTCTCGACCCGCGCCGGCGATCTCGACCGCCAGGTCATCGCACAGACGACGGAAGCCGAAATCCTCGGCCGGCGCGTCCAGGAACTGACCGCGCGGCTCGACGAACAGGGCCGCTTCCTCGCCGACGGCGAATTCGCCAGCGACCGCCTGCGCAACGAAGCGAGCAGCGCGCAGACGACCGAGTCCGAGTTGCGCAAGCAGCTCACCGAGATCGAAGGCCGCCATCGGCTGACGACGGCCGAGAAGGCAACGCTCGAAGATCAATTGCGCCAGTCCGAGGACGAACGCGCCAAGCTGCAGCGCGACATCGCCGCCATGAAGCGCGAGGCCGAGAGCGTCTGGACCAACGAGCGCACGGAAAACTCCGTCCTGCGCGAGCGCATCAGCGACGTGGCGGCCGAGGTCGCCCGGCTGACCGCCGCGCTGGAAGGACCGGATTCGCCGATCGACGCGATCGTCGGGCAGGCATCGCCGGCCGCCGCAGTCAACGGCAATGGCGGCAAGGCCGCGCCGTCGATCGCGCCGAACGGCGGCGACGGCAAGGGCACGCTGGCGGATCGCATTCGGGCATTGCAAAGCCGGGCGGCGGCGCGGGCTCCGCAATCCAACTGACGGCGGCCGTTCCCCCTGCGCTTGACTTGCGGCGCACGTGCCTTAAATCCTGCTGCCGGTTACCGGGCGCTTAGCTCAGCGGTAGAGCGTTCCCTTCACACGGGAGAGGTCGCAGGTTCGATCCCTGCAGCGCCCACCATTCTTTGCTCTTTCATTTTGGTCCAACCATCCCCTAGGAAAACGGGATGATCATGCGGCGTATCGACAGGCTTCTTGTCTTGGCGCTGGTGACAACTGTTGCTCTTTTTAACATCGCGGAGAGTGCCGCTCAGGTCGATTCTCTGCCCGCCGAACCGTTCAAGCTCCCCGGGCCGACCTATCTGCCCTGGACCAAAATCTGCGGGCAGCACCAGGGCGCCAATATGTGCCTCACCGGGTCGGTCGGCCGTGTTCGGAACGAAGCGGCGTCCGCCGTTCTTTTCGGCAGGTCGGACAAAATCTTACGCGTCACGTTGCCGCTAATAGTCCAGATCGGGCCAGGCACACGTCTGATCGTTGATCAGGGCGACCCGGCGAACCGTCCTTATGTATTTTGCTTGGCCAACGGCTGCGCGGCCGATTTCACCGCCACCGATGAGCTGATCGGCAAACTGAAGAATGGTCGGTACATGTTTGTGCAAGGCATCGACGTCGCCGGGCAGGTGTTCAGTTGGACAGTGCCGGTTTCAGATTTCGGCAAGGCCTACGAAGGACTGCCGACCGACCCCCAGAAATTCAAGTCGATTTACGAAAGTCCTCCGAAGCCTTGGAAGGACGACACGCTAGCGCCCCATCTACGCCCGGGAAGATAATAGAGCCTATCGCTCGCCGTCCCAACTCCTATCATTAGATCGCCGCCTCACAGCGTCCGTTGCTCGTGGCCGCATTCCTTGCACTTGTACTCCGCCCGGCTCTCGCCCGGAGCGGCGAACACGCGGTTCGGCGCGCCGCACTTCCCGCATTTCACATCAAGCCGGGTCTTGCCCTGCTTGACGGCCAAGTTGCGTTCCATGGCCTCTTTGACCAGGCGCTCGGTCTCTTCGCGCATCGCTTGTTTCGACATCTCGCAGCACCTTTCAGCCGTTCAGGGTCTGGTCCCCTCAAGTTGAGGCGCATCTACATCTCAAATAGGCATAAAATTGTGATGCGATCGAATCGCCCCGTCCATGGATCATCTCGTAAACCGCTCCGGACGAAAAGGCACTACGGACCGTTTCGCGAGCGCCGGTATCTCACGGCCGGGATCATTCCTGGTCGAGATAATTCCTGGAATCAGATCCGGCACCGCGCCGGCGGCAATCCGCCCGCAGTCGCAAGATCGAATCGAGCGCGAAGAGCGCCGCGGAACCCGTCCGCCAGCACTCCATCTGCCCCCGAGGGCTACCCGATAGCGAAGCAGCCCGCGGCGACGGCCAGCAAGCGGCCGCCGCCCCCGAGCAGATCGCCGCTGCCAGTGACAGCCGCGACGCTTCGCTTAGCGGCAGTAGAGAATCGTGCAAACCGGAATCGGGCTGCGACGTTCACACTTGCGCAAAGCGATGAGCTTCGCGTCAATGATGTTCCAGCTCACACCCACAGTGGTTCCGCCGACGCCACCCGCCCGGCAGACCCAGGCTGAAGCCTCAGACGCCCCGAATGCCAGCAGGGCTGTCGCCACTGCCAACGTCGCCAATGTTGCTCTGATCATTGTCCCACCCTTACGCTCCCGATGGACGGATAAACGCACATCTCGGGCGGAATCTCTCCCCCTAAGTTGCTTTCGACGATTGAATTCCAGCCACTGCGGCAGTTAGGTCACACCGATCGGGGACCGCATTTCCGGCCATTGCGCGCTTCGGATCGGGCTCGCGCTACGTTCACCGCCGCACGCCCCACACACTTCAGGTTCCCTCGACGTCTTTGCCGGTGTGCTGCTTCACGTTGCCCTTCAGGCGATCCACCTGTTCCTGCAACTGCCGGCGCGCATGCTTGAACGCGTCGTTGACGGCGAACGCCAGGTCGGCGTGCCGCTCGTCGGCCGGAGGCGTGCGCGCGACATCGACCTGCCGGCCGTTCGGCAGCACCAGATGGATGTTGACCTCGTAGAGTCCACCGGTGCGGTGATGCGCGCTCGGCGCTTTTACGACCACACGGCAGGCGGTGCTCCGGCCGAAGCGCTGATCGAGCCCCTCGACGTGCTTCTCGATCGTGGCGCGAACATCCGGCGCGGCGTGCATGCCCTGGAAGTCGATCTGAACCGGCGTCTGCATGATGGGCTCCGCTTGGGCCGAGATGACCATTGAGGTGAGCCAAGCGTACCTTGACCGGGCGGGCCGTGCGAGTCCTTGAGGTTCAGGCCAACCGGGTGTCGACTTCGCTTGCCAGCCGCACCAGAGCATCGGCCACCACGACCGGGTACGGGACTTGCGGCCCGAACTGGCGCAACGGCTCCGGCAATCGCGCAAGTTCGCGCGCTGCGCGCGCCCGGCAATCGGCGAGCGCCGGTGACGGCGCGAGACGGCGGCCGTGCCGCATGACGAGTTCGAGCAAAGGCTCGCCATCCTGACGGTCGCTCTCGATCGAGAGCACGTCGCCGGCCATCCGGCCATCCGGGCCGAGACGTCGCCAGACCTGCTTGCGGCCCGGCCAGGTCTCCTTGCCGACCGAACGCTTGCGCCGGGCGAGCCCGGCATATTCCTCGAGCTTGTAGACGCAGTCGAGGGTCGGCGCGTCGGACGACGTCGTCAGGCTGGTGCCTATGCCGAAACCATCGATCGGCGCGCCGGCACGCAGCAGCGCGGCGACCTGGTCTTCGTCGAGACCTCCGCTCGCGAAAATCCTGATCTCCCGCAAGCCGCCATCATCGAGAATGCTGCGCACCGCGCGCGACAGTGCCCCGAGGTCACCGCTGTCGAGCCGCACGGCGCCCACCGTGATGCCCCGGCTTTGCAGCCGCGGCGCCAGCGCAACCACCTTTCGGGCGGCGGCTTCGGTATCGTAGGTGTCGATCAACAGCGTAAGCCCGGCGGGGCGCGACTCGGCGTACGCCTCGAACGCCGCGGCTTCGTCGTCGTACGACTGGACGAACGAGTGCGCCATCGTGCCGTAGAGCGGAATGTCGAACTGCTTGCCGGCCAGCACGGTTGCGGTGCCGGCAAATCCCGCGATGTAGCTCGCGCGCGCCGCCATGAGGCCGGCCTCCGCGCCGTGGGCGCGGCGCAGGCCGAAGTCCACCAGCAATTTGCCGGGCGCGGCCAGCATGGATCGCGCCGCCTTGGAGGCGACCAACGTCTGGAAGTGCATCAGGTTGATGAGCCGGGTCTCCACGAGTTGCGCCTGCGGCATCGGCGCAGTCACGCGCAGGATCGGCTCGTCGGCGAAGAACACCGTGCCCTCCGGCATGGCGTGGACGTCGCCGGTGAACCGCAGCGCCGCAAGGTAGTCGATCATCGCGCTGCTGAAGCGTCCGCTCCGGGCGAGCCAGTCGAGGTCGCTTGCTTTGAAACGCAGGCCTTCGAGAAAATCGAGCGCCTGTTCGAGCCCGGCGGCCATCAGGAATTGGCGGCGGGACGGAAGCGTGCGGACGAAAAATTCAAAGACCGCCGTCTCGGTCTGGCCGTGATCCAGGTAAGCCTGAATCATGTTGAGCTGATAGAGATCGGTCAGCAGCGGAGAGGATGCGTCGTCCATCTAGCGGACCCTGGCGCGCTACCGAATGCTGAGAACGCAGCGAACAGCCCGAATGAGCGCGAAGACGTGTGCAATGACGTCGGCCTTCCATTGGGAAATATCAAGGCCGGTCCGGCGTGCCGTCACGAAAATAGGCTGCCTCGTCGCGGCGCGATCTTCATGCGCGGACGAACATCACCTTGATCCCGGCCGAGATGGAAGATGCGGCGGCGGCCGACATCAAATCGCTCGCGAATGACGCGGCGTCATTTCAACCACGACATTACTCGGCCGTGGCCTCCGGCGCCGACAACAACTGCTCAGGCGCCAGATCAGGCGCGAGTGCCGGCGAAGCTGCAGCCGCTTGCTGCTCCCGTTCCCGCTCGCGCAGGCCGGCAAGAGTCTGTTCCATGATCGCGAGGAACCGCTGCGCCGAACCAGCGGCGTTGAACTTGACGAGATCCTCGACGATCTGCCGTTGGCGCGCGATCCGCTGCTCGGATCGTTCGATCTGACTGCTCAGCGAAAACGGGTCCACGGTGTCCTGAACTTCGTTCATACATCACCTCGCATTGGCCGGAAATCTAACACGGCAAATGTGGCTGTTGGGGCTCGCGCGCCGAGGTTATCCACAGGGGCTGGTTTCACCGAGTGGTCATAAACCTGACACGGGATGGCCGGCGAAGCGCCAGCTTCATCCCAGGAATGCACCGCCATTCACCTGAAAATTCTGACCGGTGATGAAATTTGCGCCGGGACCGCACAGGAACCGTACCGCCGCGGCAATATCGTCCGGCTCGCCGCGGCGGCCGACCAGCGGATTGACCAGCGAGTGATGCTGAGGTTCGGGCTGGCCCGGCGGACGCGGCGTCGACATCAGCCCCGGCGTCACCGTGTTGACGCGAATGTGCGCGCCGGCGAGTTCGTGCGCCAGCGCACGCGTGAAACCGATGAGCCCAGCCTTCGCGGTCACCACATGCGGACGCCGCGCCGCGCCGGTGTGCGCCGAGAGGCCGCCGATGTTGACGATCACGCCGTTGCCGCTCGCCTTGAGAGACGGCAGGCAGGCCTGCACGCAATTGAACGCGCCGTCCAGGATGATCGACGTGACGGCGCGCCATTGCGCCAGCGTCATCGACTCGAAGGCCTGTTCGGCGCGCACGGCCGCATTGTTGACCAGGATGTCGATGCGGCCGAAACGCGCCACCGTCGCGGTCGCCATCTTGCCGACCGCGGCCGGGTCGGCGACATCGGCGGTGACCGCAAGTCCCTCCCCGCCGGCCTGTTCGATCTCACGCACGACGGCTTCCGCCTCCGCCAGGTTGGCGCGCGCGTTGACCACCACGGCGGCGCCGCCGGCCGCCAGCGCCAGCGCGATGCCGCGGCCGATATTGCGGCCGGCCCCGGTCACGATCGCGACCCGGCCGGCGAGTTCCTTGCTCATGCAGTGTACGTCCCGTTGTGTGGCGTGGCGCGCCGCGCATCATTGCGTCGATTGATAGAAGCCCCTGGCGTCAGCACTGAAGGCCTTACGCGATTCCGCATCGATGTAGAACATGTGTCCGCCGCGATAGACCTGAAGCTGTGCACGCGCCGGTTCGCCGATCGGCGGCAGGTGATCGAGCACATAACGGCTGACCGCGTAAGGCGTGACCATGTCGCTGTAGCCGTGCGAGACCAGCAGCCGGAACGAGGGCGTCAGCGACAAGAGCTCCCGCAGGTCGTCCGAAATGCTGGCCTGGGCGCGGCCGCCGCCGTCGCTCCAGTCCCACTTGCCGCTGATGTCGGATGCCGAGCAGCACGTAGGTCATGTCGGTCCTGTAGCCGAGCTCGTCGCGCGCATAGTTCGCGAACGCACTGCCGTAGGCGCGGGTCAGACCGTCCAGCAGCGGATCGGGGCCGCGCGCGGTCTCGCGATCGGGATAGGGGTCAGCCACCGCATAGGTCGCGTCGTAGTGACTGACGATCTTGCGCTCAGCCGAACGCAGGTGCTTGACGTAGGTGTCGCGGATGAAGCCGCGCGACCGGGTCACGAGCGCCTCCGGAAGCCCGCTGACCTCGGCGACCTTGGCGTAGAACTCGCGCGCCCGGTCGCCCTTCGGCGGCGCACCGGCGAGCGTCACGAGGTATTCGTTCATCGCGAAACGCTCGGCCTCGGCCTGTGCTTCGCGGCTGAACGCGCCCTTGCGCTCCAACGCAGCCGCCGCCAGCGACGGCAACTGCAGCGCGGCGCCGAGCGCGAAGCGGTTGCCGTTGAACATCAACGCCGCCTCCATCAGCGGCGACACCATGACGATGCCTGAAACCGTGATCCCCTGCTCGCGCTGCAGCGTGCGCGCCACCTTGGCGGCGCGATAGCCGCCGTAACTCTCGCCGAGCAGGAATTTCGGCGACGCGCTGCGGCCGTTCTTCGCCAGGTAGAGCGCGACGAACTTAGCCAGCGACTCGGCATCGCGCCGCACGCCGTAGTAGGCGGCCGCGCCGTCGGGCTTGGCGGCCCGGCTCCAGCCGGTGCCGACCGGATCGACCATGACCAGATCGGTGAAGGCGAGCCAGGTCTGCGGATTGTCGCTCAGCCGGGTCGCCGAGGGATCGTTGTCCGTAAGTTCGGCGATGCGCGGACCGACCAGGCCGAGCGTCAGGAATGCGGATGCGGCGCCCGGCCCGCCGTTGAAGGCGAAGGTGATCGGGCGGTTGGCGGCCTCGGCGCCCTTGGCCACGTAGGCGGTGTAGAAGATCGCGGCCGAGCGGTCGCCGCTCTGGTCGAAGAGGGACAGCGTTCCGGCCGTGGCCGTATAGCCGAGCGTGCCCGCCGGAATCTCGACGCTGTGCTCGGTGACCGAATCCGCTGGCAGCAACCGCAGTACGCTGTCGCGCGGCCTCGGACGGCTGCCTGCTCGACCTGCGGCGACGGCTGCGGCCGCTCCTGCGCGCTCACCGTGCCGGCGGCGATCGCCAACGACAGCGCCAGCAGGAGCCGGGCAAGTTTGGTCATGTCTGGAAAGTGCATTCTGGGCGTCCTGATCGGAACTCGCGGGCGCCCCCCGGCGCGGTCACCATAGCGGAAAGACGCCCTCCGCGCTCAAACCCGTTCCTCGGTGGACAAGCCCAGGGATATCGGGGAATGTCAGGCCTCCCCGGCCCTGCCGGGCCAACAAAGAACCCCCGATAGGGTTGTCGGAAATGCCGTTTCCCAGGGCTTCGCGCGCGCTTGAGCGCTTCACCGTTCTCGACCTGACCCGCGTGCGATCCGGCCCGACCTGCGTGCGCCAGCTCGCCGACTGGGGCGCCAACGTGATCAAGATCGAGTTACCACCCGATCCGAGCGCCGGCGAAGGGCTGGGCGGACCGCGCGAAGGCTCCGACTTCGCGAACCTGCACCGCAACAAGCGCAGCATGACGCTCAACCTGAAGGCGCCGGAGGCGGTGGCGGCGCTCAAGCGCATGGTCAAGAAGGCCGACGTGCTGGTCGAGAACTTCCGCCCCGACGTGAAGCGCCGCCTCGGCATCGACTACAAGACGCTCGCCAAGATCAACCCGAAGCTGATCTACGCCAGCATTTCCGGCTTCGGGCAGACCGGCCCCTATGCCAACCGGCCGGGCTTCGACCAGATCGCGCAGGGCATGGGCGGCCTGATGTCGATCACCGGGCTTCCCGGACAGGGGCCGGTGCGGGTCGGCATTCCGATCGCCGACCTGTGCGCGGGCCTGTTCTGCGCGCACGGGATCATGGTCGCGCTGCTCGAGCGGGAGAAGTCGAAGAAGGGCCAGCACATTACGACGTCGCTGCTGGAGGCGCAGATCTTCATGCTCGACTTCCAGGGCTCGCGCTGGCTGATCGACGGCAACGTTCCGAAACAGGCCGGCAACAATCACCCGACCTCGATCCCGACCGGCGTGTTCAAGACCGCCGACGGCCACATCAACATCGCCTCGACCGGCGCGAAAATCTGGGGCCGGTTCTGCGCAGCCGCCGGCGCCAAGGACCTGCTCGAGAATCCCAACTATCAGACCGGCGCCGACCGCTCCAAGCACCGCGATGCGCTCAACGCCGACATGGAAAAGCACACCGTCAAGCGCACCAGCGAGGAATGGATCGAGCTGCTGAACGAGGCCGGCGTGCCGTGCGGGCCGATCTACTCGATCGACCAGGTCTACGGCGATCCGCAGGTCGAGTATCTCGGCATGGCGGCGCCGGTGAAGGGCAAGACGGGACTGCGCATGGCGCGCCAGCCGATGTCGCTGTCGCGCACGCCCAGCAAGCTGGTGGCGCCGCCGCCCGAGCTCGGCCAGCACACCAACGCCGTACTGAAGGAATTCGGATTCAGCGCCAAGGACATCGTGGCGCTGCGCAAGGCCAACGCGATCTGATCGAATCACTACGCATCGCGCGCCGCGCGGCGCGCCGGAGACAGCCATGGACGACGTGACCAAGACCGACAAGATGCTGGCCCGCAAGGACGGCGGCGTCGGCTACGTGATCTTCAACAATCCCGAGCGCCACAACGCCGTATCGCTCGACATGTGGAGCGCCACCTCCCGCATCCTCGACGAATTCGCCAAAGACAACGACATCCGCGCCGTGGTGATCACCGGCGCCGGCGGCAAGGCGTTCGTGTCCGGCGCCGACATTTCCAAGTTCGAGAGCGAGCGGGGCTCGCAGGATGCGCAGCGCATCTACAACGAGACCGTCGAGCGCGCCTATGCGAGCATCCAGGAATACCCCAAGCCGACGATCGCGATGATCCGCGGCTACTGCATCGGCGGCGGGCTCGGGCTGGCGGTCTGCTGCGACCTGCGCATCTGCTCGGATAACTCGAAGTTCGCAGTGCCGGCGGCGAAGCTCGGACTGGGCTACGGCTATAACGGGCTGCGCCGGCTGATCGACATCGTCGGCCCGGCCTTCGCCAAGGAAATCTTCTTCACCGCGCGGCAGTTCGACACCGCGGAGGCGCTGCGCGATGGGCCTCGTCAACCGTGTGGTCCCGCAGGCCGAGCTCGAGAGCTACGTGAAGAGCTACGCCGAGACCATGGCGGGCAATGCGCCGCTCACCGTCGAGGCGGTCAAGTTCATCGTCGGCGAGGTCGATGAAGGACGAGAGCAAGCGCGACCTGCAGAAGTGCAGCGACATGGTCGACGCCTGCTTCGCCAGCAACGACTTCATCGAGGGCCGCCGGGCATTCATGGAGAAGCGCAAGCCGGCGTTTACCGGAACCTAAGCGCCTCATGCTGAGGAGCGCACGAAGTGCGCGTCTCGAAGCATGGCCGCAAGATCGGTGCCGGTGGCCATCCTTCGAGACGCTCGGCCTTTGGCCTCGCTCCTCAGGATGAGGTCGGAACAAAAGGCGGCAAGCTGTCGCGGATGACCTCCGCGGATTGGTGTTTCAATCAACAATAAAGCGGCGCAACAGTGCATTGCGCGGCAGGGAGGAACGGCGTGGCGTCGGTCGAATTGCGGGGTTTGACGAAGAATTACGGGAGTCTCGCGGTCGTCGACGACGTGTCGCTGACCATCGAGCATGGCCGCCTGGTGTGCCTGCTGGGTCCGTCGGGTTGCGGCAAGACCACCACCTTGCGGCTGATCGCCGGGTTCGTCGAGCCGACCGCCGGCGAAATCCGGGTCGGCAGCCAGGTGATATCCTCGCCGGCCCGTACCGTGCCGCCGGAGCGGCGCAACATGTCGATGATCTTCCAGAGCTACGCGCTGTGGCCGCACATGACGGTGGCGCAGAACGTCTCGTACGGCCTCGAACTGCGCAAGATCGACCGCGCCACCATCAAGAGCAAAGTCGGGCAGATCCTCGGAACCACGCAATTGGGCCAGTTGGCCGACCGCTATCCGGGCGAGCTCTCGGGCGGGCAGCAGCAGCGCGTCGCGCTCGCGCGTGCGCTGATCGTCGAGCCGGAGACGCTGCTGCTCGACGAGCCGCTGTCGAATCTCGACGCCAATCTGCGCGAGGAAATGCGTTTCGAGGTGCGGCGGCTGCACGACGAATACCGCTACACGACCGTCTACGTCACCCACGACCAGTCGGAGGCGATGACGACCGCCGATATCATCGCGGTGATGAACCACGGCAAGATCGAGCAGGCCGGCTCGCCCGAGGAAATCTACGATCGCCCGCGCTCGGAATTCGTCGCGCGCTTCATCGGGTCGAGCAACGTGATCAAGGGCACGGCGATCGACGCCAACCACGTCTCGTTCTGCGACGTGCCGCTGCGCTGCGTCGGCGACCATTGGTGCCGGGATCGGCCGCCGCCATCTCGGTGCGCCAGCATGTCATCCGGCTGTGGGCGTCGGAGCCGCAGGCGATGGAGAACATCGTGCCGGCAACGGTGGTGCGGCAGGTCTTCCTCGGCAACAGCCGCGACTACCTGGTCACGACGCCGAACGGCACGCAGCTTCGCGTGGTGACGTCGCCGGCGGAGAATATCGCGCAGGGCGCGTCGGTGTGGCTGCACCTGCCGCCCGAGCGCTGCCGCGCGCTGAGCGGTTGAAGGCCGAACGAGAATACGAACTCGACAGGAGAGGAACGATGAGGAAGCCGATCATTTCGAGACGCGACATACTCAAGGCCTCTGGCGCGCTCGCGGCGTCCGGCGCGATGGGCACGCGGGTGCTGGCGGCGGCGCCGCCCGTCGACCACAGTCACGCCGGCCCTGATCGAGGCGGCGAAGAAGGAAGGCAAGGTCGTCTTCTACACCTCGATCGACCTGCCGGTGGCAGAACGGCTCGCGAAGGCGTTCGAGGCCAAGTATCCCGGCATCGCGGTGCGGGTCGAGCGCACCGGCGCCGAGCGCGTGTTCCAGCGCATCGGCCAGGAATATGCCAGCCGCATCCATGCGGTCGACGTGGTGAATTCGTCCGACGCCGCGCACTTCATCGTCTGGAAGCGCGACGGCATTCTCGAGGCTTATGTGCCGGAGGATGTCGCGAGCTTTCCCGACGAGCACAAGGACCCGGACGGCATGTTCGCGACGTTCCGCGCCTGGGTCTGCGTCATCGGTTACAACACCAAGATGGTGAAGGCCGAAGACGCGCCCAAGAGCTACGCCGACCTGCTCGATCCGAAATGGGTCGGCAAGATCGTCAAGGCGCATCCGAGCTACAGCGGCACGATCATGACCGCGACCTACCAGATGTCGCGCGATCTCGGCTGGGAGTTTTTCGAGAAGCTCGCCAAGCAGAAGATCATGCAGGTGCAGTCCTCGGCCGATCCGCCCAAGAAGCTGGCGCTCGGCGAGCGCTCCATCATGGCGGACGGCAACGAATACAACATGTTCCAGCTCAAGGAGAAGGAGTCGCCGGTCGAGATCGTCTATGCGACCGAAGGCTCGCCGCTGATCGTCGGCCCCAACGCGATCTTCAAGCGGGCGCCCAATCCGAACGCGGCGCGGCTGTTCCAGAGCTTCATGTTCTCGCCCGAGGCCCAGCAACTGTCGATCGATTTCGGCGGGCTGCGCTCGGTGCATCCCAAGGTCAAGGAGAAGCCCGGACGCAAGCCGTTCAGCGAAATCAAGAAGATGAAGGACGACCCGGTCGCGGTCGAGAAGATGAGCGAGGACATCAAGGCGCGCTACAGCAAGCTGTTCGGGGTATGAAGACCCGGGAGGACGCCATGACACGCAAGCAATTCTCCCGGCGCGACGTCCTCAAGGCCTCGACCGCCGCGGCGGCCGCCAGCGTCTTTGCCTCGCCGCTGCAAGGCGGCGCCGCCCGAGACGTCGCCGATCACGCCCGCGCTGATCGAGGCGGCCCGGAAGGAAGGCAAGCTCACGTTCTACACCGCCATGGACCTCGCCTTCGCGCAGCAGATGGGCAAGGTCTTCGAGACCAAGTATCCCGGCATCGCGGTGCGGGTGGAGCGCAATGGCGCCGAGCGCATCTTCACCCGCATCGCCCAGGAATATTCCAGCAACATCCACGCGGTCGACGTGGTCAACACGGCGGACCAGGCGCACTGCATCGTCTGGAAGCGCAACGGCTGGCTCGGCGCCCTACCTGCCGGAGGAGGTCGCGAAGCACTACGACCAGGCGTACTACGACCCGGACGCGCTGCATGTCACGACGCGCGTGCTGGTCTCGCCGTTCGGCTACAACACCAACCTGGTGAAGAAGGAAGACGCGCCGAAGAGCTTCGCCGACCTGCTCGATCCGAAATGGGCGGGCAAGATGGTCAAGGCGCATCCGGCCTACAGCGGCACGATCATGAACGCGACCTTCCAGATCGCCCGCGATCTCGGCTGGGAGTATCTCGAGAAGCTCGCCAGAGCAGCGCGTCATGCAGGTGCAGTCGGCGACCGACACGCCGAAGAAGATTTCGCTCGGCGAACGCGCCATCATGATCGACGGCGCCGGCTATCTGGTGATCCGCTACAAGGAGGAAGGCCAGCCGGTCGAGATCGTCTACCCGGCAGGAAGGGCACGCCGGTCGCCACCAGCCCGAGCGCGATCTTCAAGGCGGCGCCCAATCCGAATGCCGCGCGGCTGTTCCAGAACTGGATGCACTCGCGCGAGGGCCAGCAGATGCTGGTCGACTATGCGCGGCAGTATTCGCCCCATGCGCAGACCGTCGAGAAGCCCGGCGTGCGCCCGCTCAAGGACATCAAGCTGATGAAGGAAGATCCGGCCGCGACCGAGGCCGCGAGCGAAGAGGTCAAGACGCGCTACGCCAAGATCTTCAAGGTGTGAGTGGCGCGTGACCGGAATGATTGAACCGGCCATGCGATTAGGTTGCGACGGTGCCGCGGCCTACCCTCCCTCCGCGAGCACTTGCGAGCGGTGGGGAGGGTCGGCGCTGAAAGCGCGGGGTGGGGGCGCTACCCCCCATGCCAATGCCCCCCACCCCCGACCCCTCCCCACCGTTCCACTTCGCTACACGAAGGGAGGGGAGCCGCACCGCCCTGCCCTGGGGTTCGATGCCATGACCATCGCCTTCCCCGCGCAACCCGCCCGGCCGCACCACAAGATCGACCTGTCGTGGCCGATCCTGATGCTGTTCGCCGCCGTCTTGTGCGTGCTGATCATCCTGCCGATGTCGTGGCTGATCTATTACAGCCTGGTCGACCGCAATGGCGCGTTCACGCTCGACAACTTCAAGCGGCTCGTCACCGACGACGCGTTCGTCGATCCGCTGATCACCACGCTGATCCTGGCGACCAGCTCGGCCGTCATCTGCTGCATCGTGGCAGCGCCGATGAGCTGGCTGGTGGCGCGCACCGACATGCCGCTGCGCCGCACCGTGCGCGCACTGGTGACCGCCTCGTTCGTTACGCCGCCGTTTCTCGGCGCCATCGCCTGGGAATTGCTCGCCGCGCCGAACAGCGGCCTAATCAACAAGACCTGGCGCGCGCTGACCGGGATGCCGCAGGACGAATACCTGTTCAACATCTACTCGCTCGGCGGCCTGATCTTCGTGATCTCCTGCTACACGTTCCCCTATGTGTTCGTGCTGATGGCGAACGCGCTTGACCGCATTCCGGGCGATCTCGAGGACGCGTCGTCGATCCTCGGCGGCCGCACCTGGACCACGGCGCGGCGCATCACCATCCCGCTGGTGCTGCCCGCGCTGCTCGCCGGCGCGCTCGTCGCCTTCCTGCAGGCGATGACGCTGTTCGGTTCGCCCGCGATCCTGGCGATCCCGGCGGGCTTCCACACCATGACGACCAAGATCTGGAGCCTGTTCAACTATCCGCCCAAGCCCGAACTGGCGGCGGCGGCCTCGGTGCCGCTGCTGGTGCTGACCATCATGCTGTTGCGCGCCGAGCATCTCATCCTCGGCCGGCGCGGCTATTCGGTGGTCGGCGGCAAGCAGGGCAACCCGCGGCTGGTCAAGCTCGGCCTGCTCAACTGGGTGGCGCTGGCGTTCGTGTTCGTCGTGCTGATGTGCCCGGTGTTCCTGCCGTACGGCGCGCTGCTCAACGCCACGTTCTCGCAAAGTGGCGACGCACATTCATCTGGTTCGACAATTTCACCCTGCACAACATCCACTTCGTGTTCTTCGAGCTGTCGGCCACCAAGCTCGCGGTCAAGAACACCTTCCTGCTCGGCGCCTCGGCGGCGACGCTCGGCACGCATCATGGCGCTGGTGATCGCCTATCTGACGACGCGGCGCGCCATCAAGGGCCATCGCACGCTCGGCTTCCTCGCCACCGCGCCGGTCGCGATCCCGGGCATCGTGCTCGGCGTCGGCCTGTTCCTGAGCTACGCGCGCCCGCCGCTGGTGCTCTACGGCACGCTGTGGATCCTGCTGATCGCGTTCATCACCATCGCGCTGCCGGCCGCCTACCAGCAGCTGCAGTCGGCGTTCCGCTCGGTGCACACCGATCTCGAGGACGCCAGCCGCATCCTCGGCTCGACGCGGCTGGGGACGCTACGGCGCATCACCGCGCCGCTGCTGCGCACCAGCGTGATCGCGACCTGGTGCTTCATCTTCGTCGGCGTGATCCGTGAGCTGTCGGCCGCCATCATGCTGTTCACCTCGGAGACCAAGGTGATCTCGGTGCTGATCTTCGATCTCAACGAGTTCGGGCGATCTCGGCGCCATCTCGGTGCTCGGCCTGATGATGCTGGTGATCACGTTTGCGGTCGTGATCGCGGTCAACCGCATCCCGGGCTTCGGCGAGGCCCGCCTGCGCAACGCATGAGTTCCGCGACTTCCCGCGATCGCTGTCGCCGAGATTCTGGCGGAGCGCATTGCCGCGCTCGATCCGGTGCGCCTGCCTGCCGCGGTGAAGCAGAAGTGCGAGGACCTGCTGGTCGACGTGGTGGGGCTTTGCGTCACTGCGCGGCACGAGGACTACGTCCGCGCGTCGCTCGCCGGCTGGGACGACGACGGGCCTTGCACCGCCATCGGCCATGCCCGCACGATGAGCGCCGCCGGCGCAGCGTTTGTCAACGGCACGGCCGCACATGGCGAGGATTTCGACGACACCTTCGAAGGCGGGCCGGTGCATGCCGGCGCCGTGATCGTGCCGGCGGTACTGGCTGCCTGCGAGCGGCACAATCCCGACGGCCGCTCCGCGCTGCTTCGGCATCGCGGTCGGCGTCGAGGCCATGTGCCGGTTGAGTCTTGTTGCGCCCATGCGCACCCACAAGGCGGGATTCCATCCGACCGCGATCTTCGGCGCCATGGGCGCGGCCGCGGGCGTCGCGGCCGCGCTCGAGCTCAAGCGCTCGCCAATTGGTCGACGCGCTCGGCGTGGCCGGCTCGATGGCGAGCGGCATCATCGAGTATCTCGCCGAAGGCACCTGGACCAAGCGCATGCATGCCGGCTGGGCGGCGCAATCCGGGCTGCGCGCGGCGCTGCTGGCGCGCGCGGGCTTCCGCGGGCCGCGCACCGTGTTCGAAGGCGCGCACGGACTGTTCCACGGGTTCGCCAACACGACCGAGGGCGACTACGAGGCGATCGCGGGCGATTTCGGCGAGCGCTGGGTGACCGAGACGCTGGCCTTCAAGCCCTATCCGTGCGGGACCATGACGCATCCCTACATCGACTGCGCGCGGCGGCTGGCGACGCGGGTGCAAGGCCGAGGATATGCGCGAAATGGTGTGCGAGGTCGGCGAAGGCACGGTGCACCGGCTGTGGGAGCCGCTCGCCGCCAAGCAGCGCCCGCCCAACGGCTATGCGGGCAAGTTCTCGACGCCCTACTGCATCGCCGCCGGCTTCGTGCGCGGCAATGTCGGGCTCGATGCGTTCACGGACGACGCCGTGAAAGATGCGCGAGTCCTCGCGCTCGCCGCCAAGGTGCGCTACCAGATCGACCCGCAGAATCCCTATCCGAGGAATTTCACCGGCCACATCCGCGCCGTGCTCAACGACGGCAGCGTGGTCGAGGAGCGCCAGCCGCACATGCGCGGCGGCGCGCACGAGCCGCTGACGCGGCAGGACATCGAGGACAAGTTCATGCTCTGCGTTCGCCACGGCGGCTGGGACGATGCGCGCGCCGGGCGGGCACTGGCGCTGCTGCGGACGCTCTACGACGGCCGGATCGATCTCTCGTCACTGCGCGGGTGACGACCGTAGCCCGCATGGAGCGGAGCGGAATGCGGGACCGGCCTTGCAACCCGGCCTGTCGTCCCCATCCGGGCTACGCCGTTCCGGCATATTCCAAAATGTCGAAGCCGACGTGGCGATCGACCACGTAGATCAGCCCGCGTTCGTCGAGCGCTACGTCGTTGCTTTGCGGCGCTGATTTGCCGGCGACCGGCTCCGGGATGAAATGCCCGACCTCACGGGGGCTGAGCGGATCGGCGACATCGATGATCCGCAGGCCGCCGCTGAACCAGACGGCGTGAACCAGCGTCCCGTTCATCTTCTCGCAGAACTGATGCGCGCCGAAACGCGCGCCGGGCACGCGGCTGAACGGCGAGTTCGAGTTCGCTGACCTGAAACTGACCGAGCGGCCTGATGCCGGCAAGATCGCTGACATCGAAGGTCAGGATGCAGGCATGCGCGCGACCGCGCCGTGCCGTCTCCTCGTCCGCGCTTTGCGCCTGGTCCTCTTCGTCGATCGCGAGCGCGATGCGCCGGCCGCCGAGCTTGTCCGGCGACCGGCATCACGGTGTGCGTCGGCTCCGGAAACAGCGGGTGATAGTTGTAGTGGCCGGCGCTTTTCGGCTTGGCGAGATCGGAGACATCGACCACCCAGAAGCCGCCGTGCCAGCAGCTTGCCCACATCTCGTCGCCGAACCGCAGCGCGTGGTGCAGGCGGTGCCGACGGCCCGACCAGCCGGGCGTTTCGCCGCCCGCGACATGCTGGCCCGCCATCCACCAGCGCGACACTTCCCGCGGCTGCGCCGGATCGCGAAGGTCGTAGATCACCAGAATGTTGCCGACGTAGCCCGCCATTTCGGTCGAGATGTAGGCATAGCGCGCGTCCATGTCGAAGCGATGGACGCCGATGCCGCCGGTCTTCTGGTAGCAGATCGGTTTCGGCTGCGACGGCTGCGAGACGTCATAGATCTTGAACCCGCCGTTGTCGTAGCCGCGCTTCTCGAACTCCTCGAGCGCGCTCAGGTCGTCTTCGGTCACGCTCATCTTCACGGCGATCTCGGCGCGCGTCGGCTCGCGCTTGAGCTCGCCGGCAAGCGCACGCCGCGCCGCCGGCAACTGCTCGGCGCGACGCCCGATCCTGCTCATGTTGCGCTCGTGGTTGACGATCAAGATATCGCCGACGGCGCGCGCCTTATGGCTGTGCGAGCCCGGATCGTCGAGCGTGATCGACGACACCACCCGCGGATTTGCCGGATCGGAAATGTCGACGATCGAGGTGCCGAGCTGGTCCGCGTTCGGGATGTGGCCGACATAGGCGTGTCCGCCGGACACACACACCTGCCCGGCGCCCGGCAGATCGAGATGACCGATACGGCGGACGTTGCGGGCAAGGCTCGCCGAACTCATCTCGCTCATGCTCCGATCAGAACTGGCAGATTCGCGGGACGCCCTAGTGTCCCGGTTCCGACGCTTGTATCCCATCGCAGCACGCACGTTTACAAGCGTCGGAACCAAGGGACACTAGCAACTCTATGATTCTAGTGTGGCTTTGGATTTGACGTTCCTACTATCGACTCGCCGCAATGCTGATAGGAATGTCAAATCCGCCATACTAGCTATTTCACCCCGATGCCGGCGGCTTTGGCGAGCGATACCGCGATCGGCGCCTCCTTGGCGATCCGCGCGTCGTAGGCCTCCGGCGTCATGGTCAGCGGTTCGACGCCAAGCTTGGCGAGCTTGTCCTTCACCGCCGGATCATCGAGGCCCTTGATCGTCTCCCGGTGAATGAGTGCAACCATGTCGCGCGGGGTCTTTTTCGGGACGGTCAGTCCGATATAGAACTCGAAGTCGGAGTCCGGGAATCCCGCTTCCACGGTCGTGGGAACATTCGGCAGCGCGGTGGCGCGCTTTGCACTCGAAACCGCGAGCGCCAGCAGCTTGCCGTCCTGAATGAACGGCATGGCCGGCGTGATCGGACAGAAATACATGTCGAGCCGGCCGCCGAGAATCTCCGTGATGGCCTCGGGCGCTCCGCGGAACGGCACCACCTGTCCCTCGAAGCCGGCGACCAGGCGGAAGCGCTCCATCGTCAGATGCGGCGGCGTGCCGATGCCGGCCGCGCCGTAATTGAAAGTGCCGGGCTTGGCCTTGGCGGCTTCGACAAGTTCCTTGAGCGTCTTGATGCCGCGATCGGGCTTGATAACCAGCACCAGCGGAACCGCGCCAAGCGGCGTGATGCCGGAAAAATCCGCGACCGGATCGTACGGCATGGCCTGAATTGCCGGCGCCGTCACCAGCGCGTTGGAATGAACCAGCAAGGTGTAGCCGTCCGGGTCCGCCTTGGCGACCGCGCTGACGCCCATCGCTCCTCCTCCGCCCGGCCGGTTTTCGATGATGATCGGATGACCCGCGCGCGCCGAGACGGTCTCGAACACTATGCGCGGCAATAGGTCGGTGGCGCTGCCGGGCGAGAACGGCACGATTACGCGCGCGGTCTTGGCCGGCCAGCTCTGCGCAAACGCCGGCTCGGTCAGCGCCGAGCACGCCATCGCAATGCCGGCGACAATGAAACAACTGCGCGCCGTCGGCGCCATCCACGAACCCGTCATGCTGCGTTCTCCTCACCCGCCTGCGGTTCTTGCGTTTCGATCGACCGGCAGGCTCACAAAGCCTAGCCGATCGATTTTCGCGCGACCACTGCCAAAGCAGCGCAGTTCAGCGGATGCAGGTGAGCGGAATCAGGTCAATGGAAGTCGTCAGCGGGTGAGGACGACGAACTCGGTGCCGCGGCCGGTTTCACGGCCAAGGCCTTCGTCCGACACCACCAGCGACGAACCCGGGATCAGGAGTTCGGCGATGCGATCCACCGCCTCCGGCGGGAATTGGATGCGGTCGAGCGCCTCCGCCGCGCTCGAGGGTGCGCGATAGCTGGCTGGGGCGTGCACGACCGGCTCGCGGTTACCGCGACGACGGCTTTCACGCGACGGCTCGCTCGACCGCGACACGTCGTTCGGCACTGTGATCAGATTCCAGCGCATGCCGGTGCCGCCGTCGGTCGTGCCCATGGCGGTGAATACGTGGGTACCGAGCGGATGCTCCGGCTGATCGATGGTGATCGGCATCTCGAAGATTGGCGCGAAGCCCTGCCGGATGAAGATCTTCTTCTCCTTGCGGCTCACGAACACCGCCACCTGGCCGGAGGGCTTTTTCGGCTGGTCCGCATTCTTGATCCTGGGCGCTGCCGGCTTCGGCGGATCGTTGAGGTCCGGCGCTGGCTTTGCTGGCTCGGCAACCGCCGGAGCCGCCTGAACGGCCGGCTGAGCCGGCTTGGGCGTCTCGGCCGGCTGCGGCGCCTCGACCGCGCGACGCAGTTCCAGAGGCGGAGCGGCGGCGGGCTGAGGCGGCGCAACGGTACCCGTTGCTTCGGCCGGCACGTCGGCCACCGGACGGTCGGCAGTCTCTTCCACCGGCTTCGCGGCACTTTCCGTGGTGTTCTCCACCGCCGGGACCGCGGTCTCCGCGGGCTTCGCAGTCTCCGCCGGACGCTGCTCGTCGGCCGCAACTGCCGGCGCCGTATCGGTCTCAACCGGGCGCGCGTCGGTCGCCGTCGTGCCCTCGTTCTGCGCCAGCCGGACCGGGCGGTCGAGATTCGCGACCGGCTCGCTCGCCGGCTTGGGCCTCGGCACAAACAGCTTGGCGTGCGCGAAGTCGGTCGGCGCAAGCTCGGACCGCGCCACTATCACCCTCACGCCGAGCTTGGTGGTCGGCCAGAGCTTCTTGGCGAACTCATGCGACAGGCGGATACAGCCGTGCGACGCCGGATGACCGGGGAGCGCGCCCTCGTGCAGGGCGATGCCCGACCAGGTGATGCGCTGCATGAACGGCATCGGCGCACCGGCGTAGATGTTGGAACGGTGGTGCCGGTCCTTCTCGATGACGCTGAACACGCCCATCGGCGTGGGGTGGCCCGGCACGCCGGTCGACACCGGCCCTTGCGCAACCCGTTCGCCGTTGGCGAACAGCGTCACCCGCTGGCTGCCGATCGACACGACGATCTGCAACGGCCCCTTCGGCAGCTCGCCGAAGCCCACGTCCTTCTGCGGCTCGGGCTTCGTGCTCAGGGTGGACGAGCGCGCACGGCGCGGCGCCGTCGTTCCGAATGTGCCGGTATATCCGTAGTACGGGCTCAAATAGCGATAGCCGCGCTGCTGCGCCTCCGCCGGGCTCCCCAGACTCGCGATGAACAGCATCGACGCGCCGGCCGCCAGAAGCACGCGGAGCTTCGGCACGCCGCGACCGAATCCCGAAGGGATCACCTCGACGAATTTCGCCAAGACACTCTCTCCACCAGTTGAATTTCACCGCGCTCCGAACGCGTTCACACCAACGCGCAGGACTGCGAGCGGCCGTGCAGCCGCCAATTCCTCAGTCAGAATATGCGCGGCGTACACCAAAAGTCGATTGGCTTGTTGACACGCGGAAACGCACTCAGTCAGCGCATGGTGCCGCGATTCGGTAAACAAATTCCCGCATCCGCGTGATGTCGCGCCGTGGCGTTATCCCGTTGGCGCCAAAGGGCAAACGGTACCGGTAGCGGAACCCGGCAGCGTCGTTTGCACGTTCAGGGCACGAGCGCGGGCGTCGTGTCGTCGTCGAGTTCCTCGACCGCGATTTTCCGCCCGATGAGGTTTTGCTGCAACGCGTAGTCGATGATGGTCTGCAGCGCCGGCCGGCCGGCTTCAAATCGGCCCGGCAGGACGTCGATCGCGCCGGGCGGCGGAGCGGCCCGTGCAATTGGCGATCGATGTTCCGGAGCGCGTACGGCCGTTCGATCAGTCCGCAGGCTCGGTCGGCTTGATCCGCCAGAGCTGGAAGCCGTTGTCGTCGAGCGCCTGCTCGATTTGGGCGCGCGACAGTTTGTGCGGCGGATCCTTCTCCGGCCCAATAACGCCAACCGCGCTCCAGGGACCAAGTTGACCCGGCAGCTTGGTGCCGGCGACATCGGCGGCGAAGGCACGCAATCCGCTCTTCGCGCTCGACTTGAAGATGTAAATCCGCATGCCCTGGCTCACTGTGACGGCGCTCATTGCGGCGGCCGGTCAGCGCGAGGGCCTCCGGGGCCTCGTCCGTCGCGCCTCGCAGCATCGAGCGGCTTCTTCTTCGGTGCGGCGATCAGGCCTTCGCGGATGGCCTGCTTGCGGGCGAGCTTGCGCGCGCGGCGTATCGCCTCGGCCTTTTCGCGCGTCGTCTTCTCCGAGGGCTTCTCGTAGAACCTGCGCACCTTCATTTCCCGGAACACGCCTTCGCGCTGCATTTTCTTCTTCAGGACGCGGAGCGCCTGATCGACATTGTTGTCGCGAACGAGCACCTGCAATGCATCACTCCTTAGTTTCGTGAGCTTGCGATGCAAGCCCGGTCAGGATGAGACCCATGGTCCCGTCGAAAACTCATCGTCTCGTCGAGCACTCGCCGCGGCTAAGCCGGCGCTTCAGACGCAATCGAACCGGGCCGGTCCACAGTCAGAACTCATGTCCCGCACCCTGCGCGTTTGTGCCGCAAGGCATCGATCGAAGGTCGATAGCCGTTCCAGAGATGATCGACCGCCTCGGCAGCCGCGAATTGCGGGCCTTTAAGTATAGCGCTCTCCTTAGATTGAGGCGGGAGCGCTACCGGTCTCTCAGCCATCGGCGCCTGAAGCAAAAGCCGACGATGCAATGAACATGGGCGTTTTACGTGCAAATAGCCAGTCTTTTCTACCAAATCACCGTTTTACCTTGCGAAACGGGCGCCGATACACTATCTACTCAACATCGAGTTTTCGGCCGAACGAATTGGCCTTGCCGCGACAGCGCGCCTGACTGACGACTTTCTCCTAAATCTCGAAACACACCGGCTGCGTTTGCGCGCGGCTAGCGACAACTCGTATCTAAAGAAAGGTCTCCCATGAACAAGGGAACCGTGAAGTGGTTTAACGGTCAGAAGGGCTTCGGCTTCATTCAGCCTGACGACGGCAGCAAGGACGTCTTCGTGCATATCAGCGCGGTCGAACGTGCTGGCTTCCAGAGCCTGAACGAAGGTCAGAAGGTCTCCTACGACATCGTTGCCGATCGCCGGACTGGCAAGTCGGCCGCTGAAAACCTCCGCGCCGACTAACCAGCCGTGCGCGCCCATTTCGCCTTGACCACGGATGTACTGGCGGGGCTGATGGACGATGAAGACCCTGCGTCTGGGAATGCCGGACGTAGGGTTTTTTCTTGTGGGCTGCCGTCGAACGGCCCGCATCGTGACGCACGATCGTAACCCACGATCGTAACGCAAGCCTCTCACGGCGGATCGTGATCCGCCACGGCACGGCCCATGACCAACAAGCTCATCGAACAGCAGCGCGCAACGCGGATCGCCACCAAGCAGGATCGCGAGCGCGACGCAGTGATCGCCATGCAGGAGTATGAGGCCGAGAAGCTCGCCGTTCTCGCCAGGACCGCCCGCCTGCGGGCCGTCCGCCTCGCCAGAGAAGCCCGAACGCTTGCCGACGAGGAGGCCGCGAAGGCCTCAACCGCCAAGATCGCCAAGACCACAATCGCCAAGACCGCGACGGCCAAGATCGCGACGGCCAAGGCCGCTACAGCCAACGCCGAAACCGCTACGCCCGCTCGTTCCAAGACTGCCAGGACCGCGACGGCTAAAGTCGCAACGACCAAGCCGCGGCCACGGGTCGCCAAGAGCAAGACACCGAAACGCTGAGGGCAACAGCATATGGCTCACGACTCCGATGCCGTGCACGACGACATCATCTACCCGTCCGCGATCCCGTTCGTGCTGGTGCATCTCGCCTGCTTCGCGGCGATCTGGACCGGCGTCACCTGGCAGGCCGTCGCGATCGCCGTGACACTGTATTGGCGTCCGCATTTTTGCAATCGGCGCCGGCTATCACCGCTACTTCTCGCACCGGGCCTACTCCACCGGCCGGGTGTTCCAGTTCATCCTGGCGTTGCTGGCAATCAGCAGCATGCAGAAGAGCGTGCTGTGGTGGGCGGCCAAGCACCGGCACCATCACCTGCATTCCGACACCGAACTCGACGTGCATTCGCCGCGCCACCGCGGCTTCCTCTACAGCCACGTCGGATGGATCTTTTCGCGGCAGCATGACGACACCGATCTGGTGAAGATCGCCGATTTTGCCCGCTATCCGGAGCTGATGTGGCTGCACCGGCTCGAGCTGCTGCCGCCGATCGCACTCGCCGTCCTCTGCTTTCTGCTCGCCGGCTGGTCCGGACTGGTGGTCGGCTTCTTCTGGAGCACCGTGGTGCTCTATCACGCCACGTTCTGCATCAACTCGCTCGCGCATGTGCACGGCCGCAAGCGCTACGTGACCGGCGACGATTCCCGCAACAACTGGCTGCTGGCGTTCTTCACCATGGGCGAAGGCTGGCACAACAATCACCACGCCTACCAGAGCAGCGTGCGTCAGGGCTTCCGCTGGTGGGAGGTCGACATGACCTATCTACATTCTGAAGCTGCTCTCCTGGCTGGGCATCGTCTGGGACCTGAAAGCGCCGCCCGAGCAGGTGCTGCGCAACGAGCAGCGGCTCGGCGCGCGCGTGGTCAATCGCGCAGCCGAACAACTCGCGGCGAGCTTCAATTCCGAACGCATCGCGCTGGCCATTACGACCGCGCTGCACGCGACGGAACTGTCCGCCCTGCGGGAACGGCTGGCGCGCGCGCACGACCGTGCGACCGAAATGCTTTCGGCACATCACTCGCATACGCCGCGGCTGCCGCACATGCCGACCCGGGAGGATTTTCTCGCCGCGGCCAGGGCGATGTTCGCAAAAACGCCGTCGCTCGAGGAAATCGCCGAGCGCGCTCACGAGCTTCTGCTGGCCGCCGTCAACAAACGACTACTGGCGCCGGTCAGCGGCAGTTGACCTCGTTGTCCCAACCCTGCCCGCCTATCTCGCCAACGAAGGCACGCAGTCACTCGGGACTATGCACCGTCCAGCTCGCGTGTGCGATGAACGGCTTCTCGCGCAGGCGCAAGACGGTCTGATCAAGCTCCACCGGATCGGCCGCGTGCACCACCAGCGTCGCCACCAGTTCGACCGAACTCGGCGCACGCCCGACAACCGCAATGCTGCGGACCGGCAGCTGCGCGGCATCGAGCTGTGTCTCCATCACCTCGCGCGCGGCATCGCGATGTTCGGCGTCGGTCGTGACCCGCACCTCGTAGGTCGCCTCCATCGCTCGCTCGTTGATCGGCGCGCGGTTGAGCGCATTGACCAACGGGCGCAGCAGCGTGTTCCCCGCCAGCACGAAGATCGTCAGCACGATCGCCTCGACCAGTTGGTCCGCGCCGGCGCAGGCGCCGACCGCCGCCGAGCACCACAACGTGGCCGCGGTGTTGAGCCCCCAGACGTTCTTGCCCTCTTTCATGATCACGCCGGCGCCGAGGAAGCCGACGCCGGAGACCACATAGGCGACCACGTGTACGCCGCCAGCCACGTCGTTGAGGCGCATGCCGAGGTCGACGAAGGTTGCGGCGCCGACTGCCACGAGCACGTTGGTCCGCAACCCGCCGGACCGCTGCCGGTACTGCCGCTCGGCACCAATCAGCGTCGCCAGCACGAACGCGCTGAACATGCTGAGCAGGGAATCCAGGAATTCGATCAGCGTGAGGGCTTTGAGCGCGGCCATTTAAGTTGTCCCGGCGACGGAAGTGCAATCGCGGCGGTCTCTATAGCACCGCCACGCTACCGTTTCAGCCGGGGCCGGCCCGCGCACTAGTGCCCCGCTTCCGAAGTTCGTGATACGTCGCAGCACTCTCTGACGCGAACTTCGGAAGCAAAGGGGCACTAGCAAGTATTTGATTCTAGTGCCGCTTATCGATTTGAAGTTCCTGAAAGGAGCTTGCTGCAGGTGATGCAGGAACTTCAAATCGGCGGCACTAGTGGTTCAATTCCACTAGCGCACCGCGGGAACGGCCGGTATCACGTTTCCATTGTAAGGCGCCCTGCCGGCGGACGGCGTGCCGGTTTGCGGTGTTCCTCCGGTGGACGGCGTGGTCGCTTGTGGGGTTGCCGCCGGCGTCGTGTCGGGGGCCGTTGCGGGCTGCTGTGGATGCACCAGCCGGGACAGCATCGCTTCGAAATCTTGCAGACTGAACGGCCACGACAGCCGTGGCGTGGACGTCGCCGGCGGGACGCTCGAAGCGACCGGAGGCGTTCCGGACGGAGCGGTTGCGCCGGCGGTCGGAGTCTTTTCCGCGGGTTCGGGCAAGCCGGACGCCGTGTTCCTTTCCAGCGGCCTCGCAGGGCTCAGCGCCGTGGTGCGCTCCCGCGACGCGGGATCGCCTTCGAGCTGCGTTCCACCGGGCTGCTGTTGCGGCGGCGTGGCCGGTGAATCTACGTTGCCGAGAATGATCGGCAGGCCGTCTTTGCCGCCGCCGACGATCACGATCTTGGAATTGGTCGACTGCGCCAGTTGCAGCGTGGCCTCGATGCCGCGCCAGCGCAGATAGGATTCCGAGATGCCCTGGCTGACGGTCTGCTGGAAATTGCGGATGCCGACCGCCTCGATCTGCTTGCGCTCCGACTCCCGCCGTTCGCGCTCGACGCGGAACTTGTATTCCTCGGCGATGTAGTACTGCTCGATCTTGCGATTGATGGCGCCGACCACGACCGCCGGCAATTCGATGCCGAGGATCAGCACGTCGTAGATGTTGAGCGTCTCGTTGAGCCTGATCCGCTGCTGCTCGCCGGGCTCACGCTCGGCCATCTCGCCCATCATCTTCTTGGTGCGCTCGCGAGCCAGATCCTGAATTTCCTGCCGCTTGGTCGAATAGACCTCCTCGGCGGTGAACTCGGCGATCACCTCGCGCACGCGGCTGCCGATTTCGGGCCGCACCAGCAGATTGAGGTAGTCCGGGCCCGCCGCCAGATGCAGCTTGGGAACGAAGTCGCGTTGCAACTGAAAGCGGACGTTGATCGTCGCTCCGATGCTCACGCCGTCGCGGGTGATCGCGTGATAGGTTTCGGTGAGCGACTGCAGCCGCAGGTCATACAGGAACAGCTTGTCCCACGGCAGCAGGATATGCAGGCCCTCGTCGCGCAACTGCCGCCGATCCAGCACGGTGCCGCCGCCGAAGCGCTTCCACAGCACGCCGACCTGGGCGCTGGGCACTGACACCACCATGTACGGATAAAGCACGATGGCCATCAGCGTGAACACCATCAGGAAGATGACGATGCTGGGCAACTGCCGCTCGACGAAATGCCGCCAGCGGCTGGGCTTCTTCGGAGGAGGGAGAGGTGTTCCCTCCAGTGTCGGATACGCCTTCATCAGTCATTCTCCACCGATTGCCGCCCGACAAACCGGCCTTCATCCATCCGCAACCTGCGCGCCGGCATCTTCAACTCGTCGAGATAGCGATCGTCATGCGTGATGACCACCACGGTCGCGCCGGCGCGCTGAAATGCCGGCAGCAGTTCATCGTAGAACTTGCGACGGAAATCCGGATCCTGGTCGGCGGTCCATTCGTCCAGCAACAGGATCGGACGCTTCTCCAGCATGCTCACAATGAGCGCAAGCCGCTTGCGCTGACCACTCGAAAGGTCGAGCGTGCTAAACTCACCGTCGACGAGACGCGTCTTATCCCGCAGCCGGAATTCCGTCAGCAGCCGATCGATCTCTTGTGTGCTCGGATCGGCAATTCCATACAGCCGCCGGAACAGGTGATAGTCAACGAAAATCGCCGAGATCAGGGAGCGATAATCGTCGCGGGTGCGATCGTTAACGCTCTCGCCGTCAAGCGTGATGGTACCGGAATCCGGGGTGTAGAGGCCGGCAAGCACCTTGAGGAACGTCGACTTCCCGGAGCCGTTGCCGCCGGTGATGAACACCAGGTCGCCTTTGCGCAAAGTGAAGTCGACGGGCCCGACCTGGAACACCGCCTCCGACAGCTTGTCGACATAGCGGAACAGGATATCGCGCATCTCGATCTTGTCGAAACGCACCGGCGGCGCGCCTTCGCCTTCGGCCGTCTGCCCGGCGATGGCGCGCAGCTTCGCTTCCAGGCGCTCGATGTTGTCGGCGGCCGCGGTGGCGGCGGTCAGGATCGGGATGGTCTGCACGAGGCCGATGCAGACGCCGACCACGAACATCAGCGCCGTCGTGGTCTTGGCGATCGAGCCGTCGGCCGTGGTGCTGAGCGCCGGCACAACGAACACGATCGAGGCCAGCAGCAGGTACATCGAGGTCTGCGAGAACACCAGCCGCTTGAAGGTCTCGCTCTGGGTGCGGATCTTGATGTTCGCGGCGTTGCGCGACACCTCCACCACGTCCTGGTAAAGGTCGTCGCTGCGCGGCTTGTTCAGCCGCACTTCCTTGAATCCGTCCAGCAGATCAATGAGCCGGTCGAACAGGCGGTTGTCCCATGTGGCGGCCTCGCGCTGACCGGCGGCAAGTTCGCTGCTCTTGGCGTGAAAGATCACGGCGGCGACGCCGAGGATCGCGACGCTCAACAGGAATGCCAGCATCGACAGGTAGGCGACATAGATCGCGACGAAAACGACGAGAACGATGCCCTGCCCGGCGAACGCGATCATGTTGGTCGCCTGCGTGAGCGCGGCGGTGTCCTTGTTGATGGCGGCGACGATTTCCGAGCGGCCGATGGCATCGAGCGGGATGAGCTCGGAATGCCGGACCAGATCCATCAGGCGCAAGCGCAGATGATGGATGATGGCCTCGATCTCGACCGTCGTTGTGATGAAGATGTAGTGCTGGGTCTTGATGAACAGATACAGCGCCACGACGAACAGCGCGGCGGCCCAGATGCTGACCGAGCCCGCACCGGCGTCCTGCGCGCCGGCGTTGATCGCGGCGAGGATCGCCGCGTTGCTGACGCCGCCGAGACACGACATGACGACCAGCCGCCGCAGAGAGCTCTGCATTTCGCGGCGGACAAGTTGAAAGAACGACATTAGCGGAACGTGTTCCGGTTACGCCGCCGGAGGCGTGAAACCCGATGGCTGACGGGAACGAGCGCGTCCGCGGCGACGGCGCTCAGTTGCCTTGCGCGCGACGCCGCTGCTCCTCGCGCGGTGCGGTAAAGACCAAAACTAACAGCATGATGACAGGAGTCACGAAGATCGAAACGATGAAGGTACCGAAAAAACCCATGCGGCGCTGACTGCCGCAGACGCCGACCAGCAGGCAGAACACAATATATGCGACGATGATAACGGCCTCGCCCATAATGCCAAGTCTCCCTCTCCATTACTGCAACGCCTTGGCTGGACCGCCGCTTGGACAAGGGGTCAGAGCCTGGGTCAAGACCGTCAGGAGTTGATCGGCGCTGTTCCCTTGCCTGACGTCGAGGGCGCGGTGGGTGCCGTGGGTGCGACCGGTTCGGCCGCCGGCTGCCCGGCGCGATACCGGGCGGTCAGCTTGTCCTTCTGCGCACTCAGCTTCTCTTTCTGCACCTTGATGAACTCGCGATAGTCCGGCGGATTGAAGTCGAGCAGCGTTCCGCCCGACGCGAAGTGCTGCGCGAAGACCTTTCCGATCAGGTAGGTGGCGCCCGCCGAATAGGCCGGCATCGTCACCGCCGCGATAATTGTTCCGACGCCAGGGATGAGTTTCAGCGCGCTGGTGATACCCATCGCGGTGGTGGTGGCGGCACTCGCCGGGAGCAGCGACCCGACCAGGCTCGCAATCACCGACTTGCCCATGTTGTCGGAGAACGACACACCGTAAAGTTCCGACAGCTTGCGGAGCATCTGAACCTGAACGCCGCCCACCGCCACGATGTCGGCGAGCGGGATCGGCACGAGGCCCGCGGCGCCCGACCACAGGGTGTAGTGGTCGATCAGTTTCTCCGCGGCCACGCTGCGCTCGGCGGGCGTCATCTCGGCCGTCGTCGCGACCGCTGCGTCGGTGACTTGCTTGCTCTCGGTGGCCGCCGACCCGGTCGCTTCCTGTGCCATCTACCAGTCCTTTCGTGTCGTCGGGCCGCCCGTAATCCGCAGCAAAGATCGAGGGATTCGGCGCTGAGAATACGCTTCCGGCATGCGCTGCCGCGACGGCGTGCGAATGCAAAAATCTAACACCGCCCGCTGCCGGTGCCAAGGGTGGCTATACAGTATTTCCCGGCGTCCTACTTGCGAAACTTGGCTATTAATAGGAATATTTGATTGAACGCTGCTGCAGAAATCGTGTTGCCATTATGATGAAAACAGATCGGCATTAACGATCATGGCAGCGACCCGAGGTGCAATGCTGACGATCCAGCGCGCGCGACCGATTTCGACTGGTCGACGGCCGCGCCGGACGTCCAAGGAGAACGACGTGACCAATCCGTTCGAAGATGAAAATGGCGTCTATCATGTGCTGGTCAACGACGAAGGGCAGCACTCGCTCTGGCCGACCTTCATCGACGTGCCGAACGGCTGGACGATCGTCCATAAAGCCGACAACCGCGCTGCCTGCCTGGAGTTCATCAACCGCAATTGGACCGACATGCGGCCCAGCAGCCTGATCCGCAGCATGCAGGAGCAAGCCCGGCAGGACGGGACGGAGACGGCCGGCGAAGCGACCAAGCCCGAAGGCGGCGATATCGTCCGCTCAACGACTCGGCACTGAATTGGACCGCGGCGAACCGAAACGCGGCGAATTGGAACGCGACTTGGGGGAACGTAGCGCAATGTCGTCGTGAGGCGGTGGGTGCGCGCGCTGGAGGGCAGCATGATCGGCCCGCGACGACAGCGGAGCAATCCCCCGGCGGCCGGCGCGCGCGCCGGACGGCCGCGGAAACGTGCTCACGACATCGCGGCCCGAGAACGGAGCGCATTCTGGCATTGAGCCTACGATCGAGCCCTTGGCGCCGCGCGATCTGCCCTGATCCTGCAACGGGGCAGCGCCCGGAAAGAGCCGCTGCGTTTGCGCGCGGCTCGAGCGAGCGCCGCCGCACCGCGAAGTGTCACCGCGCTATTGTCGAACCGACATCGCCACCGGGACATGACCGCCCGCGAGAGACCGAGCCAAACCGGACAACACGTCCAGCGAATCCCATCCCATTGGAGGCTGGCAACGCCTCGCGCGGCCAGCCGCGGCCAACCTGTCGGAGAGCACTGTGACCGGCATCATCTCGTCGTTTACGACCATCTGGCGGCTCGCCGCGCCTTACTTCTACTCCGAGGACCGCTGGCCGGCACGAATTCTGTTGGCGGCAGTGATCGCGGTGGAGTTGAGTTTGGTCGGCATTACGGTCCTGCTCACCTACTGGCAAAACAGCTTTTATAACGCGCTGCAGGGCCGCGACTGGGACGTTTTCGTCAACCAGTTGATCTACTTCTGCTTCCTCGCGACCTGCGCAACCGTCTTGCAGGTCTACAAGCTGTATCTGAACCAGTGGCTGCAGATCCGGTGGCGGCGATGGATGACGCGGGAATACCTGAACAACTGGCTCACCGACTTGACCCACTACCGCATGCAGTTGCTCGGCAACACTGCCGACAATCCGGACCAGCGCATCTCCGAAGACATTCGGATGTTCATCGAGCGCACGCTGACCATCGGCGCCGGCCTCATGAGCGCAATCGTGACGCTCGCCTCGTTCGTCGTCATCCTCTGGACGCTGTCGAACGCGGCGCCGTTCGAACTGTTCGGCTTCAACATCACGGCGATCCCGGGCTACCTGGTGTGGGCGGCGCTGATCTACGCCATCGCCGGCACCGCGTTCACCCACTGGATCGGCTGGCCACTGGTGCCGCTGAATTTCGACCACCAGCGTTTCGAGGCCGACTTCCGATTCAACCTCGTGCGCGTGCTGGAGAATTCCGAGCAGATCGCCATGCTGGGCGGCGAAAAGACCGAATCCAACCGGCTATACGACCGGTTCAGCAAGGTCGTGAACAACTGGCACGAGATCATGTCGCGGCAGAAGCGGCTGACGTTCTTCACCACCGGCTACACTCAGGTCTCGATCGTTTTTCCGATCATCGTGGTGAGCCCGGCATACTTCTCGGGCGTGATCCAGCTCGGCGGACTGGTGCAGACCTCGTCCGCCTTCAACAGCGTGCAAAACTCGCTGTCGTTCTTCATCACGATCTACAAGGATTTCGCCGAATGGCGCGCGGTGATCGCGCGGCTCGACGGGTTCGAGCGCTCGATCGCGGTGGCGCGGGCGACCAACACCACCCTGCCGCGGGTCGAAATCGAGACACACGACACCCAGACCGGGCTCTCGATCGAGGGTCTGTCGGTGCGGCTGCCGTCGGGCGCGCCGCTCGTCACCAGCGACAACATCGTGATCGAAGCCGGCCAGCATGCGCTGGTGTCGGGTCCCTCGGGCGGCGGCAAATCGACGTTCTTCCGCGCCATTGCCGGCCTGTGGCCGTTCGCGAACGGCAAGATCGTGGTGCCGAAAGGCGCCAAGCTGATGATCCTGCCGCAGCGGCCGTACTTCCCGGTGGCCTCGCTGGAAGAGGCGGTGGTCTACCCGGCCGAGAGCGGAGAGTTCAAGAGCGAGCAGATCGCCGAGGTGCTGGTGGCGGTCGGACTGCCGGCGCTGTCGCTGCGGCTTACGGAAGAGGCGCACTGGAACCGGATATTGTCACTCGGCGAGCAGCAGCGCCTCGGCATTGCGCGCGCGATCCTACACCGGCCCGATTATCTCTTCCTGGACGAAGCCTCCGCGTCGCTCGACGAGCCGGCGGAGGCCAGGGTCTATCGGCTACTGCATGAGCGGTTGCCCAGCACGACGATCGTTTCGATCGGCCACCGCTCCACGCTCAAGGTGTTCCACCACCGGCACCTCGCCCTGCACACCGAAGGCGAGAATAGGCGGATCGGCGAGGCAATTCCCGAGCCGCCGCAGCCGGACCTGAAGCCGCAGCCCGCCGCGTCCTGACGCTAGTGTGGCGGATTTGACGTTCCTACCAGCATTGCGGCAAGTCTCTAGGAACGTCAAATCCAAAGCCACGTAAAATCATAGATTTACTAGTGTCTTCCGCCGCTTGTAAACGTACTGCTGCATGGGATACAAGCGTCGGAACCGGACACTAGCGGCGTCGACGTCCGCGGCGCCGCGCTCAGCGCGCCCGGATCGGAACTTCGAGCGTCGTCGCGCCGCTGGCGAAATGATCGATGAACACCCGGCCGATGCCGCGGGTGCAGGCCGCGGCGGTCACCGAGGACATCGCGAGACCGATGAACGTACTGCCAGGGATGACGTAGAGCAGCGCCGAGGCCGTCACCGTCCCGATGCCGCTCGGCAAGATGCCGCCCATCAGGCTGATGACGAGCGCGCGGGCACGGCCCTGATCGAACGGTACGGCGTAAAGCTCGCTCAGAAGCTTGACCATCCGGACATTGACCGCGGCGACGCTCGCGGCATTCACGACCGGCAGCGGAATGATCCCGCCGAGCACCGAATAGGCCGCGTGGCGGTGAACGATTTTCTGCGCCCACCCCTTGATCCGCGCGGCATCTGGCCCTTGCGTCGCCGCCGCGGTTGCGGGCACAGCCTGCGCGATCTCGATCATCGGCGCATGCCGCGGCGGCGCGGCCGTGACGGTCTCCGGCGATGCCGCCGCTCCGGCCACGGAGCGATCGCGGGGCGTTTCCGGCAGCGGCGAGACGAGCTTCAGGTCGGGCGGAGCGGCCGATCCGCGCATCTCGTCGGCGGTGATCCTGATGGCCCTCGGGAGTTTCTTTCCAGCCATGTCACGCTGCCTGCCTCAACCCGAGCAGGCCATCGACCTCCTCGGCGATCGCCGCGATCTCGCGCGCGGCAGGCCCCGAGCGGTCGATCAGGCTCGGCGTCGCACCCCAAAGCGCAGCCTCCGCATAGACCACCCGGTTCGTCATTTCGCTCTTGAGGACTGGAAACCCCGCCTCCGCCAGTTCTTCGCGAATCTGCTTCGCGATAATGGAGTCGCGCGTGGTCTGGGTGAGCAAGCAACGGAAGGGCGGCCGCCGGCTGCTCGCGCCATTGATCAGGATATTGAGCGTATCGAGCATGCGGTCGACGTCGAACGGCGATGGCTTGACCGGCACCAGCACGAAATCGGTGGCCTCGAGGCAGGCGAGCGTGGTCTCGGAGCGAAAACCCGGGGTATCGATGATGACCGGCCCCGTGGCCGCCAGACGATGCGCCGTTACCGATGCCCACTCGGTCGAGTCCTCGATCACCGGCACGCCGCCAAGCGCCTTCTCGCGCGCCGCGAGACGGGCAATGGAGCGCTGCGGATCGGCATCGATGATGGTCGGACGGCGGCCGCTGAGCTGCCAATACACCGCGAGGCAGCTTGCGACGGTGCTCTTGCCGCTGCCGCCCTTCATGGTCGCCACAGTGATGATCGAGCCCGTCACGTGCCATCTCCTCGTCCGGGGTTGCACGGCGAATCAATGGGATTCGAGGATAGCTGCTTTGCGCGAGTCTGCCTACGGCTGGGGCATCCTGCCGCTCACTTCTTGAGGCCGATCTCCGCGAGCGACTTCGCCCACTGGTCGGTCTCCTCGCGCAGCATCTTGGCAAACTCCTGCGGCGAGTTGGCGACCGCGATCGAGCCGAAATCCCCCATGCGCTTCTGGACCTCGGGGTCCTTGGCCATCTGCGCCATCACCTGCGCGAGCCGGTCGATGATCGGCTGCGGGGTGCCGGCCGGAGCGAACATCGCGTTCCAGGAACTCGATCGGGGTGTCCATCAAGCCGAGTTCGACCAGCGTCGGAATGTTCGGCGTGTGGGGGCTGCGCTTGGCGGTGGTGATGGCGAGCGCGCGGACCGAGTTGGCCGCCAGCTGGCCCATCGCGTCCGACATGTTGGCGAACGCGAGATGAACTTCGCCGGTCACCACCGCGCCGGTGGCAAGCGCGCCGCCCCGGTAGGGAACGGTCGTGAGCTTGGCGCCGTTCTTGACGCGGAAGATTTCGGCCGAGAAGTGCATGAGGCCGCCGGCGCCCGACGTGCCGTAGCTCAGGCCGGCGGGCTCCGTCTTGCTGAGCGCGACGAGTTCGGCGGCGGAGTTCGCCGCGAGCTTGGGATTGACGATCAGGATCAGCGGATTGGTGTTGATCAGGCTGACCGGCACGAGGTCCTTGAGCGGATCGTAGGGCAGCTTCTCGATTGCCGGCGCGACCGTGATCGAACCGACACCGCAGACGCAGAGCGTGTAGCCGTCGGGCGCGGCCTTTGCGACCAGGTCGGCCCCGGTGATGCCGCCTGCGCCGGCGCGGTTCTCCACCACGACCGACACGTTGAGGACCTTCTGCATGTAGGCGGCGGTCACCCGCCCCACCACGTCGGTGTTGCCACCCGGCGCGAACGGCACGACCAGCTTGATCACGCGGTTCGGATAGCCATCCTGCGCGGCGGCAGCCGCCGGGAACAGAAGCGCGGCGAGTGCAACAAGGACGGCGTTCGTTTTCTTCATGTGATCTCTCCGGTCAACAGGTCGCGTCGGTTCAATGCAAGGAGCGGACCACGGCAATCACCGCGATTCAAGGCGAGCCGGGACCTAACGGCTCGCACGCACCATTTGCCAAAGCCGCGCCGGCGACAGTGGCAAGTCTCGAACTTCGACGCCGAGCGGCGCGAGCGCCGACGAAACCGCATTCGCCGCGGTGGCGGCAACCGCCACCATGCCGCCCTCGCCCGCGCCCTTGGCGCCAAGCGGATTGGTCTTCGACCGCCGCAGTTCCATCGTGACGGCGCGCAGGTTCGGGAAATCGGACGCGGTCGGCACCAGATATTCGGCGAGCGATGTATTCAGGATCTGCCCGTCGGCATCGTAGATGATCTCGTCGAGAAACACGCCGCCCAGTCCTTGCGCCAGCGCACCGATCGCCTGGCCGTGCACGATGTGCGGGTTGATGGCGCGGCCGACATCCTCGATAGCGACATAGTCGATGATCTCGACCTCGCCGGTGCGGGCGTCGACCGCGACATGACAGGCGTGCGCGCCGTAGCTGTAGGTGCGGATCGCGGTCGAGAACGTACCTTCCGCCTTTGTGCCCGCGAACTCTGCCAGAGGTGCGCGCTTCTCACCCGCGCGCACCATGCCGTCCGCCACGACGATCTCGACATTGGGCAGGCCGAAGCGCTTGCGTGCCTCGGTCTCGACCGCGGCGACGAGATTGTTGCAGCCATCTGCGACCGCCGAGCCGCCTACCACCATCGAACGCGACGCGAACGTCCCGAAGCCCTCACGCAGATAGGTGGTCGAGCCGTGCAATATCTTGATGCGGTCGAACGGCAACCGCAGGGTGTCGGCGGCGACCTGCGCGAGCGTGGTTTCGAGCCCCTGCCCGGTCACCGCCGAGCCGACATAGACGGTGACGGTGCCGTCGGGCTCGATTTCCAGGCGGCAGTTCTCCTTGCCGGAGCCGCCGCTTTCGATGAACGGCGCCGCCGCGAGACCGTGATAGCGGCCGTCGATCAGTTGGCCCCGCAGCGACTTCTTCTCGTCCCAGCCGATCTCGGCGAGTGCGCGCTCGAAGGTCGCGTGGTAGTCGCCGGTATCGAACTCGGTCTCGCCTTCATACGGCACGAGCTTGCCACTGAAGAACGGCAGCTCGGATTCGCTGATCAGGTTCTTGCGGCGGAAGTCCATCGGGTCGAGCGCGAGATCGTGCGCCACCATGTCGAACAGCCGCTCGCGGAAGAAGTTGGCCTCAAAGCGGCCCGGCGCCCGCATGGTGCCGACCGGCGTCTTGTTGGTCACCAGCATGTCGACCGTGATGGCGATGTCGCGGATGCGGTACGGGCCCGGCAGGAACTGCGCCGCCTTCGCCGGAACCACGCCGCCGTTGGTGCGGATATAGGCGCCCATGTCGCCGTAGATATGCCCGCGCAGCCCGAGGATCGTGCCGTCGCGCAGGCAGGCGATCTCGACATCGCACTCCATTTCGCGCGAATGATTGGTCGCCATCAGGTGTTCGCGCCGGTCCTCGATCCATTTCACTGGCCGGCCGAGCAGGCGCGCCGCGAACGGAATGAGGAAGTCCTCGGGATAGAATTCGCCGCGCACACCGAAGCCGCCGCCGACGTCGGGCTCCAGCATGTCGATGGCGTCCTCGGCGGTGCCCAGCATGGGCGCGAGGATGCGGCGATTGAAGAACAGCACCTTGGTGGCGCCGTAGACCGTGAGCCGGGACTTGTCCGCGTTCCACTCGGCGATCGCGCCGCGGGTTTCGAGCGGCAGAGCGGTCAGGCGATGGCAGCGGAAGCTCTCGCGGCGGGTGTATTCCGCCTTGGCGAAGGCCGCATCGGCATCGCCGAACGTCGCGACATAGCGGATCACGCAGTTGCTGCCGGTCGGCTCGAATAGCACGGACACGTTGCTCAGCGCCGTATCCCGGTCCGCCACCGCCGGGAGTTTCTCAATGTCCACTTCGATCGCTTCCAGCGCGTCTTCGGCGAGCGCCTGGCTGTCTGCAACCACGACCGCCAGCGGCTCGCCGACATAGCGCACCTTGTCGCTGGCGATCACCGGCTGAAAGTACGGCTTGCATTCGGGAAGATTGGCGAGCCGCAACGGGATGACGGGGATGTCCCCGCCGATCTCGGCCGCGGTGATCACCGCGCGAACGCCGGGCCGCGCACGCGCGGCGGCTGCATCGATCGCGCGAATCCGGCCGTGCGCGACGCTGCTGCGAAGCACCACCGCGTGCAGCATGCCGTCACGCTTGAGATCGTCGACGAATTGGCCCCGGCCGGTGAGAAACCGCAGGTCTTCGGCCCGATCGACCGGTTGACCGATCAGCGCCGCTGCTGGCAGGTTCATGGGTGAATTGTACTCAGTAATTCGAACGGCGGAACGGTAATCTCCGCTCCACCAAACTGCAAGCGAACGCCCCTCCGCACCCAACAAGGATCGAGCGATGAAAATCATCGACATGACTCACGTGATGAATGTGCACACTCCCGGCTGGGTCGGATATGCGGGCAACAAGATGTACTACGCGCAAAACCTGCAGACCGTGCGGATCGTCGCGCAGCGCATCGATACCGCGCTGCACGTCGGCACTCATTTCGACGGCGCGATGCACGCCACGGACAACCGCAAGGGCGACATGGCGAACCTGCCGCTCGACTATCTCTGCAACCGCGGCGTGGTGGTCGATATTTCCAAGCACATGAAGGACTGGGCGGTGATCACCCCGGAGATCATCGAGAGCGCCGGCGCCGACATCCGCGAAGGCGACATCCTTATCCTGCACACCGGCTGGCACAAACACTACGAAGGTCAGTCGCAGCAGGACCTGGTTCGCTACTTCTGCTACCATCCGGGCCCGAGCCTCGACACGCTGCAGTGGATGTTCAAGAAGAAAATCCGGTGGTGGGGCATGGACACCGGCTCCTGCGACCACGCCATGAATACTTCGATCCGCTATATGCGGCCGGACCTCACTGAGGAGTTCACCAAGCAGCACGGCAAGACGCCAGGCGAGTTCTTCGGCACCTTCGAATACACCCACAAGAAATCCGGCCGCAAAGTCTCAGCCGACGTGTTTCCGTTCCACAATTGGGCGTTCCAGGAGGGGTTGCTGCACGCCGAGAACCTCGGCGGCGACATCGAGCTGATGCTCAACAAGCGCGCCATCATCGGCGCCTTCCCGTGGCGCTACGAGGGGCTCGAAGGCTGCCCGTGCCGGATCGTCGCATTCCTCGACTGCGGCGAGAACGTCGAGGCGGTCGGCGACGCCGCCAAGGCGATTTTCGGCCGCTGAGGGAGCGGCCCCGCCGCTGAGGGTTTTGGAAGAGGAACATTCATGTCGTTAACGCTCGATCTGGACGCCGGCAACGTCGTCGAATTCGATCTCGGCAGCGCCGAGTTCAAGGCGAATGCTCACCGGCATATGGCCGAATGGGCGCGGCGGCCGCCGTTCTATGTGCTGGGCCAGGGCCAGCCGCAGGTCGTGGTCGGCCGATACGCCGACGTGCACAAGGTATTCTCGGATACGCTGACGTTCGCCTCGGCGATGCCGCGCGGCCCGGGCTGGGAGCAGTTCAACAAGATCATGGACGCGCAGTTCGTGACGCAAATGGACGGCGAGCAGCACGCCCGCGTCCGCCGCCTGTTGATGCCTGCATTCTCGTCGCGACGGATTGAACAACTCAAGGAGAGCATCACCGGCATCGTCGACGGAATGCTGGACCGGATCGAGGCCGCCGGACCTGCGTTCGACGGCATGCAGGATTACGGCGCCCATCTCGTCGTCGATGCCTTGCTGACGGCCATGGTCGCCATGGACGAGCGCCGCAAGGCTATCTTCACCGCCTTCCATGACCTCATTCCAGGCACCACTTACGTCAAGCCGGGCGAGTCGTGGTCGCCGGAGTTGCGGCTCGCCTTCGACCGCACCATGGAAGAGATCAGAGTCATCATCGACGAGCGGCGCGCCAGCCCGCGCCCCGACTTCATCAGCGATCTCGTCAACGCCCGCGATGCCGGCGACAAACTCAACGACCGCGAATTGTTCGACCAGATTTTCGGCATCTGCGGTGCTTCGCTGTCGGCCACCAGCCGCGCTGCCGGTGGCGCGCTCTACCTGCTTTACACGCACGACGACCAGCGGCGGCAACTCATCGGCGATCCATCGCTTATCCCGGAAGCGATCGAGGAATGCCTGCGGCTGGGCAGCAATGGCTATTTCACCTTTCCGCGCATCGCCACGCGCGACACGGAGGTGGGCGGCACCCGCATCCTCAAGGGCATGGTGGTACGGCCGTCGCCGCTCGCGCCGAACTACGACCCGGACGCTTTTCCCGATCCCTTGCGCTTCGACATCCACCGCAAGCCCAAACGCATCCTGTCGTTCGGCGCCGGGCCGCATCACTGCGTCGGCAACATCCTGGGACGCACCACGATCAACATCGCGATCACGCGGCTGCTGGGGCGCTTTCCCGAGGCGCATATCAGCGAGCCGAATTTCACGCCGGTCTATGGCGGCGCAGTGGGTGAATTGCGCCTGCAAAGCCTGCCGATGCGGATCCAATAACCGACGACCCGGAGGCGATCGATGAAATGCTTCACGTCGCGCACTGCCCTCGCCGCGGCTTTGGCCGTCCTCCTTTCTTCAGGTGCACAGGCCCAGACGACGTATCCCAACCAAGGCATCCGCTTCATCGTGCCCTATGCTCCGGGCGGCCTGCCCGACACCGTCGCCCGCGTCGTCGCCCAGCATTTGCAGGAGCGGCTTGGTCAGTCGGTCGTCATCGAAAACCGCGCCGGCGGCGGCGCGGCTCCCGCAGTCAACGCGCTGATGGGCGCACCGGCCGATGGCTACACTTTTCTCGTCACCGACGGCGGCATCGTCTCGACCAACCCGGCGTTGTTCAAGCAGCTCAGCTACAATCCGAAAGACATCATTCCTCTCGCGCTGCTCGGCCGCTCGCCGATGTTCCTGGCGGTGCATCCGAGCCTGCCGGTATCAACGCTGCGCGAGTTCATCGACTATGTGAAAGCCCGTCCGGGCGAAATCAACTACGGCTCCTCCGGAGTCGGCAGCATCCATCACTTGTCGATGGAAGCCCTGAAGGCGCCGTTGCAGATGAAGATGACGCACATTCCCTATCGCGGCACCGGCCAGTCGGTGCCGGCGCTGCTGGGCGGTCATGTCCAGGTGCTGTTTGCGGCCTATCCCTCGTTGGCGGGCGCCGCAGAGAGCAAGAAGGTCAAGCTGCTCGCGCAGAACGGCGAGGGGCGCTGGTTCCAGGCACCGGACGTCCCGCCGGTGTCCGAGGTCGTGTCGAATTTCGATCTGGCGACCATCGTCGGGCTGTTCGCGCGCCCCGGCGTGCCGCAGCCGATCCTCGACCGCATCACCGCCGAGGCGATCGCCGCCGCCAATTCACCGGCGGCCGAGAAGCAGCTTCGCGCCGCCGGCATCGAGCCGGCTGGCGGCAATGCCGCGACGCTCATCGAGGCGCTGAAGCGCGAAATTGACAAGGTCAATGAGGTGGTGAAGAACGCCGGAATTGAGCCGCAGTGAGGACGTGCCATGCCCTGCGCGGCTTGTTCCACTGGGACGAGTTGATTAGGGTCAAAGCCGTCGCACACGTCACACCCATCCATCTCTGACCGATCGCCGCCGCAAAGCCCGCATGCCACACATATCCACGTCCGACGGAACAAAGCTCTACGTGGAGGAGGCCGGTCGCGGCACGCCGGTCGTGTTCGTCCATGAATACGCGGCGGACTACCGGACCTGGGAGCCGCAGATGCGGCACTTCGCCCGCTCGCACCGCTGCGTCACCTACAGCCAGCGCGGCTATCCGCCGTCCGACGTACCGGAGGACCCGAGCAAGTACACGCAGGACATTTTCCGCGACGACGTCGTCGCCGTCATGGACGCGCTCAAGATCGACAAGGCGCACGTGGTCGGCCATTCGATGGGCGCATCGACTGCGCTGCACGTCGGCATCCACCATCCGAAACGCTGCATCTCGGTGACTGCGGCCGGCTGCGGTTACGGCTCGAGCCCCGATCCGAAGATCGTCGAAGAGTCGCGCGCGGCCTCGCGTGAGACCGGCAAGATGTTCGCCGAGAGCACGATGGCGGATGCCGCGGTGAAATACGGCGACGGCCCGACCCGCCAGGCGCACAAGAACAAGGACCCGCGCGGCTACGCGCATTTCGTCCAGATGCTGAGCGAGCATTCGCCGCTCGGGCATTCGCTGACCATGCTCAATCTGCAGGCCAAGCGCCCGACCTTGTGGGACATGCAGGCCGGTCTCAAGGCGTTTGCGCCGCCGCTGCTGATCGTGGTCGGCGACGAGGATGACTGGTGCCTCGACGCCAGCGTGTTCCTGCGCCGCACCGCGCCGACCTCAGGTCTCGTCGTGGTGCCACGGACCGGCCACACGCTGACGAGCGAGGAACCTGAGAAATTCAATGCCGCGCTCGACGAGTTCTTCGCCGAGGCGGAGAGAGGCACCTGGCTCTCTCACAAGCCGCGCAAATAGTCATCAGTCATCAGTTTCTGAGGAGAGAGCAAAATGGACCTTCAGCTCAAGGGCAAAACCGCGCTCGTCACCGGCGGCAGCGAGGGCATCGGCAAGGGTATCGCGTTGATGCTCGCCAAAGAGGGCGTCGACGTCGCGATGTGCGCGCGGCGCAAGGAGCCGCTCGAAGCCGCGGCGGCCGAAATCGCCAAGGCGACCGGCCGCAAGATCGTCGCCATCCCGGCCGACCTGCGCAAGGATGCCGACGCCAAGAACTTCATCGAGCAGGGCCACAAGGCGCTCGGCCGCATCGACATCATGGTCAACAATGCCGGTTCCGCGGCCGGCGGCGTGATCGAGCATCTGACGGAGGACGACTGGGAGAAGGGCCTGCAGCTCAAGTTCATGGGCTACGTGCGCTGCCTGCGTTACGCCCTCCCACTCATGGTCAAGCAGGGCGGCGGGCGCGTCGTGAACCTGATCGGCAACGACGGCGTCAAGCCGTCGTACTGGGAGATCTGCCCGGGCGCCGCCAATGCGGCGGGACAGAACCTGACGATGTCGCTCGCCGGCCAGTACGGCAAGCACGGCATCAGTTTCTGCGCGGTCAATCCGGGACCGGTACGCACCGAACGCTGGGCCGGCCTGGTTGCGGCGATGTCACGCGACATGAAGCTGTCGCTCGACGAGGCCGACCAGCTTGCACCGTCGTCGATCCCGATGGGACGGATCGCCGAGGTCGAGGAGGTCGCGAGCCTAGTCGTCATGCTCGCCTCGCCGCTGATGCACATGGTCAACGGCACGCAGATCGAGATCGACGGCGGTCAGGAGAAGTCGCTGATGGATCGTCTGCGCGACCGCAAGTAGGCAACGTCGCGCCTGCCCCCCATACGGGGGCAGGCGGTGCGGGGGAGGTTCGTGCTTCACCGACCGAGACCCGATGTCCCCGCGCCTTTAACGGCGAAAACGGACTACGAATAATCGTTTGTACACGAACAAAGCGCCATTCCCGCTGAATTCTGAGCCGAATCGATCATAGCCGATCTAATATGCCGCGATTTGCGGCACCAACGCGCGACTATGTGACCTTGACAATATTTCAGGCGGCACGGACTATTTGCCCAGAAATGTAACAACGGACGCGCACCTTTCCGCCCGCTGGCGCGATCCGCCTTCCATGGAGAACGCGTATGATAACGAGATTGCACCTGCTGCGGCTCGCCGCCAGCGCCGCTGCCGTCTGCGTGGCCGTGCCGGCCATGGCGCAGAACACCATCAAGATCGGCGAGCTCAACAGCTACAAGTCGCAGCCGGCGTTTCTCGATCCGTACAAGAAGGGCTGGGAGCTTGCGATCGAGGAGATCAACGCCAAGGGCGGTGTGCTCGGCAAGAAGCTCGAAGTGGTCTCGCGCGACGACGGCGCCAACCCCGGCGACGCGGTCCGGGTGGCTGACGAACTCGTCACCCGCGAGGGCGTGAACATCCTGGCCGGCACCTTCCTGTCGCACATCGGCCTCGCCGTGACCGAGTTCGCCGGCAAGAAGAAGGTGTTCTTCCTGGCCGCCGAGCCGCTCACCGACAAGATCACCTGGCAGAACGGCAACCGCTACACCTTCCGGCTGCGCGCCTCGACCTACATGCAGGTCGCGATGCTGCTGCCGGATGCGCTCGCCGCCAAGAAGAAGCGCTGGGCGCTGGTCTATCCGAACTTCGAATACGGCCAGTCGGCCGCCGCCGCCTTCAAGGAGTTGATGAAGGCCAAGCAGCCCGACATCGAGTTCGTCACCGAGCAGGCGCCGCCGCTCGGCAAGGAGGACGCCGGCGCCATCGCCCAGGCGCTCGACGACGCCAAGCCGGACGCCATCTTCAGCGCCATGTTCGGCACCGGACTGTCCAAGTTCGTGCGCGAAGGAACGACGCGCGGCACGTTCAAGAACCGCGTGGTGGTCAATCTGCTCGCCGGCGAGCCGGAATACCTCGACCCGCTCAAGGACGAAGCCCCGGTCGGCTGGATCGTGACCGGCTACCCGTGGACCGAGGTCAACACGCCCGAACACAAGGCCTTCGTCGCGGCCTATCAGAAGCGCTGGAACGATTATCCCCGGCTTGGTTCGATCGTCGGCTACGACACGATGAAGTCGCTCGCCGCCGGCATTGCCAAGGCCGGCTCGACCGACACCGAGAAGCTGGTCGATGCTTTCCGCGGACTGAAGGTGGAAGGCGGGCCGTTCGGCACGTTCTCCTACCGGGCGATCGACCAGCAGGCGACGGTCGGGGCCTACGTCGGCAAGATCGCCGTCAAGGACGGCAAGGGCACCATGAGCGACTTCCGCTACGTCGACGGCGCCGACGTGATGCCGTCGGACGAAGCGGTGCGGAAGATGCGTCCGGCCGACGCGATGAAGTGAGCGATTTCGTCGCTCGACATCTGATCCATCATCCTGGAGTGCCCGGCGAAGCCGGGCCTCGAAGGGGGTAAGGCTTTGCCGTGATACCGTCCGGGCCGCCGTCCTGCGAGGCTCGCGCCGCGTGCTTGCGCCTCACGACGGCGCGACATCGTGATCCTGGTGATCTTGGGCAATCGCAGATTCCATGAATCCCGAGGCGCTCTTATTCCAGGCGCTCAACGGCCTGGCAGCCGCTTCCGGGCTCTTTCTCGTCGGCGCCGGTCTGTCGCTGATCTTCGGGGTCAGCCGCATCGTCAACATCGCCCACGGCTCGCTCTACATGCTGGGCATCTACATTGCCTACAGCATCGCCACCAAGGTCGGCGGCGGCCTGGGCTTCTGGGGCAGCCTGATCCTCGCGCCGCTCGCGGTGGCGGCGATCGGCGCCATCATCGAAATCCTGCTGCTGCGGCGCATCTACCAGGCGCCCGAGTTGTTCCAGCTACTCGCGACATTCGCCGTCCTGCTGATGATCAACGACGCCACCGTCTGGATCTGGGGCAACGAGGATCTGTTCGGGCCGCGCGCGCCGGGCCTGCGCGGCTCGATCGAAATTCTCAACCGGCGTTTCCCGACCTACGATCTCTTCCTGCTGATCGCCGGGCCGGTGGTTCTGCTGCTGATTCATCTGCTGCAGGCCAAGACCCGTTTCGGCCGCCTGGTCCGTGCAGCCACGCAAGACCGCGAGATGGTCGGCGCGCTCGGCGTGAACCAGGCGCTGCTGTTCACCGCGGTGTTCGCCTGCGGCTCGTTCCTCGCCGGGCTAGGGGGTGCGCTGCAACTCGCGCGTGAGCCCGCCAACCTGGCGATGGACCTCACCGTATTGGGTGACGCATTCGTCGTGGTGGTGGTCGGCGGCATGGGATCGATCACCGGCGCCTACCTCGCCGCGGTCATCATCGCCGAGATCAAGGCGCTGTGCATCGGCATCGGCGTCGTCGACTTCGGCGGCTTCACGGTCAATTTCTCCAAGCTGACCCTGGTGGCCGAGTTCCTGGTGATGGCGGTGGTGCTGATCGTGCGGCCCTATGGCCTGCTCGGACGCCAGCAGATCACCGTGCGCAATCCGTCCGCCGAGGACGATCCGATCCGCCCTGCCTCGACCACGCTCAAGCTCGCGGGTGTGGTCGTGCTGATCGCGCTGATGTGCCTGCCGCTGATCGAGCGGTTCTATCCTTATGTGCTGGTGCTCGGCATCGACGTGCTGATCGCCGTGATCTTCGCCGCCAGCCTGCACTTCATCATGGGGCCTGGCGGCATGCACTCGTTCGGGCATGCCGCGTATTTCGGCCTCGGCGCCTATGGCGCTGGGCTTTTCGTCAAGTTCTTTGCGACCAGCATGCCGATGGCCCTGCTGATCGCCCCGGTGGCGGCCGGCGCGGGCGCGCTGCTGTTCGGCTGGTTCGCGGTCCGCCTGTCCGGCGTGTACCTCGCCATGCTGACGCTCGCGTTCGCCCAGATCGTGTGGGCGATCGTCTTCCAGTGGGAGAACGTGACGGGAGGCTCAAACGGCATCCTCGGCATCTGGCCGACCGGGCCGTTCGCCCAGCGTGGGACGTACTTCCTGCTGACGCTGGCGCTCACCGTGCTCGCCGTGCTGCTGATGCGGCGCATGCTGTTTTCGCCGTTCGGCTACGCGATGCGTGCCGGGCGCGACTTGCCATTGCGCGCGGAAGCGATCGGCATCAACGTAAAGCGCGTCCATTGGATCGCATTCGCGATCGCGGGCACGATCTGCGGCGTGGCTGGCGGCCTGTTCGCCTTCGCCAAGGGCTCGATCTCGCCGGAGACCATCGCGGTCGGCCGCTCGGTCGACGGCCTCGTCATGGTGCTGCTGGGCGGCATCCAGACGCTGATCGGGCCGCTGGTCGGGGCGCCCATCTTCGTGGTCCTGCAGGATACCATCATGCGCCAGACCGAGTACTGGCGCGCGCTGCTCGGCGCCGTGATCCTCCTGCTGGTGCTGGTGTTCCCCGCCGGCATCGTCGGCACGCTCGCCAAGTGGATGGGCAGCGACAAGCGAAACCAGACGGTGCGCCGATGAGCGTGCTGTCGGTCCGCGCGCTGCGCAAGTCGTTCGGCGGCGTCCGCGCCGTCGACGACGTCAGCTTCGATGTCGAACAGGGCAAGTTCCTGGCGCTGATCGGCCCAAACGGCGCCGGCAAGTCGACTTGCTTCAACATGATCAACGGCCAGCTCGCGCCCGACGGAGGCGAGATTCGCCTCGCCGAGCACAGCATCGTCGGGCTGAAGCCGCGGGCGATCTGGCGGCTTGGCGTCGGCCGTACTTTCCAGGTGGCGGCGACCTTCGGCTCGATGACGGTCGTGGAGAATGTCCAGCTTGCGCTGACGAGCTTTCATGGCGAGACCTTCCAGTTCATCACGACGTTCACCCGCCGGCACCGCGAGCGCGCGCTCGAATTGCTCGCCCAGGTCGGCATGGCGGACGAAGCGGACCGCGCCTGCAAGGAGCTGGCGTATGGCGACGTCAAGCGTGTCGAACTCGCGATCGCGCTCGCCAACGATCCGCGCCTCCTGCTGATGGACGAGCCGACCGCCGGCATGGCGCCGCGCGAGCGCAACGACCTGATCGCGCTGACCAAGCGGCTGGTGGTCGAGCGCGGCATCTCGGTGCTGTTCACCGAACACTCGATGGACGTCGTGTTCGCCTATGCGGACCACATCATCGTGCTGGCGCGCGGCATGCTGATCGCGTCGGGCGACGCCGCCGCGATCCGCGACAATCCGCAGGTGCAGGAAGTCTATCTCGGCACCGGCAAGGCGACGCCGCGCGCGGGTGCCGCGCCATGAGCGAACCGATGCTCGAAGTGACCGGCCTGAAGGCGTGGTACGGCGCCGCTCAGATCCTGTACGACCTGTCGTTCCACGTCGGGCGCGGCGAGGTGGTTGCGCTGATGGGACGAAACGGCGCCGGCAAATCGACCACCATCAAGGCGCTGATGGCGCTGATCGCGCGCCGCGCCGGCACCGTTCGCTTCCTGGGCGAGGACATTTCGCGCCTGAAAGCATTCGAGATCGCCCGCCGCGGTCTCGGCTTCGTGCCGGAGGACCGGCGCATCTTCTCGGACCTGACGGTGCTGGAGAATCTCGACATCGGGCTGCAGCCGCCGCGGCAATTCCCCGACGGCCGCTCCGCGCCGTCATGGACGCCTGAGAAGCTGTTCGCGCTGTTTCCCAATCTCGGCCGCATGCCCGACCGGCTCGGCGCGCATATGAGTGGCGGCGAGCAGCAGATGCTGACGGTGGCGCGCACGCTGATGGGCAATCCGCTGCTGGTGCTGCTCGACGAGCCGTCCGAAGGCGTCGCGCCGGTGATCGTCGAGCAGATGGCCAACACCATCATCGACCTCAAGAAGGAAGGCCTGTCGGTGCTGCTGTCGGAGCAGAACATCCACTTCGCCGAACTGGTATCGGATCGCGTCTACGTGCTCGAGAAGGGCCAGTTGCAGTGGCAGGGCCGCATGTCGGACCTCGCCGGCGACGTCACCGCGCAGCGCAGCTTCCTGTCGGTGTGAGTATTCGCTGGAAGAAATGACAGCACACTCTCTCCGCTCATGCCCGCGAAAGCGGGCATCCAGAAATTTTGCGAAGCGATGATTTCGTAAGCGCTGGGTCCCCGCTTTCGCAGGGACGAGCGGAGGCCGCCTCGCCGGTTCAACTCCTTGTACGCTTGAGAATCGCGCGCAGGCGCTGCGGCGTCACCGGCAGTCGCGTGATCGCGCCCGGGATGCCGATGGCGTCGTCGATCGCGGCCGCGATCGCCGCGCCGACCGCGTTGGCGCCGCCCTCGCCCGCGCCTTTCAGGCCGAGCGGATTGAGCGGGCTCGGCGCATCTTCGGTGATCAGCACGTCGAGCGCCGGCACCTCGCGCGCGGTCGGCATCAGGTAGTCGGCGAAGTTGACCGACAGCGGCTCGCCGCGCTCGTCGTAGAGGAACTCCTCGAGCAGCGCGCCGCCGAGCCCCTGGGCGAAGCCGCCGGCGATCTGGCCCTCGACCAGCATCGGATTGACGGCGCGGCCGACATCGTAGGCGACCAGATAGCGCTCGATCGTCACGCCGCCGGTCTCGCGATCCACCCGCACGACCGCGATGTGCACGCCGTAGGGATAGTTCATGTGGTCGGTGTAGAACCAGCCGTCGGCGGAGAGCCCCGGCGCGCGGTCGCCGCGCAGCTTCGAGGCCGGCTCGAGCGCCTTGGCGATCTCGCCGAGCGTCATCGACGGCCCCGACGCGGTCGCCCTTGCGCATCACCTTGCCGTCGACGATGTCGAGCGCGTCGGCAGGCTGCTGCAGCAGCTCCGGCCGCGACCTCGATCGCCTTGCGGCGCACCTCGACCGCTGCGAGCCGCGTCGCCTCGCCGGTCATCACCGTCACGCGCGACGCGAACGCGCCCTGCCCGAACGCGATCCGGTCGGTGCGGCCGTGCATCACGCGCACGCGCGCGTAGTCGACGCCGAGCGCATCGGCGCAGATTTGCGCCACCACGGTCTCGACCCCCTGCCCGACCGACGCGGCGCCGGTCACCACCTCGACGCGGCCGCCGCTGTCGACCGACAGATCGCACGCCGTCGAACGGCCCGAGCCCGCTCTTCTCGACGAAGATCGCCAAGCCCCGCGCCGACGAATTCGCCGGCCGTCGCGGCGCCGGCGCAGGTCGCGCTGCAGCGTCGTCCCACTTGAGCGCGGCCAGCGCCTTGTCGAGCAGGCCCGCATAGTCGCCGGAGTCGAGCACGACATCGGTGCCCAGCGTCGCCAGCGGCCGCGTGTAGGGCATCTCGCTCTTGGCGATCAGATTGCGGCGGCGCACCTCGATGCGGTCGATGCCGAGCCGCTGCGGCGATCGCATCCATCAGGCGCTCGCGCACGAACGTGCTCTCGTAGCGGCCGGGCGCCCGATAGGTGCCGCCCGGCGTCTTGTTGGTCAGCCGGACATGACCGGCGGCCCGATAGGCCGGCACGCGATAAGGGCCGGGCAGCATGGCGGCGGCGAGGTCGGGGACGGTCGCCGCGTGGGTGCGCACATAGCCGCCCTGGTCGTGAAAGAACTCGTCGTCGATGCCGAGGATGCGGCCCTCCGCATCGACCGCGGCGCGCACCCGATGCATGCTGCTGGCGCGAATGATTGGCGGCGATCAGGTGCTCGCGCCGGTCCTCGATCCACTTCACCGGCCGGCCGAGGCGCAGCGCGGCGACGCAGACCAGCACGTCCTCGGGATAGAGCTCGCCGCGGATGCCGAAGCCGCCGCCGACGTGGCCCTCGAACAGGTGCACGGTCGAAGGATCGCGGCCGAGCATGCGGGCGATGTTGTCGCGGTTCCAGTGCGGCACCTTGGCGGCGCCGTGCATTTCCAGCACGTCGTTGGCGGCGTCGTAGCGCGCGATCGCGCCGCGCGTCTCCATCGGCACGCCGGAATGCCGGCCGACCGCGAGCTCGAGCTCGACCACCGCATGCGCGGACGCGAACGCGGCCGCCAGGTCGCCGTAGGACTTCTCGACCACCGCCGGCTCGGTCGAGCGGCCGTCCTCGAACTCGCCCGGCTGAGCGGTGGCGTCGAGCACGGCCGGCAGTTCCTCGATCTCGACCGCGACCAGGTCGGCGGCATCCTCGGCCAGATACGGATCGGTCGCGAACACCGCCGCCACCGGCTCGCCGACATAGCGCACGCGCCGTCGCGCCAGGATCGTCTGCCGGTAGTGCGACAGCCCTTCGATTTTGGTCAGCCGGAAATCGATCGGCGGAATATCGGCGACGTCGTCGAACGTCCACACCGCCACGACGCCGGGCAAAGCCAGCGCGGCGCTCGCGTCGATCGACACGATCCGGCCGTGCGCATGCGCCGAACGCACGACGCGCATATGCAGCATCTGGGGAAAGACCACGTCGGCGGCAAAGCGGCCCCGGCCCGTCACCAGCGGGCGGTCTTCGAGACGCGGGACCGAGCGGCCGACGAAACTCATCTCACGCTCGCACGTGCGCGTTTGCCGCGCGCAACGCCGCGCGGATGCGCTGCGGCGTGGCCGGAAATTCATCGATCGACACGCCGAACGGCGACAGCGCATCGTTGATGGCATTGACGACCGCCGCCGGCGCGCCGATCGCACCGCCCTCGCCCAGCCCCTTGGCCTGGGTGATCGAGGCCTGCGTCCACGTCTCCAGGTGATGGATGTCGATCGGCGGCATCTCGTGCGCGGTCGGCGGCAGGTAGTCCGCGAGCGTGGCGGTGAGAATGTTGCCGGTATCGTCGTAGATGATCTCTTCGAGCAGCGCGTTGGCGATGCCTTGCGCGACGCCGCCGTGAATCTGGCCGTCGACGATCATCGGATTGATCAGGCGGCCGGCATCCTCCGCCACCACGAAGCGGTCGATGCGCACGCTGCCGGTCTCGATGTCGACCTCGACCACCGCGACGTGGCAGGCATTGGAGAACGTGCCGGCCGGATCGTAGGTCGCGCTCTCGGACATGCCGGGCGAGATGTCGCCGCCGAGCCGATGGGTCTGGTGATAGGCGACGCGCGCCAGCGTCGCCACCGCGATCGCCCGGTCGGTGCCGGCGACCCGCGCCATATCGGCTTCGAGCACGATGTCGTCGGCCGAAGCTTCGAGCAGCGTGCTCGCCATCTTGATGAGCTTGGCGCGCACCTTGCGCGCCGCCATCAGCGTAGCGCCGCCGGCGATCACCAGCGAGCGGCTGGCGAAGGTGCCCCAGCCGTAGGGCGTGCGGTCGGTGTCGCCGTGCACGATCTTGATGCGGTCGGGCGTGGTGCCGAGCTCGTCGGCGATGATCTGCGACAGCGTGGTGCGCAGCCCCTGGCCGTGCGGCGAGGCGCCGATGCGCGCCTCGATGAAGCCCGACGGGTCCATCGCGAGTTCGACCGTCTCCCAGCCCGGCGTCACCTCCATGCCGCGCGCCGCGAAGGCCGGCGTGCCGTAGCCGGTGCGCTCGGAGAACGTCGCGATGCCGAGGCCGAGATAGCGTCCCGTCGGCGCGCGCCTTGGCCTGGCGCGCGCGGAACGCCGGGATGTCGACGGCCTCGACCGCCTTGTCCATGGTCTCGACGTAGGTCGCCTCGTCGAACACGAGGCCCATCGCCGACGTGTAGGGAAACGTGCGGATCAGGTTGCGCCGGCGAATCTCGACCGGGTCGATGCCGAAAGCGGCGGCCGCCTTGTCCATCAGCCGCTCGATCGTGAACGTGATCACCGGCCGCGAAACGCCGCGATAAGGCGCCATCGGGCAGGTGTTGGTGACGACGCCGCGCGAGAGGCAGGCATACTCGCGCACATCATACGGGCCGGGCATTTCCGCCATCGCCATCAGCGGCTCGACGCCGCAGGTGGTCGGATAGCACGAATAGGCGCCGACATTGGCCAGGATGTCGGCGGACAGCGCGAGCAGCTTCGCGTCGGCGTCGAACGCACCTTCGAGCGAGACGTACTGGTCGCGGCTATGGAAGCAGGCGACGAGATTCTCGCGCCGGTCCTCGGTCCACGCCACCGACGTCCTGAGCTTGCGCGCGAGCCACGTCACCAGCGACGAATTCGGGCCCGAGCGACATCTTCTGGCCGAAGCCGCCGCCGACATCGGGCGCGATCACCCGCAGGTCGGATTCCGGCATGCCGATCAGTTCGGCGATGATCGTGCGCATGGCGTGCGGCATCTGGGTCGCGCAATGCAGTGTCACCCGCTGGCTGGTCGGGTCCCAGGCCGCATGCGCGGCGCGCGGCTCCAGCGGCAGCGCGTTCTGCCGCCGCGAGCGGATGTCGACCTTGATGCGCCGCGCCGCGCCGCGCGACCTTGGCGTCGAAGCCCGGCGTCTTGACGCGGCCCTCGACGATGACATTGCCGGGCGCTTCGACGTGCACGGCCGCGGCGCCGGGCGCGATGCCGGCGCGGGCATCGACCACCGGCGGCGTCTGCTCGATCTCGACCTCGACGCGCTCGGCGATGTCTTCGGCCTCCTCCCGGCTCGGCGCCAGCACCGCCGCGATCGGCTCGCCGACAAAGCGCACCACGCCGTTCGCCAGAATCGGCTGGCCCACCGGCACATAGTTGAACTTGTGCAGCATCGGCCTGATCGGCTTGACCGCCGTCAGGTCGGCGGCGGTCATGACCCTGGCGCCTTCCGGCGCGGTGATGCGCACGATCCGGCCGGCGGCGACCGAGCTGCGCACGAACCGCACCCACAGCGCCGCCGGCAGGTCGCCGGTGAACCGGCCCTGGCCGGTGACCAGCGTCGGGTCCTCGACCCGCCGGATCGAACGGCCGACCCAAGTCCCGCCATCGCCTTTTGCATGCACGGCCATTCGCCCTCGCGCCCTAGTGTGGCGGATTTGACGTTCCTATCAGCATTGCGGCGAGTCCTTCGTAGGAACGTCAAATCCAAAGCCACACTAGAATCATAGAGTTGCTAGTGTCCCTTGGGTTCCGACGCTTGTAAACGTACGTGCTGCGATGGGATACAAGCGTCGGAACCGGGACACTAGCCTTTACGGCAATCGCCGGAAGACGCGGCGCGGATTGGTGTCCGCGATCGCCTCGATCGCGCCCTCGGGCAAGGCCGGCGGACTTGAGCAACGCGAGCGGCTCCATGTCGGCTGGCGGGAACGAATAGTCCGTTCCCAGCACCACGTTGTCGAGGCCGGCCACGTCGATCAGGAAGCGCAGCGCCTTCGGCGCATGCACGATGCTGTCGTAGATCATGCGCGAGGCGTAGGCCGACGGCGTCTGCGCCGCGACGTCGCCCTGCGCGGCACGGTCCATGCGCCGATGCATGATGTCGAAGCGGCCGGCGAGGTATGGATAAGCGCCGCCGCCATGCGACAGCACCAGCTTGAGGCCGGGAAAGCGGTCGAGCACGCCGGTCATCAAAAGCGAGCCGACGCCGAGCGTGGTGTCGAAGGTGTATTGCGCCACCTGCGCGAGCCCGAACTTGGCGGCGCGCGGCGCTGGTCCGACCAGCACGGGATGGATGAGGATCGGCATGTCGAGCGACTCGGCGGCGCGCCAGAACGCGTCGAGCGGCAGCTCGCCGATGTTGGTGTTCTCGATGTTGGACGAAATGATCGCGCCGCACGCGCCGATCGCGACGGCCCGCTCGAGTTCGTCGGCCGCGGCCTGGGCGTGCGTCAACGGCACCGACGCGATCCAGGCGAAGCGGTCCTTGTGGTCGGCGCACCATTCGGCGAGCGTGTCGTTCAGCATGCGGTGCCACGCCGCGCAGGCGTCGGCAGGGAGCCCGTAGCCGAAGATATCCGGCCAGGTGCCGACGATCTGCAGGTCGATGCCCTGCTCGTCGAGCCAGGCCTGCCGTTCCGCGACCGGTTCGATCAGCCGCGGAAAGAACGGCCGGACCTTGAAGCCGTAGTCGAAATGCAGCGCCGGCGTTGCACCCTCCGAGCGAACCAGCCGGACGCCGACATCCCTGCCACGCGCGTCGATCGCGGCAATCAGTTGCGGCGGGACATAATGGGCATGGACGTCAATCGGCATGCAGTTTCCTTATTGCGGTTTCACTGACGCTGAGTTGCGACGGTTCGCGCCGCAACGTCCCTCCCCGTTTGCGATTGAGGGGACGCGGCGACCATGCGGCGCCAATAGAGTTCCATGATCGTGCGCTCACCGCGCGGCAGTACGCATCTCGGCCGCCGCGCTGCGCACCGCCTTGATGATGTTCTGATAGCCGGTGCAGCGGCACAGGTTGGACGACAGCACCTCGAGGATTTCCTCGTCGGAAATCTCCGGGTTGGTTTCGAGCGCATTGGTTGCCAGCATCAGGAAGCCCGGCGTGCAGAAGCCGCACTGCAATCCGTGATGCGCGATGAAGGCGCTCTGCAACGGGTGCAGCGTGTCGCCGTCCGCCAAGCCCTCGACGGTGCGGATGCGCTTGCCGTCGGCCTGCACGGCGAACATCAGGCAGGCGCGCACCGCTTCGTCGCCCAGGATGACGGTACAGGCGCCGCAGATGCCGTGCTCGCACCCGATATGCGTCCCGGTTTGCCCGCAGTCGTCACGGATGGCGTCGACGAGAGTGCGACGCGGCTCGACCCGCACCTCGTAATCCTGGCCGTTGATGTTGAGCGTGATATCGACTTTTTCAGTCATTCCGGGATCCGTGAAAGGCAATGCAGCCACCACCGTACCGCCCGGCCGAGGGCGCTGTCCACAACGTGGCGGCGATGCGGCTGACGGCGCCCGTCACGCCGACTGCAGCGCCTGCCCGCGGCTCGCGGGCCGCTCCAGCCCGAGATGATCGCGCAGGGTCGGACCGGTATATTCGGTCCGATAGAGGCCGCGGCGCTGGAGTTCGGGCACCACCTTGTCGACGAAGTCCTCGAACGCGCCGGGGAAATAGGGCGGCATCACCACGAAGCCGTCCGCGCGCTCGGCCGTGAACCACTCCTCGAACACATCGGCGATCCGCTTCGGCGAGCCGTAGACCACCCAATGTCCGCGGGCGGCAGCGGTGACGTTGTAGAGGTCGCGCAGCGTCATCTTCTCGCGGCGGGCCATCTCGAGCAGCGTCCGCGAGAACGACTGGCCGCGGTCGGTCTTCTCGGGAAAGTCGGGAACCGGGCCGTCGAGCGGATAGCCCGAAATGTCATAGCCGATACGCTGCGATACCAGCGTGAGCGCATTCGTCGGCGTCAGGAAGCTCTGCAGCCGGTCCAGCGTCTCCTTGGCCTGCGCGTCGCTCTCGCCGACGATCGGCATCACGCCGGGCAGGATCGCCACATGCTCGGGACGGCGGCCGTGCTTGATCACCCGCTGCTTGAGGCTGTCGTAGGCCGCCTTGGCGGACACCGGATCGCCATTCACGACCGAGAACACAAGGTCGGCCGAGCGCGCCGACAGTTCCTGACCGGGCGGCGAGCCGCCAGCCTGGATGATGATCGGATGGCCTTGCGGGGAGCGCTCGATGTTGAGCGGCCCCTTGACCTGGAAGAAGCGGCCCTTGTGATTGAGCGGCCGTACCTTGCTGGCATCGAGGAAGGTGCCGGTGGCGCGGTCGGCGACGATCGCGCCGTCGTCCCAGCCATCCCACAGCCCGCGCACCACATCGACGAACTCGCCGGCGATCTCGTAGCGAAGGTCGTGCTCGTTGAGCCGCTCCCGGCTGAAATTTGGAGCGGCGGCGTTGTTCGTGCTGGTGACCACGTTCCAGCCGGCGCGGCCGCCGCTGATATGGTCGAGCGACACAAAGGAGCGGGCGACGTTGTACGGCTCGTTGAAACTCGTCGAGACGGTGGCGCCAAGCCCCACATGCTTCGTCACCATGCTGAGCGCAGACAAAAGCGTCAGTGGCTCGAACCGGTTGAGGAAGGAGGGATGGTCGTTGACGTCCATCGACAACCCGTCGGAGAGGAAGAACAGGTCAAATTTGCCGCGTTCGGCGATGCTGGCGATGGATTTCATCACCGGCAGGCTGCAGCCCGAGGTGTAGGCCCCCTCGTAGCGCCAGCCGGCCGAATGATCGCCGGTACCGAGAACGAAAACACCGAGATGCATCTGTCGCCGCGGGGCCGTCATGGCTTGCGATCTCCTCTTCGTAGCGGTGCGCCCGTTCGCGGCGGCGCACCCCGTCTCATTGCTCGAAGCGCAGGTTCTGCTCGCGCACGAGCTTCGCCCACTTGTCCATCTCGGTGCGGACCCGCGCCGCCAGCGCGTCGGGCGTGCCGCCCACGCCCTCGATGCCGAGCTTGGTGAAGCTCTCCTGGATGCTTGGCATGGCCAGCACCTCGTTGGTCTTGCGATTGATCAATTCGACCACCGAGGCGGGCGTCTTGGCGGGCGCAAAGAGCCCGAACCAGACCACGGTCTCGAAGCCGGGCAGCGCCTTTTCGGTGATCGTCGGCGTGTCCGGGATGACCGGCGACCGCTTGGGCCCGGCGGTTCCGAGAATGCGGATGTTGCCCGCCTGCGCGTAGCCGAGCGAGGTCGCGACCCCGTCGAAGGTGTACTGAATCCGGCCGGCCATCAGGTCGGTCAGCGCCGGGGCGGCGCCCCGATAAGGGATGTGGCTGGCCTTGATCTTGGCCATGGCGTTGAACAGCTCGCCGGCCAGATGGTTGATGCTGCCGGTGCCGTAGGATGCGAAGCTCAGTTCGCCTGGCTTGCTGCGCCCGAGTTCGATCAGTTCCTCGACCGACTTCGCCGGCAGGCCCGGCGGCACGATCAGGACGAGCGGCGATGTCGTCACCTGAACGGTCGGGACGAAATCCCGCACCGGATCGTAGCTGAGCTTGGGATACACGCTGGAATTCGTGCCGTGGGTGCTGCCGGTTCCCAGCAGAAAGGTGTAGCCGTCGGGCGGTGCGCTCGCGACCGCGGCCGCGCCGAGGCTGGCGCCCGCTCCGCCACGGTTCTCGATCACCACCGGCTGGCCGAGCACCTCGCTGAGCTTCGGCGCGATGATCCGCGCGACCTGATCGACACCGCCGCCCGCCACGAACGGCACCACGATCTTGACCGGCTGACTGGGATACGTCTGCGCGCGAGCCGGAAGCGCACTCGCCACCGTCAGGGCCGCCACTCCGGCAACCGCCGCGAGCACCCGCTGCACCATACCAAACATCGCCATAAGACCTGCCCTGTTGTGGCTCAACCCGGCGGCAAACCATAGCACAAGGCAATTCACCGACGAATGTTTTGAGGGTGAGGCACGCGGGCGTTTCCGGCATGCCAGACCAGACTAGTGTGGCGGATTTGACGTTCCTATCAGCATTGCGGCGAGTTCGATAGTAGGAACGTCAAATCCAAAGCCACACTAAAATCATAGAGTTGCTAGTGTCCCTTGGGTTCCGACGCTTGTAAACGTACGTGCTGCGATGAGATACAAGCGTCGGAACCGGGACACTAGGACGCCGAAATCCGTCGCCGTCGCTATCTCGGCAGGACGTCCTGCAATCCCCGCGTGCTCGGGTGAAACAGTTCGTCGGCGCCGACCCGCTGGCGGATGATGCCCTGTGTCAAGGCGTGGCCGATCAGTCCGTCCAGGACCTTGCGATTGGCCTCGATGCCGTAGGGCAATGGATCGCCGGTGATTTCCATCACGCGGCGGTGCACGTCGTCGACCGCGGTGGGCTTCTCGATCTGGCCCGCCTTGAGCCGCTCGACATAAACCCGCTTCGACCGTGCGAACGCGTCGAACACGTCGGCGGCGAGGTTCGGATGAGCAGCGAGCAACTCGTCCTTGATCACGACCGTGTGGTTGATCGGGTAGTAGCCGCGCTGGCGCAGCGCCGTGAGCCCAGCATCCAGCGCGTTGGGAATGAGCGGCTTCACGTCGGGCGACTTCACATCGACGCCGATGGCCGCGGCGAGTTCGCCTGCCACCAGCATCTCATCGATCTTCTTGCCCGGCTCGATCGGCACCACGTTGGCGGGCGGCTTGTACTCGGCGACGTGCTCGTCCCCCGACAGCACCCAGGTGATCTTGCTCAGATCGACGCCATGCTCGTCCTGCAGGACGCCGCGCGCCCAGACGCCGGCGGTGACGGTGTAGCCGCGATTGACGCCGACCCGCTTGCCCTCCAGGTCCTTGGGACGGCTGATGCCGGCCTTGGTGTTGACCAGGATGACGCCGTGGTGGAACGCGCGCACGATGAACACCGGAATCGCCGTCATCGACTTGCCGTGCTCCTTGGCGCAAAGGTAGGTCGTCATCGCCATCTCGCAGATGTCGAACTCGTTGCCCCGGACCATGCGGCGGAACGCCGCGATGATCGGATCGACCTCCTCGAAGTCGAACTCGAACGTCTTCGGCCGGACGGTGCCGTCCTTGAGCGGCTGGTTGTTGCCTTGCGTGCGAGTGACGGTTTTGAACCTGGGTCCCGCCATGCGAGCGTCTCTCCTGTCATGCAGATTGATCGGCACAAGCTTTGCGATAGCACGGTCAGCAGCACGTGCACTCGAAGTCGTCCGGCACGGCGAGCGCGGGCTTCAGCCAGCTTGGCGGAAGGTCGTCTTCCACGACCTGCGACACCGGCTTGAACACCTTGAAATGGTGGCGCCGCTCGTCCGACCAGAACGCAATGACGGTTTCGAGCGGCGGGCAGCCGGGCTCGGCGCAGGCGACTTCAGCGACCAGGATGGCGGTATCGTCCGCGAACTTGAACCGGCCGCGCACCCATCCTCGCACGCGGTCGAGTGCCGCCAGGTGGGCCGGGTCCGGCTTGGCGAAGGCACGCATGGCTGATCGCGGCCGCGCGCCGCTGGCCGTCGTTCGCTGCACACGGTCGGGGTTCACCACGCCTAAGACCTCGTTTTGCGGCACCTATCCTATCAAACCTATGCGGCATCGCCATGCAGGCCGGTGCATGGACGACCGTGGCGAATTGGTTGAAAATGGTGATTGGTCGTCCCCCGCAGAAGGACCAGGAATGTCAGGCAGGTCACCCCCGCACGCGCCGCTCGACGTGTTCGCACAGGCACGCGCGGCCGGGCTCGGCAAGGCGGTCGAGCAGTTTCCGGATTGCGTCGCCGACGCCGCCCGTGCCGCGGCCCAGGACCTCGCCGATATGCCCGAGATCGACGGGACGGCCGAACCGTGGCCGCCGATGCGGATCAGGAGCGACCGGTGAAGGAGCTTGAGTGGCTCACCGCGACCGAGATCGGCGCCGCCTATGCGGCGCGCAAACTTTCGCCGGTCGAACTGGTCCAGGCGCTGATCGCCCGGATCGAGACCCATAACCCGAAGGTCGGCGCCTTCATCAGCGTCGACGCCGACGCCGCGCTCGATGCCGCGCGCCAGGCCGAGAAGGACATCGCGACGGGCGCGCGCTCGGCCCGCTGCACGGCGTGCCGTACGGCCTGAAGGACAATATCGACGTCGCCGGCCTGCCGACGACCTGCCACTCCAAAATCCTGCTCGACAACGTGGCGCGAGAAGACGCCGCCGTCGTCGCCAGCCTGCGCGCGGCCGGCGCGATCATGCTGGGCAAGCAGTCGCTGCATGAATTCGCATTCGGCGGACCGTCGAAGGAGCTGCCGTTTCCGTACGCCCGGCATCCCTGGAACACCGACTACCATCCCGGCGGATCGTCCTCGGGCTCTGGCGTCGCGCTCGCCGCCGGCCTCGTGCCGCTGTCGATCGGCACCGACGCGGGCGGCTCGATCCGCAACCCGGCCGGCAACTGCGGCGTCGTCGGGCTTAAGCCGACCTACGGCCTGATCTCGCGCCGCGGCCTGTTTCCGGTGGCCTTCACGCTCGACCATATCGGGCCGATGGCGCGCTCGGTCGCCGACATCGCGCTGACGCTGGACGCCGCGGTCCAGCCGGTCGGCGAGCAACCGCGCGCGCTACGGCGCCGATCTCGCGCGCGGCGTGCGCGGCATGCGGATCGGCTTCGTGCGGCACTGGCACGAGGTCGATTTCGTCGCCGATCCGGAAGTGCATGCCGCGCTCGAAGAAGTCGCGCGGGTGCTGGCGGCGGAAGGCGCCGAGGTTCGCGACATCGCGCTGCCGAAGGTCCAGGAGATGGCCGCGGTGCAGCGGATCATCCTGTTGGCGGAGACCTGGGCGGTCCATGCGAAGTGGCTGCGCGAACGGCCGGAAGACTACACGCTGCCGACCCGGCGAAAGGTGATGCCGGGCGCCTTCCTCGGCCGCCGGCGACTATGTGCGGCGCAGCAGTAGCGCAACCGGATGATCGCCGCGGTCGACGACGCATTCCGCGATGTCGACGTGCTGCTGACCGCAAGCGGCATGGACCCGCCGTTCCGCATCGACGATTCGCAAGGGCCTCGCCCAGACCTATCCGCGCCAGGGCCGCAGCCCGTTCAATCTCACCGGGCACCCGGCGATCGCGATGATGAGCGGTGTATCGAAGCGCGTCGGACTGCCGCTGTCGGTGCAGTTTGTCGGACGCGCCCATGACGAGGCCACGCTGCTGCGGGTCGCGGCCGGCTACGAGCGCGCCACCCAATGGAGCGCGTACCGGCCGCCGGCGGAACGGCAAGCCGATGCAACCCGCAACCGCCAGCCAGCGGCGGCGCAAGCTTAAGACTTAAAGAAGGACATACGGCCATGAGGACCACACTTGGAGGATTGCTGCTGGCCGCGGTATCGCGGTCGCGGCTCCCGCCCAGGCGCAGGATTTCCCGACCAAGCCCATCCGCATCATCGTGCCGTACGCGGCGGGCGGCGGCACCGATCATCGTGGCGCGCATCGTCGCGCAGAAGCTGCAAGAGAAATGGGGCCAGCCGGTCGTCGTCGAGAACCGCGCCGGCGCCGGCGGCAATCTCGGCGCGGAGGCGGTGTACACCGCCGCGCCGGACGGCTACACGCTGCTGTTCACCGCGCAGGGACCCCTGGTCGTCAACAAGAGCCTGTACGGCAAGCTGAACTACGATCCGGATAAGTTCACGCCGGTTTCGCTGGTGATCGTCGCCTACAGCGCGCTGCTGGCGAACCCGAAGGTCCCGGCCGCGACCCTGCCGGACGCTGATCGCCTTCGCCAAGGCCAATCCCGGCAAGCTCAACTACGCGTCGCAGGGCATCGGCACCGCCGCGCACCTGACCGCCGAACTGTTCAACTCGATGGCCGGGGTCAAGATCAACCATGTGCCCGTATCGCGGCAGCGGCCCGGCGCTCAACGATCTGGTTGCCGGCCATGTCGACATCATGTTCGGCGAGCTCGCGCCGTCGATGCCGTATGTGCGCCGGACAAGCTCAAGGCGCTGGCGGTGAGCAGCGACAAGCGGCTCGCCGCGTTGCCCGACGTGCCGACCGTGGAGGAATTCCTGCCGGGCTTCGTCGTCACGTCGTGGTGGGCGCATGGTGGCGCCGCCCGACACGCCGCCGGCGATCGCCGAGAAGATTTCGGCCGCCGTCGCCGAGGCGCTGAAGTCAGCCCGACGTGACGCGCGAAGCTGACCGACATGACCATGGTGCCGACCGGCAGTTCGCCGGCCGAACTCGCCAAATTCATCAAGGACGAGGCCGAACGCTGGGGCAACGGTGGTGCGCGCCTCCGGCGCGGCGGTGCAATAGCGCACGGCCCACCTCGTTCTCTCAGATCAGGAAAGAGAAGCCACGTGGCCGAAAAAGTGCTGGCGGCCGTTCGTGTCGCTCCGAGCAAGACCGAGATCCGCGAATACCCGATGCCGGACGTTCCGGCCGACGGCGCGCTGATGAAGATGGAGGTCGCCGGCATCTGCGGCACCGACGTCAAGCTCTACGCGCACCCGCCGAACGACAAGCCCACCATCATGGGCCATGAGAACATCGGCTATATCGCCAAGGCCGGCCGCGAGTTCACCAAGCGCAAGGGCTTCAAGGAAGGCGATCTCGTCTTCGTCGAGCACTACGTGAGCTGCGGCAAGTGCGAGTGGTGCCACGCCGGCCAGTATCGGCACTGCGAGAACACCAACTGGCGCACCAATCCCGACGCCATCCGCTACGGCTACACCTCGGACGAAAAGCCGCCGCATCTGTGGGGCGGCTTCGCGCAATACGTCTACCTGCCGTGGAACGCGGTGGTGCATCACGTGCCGAAAGGCGTGACGCCGGAGCTTGCCGGGCTGGTGACGCCGATGGCGAACGGCGTCGAGTGGTCGCTGTTCGACGGCGGCGTCGGCTACAACTCCACCGTGCTGATCCAGGGGCCGGGCCAGCAGGGCCTGTCGCAGACCGTGATCTGCAAGCAGGCCGGCGCTTCGCTGATCATCGTCACCGGCACGTCGAAGGACGCGCGCGCGGCTGAAGGTCGCGAAGGAACTCGGCGCCGACTACGTGATCGACGTGCAGAAAGAAGACCCGCTCGCGCGCATCATGGAGATCACCGGCGGCAAGGGCGTCGACGTCTCGCTCGACTGCACCGCGGGCGCCGGCACGATCCCGATCCTGCTCGGCATCGAGGCGCTCAAGCGCAAGGCCGGCATCATCGTGGCGCAGGGCGAGATGGCGGAGTTCCCGAACTTCCCGCTGGAGAAGTTCACGGTGAAGTTCATCACCATGAAGAGCGCGCGCGGCCACAGCTACCGGGCCTGCGAGCTCGCGCTGGAGCAGCTCGCGTCGAAGCGCTTCCCGCTGGAGAAGGTCACCACCCATCGGTTCGGGCTGAAGGACGTCGACCTCGCCATCAGATCGGTCGGCGGCAAGGGCGTGCCGGACGTGATCCACGCCTCGCTGATGCCGTGGGAGTGACGATCTTGTTTGAAGGCCGGCTTTCGTTGCGCACTCCGCTCTGCTCTCTCCCCCGCCTGCGGGGGAGAGGTGGACAGGGGGCAGGCTCGCGCAAGATCTCGTTCATACCCCTCTCCCTATCGCCTCGCCCGCAAGCGGGGGAGGGAACGATGGGGCATCGACCGTGCGCCGCAGTCAGCACTGTGCCGTGAGCGAAAAGGCCACCATCGCCATTGCGACCGGCGATCCGGCCGGCATCGGGCCGGAGATCAGCCTGAAGGCCGCGCTCGATCCGGCGGTGCGGGCGGCGTGCAACCCGGTCATCGTGAGCGATGCGCGACTCATCGACGCGGCACGCCGAGGCGTGCGGCATCAAGGCGAGCTGCAGCGTCGTCCAGCGCATCGGCGACGCGAGTTGGTCACGCCGGCGCGGTGAACGTGCTCGACTGTCCGCAGCCGGAAGCCGCATCGCTCGGCTTCGGCGGCACCAGCGCGGCGGCGGGCCTCGCCTCGCTCGCGTTCGCGCGCGCGGCCATCAAGGCGGCGCTTGCCGGCGAGGCCGATGCGGTGGTGGCCGCGCCGCAGAACGAGACCTCGATCGCGCAAGCCGGCATTGCGTTCGACGGCCATCCATCGTTCGTCGCGCGCGAGACCGGGACCGAACCGGACGCCGTCTATCTGATGCTGTGCTTCGGCGCGACCAAGATCGTCCATGCCACGCTGCATCGGAGCGTGCGGGAGGCGCTGGCGCTGATCACGCGCGAGAACGTGCTGCGGGCCATCATGGCGGCCGAGCGCGCGCTGCAGCGGCTCGGCATTGCCGCGCCCGCGATCGCAGTCGGCGGCCTCAATCCGCATGCCGGCGAGGGCGGGCTGTTCGGCCGCGAGGAGATCGAGATCATCGGCCCGGCGATCGAGGCCGCCGCGGCCCACGGCATCAAGGTCAGCGGACCGTTCGGCGCCGATACGATGCTGCATATGCCGGACGTCGACGCCTTCGTCGTCATGCTGCACGACCAGGGTCACATTGCCGCGAAGCTGCTGGCGCCCGACGCCACGGCCGCGATGACCATCGGCACGCCGATCCTGTTCTCTTCCGTCGCGCATGGCAGCGCGCACGACATCGCCGGCAAGGGCATCGCCAGTCCGCAGGCCATGATCGAGGCGCTGCTGCGGCTCGCCAAGGCGCGGGCGGCGGCGTAGCGCATCGTTCAGTCTGTGCCCCCGCGTTTGGACCGTCCCCGCGCAAAGAGGTGAACTACGCCTTGCCACTGTCTACAATCGTCGTCCGGCCATCAGCCTGACCGGGCCAGCATCGAGACAGGAGAACCGCTTGCCGCGCATTCCGCTTTTTCCCACCGACACGATGACGCCGGAGCAGCAACGCGTGCATGACGCGGTGGTCGCCGGCCCGCGCGGCGAATTGCGCGGGCCGCTGCGCGCGGTGCTGCATCGCGCCGAACTGGCCGACAAATGGCAGCAGTTCGGCGAACTGCTGCGCTACCGCACGTCGCTGCCGCCGCACCTCAAGGAACTGGCGATCCTGGTCACCGGCGGCACTGCCACGCCCAGCTCGAGTGGTACATTCACGCCCAGATGGCGCTAAAGGCAGGACTGCCGCAGGCCGTGATCGACGACGTCCATGCCGGCCGCCGGCCGGCCGGCCTCGACGCCGATGGCCTCGCGGTGTTCGACTTTGCCGAGGAGCTCAACCGGCGAAAGACCGTCGGCGACGAGACTTACCGGCGCGTTCTCGAGCGCTGGCAGGCGGTCGGCGTGGTGGAACTCACCGCGCTGATCGGCTACTACACGATGGTCGCGATGACGCTCAACTGCCACGACATTCCGCTGCCGGACGGCGTGCCGCCGCCGCTGCCGCCCGCGCCGGAGTAACCGGCCTGTGAGACGGATGCGTCCATCGCAAGGAATATTGCCATGCTGGAAAAACTCTCGCGCACGCCCGGCCGGAACAACAGCGCATCCGACCTCTACGATTGGGACGAACTGGTCCAGGAGGACCGCGTCCACCGGCTGATCTACACCGATCCGGCGATCTTCGAGGCCGAGATGACGCACGTGTTCGGCGCGGTCTGGGTCTATCTCGGCCACGAGAGCCAGATCGCCAAGCCGAACGACTACATCACGACGCGGCTCGGGCTGCGGCCGATCATCCTGCTGCGCGATTCCAACGGCAAAATCCGCGCGCTGTTCAACCGCTGCACCCACCGCGGCACCACGCTGTGCCGCTTGGACAAGGGCTCGGCGTTCATGTTCGTCTGCCCGTATCACGGCTGGAGCTTCCTCAACACCGGCAAGCTGCGCGCGGTGCCGTGGCCGGACGGCTATGCCTGCGACTTCAAGGACGAGAAGTTCAACGTCGCGCAGGTGCCGCGCGTCGACAGCTACCGCGGCTTCATCTTCGGCACGCTCAATCTCGATGCGCCGCCCCTGCTCGACTATCTCGGCGCCATCACCAAGCCGATCGACGAATGGCTCGACCGCCAACCGAAAGGCAAGGTCGCGGTCTGCGAAGCGAACCGGCTCAAGTACAAGGGCAACTGGAAGCTCGCCTACGACAATTCCGGCGACGGCTACCACGTCGTGTTCTCGCACCGCTCGCTGCTGGAGATGGAGAACCGGCTCGCCGACGAGGCCAACAAGGGCATGTCGTATTACAAGGGCTCGCCCGACTCGAAGGCGATGTACATGGCCTATATGGGCCACGGCCACCACTTCAAGGACAAGCGGCCGAACATCGAGAAGCGCGCCGGCGGGTTGTGGGCGGTCGAAGGGCCGGCGCCCGGCACCGAGCACTATCAGGAAGATTTGCGCCGGCGCTACGGCGCCAAGGCCGAGGACATCCTCGACCTCGCCTCGTCCGAGCCGGTCAACATCAACGTGTTCCCGAACTTCTCGCTGCTCGGCAACCACATCCAGGTGTTCGAGCCGGTGTCGGTCGATGAAACCAACGTCACCTGGTACGGCACCGCGGTCGTGGACGAGGACGGCGAGCTGGGCGGCGCGGTCGACGAGATCAACTCGCTGCGCATGCGCACGCAGGAGCAGTTCCCGAATTTCGGCGAGGTCGACGATCTCGCCAACTTCGAGGAGATCCAGCGCGGGCTCGGCGTGCCTGGAGGACGAGTGGATCTACATGCACCGCGGGCTCGGCATTCCCGGCCGCGTGACGACCGACGCGCACGGCATCGTCAAGGCGCCGGCGACCGACGAGGCCTTCATGCGCGAATACATCAAGGATTGGAAGCAGCTGATGAAGACGACGCCCAACCTCGCGGTGCAGCGCGAGCCGTGAGCGAGTACTCTCCGCTCATGCCCGCGAAAGCGCGGCATCCAGAGTGTACGAGCCTGGGTCCCCGCTTCCGCGGGGACGAGCGAAGGGAAGTGAGGCAACAATGCAAACCATCCACGACCCGTCGCTCACCTCGTACTACGTCACCGAGGCGTTCTACCAGCGAGCTGGTCGACGACTTCACCGACTGGCAGCGCGACGATCTGGCGATCGCCGACCTCGCCGAGCGCGACCGTTTCCGCATGCTGGTCGAGCGCGAGGCGCGGCTGCTCGACCAGCTCGACTTCGACGCCTGGCTCGCGCATGTATGCGCCCGAATGCATCTACTGGGTGCCGGGCACGCCCAACGCCGGCGACCCGCGCCGCGAGATCGCGATCTCGTTCGACGACCGCCGCCGCATGGAAGACCGCATCTACCGCCTGCGCACCGGCTATGCCTGGTCGCAGGCGCCGAAGTCGCGCACGGTGCGGATGATCTCGAACGTCGAAGTGTTTGCCGCCGAAGCAGGGCGCCGCCCGCATGGTGCGCTCGAATTTCCTGATCAGCGAGTTCCGGGTCGACGGCACGCGCATTCTTTCCGGCTGGTGCGGCCACCGCTTCGTCCAGAGCGGCGGCCGCTGGCTGATCGCGGTGCGGCAGGTCAACCTGATCGACTGCGACCAGAACCTGCGCAACCCCAGCATCGTGATCTGATGCACCTGCTTCTCAGCCGTCATTGCCGGGCTTGACCCGGCAATCCATCCTCTTCAACAAGGCGCTTCGTTTGATGGATGCCCGGGTCAAGCCCGGGCATGACGCGGATAGGCTGTGCGCCCAGCCGCTAACCTTGCCGGAGAAGGACAAAATGCCCGCGACCGCGCTCAACTCGCTGATCTTCCGCGACATCTTCTCGACGCCGGAGATGCGGCAGGTGTTCTCCGACGAGGCCCGCACCGGCTACTATCTCGAGATCGAGGCGGCGCTGGCGCGCGCGCAGGGCAAGCTCGGGATCATCCCCGAGAACGCCATGCACGAGATCGTCAGCAAGTGCCGCATCGAGAACATCGATCTCGCCCGCCTCAAGCAGCAGACCGAGCGCATCGGCTATCCGATCCTCGGCGTCGTGCAGCAGATCGTCGGGCTGTGCAAGGACGGGCTCGGCGAATGGTGCCACTGGGGCGCGACCACGCAGGACATCACCGACACCGCCGCCATCCTGCAGATCCGCGCGGCGCTCGAACTCGTCGAAAAGGACATGGAGGCGATCGCCGGCTCGCTCGCCGACCTGTCGCGCAACTATCGCGACACGCCGATGGCCGGCCGCAGCAATCTGCAGCAGGCGGTACCGCTCACCTTCGGCTTCAAGATGGCGGCGCTGCTCGCCGCCATGCAGCGCCACCGCGAGCGGCTGGCGCAGATGCGCCCGCGCGTGCTGGTCGGCGAGTTCGGCGGCGCGGTCGGCAACCTCGCCTCGCTCGGCACCCGCGGCCTCGAAGTGCAGGCGGCGCTGATGCAGGAGCTCGGCCTCGGCCAGCCGGAGATCGCCTGGCACACGGTGCGCGACCGCATCGGCGAGGTCGGCTGCTTCCTCGGCCTCGTCACCGGCACGCTCGGCAAGATTTCGATGGACGTGAAGCTCCTGATGCAGACCGAAGTCGCCGAGGTCTACGAGCCGTTCCACGAAGGCCGCGGCTCGTCCAGCACCATGCCGCAGAAGCGCAATCCGATCGCGTCCCTCTATATCCATTCCACCGCCGCGCTGGTGCGCCAGCACGTCGCCGCGCTGCTGGAAGCCGCGGTCGCCGATCACGAGCGCTCGACCGGGCCGTGGGAGATCGAGTGGATTTCGCTGCCCGAAATCTTCCTGCTCTCCTCCGGCGCGCTGGCGCAGACCAAGCTTATGGTGGCCGGGCTCGAAGTCGACGCCGCGCGCATGCGCGCCAATCTCGATATGACGCTCGGCATGATCGTGTCGGAAGCCGTCATGATGGGGCTCGGGCCGCATCTCGGCCGCCAGCGCGCCCACGATCTCGTCTACGACATCTGCCGCAAGGTGGCGGCGACCGGCACGCCGCTGGCCGAGCTGCTGGCGCAGGACGCCGAAATCTCGCAGCATCTCAACCGCGAGCAGATTGACCGCATGTGCGATCCGGCGAACTATCTCGGGCTCTCGGGCGAGATGGTCGACCGGGTGCTGGCGCTGGAATGCCGGCGCGGCGGCGAGGACGCCGCGCATAATCGCGCGACAAGCTGACGGAACGTCGATTGTTGACGGCTTTCGCCGAAGCGAATAGTCGTGGCATAATCCATTTACAAATCTGTAACGGTACGCGTGACCCATGTCCCGAACTGCGTCAGCTTGTCTTGTCCTCGGTATGCTGCTTGCGACGTCGGTCGGCCTCGTCTCGCCGGCGGCCGCGCGCGAATTCCGCGTCACCGATACCCAGGCGGAAGACTATCCGACCGTGCAGGCGCTGATGTTCATGGCCCGCCTGATCGAACAGCGGACCGGCGGCCGCCATCGCATCCGCATCTTCCATTCGCGGCAGCTCGGCGAGGAGAAGGAGACCATCGAGCAGACGCGTGCCGGCGCGATCGACCTCAACCGGACCAACGTGGCGCCGATCGGTTCGCATGATCCCGGCCGCCAACGTGCTGGCGCTGCCGTTCCTGTTTCGCTCGTTCGATCACCTGCACAAGGTGCTGGACCGCGAGATCGGCGAGGAGATCCTGGACGGGTTCCAGCGCCACGGTTTCGTCGGCTTGACCTTCTACAATTCCGGCGCGCGGTCGATCTACAACAGCGTGCGGCCGATCCGCACGCTCGCCGACATGAAGGGCCTGCGGATCCGGATTCAGCAATCCGATCTGATGTTTAAGCATGATCCGGTCGCTCGGCGCCGAACCGGTCGAACTGCCGTATGGGCAGGTGCTGACCGGGCTGCAGACCAAGCTGATCGACGGCGCGGAAAACAACTGGCCGTCCTACGTCACGACCGGGCACTACAAGTCCGCCCCCTACTATACCCTGACGGAGCACACGATGGGGCCCGAGGTCCTGGTCATGTCGATGCGCGCCTGGGAGAGCCTGTCGCCCGAAGACCAGGCGATCTTTCGCGGAGGCGGCTCGCAAGTCGAGCATGCACATGCGGGGGCTCTGGCGCGGGCTCGAGAGCAACTCGCACCAGCAGGCGCGGACAAACGGCAACACCATCATCGACAATTTCAATCGCAAGCCGTTCGAGCATGCGATGAATTCGATCTATACTAGCGCGGTGACCGATCCCGACTTGATCCAATTGATCGAGCGTATTCGCAAGGTTCAATGAGTTCCGAATTGGCCGCCATTTCGCAGGAGCCTGTCGGCACGGTCGAGCGCCAGGCCGCGGCGGAGCATTGACCTCGAGACCGAAAGCGTCGTCCGGCGGCTGCCGATCCGGTGGCGCCTGCTGGCGATCGCGGCGCTGAACGCCACGGTCGCAGTCATCCTCGCCGCGCTGATCTGGAACGGCGCCAACGTCCTCAGCCGCGCCTGGGAGGACGTCCGGAAGGTGCGCGAATCCGACAAGCTGCTGGTCTCGCTCGAAAGCGAGGCGAGCCGGCTGCAGAACCTCATCCACCGCTACATCAACCAGCCGAGCCCGGAGGTCTTCGCCGAAATCCTGCGGCTGCACGGCGAAGTGCTCAGCACGCTTGCGCAACCGCGGCGCGGTCGATCCGATTCTTTCCCGGTCGGCCGACGAACTGCGCGCCGTGACCGAGCGGTTTCTGCAGGGCTTCGGCGAGGTTCGCGAGGTCCAGACCACCATCGAGCACACCTACGAGAACGACGTGCTCAAGCCCGCCAAGGAAATGGCCGGGCTGTACGCCATCATCGAAGGCGCGATCGGCAAGCGCGACGCCCTGCTCTGGCCCTCGCTCGGCAAGTCGCGCGAGGCGTTCACCTCGAGCCTCGTCGCCGCCAACGCCTTCTACCTGGCGCTGGCGGCCGACGCCGCCGACGAGGCGCGCCGGGGAATCGCGACGGTCGAGCAGACCATACCGGTCATGATCGATCTCGCGGAAAACGACCTGCAGCGCGCCGCGTTGCGCGCGCTCGCTCAGCGCGCATCCGCCTTCCGCGAGGGCCTGAAGAGCCTCGGCGAACAGTTCGCCACCCGGACGAACCTGCTGCGCACCGCGATCGACGACAATCAGGCCGCGATGATCGAGGTGATCAACAAGCTCTCCGCCCAGATGACGTTGCGGGAGTTGCAGGCGCAGGGCAGCTTCGATCATGCCCTCGCGGACATCTATCAGAATGTCGCGCTGGTCTCGATTGTCTTCCTGACCCTGATCGTGGTGTTCGGCGTGCTGGTGGCGCGCAGCATCAGCCTGCCGCTCAAGGAAATCATCGATGCGATGCAGGCGGTCGTGGCCGAGAAATACGATCTCCTGATCCGCGGCACCAAGGCGCGCGACGAGATCGGCGAAATGGCGCGCGCGCTCGAGGTGTTTCGCGAGAACGCCATCGCCAAGCGCAAGGCCGAGAACGAATTGCGCGCCTCGAAGGAGCGCGCCGAAGGCGCGCTCAAGGATCTGCGGGAGGCGCAGCAGAACCTGATCGCCGCCGAGAAGCTCGCCGCGCTCGGCGGCCTCGTCGCCGGCGTCGCGCACGAGGTCAACAATCCGATCGGCATCAGCCTGACGGTCGCCTCGAGCTTCGCGCGGCGCTGCGACGATTTCGCCCGCGAAGTGGTCTCGGGCCCGCTGCGGCGCTCGCAGCTCGACGAATTCTGGCGGGAGGACGCGACGCCGCCAACCAGCTCGTCGCCAACCTGCAGCGCGCCGGGGAACTCATTCAGTCGTTCAAGCAGGTCGCGGTCGACCGCAGCCATGCCGACCGGCGGCCGTTCGATCTCAAGGAATCGACCGAGCAGATCATCGCCAGCCTGCGCCCGGTGCTGAAGAAGTCGCAGATCATGCTGACCGTCGACATGCCGGCCGGCATCGTCATGGACAGCTATCCCGGGCTCCTACGGCCAGGTGCTGACCAACCTGTTCCTCAACAGCGTCATTCATGCCTTCCCGGACGGCCGCGACGGTCACGTGTGATCGAGGCCCGTCAGGCCGACGACGACAGCGTCGAGATTTTCGTTCCGACGACGGCGTCGGCATGAGCGAAGAGACCCAGCGCCGCGCGTTCGACCCGTTCTTCACCACCCGGCGGAGCGAAGGCGGCACCGGCCTCGGACTGCACATCATCTTCAATCTCGTCACCCAGCAACTCGGCGGCAAGCTGACCTTGAAGTCGAGGCTCGGCTGGGGCACGCGGTTCCGCATCTTGATCCCGCGGGTCGCACCCGGCGAATCCCCGCCGACGCAGGCTGACATCAATCACGGATCGAATACATGGCCGAGACAGACGACTTCGTCCAGCTGATCGACGACGACTCCGATGCCGAGCCGCCGGCGAAGAAGGCCGAGCGCTGGAAGGTCGCGGTCATCGACGACGATCCGGCCGTGCACGAGGGCACGCGCTTCGCACTCGCCGACTACAAGCTCAACGGCCAGGGGCTCAACATCATCTCGGCCTATTCGGCGGCCGAGGGCCGCGAGCTCATGCGCGCCAATAAGACATCGCGGTCGTGCTGCTCGACGTCGTCATGGAGACCGACACCGCGGGCCTCGATCTCGTCGAGTTCATCCGCAAGGAACTCAAGAACGACACCGTCCGCATCATCCTGCGCACCGGCCAGCCCGGCCAGGCGCCGGAGCGGCAGATCATCGTCGATTACGACATCAACGACTACAAGGCGAAGACCGAGCTGACGGCCGACAAGCTGTTCACCGCGCTGACCGCGGCGCTGCGCAGCTATCAGCAGCTTCAGCGCATGATCGAGACCCGCCGCGGGCTCGAGATCATCCTCGAAGCGGCCGGCGACGCTGTTCGATTTCAAGTCGATGCAGCGGCTGGCCGAGGGCGTGCTCACGCAGATCGCGTCCCTGCTCAAGGTCGAGTTGCGCCGGCATCCTGGTGCTGCGCGAGGGCCAGAATTCGCACGAGACCTTCTCGGTGCTGGCCGGCTCCGGCTGCTACAGCCGCTTCATCGGCGCCGACGTCGCCACCGCTGATCGAGCACGATCTCGAATCGCTCGTGCGCGAAGCCTTCACCCGCCGCCAGCACGAATTCTCCGACCGAGCGCTCCGTGCTCTACATCCAGCACGATGAGCGGGCGCGAAGTCGTGGTGCGTGCTGGAAGCGCCGCGGCACCTCTCCGAGACCGATCGCGCGCTGGTCGAGATCTTCTGCAGCCGCCTGTCGATCGCGTTCGACAACGTCATCCTCTACGAGCAGCTGCAGGAGTCCAACGCCCGCCTGGAAGAGCGCGTCGCGCAGCGCACGCAGGACCTGATGTCCGCCAACCGCCGGCTGGCGGCGCAATGGTCGCGGCTGCGGCAGGCCAACAACTTCAAGAGCGAAATTCTCGGCACCGTTGCGCACGACCTCAAGAATCCGCTGGGCGTCATTCTCGGCCGCACCGAAATCCTGAAGGAGATGATCGGCGGCGCCGGACGCCCGAACAGCCAGGCGCAGATCGACTATATCCGCAATGCCGCCAAGCAGCTCACCGAGATGGTCGACGACCTGGTGTCCGACGCGATGGCCGACGCGCTCGACATCTCGGTGCGGCGCGAAGCCATCGACCTCGCCATCCTGGTCGAGGAAGTCGCCGATGCCAACCGGCCGCTTGCCGAGCGCAAGAACCAGGTGCTGACCGTGATGCGCCGCGCGAACATACCGCGATGTGCGACGCCGACCGGGTGCGGGACGCCATCGACAATCTCGTCAGCAACGCCATCAAGTACAGCCCGATCGGCGGCGCAATCGATGTCGTGGTCGGACGCGACGGCGACAGCATCATGGTCCAGGTCAAGGATCAGGGTGCGGGCCTGTCGCCCGAGGACATTTCGCGGCTGTTCGGACGCTTTCAGCGGCTGTCCGCCAAGCCGACTGCCGGAGAAAGCTCGACCGGTCTCGGCCTGTCGATCGCCAAGCGCATCGTCGATCTGCACGGCGGCCGGATCACGGTCGAAAGCGCCGGGCCGGGCGCAGGTGCAACCTTCATCATGACGTTGCCGGTCGCATGAACCAGTTGCAGCACATCGTCATCGTCGACGACGAGCAGCCGGCCCGCGAAATGGTCGGCGACTACCTGCGCATGCACGGCTTCAGCGTGAGCCTCTGCGACGGCGGCGCGAGCCTGCGCACGACCATCGCCCAGCAGATGCCGGACCTGATCGTCCTCGATCTCAACATGCCGGAAGAAGACGGACTGTCGATCATCCGCGACCTCAAGAAGCGGATGAACGTGCCGATCATCATGCTGACCGCGACCGCGAGCGCGATCGACCGCGTGGTCGGGCTGGAGCTGGGAGCCGACGATTACCTGGCCAAGCCCTGCGAACTGCGCGAACTGTTGGCCCGCATTCGCGTGGTGCTCAGGCGCAGCGCCGGCGGCCCGCAAGTCATCGCCCAGCCTGCCCAGACCACGTCACCGGCGCAGGACCCCAAGCTCGTGCGGTTCGGCACCAAATGGCTCGATCCAGGACGCGCAGGTCCTGCGGGACGACGAAGGGCACGAACACCCCCTGACGGCCTCGGAATACGGCCTGCTGAAGGTCTTCGCCGCCAATCCCCGGCGGGTGCTCTCCCGCGACCGCCTGCTGGAACTGGCCAATGCCCGCGATGCGGAGGCCTTCGACCGGGCCATCGACCTGCGGATCATGCGGATCCGGCGAAAAATCGAGCCCAACCCGTCCCATCCCACGGTCATCCGTACCGTCCGCGGTGGCGGTTACGTCTTCTCCCCCGGCGGCGAAACACCGTAGCAACCGAGCCACGGACGGCCTCCTGGGACGAAATATTGGAGGTAATTAAGTACCTTTTATTTCTTCGCCGACGGTATGATGAAACATTCATGACTCCGACGAAACCATTTTCCGTGGTCGACGTAACATCGAAGCAACAGCGCCCTGTTACACAGTCGCCCAAGGGCAAGTTGATAGGGGATCGTCATGCAAACCGGATACGCTCTGCGCGATATTGCGTCGACGCATGCAAGGGCTTCCGTTCCGGAAACCACCGACGAAGCACTGATCACGGCAATCGCCAATGGCGACAAGCGGGCCATGCAGGTCCTCTACGGCCGTCACAATGTGCGCGTCTACCGCTTCATCGTCCGCCTCACCGGCAATACCTCGACCGCCGAAGACCTCGTGAGCGAGGTTTTCCTCGACGTGTGGCGGCAGGCTGATGCTTTCGAGGCCAAGTGCCAGGTTTCGACGTGGCTGCTCGCGATCGCCCGCTACAAGGCCCTGTCGGCGCTGCGTCGCCGCTCGGACGAGCAGCTGGACGACAAGATCGCCGCCACGATCGAAGACCCCTCCGATAATCCGGAGACCATCATGTACCACAAGGACCGCAGCGCGCTGGTCCAGAAGTGCCTGATGCAGTTGTCCCCGGCTCACCGTGAAGTCATCGATCTCGTCTACTACCACGAGAAGTCGGTCGAAGAGGTCGCGAAGATCGTCGGAGTGCCGGCAGCGACCGTGAAGACCCGGATGTTCTACGCGCGCAACAAGCTGCAAGAGCTGCTCAAGCAGACTGGCGTTTACGCGCTGGCTTCGTAACGAGACCCCGTCCGTCCCCCCGGACACAACCTCCATCTCGTTATTCAGGCTCAAGGCGTCAAAAAATAACACCCATGACAAGGCTGGCGGGCCGAGCACCTTACCCCGGTGCTCGGCCCGCAACATTTTTGGGGCCTATTGCCCCGATTCCGAAGTTCGCATCATTGTCCGGTACACATTTGTGAACTTCGGAATCGAAAGACCACTAGCGGCTCATTAATGCGGACTTCTGGACCGCCACACGAGCGCAAACGATTATTTCAGCACATTGAGAGATTGACGCCGAGAGATTTGAAAACAATTCCGCTCAGCGCGACGGCCGGAACCACCCGCGCCACAACCCCGAAATGATGGCCGCGGCCAGCAGCAATCCGGCGAGCGGGATCACGATCAGGAACGCGCCGATCATGAACGTCAGAATGATGGCGGCGATCGCGGCAGCCGCGAGGGCAAACAACGCGAAACCGAATGGGCCGACCTTCGCCACATAGACGCGATGGACGCCCTCTTCGCCTGCCTGCCAGCCGCGCGGATCCGAGCGGCCGCGCGTGACGGGATCGCCCGGCAGCAGAATCTCGGGTTCCGTCCGCGGCGTCTCGGCTTTCGGCGTGGATGGCAGGTTCATGCTGGCCTCGCAGGTAATCCTTCGGACGTGATGTAGGAACGGCCGAGGCCGGCAACAACGGCACACCTAGCGCGACGTAGTGTCAATTTCGCCGCGCGGCAACGTGGGAGGTCTTGGAACGTCTGAGATCGCCGCGGCGAGGACCTACTGCAGCGCCGCGTGCGGCCAGAGCTTGCGCGCATAATTGATCAGCGCCTCGCTGACGGCGTCCGGCTGCTCGACGATCACGGCGTGGCTTGCCCGCTCAACCACTACCACGGTGACGCGGTCGCCCAACCGCTCGCGGTAGAGCCTGGCGTCCTCTACGTGGGCGAGCGGATCGTGCGAGGGCTGCACGTAGAGGACCGGCGCTTGCCCGGCGGCGAAATCCTCCTCGCGCGAGGTGCGGTCGCCGGCAAGGCGCTCGGCCGCCAGCACTTCGGGATACCAGCCCCGCAACCAGACACGCGCGTCGTTGCCCGGCGCGAAGAACGCGAACTGCAACGCCTTGATGCGCTCCTCCTCCGGCAGCGCCGGATTGGCGCTGTTGCGGATCGCCTCCCGGATCTTCGGCGTGCTCGGCGCCTTGCCGACATTGGCCGCCACCAGCGAGACCGCGGCCACCAGTTCCGGACGGTCGGTGGCAAGCATGCGGGCGACCCGGTTCCCGAACGCATGTCCGACCACGAATGCCGGGCCCTTCTTCTCGTGTTCGATGACGGTCGCCACGTCGGCGGCGTAGTCGTGCAGATTGATGCCGGTCAGCGGCGCAACGCTCCGTCCGATGCCGCGCGGCTGCGGCCGCAGCACGCGGTAACCGGCCGATGCAAGCCGCGCCGCAATGGGATCGAAATCGGATGCGCCGCGGCCGAGCGACGGCAGCAGCACGACCACGGGCCCCTCGCCTTGCGCCAGCACTTCGATCCGGCCGTCACCGTTCTGATTTGCGATGACGGTGCTGGCCGGCTCCGACACGTCGCGGGCCGCGGCGAGCACGCTTCCCACAACGGCAAACACGATCGCAACGCCTGCGATCATTTGCAGGGACCGTTTCATCGTCCGCCTCTCACAATCACGCAACGTCGCTATCACACAACTTCGCCATCGTCGCAAACCGGCGCCGAGCTTGCAAAGCAAGTTTGGCTGCGGAACCCGGAATTGCTCCAACATACCCGAGCATGACACGGCAAAATTGATTCGCAACGCTGCGTGCCACGAAGGCTGGAGTTTTGCCCGATGATTATTCCGTCACATCGACGGCATGAATCTCAGCTTGACGGCCAAAGCTCATCGTGATTGGCGCCTCATCGATTGCACCGCGAGGCCGCGCCACACGGACCATGCACTCGTCAGTCGACGCGCAATCCGAGCTTCTTGATCAACGCCGACCACTTCGCTTCTTCGCGGTCGATGTCGGCGGCGTACTCGTCCGGACTCGACGGCAGAGGATCACCACCATCGGCCGCGATGCGCGCGGCGACCTCGGCCGATGTCACGAGCTTGCGCAATTCGGTGTTGAGACGCGCGATGATCGGCTTCGGCGTTCCGGCCGGCGCCAGCAGGCCATAGTGCAGCACCGCTTCGAAGCCGGGCAGCCCCGACTCGATGAAGGTCGGCACATCGGGAAACAGGCTCGTTCGCGTCGGCCCCGCGGTTGCGACCGCGCGCAGACCGCCGGACTGCAGGTTGCCCATCGCAGGCGCCAGCACGTTGAATGCGATCGGCACATGACCGCCGATCAGATCGTTGGTGAGCGCGGCCGTCCCCTTGTAGGGAATGATCGTGATTTCAACGCCCGCCATCGCCTTGAACAGTTCGCCGGCGAGATAGCCGCCGGTGCCGGGCGGCGGCGTGCCGAGATTGAGCTTGCCGGGTTCCTTCTTGGCGTACGCGATCAGTTCGGTGACGTTTCGCGCTGGAAACGACGGATGCGCCATCAAGGCGATCGGCGTCGATGAGATCAGGCCGATCGGCGTGAAGTCCTTGCGCGGGTCATAGCCTGGATTGACGTACAGGCTCGGATTGATCGACGTGGTGCCGGTGTGCGCCATCACGATGGTGTAACCGTCGGGCGCTGCCTTCGCGGCAAGCCGCGTGCCGATCACGCCAGCGGCGCCGCCGCGGTTGTCGATCACCACCTGCTGGCCCAAAGCGGCCCCGAGCTTGTCGGCCACGATGCGCGCGACGGCGTCGACGCCGCCGCCCGCCGGGAACGGCACGATCAGCGTGATCGGACGAGTCGGATAGCGCTCGTCGGCCACCACGGCCGCGGGCAATGCAAGGCATGCGCATGCGCACAGCAGCAGGACCGCCCAAACAAACGTCCTCGCGTTCATCACCGGGGTTCCGTCAATCACCGGGACGCGCATCTTAGGACAACCCAGCGGGGCCTCGAAAGCCCGGGTGGCCGTGGCAGGCCGTCTCGACTTCCGATATGCTTGCAGACGCTTGGCGGGTCTTTTCGAGTTCCTCCAGTTCCAGACCGGCCGGCGCTTGGCGACGCAACGACAAGGCGCAACGACAATAAGAGCCGTCCCGAGGCGGCTCCCTGAGAGGACACTCATGGCAAAGCTTCACATCAATGGCAGTATGCGAGACGTGCAGGTCGAGCCCGACACCCCGCTCCTGTGGGTGATCCGCGAGCAGGTCGGCCTCACCGGCACGAAATATGGCTGCGGGGTCGCGCAGTGCGGCGCCTGCTCGGTGCACATCAACGATGCCGTCCAGCGTTCATGTTCGATTCGCGTCGGCGACGTCAAGGAGACCGACAAGATCGTCACCATCGAGGGCCTGTCGCCGAACTCCTCGCATCCGGTGCAGCAAGCCTGGGCGACGGTCGACGTGCCGCAATGCGGCTACTGCCAGTCCGGCCAGATCATGGCCGCGGCGGCGCTGCTGAAGAAGAAGCCGAAGCCCACCGATGCCGACATCGACGCGGCGATGACCAACATCTGCCGCTGCGGCACCTATCAGCGCATCCGTCACGGCCGTCCACATGGCGGCCAACGGCGCGATCCCGAACCTGAGCCGAGGAGGTCCATCATGACACAGACCATCCGCGGCAAAGCCGCGAAAGTTTCACGCCGCCATTTCGTCGTCGGCTCCGCCGCGGCGAGCGGCGGACTGGCGCTCGGATTCCACGTGCCGTTCGGCATCGCGCCGGCGGCCGCGCAGTCCGACGCGCCGGCACGAGGTCAACGCCTGGGTCGTCGATCAAGCCCGACGACACCGTGCGTGATCCGGATCGCGCGCTCGGAGATGGGCCAGGGCACGCTCACCGGCCTCGCACAGCTCGTCGCCGAAGAACTCGAATGCGACTGGAAGAAGGTCACGGTCGAATCGATCACGCCCGGCCGAACCTCGCCAGCAAGCGCGTCTGGGGCGACATGTCGACCGGCGGCAGCCGCGGCATCCGCAGCTCGCAGGACTATGTCCGGCGCGGCGGCGCGGCCGCCCGCCTGATGCTGCTGCAGGCGGCGGCCGACGAGTGGAAGGTGCCGGTCGGCGAGCTCACGGTCGCGGACGGCGTCATCAAGCATGCGGCCTCCAGCCGCAGACCAGCTACGGCAAGGTCGCCGCGGCGGCGGCCAAGCTCACCGCGCCCGACCCGAAGAGCGTCAAGCTCAAGGACCCGCGGAGCTGGAAGATCGCCGGCAAGCCGATCAAGCGGCTCGACACCGCCGACAAGCTCAACGGCAGCAAGGTCTACGCGATCGACGTCCAGCTGCCCGGCATGCTCAACGCCGCGATCAAGGACTGCCCGGTGTTCGGCGGCAAGGTGAAGAGCTACGACGAGGCGAAGATCGCCGGCATCCCGGCGTCAAGAAGGTCGTGAAGGTCGACGACAGCGCAGTCGCGGTCGTTGCCGACACCTGGTGGCATGCCAAGATCGGCGCTCGATGCACTGCCGATCGTCTGGGACGAGGGAGCGGGTGCGTCCGCTTCGGACGCAACAATCGCAGCGCATCTCAAGGAGGGCCTGACCGCCACCGCCACCAACGGCGATCGCCAGAACGGCGATGCGCCGAAGGCGATCGCAGAGCGCCGCCAAGAAGGTCGAAGCGGTCTACAGCACGCCGTTCCTGGCGCATGCCTGCATGGAGCCGATGAACGCCACCGTGCGGGTCTCGGCCGACCAGGCCGAGGTCTGGGTGCCGACGCAGAACGTCGAAGCCTCGCTCGCGGCCCTGTCGGAAGCCTCCGGCGTGCCGCTCAGCCAGTGCGAGGTGTATCGCATCGACCTCGGCGGCGGCTTCGGCCGGCGCGGCGGCACGCAGGACTACGTGCGCCAAGCGGTGGCGATCGCCAAGGAATTCCCCGGCGTCCCGGTCAAGCTGATCTGGAGCCGCGAGGAAGACCAGGCGCACGACTTCTTCCGGCCGATCTCGCAATGCAAGATGTCGGCAGGCCTCGATGCGCAAGGCAACCTCGTCGGCCTGCAAGTGCGGGTCTCCGGACAGTCGATCAACGCGACGCTCAACCCGGCCGGCATCGTCGGCGGCAAGGACCGGCGTCAGCTGCAAGGCTTCTGGGAGGAGCCGGGCGACGCGCAGCTCGGCTACACCGTGCCGAACCTGCTGATCGAATACGCGATGCGCAACACGCACGTGCCGGTCGGTCCGTGGCGTGGCGTCAACACCAACCAGAACGGCATCTACATGGAGTGCTTCATCGAGGAGTGTGCGCGGGCGGCCGGCAAGGATTCGCTGGAATTCCGCCGCGCACTGATGAGCAAGCATCCCAAGCATCTCGCCGTGCTCAATGCGGCCGCCGAAAAGGGCGACTGGGGCAAGCCGCTGCCGCTCGGCGTCCATCGCGGCATCGCGCAGTTCATGGGCTATGGCAGCTACTCGGCGGCCACGGCCGAAGTCTCGGTGAGCGCGCAGGGCAAGCTCAAGGTTCACCGCATGGTGCTGGCGCTCAACTGCGGCCATGCGGTCAACCCCGACCAGATCGCCGCCCAGGTCGAAGGCTCGGTCGCCTATGGCCTCTCGGCGGCGCTCTACGGCGAATGCCGGGTCAAGGACGGCCGCATGGTCGATCTCAACTTCGACACCTACGAGATCATGCGGCTTGCCGAGATGCCCAAGGTCGAAACCGTGATCGTGCCGACCTACGACTTCTGGGGCGGCGTCGGCGAGCCGACCATCTGCGTCGTCGTCCCGGCGGTGCTCAATGCCATCATGGCGGCGACCGGCAAGCCGGTGCGCAGCCTGCCGCTGAAGAACGTCAAGCTGGTCTAACGTCCGTTTCCCGGGCGCAGCGCAGCACCGCAAGTGCGTTCACGCGTCTTTGACGCGCGTGAACGCGCTTATGGTACGGCGCCTCGTCCGGGACACACGTCAGGACCGCCCGCAGTACGTTTTGTCGCCGGTATCTAATTGTTTTGCGATAAGCTTCGCTTCCGTGGGCATCTGTGCCCAAAAACCCCAGGTGGAAAAATGAAGATTGCTACCCTTGCAGCAGCGGCATTTGTCCTGTCGGCCTCGTTAGCCCATGCACAGAGCACCGACCCAAGCGTCATCAAGCTTCCTCAGGACATTGTCTTCAAAGGTCCTCTGACCGGGCCGCCGCAGACCGTCGTAGTCTTCGGCGACCCGACGAAGCCCGGCGTGTTCGTATCCCGCGTGAAGTTTTCCGCCGGCTGGAAAGACCCGCCGCATTGGCACCCCGACACGGTTCGCACCGCAGTCGTTCTGTCTGGCACACTCTACTTCGCGTCGGGCGATAAATGGGATGAGACGAAGTTTACCGCGTATCCGCCCGGCACATTCTATTCCGAACCTTCAAAGGCCCCGCACTACACATGGGCTAAAGACGGGGAGGTGATCATTCAAGTCACGGGCGTCGGACCGTCAGGAAAGACACCTGTTGGACAATAGGCAGCGTTACAGCAGCCGTCAGTTGACCCGCTTCCGCTTCGTCCTCAATCTGACGACTGCCAAGACGCTCGGCCTTGAAGTGCCGCCGACACTCCTCGTTCGCGCAGACGAAGTGATTGAGTGAGTTTGCAAGTCATTTGTTGCGGTGCATGAGTTAGTTATGGCCCATCGGGTCGCTTTGCCCATGCATGTGAACTCGTCAGCTATTGGTTTTATCCTGGCGGCAATAATGTAGCTTGACCAAGCATTCCTTCTTCTTCGAAAAGGATGGCCCCGGGCTCAATTGGGGGTGACGAGCGGATCGACCGCCCGTCAATCGGGCGAATGAACCATGCCGCATCCTGACCGCTTCCGGCTCGCCGGCGTGATGGGCGACCCGGTGATGCATTCGCGCTCGCCGGCGCTGCACGGCTATTGGCTCGCAAAGTACGGTCTGAGCGGCGCCTATCTGCCGCTGGCCATCAAGCCGGCCGGCCTGCGCGCCGCCTTGCGCGCGCTCCCGGCGCTCGGTTTCGCTGGCACCAACTTGACGATTCCGCACAAGGAGGCGGCGCTCGACATCGTCGACCGTGTCGATCCGGTGGCGCGGCGCATCGGTGCGATGAACTGCGTCGTGGTCGCGCCCGACGGCTCGCTCGACGGCTTCAATTTCGATGCCTTCGGTTATGTCGAGAGCGTGCGCGAAGCGCAGCCCGGCTGGCGCGCGGACGCCGGCCCGATCGTGGTGATCGGCGCGGGCGGCAGCGCACGCGCGGTGGTGGTCGGCCTGATCGACCAGGGCGCGCGCGATATCCGGGTGGTCAACCGCACGCTTGCCCGCGCGCAGGCGCTTCAACGCGAATTCGGCGGCCCCGTCAGCGCGGTGGCGTGGGACGAGCGGTCGCGCGCATTGAATGATGCCGCGATGCTGATCAACACCACGAGCCAGGGCATGAGCGGCGAGCCCGCGCTCGATCTTGCGCTCGACACCCTGCCCGTGAACGCAATCGTTTCCGATATCATCTATATCCCGCGCGAGACGCCGCTGCTGGCGGCCGCGCGGGTCCGCGGCAACCCGACCGTCAACGGGCTCGGCATGCTGATCCATCAGGCGCGTCCGGCCTTCCGGGCCTGGTTCGGTATCATGCCGGACACGACGCCTGAGCTACGCGCCAGGATCGAGGCGACGACCTGATGCCGCAACACCACCGATTTACCAGCGCCGCGAGACGGCGCATCCTGATCGCCTCGGGCTTCGAGCCGTTGCTCGACACCGGTTCCGAGCCGAGCGATTGGGGTCCCTGACGTGGCATACAGCCGAGGCCCGGTCCTGATGGTGGAGGACGACCGCCTGCTGCGCGTCGTCGGCATCGTGCTCGACCCGACGACCCCCAAGGAACGCACGAACGCCTTCGCGGACTTCTTCGCCCACGACGAGCGCGACTTCGAGGGCTACTGCAAGCGGGTGCGGGCGCGCGCGCCGGCGCTCTATCCGGCGCAGGTGCGCCCGGTCACGACGACGAACCTGATGCGGCTGTCGCTGCCCGGCAGCCAGATCCTGATTGTCGGATCGCTGCCGGTCGGACTTGAAGAACTCGAGATCGGCCGCAACCTGGTGGCGGTCCAGAAGTACGGCGTGCGAACGCGCAACATCGACGTGCACGCCTGCGCGAAGCGCGGCATCAAGGTCCTGACGCTGCGGCAGCGCGCCAGCATGGCGTGCGCGGAGGTCGCCTTCATGCTGATGCTCACGCTCGCCAAAAAGATGCAGCGGCTGATGAACCGGATCAGCGTCGATCAGCTTGCCCGCGCCGGCTACAGCTACAGGCCGTTCGACCGCCGCCACACGCCGAACTCGAACTGGGCGCGCATCACCGGCCTGCGCACGCTCAACGAATTGACCATCGGCATCATCGGCATGGGCGAGGTCGGCCGCGAGATCGCGATCCGGGCGGCGGCCTTCGGCATGCGCATTCTGTATTTTCAGCGCACGCGGCTGCTCGAGCAGGAGGAGCGCGAACTGCAGGCGACCTTCGTCCAGCTTCCACGCCTCCTCGCCGAGAGCGACTGGGTGGTGCCGCAGCTTCCGGAGAGTCCCGCCACCAAGGGCCTGATCGACCGCGCGCGCTTTGCGCAGATGAAGGCGGGCGCCTGCCTGATCAACGTCTCGCACGCCGATGTGGTCGACCGCGCGGCGCTGATCGAGGCGCTGAAGTCCGGCCGCCTTGGCGGCTTCGCGCTCGATCCGCCCTACGAATCGCCGGGCCGCAGCGACGACGAGCTCTTGAAATTCGACAACGTGGTGATGTCGCCGTATATCGCGTCGCAGCCGCGGTTCAACGCGCTCAACGATCTGGCCGACATGATGGAGAATCTGTCGAAGGTATTCGCGGAGCACAAGCGCACATGAGCAAGGCTTTCCGCTTCCACGCCACCGGCGGCCCCGAGGTCCTGCGATTCGAGGAGGTCGAAGCCGGCGAACCCGGACCCGGGCAAGTGCGGATGCGCAACCGCGCGGTCGCGGTCAACTATCGCGACGTGCTCCAGCGCAGCGGCATTCACGCGATCAAATCGTTTCCCGCGCCGATCGGGCTGGAGAGCGCCGGCGTGATCGAGGCGATCGGCCCCGGCGTCACCGGCTTCACGCTGGGCGAGCGCGTCACCTATGCGTCGGCGCCGGAAGGCGCGTATGCCGAGCAGCGCATCGTGCCGGCGGCGCGGCTCATTCCCCTGCCCGACGGCATCGACGACCGTATCGCCGCCGCGATGATGATCCGCGGCATGACGGCCCGCATGCTGCTGCGCCAGGCGTATGTCGTACAGCCCGGCGACACCATCCTGATCCATGCGGCCGCCGGTGGTGTTGGTCTGATCGTCTGTCAATGGGCGAAACATCTCGGCGCTACCGTCATCGGCACGGTGAGCAGCGACGAGAAGGCCGCGGTTGCGCGCGCCCACGGCTGCGACCATCCGATCGTCTACACGCGCGAGGATTTCGTCGCGCGCGTCAAGGAGATCACCGGCGGCGACGGCCTGCCGGTCGTCTACGACTCGGTCGGGCGGGCGACGTTCGAGGGCTCGCTGCAATGCCTGCGCCGGCGCGGCATCATGTGTTCGTTCGGCGAAGCCTCGGGCGATCCCGATCCGGTGCCGCCGCGCCGTCTCGGCCAGCTCGGCTCGATCTACCTCACGCATCCGAGCGTATCGAACTTCAACGTCACCCGCGCCGACCTGCTGGCGTCCGCCAGCGAGGTGTTCGGCCTGGTGGCCGGCGGCCAGATCAAGATCGAGATCAGCAACGAATATGCCTTGCGCGACGCGGCGCGCGCGCACGCCGACATCGAGGCCCGCCAAACGACCGGCTCGATCGTGCTCGTCGTATGAGCGCCATCTCACATTGGCGTGCGCCGGGTACTATCGTGTGAACACTCACTTTTGACGACCGCTCGTAACGGAATGTGAGATCATGCGATTGTCGCCGTACGATGCTGCTACTCGGCACGTACCACGCTGACAGGAGCAAGCCCCGCAATGCCCAATGCGCGCGCACCAGCCTTGGTGACGTCGATGCAACGGCCCTTCACGTAAGGTCCACGGTCCGTGATCGTCATCGTGACGGAACTGCCGTTGGTCCTGTTCGTCACCTTCACTTTGGAGCCGAACGGAAGTGACTTATGAGCCGCCGTCATCGCGTCATCGTCCAATGGAATGCCGCTCGCGGTTTGGGTTCCTGGCTGGGACGGATCGCCCACCGAATAGACCGAAGCGACGCAATCTTCGGTACGTGCAGGAATTGTCAGCAAGCAAAGAAATAGCGTGGCGGCGAAGGACCGCATGAAGTGGCCTTTCTCGATTGGGGAATGTCGGCGCGCGTCGACCAGGCGACATCGAACGCCATTGCAGACCTGTAGAATGCATGAGACCCGGAACCGTTCCCTCGCCGGAACCGTGAGCTATGCGTATTGGGAAGGAACCCGGAACTTTGCGTGCCAGCCGATGGTTGGGCATCGGAGGTGGAATCGATGTCAAACATCTATGACGGCCGTCGAACCGGATTGGTGGTCGAAGACGACGCCGATTTGCGCGGTTTGATGGTCGAGCTTCTCGAAGACGCCGGAATGGAGCCGATGGAGTGCGAGAGCGCGGAAGCGGCGCTGGCGCTGATGCTTATTCACGGCCGCAAGGTTGCGGTCGTCCTGACCGACGTGCAGCTACAGGGCGCGATGGATGGGCTGGATTTCGCGCGCGAGATCAAGCTCCGCTGGCCATCGCTGCCGGTGGTTCTGACCTCCGGACATGGCGGCGAGCGCCTCGTCGAACTGCCGACGAACTGCGTATTCCTGCCCAAGCCATGGCGCGGCGATGAGATCATCAAGCTGGTCGAGCAGGCGCTGGCCTCGGCCGAGCGGCGGACGATCTACGGCCGCTGATTTCGATCGTCGGCCCAGCACGCGTGCAAGTCCGTGTGAGTCGGTCCTCCGCTGATCCCCGCGGAACCTTTGACCCAAAGGCAGAGCGTCCGTTTTGCGATACCGGGTCCGCAGCGCATCCAGCGCAGAGATTGCGCCGCTGCGCTGCGCCCGGGACATGAATCGGATGAAACGAAACCGGCGCTAATGCCCGGTCGCCATCGCGGCGAGCGTCGCGGGCTCCGGCGGCAGCGCATTGCCGCGCCAGGCGACATGCATGTCCGGGCGCAGCAGCAACAGATCGTAACCGTAGACGTCGCGCGGCGCCGCGTCCGGCACATCGAGCACCTGCAGCGGCGCGCCGAGCGCCGCGAACGCCCGCGCGAGCGCATTGGTATCGGCGCGCGTGCCGCCGAGCCGCAGCAACGTATAGCCGTGGCCATAGCCGATGCGGTCCTGCATCGCGGTGCCGTCGTCCAGCCACATGTGCGGGAGCCGCGCACCCGGCCAGGTGGTCGGCGTGTAGTCCATGAACTTGTACTCCGGCCCCTCGCCCGGCTCGGTGGCGATCAGCGGCGAGTTGTCGTAGCGGTAGCCGAGTTCGGCGCCGATCATGTCGCTCGCCTTACGCTGCTCGACGTCGGCGAGCCGTGCGAACGTGGCGCGCGCCGCCAGCCCTTCGGGCGTGTTCTCTCGAATGAGCGGCGTATAGGCGCCGCGCCACTTGCGCCGTCCGACGGTGGCATGGCGCGAGGCCGCGACGTTGTTGGCGCCGACCTGCCGCCGTTCGGCCTCGTACGCCGGCAACAGCTTCGGCCCGCCCCAGCCCGCGAGCGTCGCGGCCAGCTTCCACGACAGGTCGATGGCATCGCCGACGCCGCTGTTCATGCCGAGCCCGCCGGTTGGAATCACCAGATGGATCGCGTCCCCCGCCAGGAAAACACGGCCTTCGCCATAGCGCTCGGCCAGCAGCAGGTTCTGCTTCCACATGCCCGCATTGATCATCTCGTAGGCGAGTGGCATCGCGACGGTCTTCTCGAACATCGGCTTCATCTCGGCCGCGTCTTCGACGATCGAGTGCAGAGTGAAGTGCCGCGTCGAGTCCTGCACGATCAGCTGCGTGGCGCGGTCGTCGGCGACGTGATAGTGGCGGCCCTTGCCGATCGGGATGCGCTCGTAGAGTTCGTCGCAGCGGAACAGCGCCTGACAGAGCTGCAGCAGGTTGCCCTCGCCTTCGAGCGTAATGCCGAGTTGCTTGCGCACCGTGCTGGTGCCGCCGTCGCAGCCGACCAGGTACTGCGCCCTGATCTCCGAGGTCGCGCCGGCCGCGTTCCGCACCGTCGCGGTCACGCCACCGGCGTCCTGCGCGAAGGACAGGAATTCGTGGCCGAAGCGCACCGCGATCGCCGGCATGGTTTCGGCGATCGATTTGAGCAGCGGCTCCAGCGTGTACTGGGAGATCAACTGGTAGGGCTCGAGCGGCAGCGTGCCGTCGCGGCACTTGGCGATGCGCGCCTTGGCCTCCGCCACCGAAGGATGCGAGTGATGCACCAGCGGCGGCTCGACCAGCGAGAACATCACGAAGATGTCCATCGGACAGTGCGCCGGCAGACCCGCCGCCCGCACGCGGTCGGCCAATCCCATGCGCCGGTAGATTTCCATGGTGCGGGCGTTGCACCGCTCCATCTTGGGTAGGAACGCGGGCGCTGCCTTCTGCTCGATGAGGGTCGAGCGCACGCCGCGCAACGCTAGATCGATGGCGAGCGTCAGTCCGGTCGGTCCGGCGCCGACGATGAGAACCTGGGTGTCCATGAGCCGGTTAGATCACATCCGGTTTGAGTTGATCCACCGCTCATCCGCCGTGCCGCAAACGACAAAGGGCCCCGGATCGCCGGGGCCCTTGTCGCTCAAACTCGCACACGGGATTCAATTACATCGGAAAATGTGGTGCCGTTTGCAGGACAAACACACGCCGTTCACCCACGTGGTGACTCGTCTGCACGCCGCGCAAATCGCTGGGCCATTTTTGATCTCCGAAGTTCGTCACCGCACAATTATAGCGCGAATGCGCCTGACTACAACCCTGACGTGATTTATTTCAGCGTACAGCCTCACCCGCCGACGAGCGGCCGCAGCGACCGGCTGATGCGAGTCACCACGTCATCCCAGGCGCGCTTCTGCTCCTCGGGATATTTCAGGTCGATGCACGAAATGAGCGGGCGCGGGCTGCGGCTGAAATTGCAGCGGCTGTAGTAGATGGCGCCGTCACGGACGTTCGAGATGGCGAAGAACGACGGCGTGATCCGCTGGTATCCCAGTTCGCTGCGCGGCGTCTGCAGGTTGGCGCGCAGGAAGCCCTCGGGCGTCGACAGCGGGTCGTTCGGCAGCGAATAGATTTCCAGGACCGCCTGGCCGTCGGAGGTGCGGAACCGCTCGCCGACGCCGCGCTCCGACTGGCCGCCGGACTGCGAGAACACGTCGGCCGGGTAGTCGACCTGCGTGCCGAACTGCGGATCGACGAACACCTGCCAGTCTTTCACCTCCAGCCGCTGCGCCTGCACCAGAACGGGGGCGAGCCACAGGGCCGCGATGGTTCCAAGAATAAGCCGACGCATGGTGTCCTGCCTTTCTGCCCCTGCGTTCGCGGCGCGTGCTCAAGCCTGCGCTATCAGGCCGGCATGCTGCCGATCATCCACGACAGCAAGAGGTACGTACTCGCCTGGTCGCGCAGATGCAGATCCGGCGTGACGACGCCGGTCACGCCCGGCCGTTCATCCGGCCACCGCCTGGCTGCCGCCGACGACGCGGAGGTCGATCTGGCCAATCAATCCGGCGCGCTGCGCTTCGGCCGCTTGTAAGGCGACGGCCGCCTCGTCGAGCGTGCTGCTGTTGGAGCCGAGCGTCACGACGCCACCGAGCAGCAGGCTCAAGGATGCCAGCACCGGCAGCCCGTCGAACCGGATCACGCCGGCCATCATGGCGAGGGCCAGAACGCCCGCCACCACGATGGCGCCGCGCGCGCCCAGCATGATCTTGCGGCAGCGCTCGATCTTCTCGGCCAGTTGCTCGATGCGGGCTTCGAGCCGCGAAATCTCGTCACTCAGGTGGTCTTCGTCCATGTCCGTCGAGCCAAATGGGCAACGCATATGCCCACCCGTCAGCCCTTCCCTCACCGCCGCCTCATACGATTGGTAGCTTAGCAGAATTGGATGCGGCAAGCCCTCGCCGCCAGCCCCGGGAACGGCGCGAACCGCCACCACATTGTGCTAACGGTGCGCCGACATCCGCCACCCGGGACGCAACGCCATGACCGACACCCCGCCCGACCGCCTGTCCAATGATCCAGGCAGTCCCTACTACGATGCCGAAGTGCTGGCGCGCGACGTCGGCATCCGTTTCAAGGGCGTGGAGAAGACCAACGTCGAGGAATACTGCGTCAGCGAGGGCTGGATTCGCGTGGCCGCCGGCAATGCCAAGGACCGCTACGGCAATCCGCTGACCATCAAGCTGACCGGTCCGGTCGAACCCTATTTTCGCGGCAAGCCGGAAGGCCATGGCTGAGCAAGCACGTCACAGCTAGACGGGCGGTGCGGGCACGCGGATGCGCCGAACGTCCGGCTACTCCGCCGCGACCGCCTGATCGACCGCCTCGACCTTGGCGGCGCAGAACTTGAACTCCGAAATCTTGCCGAACGGATCGAGCGCCGGGTTGGTCAGCAGATTGGCGGCCGCCTCGACGTAGGCGAACGGGATGAACACCACACCATCCGGCACGCTGTCGTTGACGCGCTGCCAGTTCAACAACGCCGCGCCGCGTCGCGCCTGTACAAGATCGCTCGACGTAATGCTGAGTTTGGCGATGGTGTCGCTCGCCAGCCCGGCCACCGGTCCCAACTCCAGCGCATCAGGCGCGGCCCTCGGTGCGGCCAACCATGTCTTCTTGGCATACGTCTTGCTTTTAGTTCGGTAGCGCGAGAGCGGTGAACCAGCGCGAGCAAATTGAGGAGGGCTCTCATGTTGTTGGCTATACATAAGTTGGCTGCTTCGGTTGCGATCGCGCTGGCGCTCGCCAATGCCGCCTTCGCTCAAGGCAAACCGATGCGCACCCTCGTGGTGACGGAGCCCGTTCATGGGATCGGCTACCTGCCCCTCTATGTCGCGATGAGAAATGGGTACTTTGCTGACGAGGGGCTCGAGATCAAGATCGTGACAATCGAAAGCGGCTCAGCGCCGACCAACGCCGTTCTGACCGGGCAGGCCTTCGCCTACATTGCCGGGCCCGAGCACAATGCCTTCGCCAAGCTCAAAGGCGCAGAGCTACGCCTGGTCGTCAATGTGGTGGCACGGGGCAATCTATACTACGTGGCGGCAAAGGGCCGGGAGCCGGCCGCTGGCGCCAAGATGGGCGACTACGTCAAGGGTAAAACAATCGCCGTCGGATTTTTCGGCGGCACGCCGAACTCGATCACCCGCTTTCTGTTGAAGAAATGGGGCTTGGATGCAAAGACCGATGTGTCAATGCTCGAACTCACGGCCAGTGAAATCGTAGCTGCTGTCAAAACCGGTAATGCGCAGATTGGCGTAGTTCAGGAGCCGCAGATTACGCAGGGCATTCGACAGAACCTCTGGGGCGAGCCCTTCTTCAATTTCCCGAAGGAAAATGGCGACTACGCCTACTCGGCGCTCAGTGTGCGCCTCGACACCATCCAGAAGGAACCGGAGACTGTCCACAAGTTCGTGCGCGCCGTGGTACGGGGAACTCAAGGCAACGCACGCAGATCCAGCCGGTGCCGCCGCGATCGCGAAGCAGGAGTTTCCCACCATGGCGGCGGAAGATCTCAAAGCGACGCTCGACCGCGGCTTCGCGGACGAATTATGGAGCCCGGATGGATTCGTCTCGCCGGACGCTTGGGCGACTGCGCACAGCGTCGTGCGCAATGCCGACGTGCTCAAGCAGGATGTCGATTATGGACAGGTCGTCGACATGCAGTTCGTACAGGCTGTCAAGGCAGGGAAATAGCGCACCATGGCGAGGAGTCATGAGCTGCTCGCTGGCCCCGATACGGTCCACTGGGGATATTTCGACGCTACGCTGGAGCCTGTGCTGCAGATCGAGAGCGGCGATACGGTCATTCTCAATTCGATCTCCGGCAGTCCGGACCTGCTTCCGAAACCGGGCAACGGGCTCGAAGTCCTACCCGAACATCACGCCGTCATCGCGCGCCATACTTATCGGCCGGGGCCGCACATCATGACGGGTCCGATCTATGTGTCAGGGGCCGAGCCGGGCGACACGCTCGAGGTCCGCATCAAGGACATTCAGCTACGGCAAAACTGGGGTTACAACCTTATCCGCCCGTTGTCGGGGACGATCCCGGAGGATTTCGGCGAAACCTGGCGGGCGCTGCAAATTCCCATCGATATCAATGCCCGGGTGGCATACCCCCCTTGGGGCGGACAACTGCCGCTGTCGCCGTTCTTTGGCAATATGGGAAACGCGCCGCCCAGGGCCTACGGCCGGCTCACGTCCGTCATTCCGCGCGAATTCGGTGGCAATCTCGACAACAAGGAGCTCGTTGCCGGCACGACATTGTATCTTCCTGTATTCAACCCCGGGGCGCTGTTCTCGGCCGGTGACGGCCATGCGGTCCAGGGCGACGGTGAGGTCTGCGTCACCGCGATCGAAACCGCCTTGCGTGGCACTTTCGAGCTGATCGTACGAAAAGACATGAAGCTATCGCTGCCGCGTGCCGAAACGCCCACGCATCTGATAACCATGGCGTTCGACGTCGACCTTGATCAGGCCGCCAAACGAGCGGTGCGAGAGATGATCAAGCTGCTCGGCGAGAAGCTGAAGCTCTCGCGCGAGGATGCCTACTCGTTGATGTCGCTTGCATGCGATGTACGCGTGACCCAGCTCGTGAACGAGCACAAAGGAATTCACGCGATGATACCGAAATCGATCCTCGACTTCTCGACTCGAAATTGATGGCTTCGTGACGCCAGCCGCGACGCACTCCGAATAGCCATTACTCCGCCGCCACCCGCGTGGCGGCGTCGACCGCCTCGACCTTGGCGGCGCAGAACTTGAACTCCGGAATCTTGCCGAACGGATCGAGCGCCGGGTTGGTCAGCAGATTGGCCGCCGCCTCCACGTAGGCGAACGGGATGAACACCACGCCGTCCGGCACCGCGTCATCCTGACGTGCATCCAGCTCCACGACGCCGCGGCGGGTCGAGACGCGCACCGGATCGCCCGGCTTGATGCCGAGCTTGGCGATGGTGGCGCGGGAAAGCCCCGCGACCGGCCCCGGCTCCAGCGCATCGAGCATCGACGCGCGGCGCGTCATCGCGCCGGTGTGCCAGTGCTCGAGCTGGCGCCCGGTGGTGAGGATGAACGGATACTCGGCATCGGGCATCTCGTCCGGCGCCGTGTACTTCGTCGCGACCAGCTTGGCCAAGCCGTTCGGGCGCGGGATGCCCTTGTCGAACACCACGTCGCGGCCCGGCACGTCGGGACCATCGACCGGATAGGTGACGTGGCTCTCGCGCTCGACGCGGTCCCACGAGATGTTGTCGAGCGCCGGCATCATCGCCGCCATCTCGGTGAACACCTCGCTGACGTGCCGGTAGTTCCAGTTCAAGCCGATGCGCTGCGCCAGATCCTGGATGATCCACAAATCCTGCCGTGCCTCGCCGGGAAGCGGCAGCGCCGCGCGGCCCATCTGCACCTGCCGGTTGGTGTTGGTGACGGTGCCGTCCTTCTCGGGCCAGGCCGAAGCCGGCAGGATCACGTCGGCGTATGACGCGGTCTCGGTCAGGAAGATGTCCTGCACCACGAGATGTTCGAGATGCGCCAGCGCGCCGCGCGCGTGGTTGAGATCGGGATCGGACATCGCGGGGTTCTCGCCCATGATGTACATGCCCTTGATCTCGTCGGCGTGTACCGCGTCCATGATCTCGACCACGGTCTTGCCGCGCTTGGGATCGAGGATCACACCCCAGGCCGCCTCATACTTGGCGCGGATTTCAGGGTCCTCGACTGACTTGTAATCGGGGAAGAACATCGGGATCAGACCAGCGTCGGACGCGCCCTGCACGTTGTTCTGGCCGCGCAGCGGATGCAGCCCGGTGCCGGGCCGCCCGATCTGGCCGCAGATCAGCGACAGCGCGATCAGGCAGCGTGCGTTGTCGGTGCCGTGGGTGTGCTGCGACACGCCCATGCCCCAGAAGATGATCGCGCTCTCGGCGCGGGCGAAGGTGCGCGCCACATTGCGCAGCACGTCCGGCTCGAGGCCGCAGATCGGCGACATCTCCTCGGGCGTGAACGGCTTGACGCTCTCGGCGAGTTGCTCGAAGCCCTCGGTGTTGCTCTGGACGTATTGCTGGTCGTAGAGCTTCTCGCCGATGATGACGTTGAGCATCGCGTTGAGCATCGCAACGTCGGTGCCGTTCTTGAACTGCATCATCTGCCAGGCGTGGCGCTTGAGCGCCTGCCCGCGTGGGTCCATGACGATCAGCTTGGCGCCGCGCTTGGCGGCCTGCTTGAAGAACGTGGCGGCGACCGGATGGTTCTCGGTCGGGTTGGCGCCGATCACGATAATGACGTCGGAGTTCTTGCACTCGTTGAATGTCGCCGTGACCGCCGCCGAGCCGACGCCTTCGAGCAGCGCCGCCACCGACGAGGCGTGGCACAGCCGCGTACAGTGATCGACATTGTTCGAGCCGAAGCCAGTGCGCACCAGCTTCTGGAACAGGTACGCTTCTTCGTTCGAGCCCTTGGCGGAGCCGAAGCCGGCGAGCGCACGCGGTCCGTCGCGGTCGCGGATTTTCGCGAGGCCCGAGGCGGCGCGTTCCATCGCCTCCTCCCAGGTCGCCTCGCGGAAATGCGTCCATGGATTTGACGGGTCGACCAGGTCGTTGGCGTGCTTGCCGACACCGTCCTTGCGCACGAGCGGCTTGGTGAGCCGCTGCGGGTTGGTCACATAGTCGAAGCCGAAGCGGCCCTTGACGCACAGCCGGTTCTGGTTCGCCGGGCCGTCGCGGCCAGTGACTGCGATCAGCTTGTCGTTCTTGATCTCGTAGGTGAGCTGGCAGCCGACGCCGCAATACGGGCACACGCTGTCGACCTTGCGATCGGGAAATTCAGTGCGGACGTTCTCCGCGTTGACCAATGTCGCGGGCATCAGCGCGCCGGTCGGGCAAGCCTGCACGCACTCGCCGCAGGCGACGCAGGTCGAGGCGCCCATCGGGTCGTCGAAGTCGAACACGATCTTGGCGTTATGGCCGCGCCCCGCCATGCCGATGACGTCGTTGACCTGCACCTCGCGGCAGGCGCGGACGCAGAGGTTGCAGTGAATGCAGGCGTCGAGATTGACCGCCATGGCCGGATGGCTGCGGTCGGGCGCGGGACGCGCGTCGCGCGGAAAGCGGCCCGGCTCGAGGTTCTGCCGGTTGGCGATCTGCCAGAGTTCGGACTCCGGATCGTGCGCCAGCGCCTGTCCGGGCTGGTCGGTCAGCAGCAGTTCCGCCACCATCCGGCGCGCGGTCTTCGCCCGGTCGGTCTGGGTGTTGACCTTCATGCCCGGCGTCGGCGTACGGATGCAGCTTGCCGCCAGTACGCGCTCGCCCTCGACCTCCACCATGCAGACCCGGCAGTTGCCGTCCGCGCGATAACCGGGCTGCGGCGAGTAGCAGAGGTGGGGCAGCTTGACGCCGACCCGGCGCGCGGCGCGGAAAATCGTCTCACCCGGACGCGCTTCGACCTCCCGGCCATCCAGAATGAAGGGAATGCTTTCGGTCATCGCGCTGCTCGCCGCTCCGGTCACGAATTTGAGGCCAAGTGACTATACCGCTGCCGATTTTGCAAATGGAGCCGATCCGTCGAAGTGACAACCCGCAAGGGCGGGAATCGTGCGGGCCGGAGCCCCGCCGGGCTGCCGCCCACCACCTTTCCACCGGCAGCTCAATCGGGCTTGACTTCGACGGATAAAAGCTAATTATACATGTATAAAACATCATTGTTGATGTTATTAGCATGATAACGGCCGCCCAGCTCCGCGCCGCGCGCGCGCTGCTCGGCATCGACCAGCGGCGCGCTGGCCGAGCTGTCGGGCCTGTCGCTGCCGACCATCCAGCGCATGGAGGCGAGCGACGGCGTGATCCGCGGCAACGTCGATTCGCTGATGAAGCTGGTGGCGGCGCTCGACGCCGCCGGCATCGAGCTGATCGGCGACGACGCGGCCAGCGCCGGCGGCGGCCGCGGCGTGCGGCTCAAGGGACGCGCGACATGACGGTGACGCTCGCCCTGCTCTGCGTCGCCGCCTGGCTCGCGATCGCCGCCGCTGGCGGTGGCCATCGCCCGCCGGCCGGCCGGCACCGCGATCGTCTATGGCGCCAGCCTCGTCGCCGTCGCTGCTCGCGTTGTTCGTCGGCGGTGGCGCACCTGCTCGCCGACGGCGCCGCCGGTCGACCGTGACGCTGCCGCTCGGCCTGCCGTGGCTCGGCGCGCATTTCCGCCTCGATGCGCTGTCCGCGTTCTTCCTCGCCGTCGTCGATCTCGGCGCCGCGGCGGCGAGCCTCTACGCGCTCGGCTACGGCCGGCACGAGCCGGCGCCGCAGCGCGTGCTGCCGTTCTATCCGGCGTTCCTCGCCGGCATGAACCTCGTCGTGCTCGCCGACGACGCCTTCACCTTCCTGGTGTCCTGGGAGTTCATGTCGCTGTCCTCCTGGGCGCTGGTGATGGCGCACCACCGCGAGCGCGACAACGCCGCGGCCGGCTACGTCTATCTGGTCATGGCGAGCTTCGGCACGCTGGCGCTGCTGCTCGCCTTCGGCCTGCTCGCCGGCCCCGACGGCGGCTACGCCTTCGCCGACGATGCGCGCCGCGCACCCCTCCGCCGGCGCTCGCCGCGCTGGTGCTGATCCTGGCGCTCGTCGGCGCCGGCTCGAAGGCCGGCCTGGTGCCGCTGCATGTCTGGCTGCCGCTCGCGCATCCGGCCGCGCCGAGCCACGTCTCGGCGCTGATGAGCGGCGTGATGACCAAGGTCGCGGTCTACGGCTTCGTGCGCATCGTGTTCGATCTGCTCGGCCCGCCGGCCTGGTGGTGGAGCATGGTGGTGCTCGCGCTCGGCGGCGTCACCGCGGTGCTGGGCGTGCTCTATGCGCTGATGCAGCACGACCTCAAGCGGCTGCTCGCCTACAGCACGGTCGAGAACATCGGCATCATCTTCATCGGCCTCGGCCTGGCGCTCGCCTTCAAGGCCAACGGCATGGCCGGCCGCGGCGGCGCTCGCGCTGACCGCGGCGCTGTTCCACGTCTTCAACCATTCGCTGTTCAAGAGCCTGCTGTTCTTCGGCGCCGGCGCGGTGCTGCACCGCGACCGGCGAGCGCGACATGGAGCGGCTCGGCGGCCTGATCCACCGCATGCCGCAGACCGCCTTCGTGTTCCTGGTCGGCTGCGTCGCGATCTCGGCGCTGCCGCCGCTCAACGGCTTCGTCTCCGAGTGGCTGACCTTCCAGGCGATCCTGCTCAGCCCGCAACTGCCGTCCTGGGGCCTGAAGTTCCTGGTGCCGGCGGTCGGCGCGCTGCTGGCGCTGTCGGCGGCGCTGGCCGCCGCCTGCTTCGTCAAGCGCCTTCGGCGTGACGTTCCTCGGCCGGCCGCGCACGGCCGCGGCCGAGCGCGCGCACGAGACCGACCGCTTCTCGCTCGCCGCGATGTTCGCCCTCGCCGCGCTCTGCCTGCTCGCCGGCATCCTGCCCGGCCTCGTCATCGATGCGCTGGCGCCGGTCGTGCAGAGCGCTGGTCGGCGCGCGCATGCCGGTGCAGACCGGCGTCGTGGCTCTCGATCGTGCCGATCGCGCGAGAGCCGCAGCTCCTACAACGGCCTGCTCGTCTTCCTGTTCATCGCGGTCTCCGGCGTGCTCGCCGGCCTTCGCGATCCACCGGCTCGCCTCCGACCGGCTGCGCCGCGCGCCGGCCTGGGACTGCGGCTTTCCCGATCCGAGCCCGGCGACGCAATACACCGCCGGCGAGCTTCGCCCAGCCGATCCGCCGCGTGTTCGGCACCGTCGTGTTCCGCGCCCGCGAGCACGTCGACATGCCGCCGCCCGGCGACATGCGCGCCGGCGCGGCTCACGGTCGACTTGCGCGATCTCGTCTGGGACGTGCTCTACGCGCCGATCGCCGCCGGCGTCGGCGTTCGCCGCCGACCGGCTCAACCACCTGCAGTTCCTGACCATCCGCCGTTACCTCAGCCTCGTCTTCGCCGCGCTCGTGCTCCTGCTGCTGGTGCTCGCGCATATGGCCGTGATCCTCGATCTCGCCGTGCAGGGCGCGCAGATGCTGCTGGTGCTGCTGCTGGCGCCGCTGCTCACCGGGCTCGTGCGCAAGGTGAAGGCGCGGCTGCTGCGCCGGCGAGGGCCGCCGCTGATCCAGCCCTATCGCGACCTCGTCCGGCTGCTGCGCAAGGAAGTGGTGCTGGCCGACAACGCCTCCTGGCTGTTCCGCGTCACCCCCTACCTGATCTTCGCCGCCACCTGGGTCGCGGCCGCGCTGGTGCCGACCTTCGCGCACCGGGCTGCTGTTCACCTGGTCGGCCGATCTCATCGCCATCATCGCGCTGCTCGGCAGCGCGCGCTTCTTCCTGGCGCTCGCCGGCCTGGATGTCGGCACCAGCTTCGGCGGCATCGGCTCGAGCCGCGAGGTGATGATCGCCTCGCTCGCCGAGCCGGCGATGATCATGATCGTCTTCACGCTCGCGCTGGTCGCCGGCTCGACCCAGCTCTCGACCATCGCGGGCTTCCTGGTCTCGTCCGAGGTCGGGCTTGCGCGTCTCGCTCGGCCTGGCGCTGGTCGCGCTGATCATGGTGGCGATCGCCGAGAACGCCCGCATCCCGGTCGACAATCCGGCGACCCACCTCGAGCTCACCATGGTGCACGAGGCCATGGTGCTCGAATATTCCGGCCGGCATCTGGCGCTGATCGAGCTCGCCGCGTCGCTCAAGCTCCTGCTCTACCTCTCGCTGATCGCCTGCCTCTTCGTGCCGTGGGGCATGGCGCCGCCCGGCGCCGGCGCCGGCGGCGCTGGCGATCGGCGTCGTCGCCTATCTCGGCAAGCTCGCGGTCGGCGGCTTCCTGCTCGCGCGTGTTCGAGACCTCGATCGCCAAGATGCGGGTGTTCCGCGTGCCGGAGTTCCTCGGCGCCGCGCTGATGCTCGGCCTGCTGGCGACGCTTCTCCTGTTCGTCTCGCGGAGCCTGTGATGCGCGGCCTCGCCTTCGACATCGCGCACCTGCTCGCCGGCGGGCTGGTGCTGGTGAGCTTCATGCTGCTCTACCAGGACCGGCTCTACGCGCTGCTCAACATCTTCGCGCTGCACGCCCTGGTGCTGGCGCTCTCGGTCGCCTGGCAGGCCTATGTCCAGGACGCGCCGCACCTCTACGTCACCGCGGCGATCGCGCTCGTCTTCAAGGCCATCGTCATCCCGGTCGCGCTGCACCGGATCATCGTGCGGCTCGGCATCCACCGCGAGATCGAGACGGTGGTCGGCGTCGGCCCGACCATGCTGCTCGGCATGGGGCTGGTCGCGCTGTCGATGGTGGTGATGCTGCGGGTCACCGCCGACGCCGACCCGCTGGCGCGCGAGGACCTCGCCTTCGCGCTCTCGGTCGTGCTGCTCGGCCTGCTGATGATGGTGACGCGGCGCAACGCGGTGAGCCAGGTGGTCGGCTTCATGTCGCTGGAGAACGGCCTGATCCTGGCCGCGACCGGCGCCAAGGGCATGCCGCTGGTGGTCGAGATCAGCGTCGCCTTCTCGATCCTGATCGCCTTCATCGTGATCGGCATCTTCCTGTTCCGCATCCGCGAGCGCTTCGACACCGTCGACCTGCAGGCGCTCGACCGCTTCCGCGGAGAGCGCCGATGAGCCTTCGACGCGATGACCGCGGTGCTGGCTGATTCCGGCGCTGGCGGCGGCGCTGCTCGCGGTGCTGCCCGGCTACCGGCTGACGCGCGCGGCTCAACGTGCTGGCGGCGCTCTGCACCTTCCTGGCCGCGCTGTCGCTGTTCGTCGGCCGGCCGGCAGCCGGGCCCCTACCTGCTGGTCGACGACCTCAACAACGTCTTCATCGTGCTGACCACCTTCGTCGGCTTCACCACCAGCGTGTTCAGCGCGAGCTACATCGGCCACGAGCTCGAGACCGGCCGGCTGACGCCGACCTACCTGCGCTTCTATCACGCCATGTACCAGGTGCTGATGTTCGCGATGAACCTCGCGCTGGTCGCCAACAATATCGGCCTGATGTGGGTGGCGATCGAGCTCGCGACGCTCACCACCGTGCTGATGGTCGGCATCTACCGCACCCACGAGGCGCTCGAGGCGGCGTGGAAATACTTCATCCTCGGCAGCGTCGGCATCGCGCTCGCGCTGTTCGGCACCATCCTGGTCTACATGGCGGCGCAGCCGGTGGTCGGCGAAGGCCTCGACGCCATGGTGTGGACCGTGCTGGTCGCGCACGCCGCGAAGTTCGATCCGGCGCTGCTCAACGTCGCCTTCGTCTTCCTGCTGCTCGGCTACGGCACCAAGGTCGGCCTGGCGCCGCTGCACGCCTGGCTGCCCGACGCCCATGCCGAGGGCCCGACGCCGATCTCGGCGGTGCTGTCGGGCCTGCTGCTCAACGTCGCGCTCTACGCGGTGCTGCGCTTCAAGATGCTGCTCGCGGCCAACCCGGCGGCGCTCGCGCCCGGCCCGCTGATGGTGACGATGGGGCTGATCTCGCTGGTCTTCGCGGCGTTCATGCTCTACCGCCGGCGCGACATCAAGCGCATGTTCGCCTATTCGTCGATCGAGCACATGGGCATCATCACCTTCGCCTTCGGCATGGGCGGGCCGCTCGCCAATTTCGCCGGCCTCCTGCACATGACCATGCACTCGCTGACCAAGTCGGCGATCTTCTTCGCGGTCGGCCACATCGCGCAGGTCAAGGGCACGCAGCAGATCGCCGACATCGGCGGCCTGACCGAGACCCATCCGGTGCTCGGCTGGGGCCTGGTGCTCGGCGTCGTCGCCATCGCCGGCCTGCCGCCGCTCGGCATCTTCATGAGCGAGTTCCTGGTGGTGACCTCGACCTTCGCGCGCGAGCCGTTGCTCGCCATCCTGCTGGTGTTCGGCCTCCTGGTCGGCTTCGGCGCGCTGTTCCTGCGGCTCAACACGCATCGCCTTCGGCGAGCCGCGCGGCGCCGACCGCCGAGGCCAAGGCCTCCTACGTGCCGATGTTCGCGCATCTCGCGCTGGTGCTTCGTCGCCGGCATCTACCTGCCGCCGCCGCTGGTCGCCTGGTTCCAGCACGTCGCGAAGCTGCTCGGGATAGACGCGATGCCGACGCTCGATCGACATCGATCGCAGGCGACGCCGGGTCGACGGCGCACCGGCCCTGGCCGCGCGTCGTCGTCGACGCGGACGGCTGGCGCGTCGCGATCGACGCAGCTCGCCGCCGGCGACTGGACGCTGCTCGGCCTGTGGGGCGACGCCGGCGCGGTCCACATGGCGCGTGCTCGACGAGGCAGCCGGCGAGATCGCCGTCGTCACCCTCGCCTGCCCGGACGGCCGCTTTCCCTCGGTCGGCGCGCATGCACCCGCCGGCGATCCGGCTCGAGCGCGCGATCCGCGATCTCTTCGGCCTCGAGCCGGTCGGCGCTGCCGGACACGCGGCCCTGGCTCGATCACGGCCGCTGGGGCGTCGCGCATCCGCTCGGCGCACGCGCGCCGGCGCCGCCGGCGCGCGCGCGCCCTATCGCGTTCCTGCCGGTCGAAGGCGAGGGCCTGCACCAGATCCCGGTCGGCCCGGTGCATGCCGGCATCATCGAGCCCGGCCATTTCCGCTTCACCGCCAACGGCGAGACCGTGGTGCGGCTGGAGGAGCGGCTCGGCTACGTCCACAAGGGCATCGAGGCGCTGATGGCGGGCGCCGACCTCGACACGGCGGCGCGGCTCGCCGGCCGCACCTCGGGCGACAGCACGGTCGCCTATGCGCTCGCCTTCGCGCGCGCCGTCGAGGCGGCGCTCGGCATCGAGGCGCCGCCGCGCGCGCGTCTAGCTGCGCGCGCTGATGGCCGAGCTCGAGCGCCTCGCCAACCATTTCGGCGACATCGGCGCGATCTGCAACGACGCCTCCTTCGCCGCTCATGCACGCGCATTGCGGCATGCTGCGCGAGCGGATGCTGCGCGCCGCCGACGCCTGCTTCGGCCACCGCCTGATGATGGACCGCGTCGTGCCGGGCGGCGTCGCCGCGCGATCTCGACGCCGGCGGCGTCGCGGCGAGCTGCGCGCGCTGCTGGCGGAGATCCGCCGCGCGCTTTCCCGCAGCTGGTCGAGCTCTACGACAACACCGCCTCGCTGCAGGACCGCACCGTCGGCACCGGCATCCTGACGCCGCGACTGGCGCGGCAGTTCGGCGCCGGCGGCTATGTCGGCCGCGCCTCGCGGCCGCGCCTTCGATGCGCGCACGGCGCTCGCGCTATCCGCCCTACGACGAGCTCGACCTTCGACGTGCCGGTGCTGCCGAGGGCGACGTCAATGCCCGGGTCTGGATCCGCATCCGCGAGGTCGAGCAGAGCCTCGTCGCTGATCGAGCAGATCCTGCAGCGCCTGCCGGACGGCGCCGATCCAGGCCGCGATCGACCGGCAGCCGGCGAGCCGGCGAAGGGCTCGGCCTCGTCGAAGGCTTCCGCGGCGACGTCCTGGTCTGGGTGCGGCTCGACGGCGGCCGCGTCGCGCGCTGCCACCTGCGCGATCCGTCCTGGTTCCAGTGGCCGCTGCTCGAAGCCGCGATCGAGGGCAACATCGTCGCCGACTTCCCGCTCTGCAACAAATCGTTCAACTGCTCCTATTCGGGCCACGACCTCTAGGACGCCGGCATGCGCAAGATCCTGTTCGAGAGCCTGCTGCGCCGGCCGCTCACCGAGCCGCCGCCGGCCGCGGACGACGCCGCGCTGGCCGAGCTCGCCGCGCAGCGTCGACCGCGCGGCGCGCCGCCGGCTCGGCCGCAGCCTGTCGATCCGCGAGGTCGATGCCGGCTCCTGCAACGGCTGCGAGCTGGAGATCCACGCGCTCAACAACGCCTTCTACGATCTCGAGCGCTTCGGCCTGCGCTTCGTCGCCTCGCCGCGCCATGCCGACGTGCTGATGGTGACCGGCCCGGTGACCAAGAACATGCGCGAGGCGCTGGAGCGCACCTACAACGCGACGCCCGATCCGAAATGGGTGGTCGCGGTCGGCGACTGCGCGCTCGACGGCGGCATCTTCGCCGGCAGCTACGCGGTGGTCGGCGGCGTCTCGGCGGTGGTGCCGGTCGACCTGCACATCCGCGGCTGCCCGCCGCGCCCGGTCGCAGTTGCTCAAGGGGCTGCTGGCGCTGCTCGAGAAGGCGTGAGGCTTACTCAGCCGCAATCAAACCCGCGCGAGAATGATGCGCATAGGTCTTCCAGGTCGGATGATATTCATCGTCCGCCTGATTGCCCCAGGTCGCCCAGCCCTTACGCGTGCCGCGCGCAAATAGTTCGAGGAACGGCCCCGGACTGCACGCCTCGATGATCTCGTATTGCTCGTCCGGCTTGCGCGAATGCTCGCGCTTGCGCGTCGCCAGCAAGTTCACCTGCCGCCGCCCCGGCGCGAGCGTGCGCGCGTTCTTGCCGCGCACGCCGAACAGGATCAGCTCGGTGACGTTGCGGAAATAGAAGCCGACGCCGCGGCCGTCCGAGCCGCCGTCCTTGCGCACCTTGTGCCAGACGATATTGGACTTGTAGGTGAAGCCCCACGCCTTCATCACCGCGATGCCCTCGGGCAGCATCGCGTTCGGGCACCAGAGATAAAGGTGCGCGGTCGGCGCGGCGAGTTCGCCGACCGGCAGCGCCATGATCTCGTCGAGCTTCATGGTGCCGTAGCGCGCGAGCCGCTTGTGCTCGGGCGCGACCTTGCCGGTCTTGTTGGTGAACTGCCACGGCGGATCGGCGAGGATCGTGGCAAAGCGGCCGCCCTGTGCGAAGTGCAACAGGTCTTCAGCTGCCATCGAGGCAACGCCGGCGCCATTCACTCCGCCGTCATGGCCGGGCTTGACCCGGCCATCCAACTTTCTTGCAGAAGATGGATCACCGGGTCTCGCGCCTCCAGCGCGGCCCGGTGATGACGGCTGAGCGTCGGCGCGGAGCTTTGACGACGGCGAGCGCTTGGCGCCGCGCGCAGACGAGGACGACCGAACGCGTCCGCTTAATCTTCGACATAGGCTGCTCCTCGTATGCCGAAGACGACGACCGGGCATCCTCCGCCGCTTCCGCCATCAAGCCGCGGCAGTAGTTTCGCCATGTGGGTGGTCGAGTTACCAAAGCTCGCCCCCCTTCCCAGTTGATTGAAGATCTTCTGCAATTCGGTGCACCGCGTGATGATCGCGCCGGCATCGATGGCGCGCAGATCGAACAGCAAACGAAAGTTGTTCAGGTCGCGGTCGAAGAATGGATCCTTGTTGTTCCATTCGACTTCGAGCGCCACTCGGTTCTTGTAGCAGTCCACCTTGTGGGTCGGCGTGACGAACTCCGACTTGTCCACCACAATGCGGGTGTCGAATGCCTTCTCGATCCAGCCGAGCTTCGTGAAATGCGTGTCCAGCCTGCGGGAGATGAGGCCTTTCGAACCGCCGGGCTGGAGTACGTCGCTTCGCAGCAACGCAAAGCCTCGCAGCACTTCGAGGATGTCGCGCCATTCTTCCGGATGCGCCGCCGTCAGAATCGCCAAGCCGTTGCGCCATTCGTGCACCTCGTAGCGCGCAGCAATGTCGTCCGGGATCAACGCCTGATTCGCCATCAGCGCATTGTGGTCGAGTGAGAATGTGCGCCTAGCCGAATTTAGCGTTGTTCCTGATATGTTCTCAAGCGTTATCAGCAGAAATCGCCAATTTTTCAGCGCATATGCGAGCCACGCAGCCAACGCGGCACATCACCGTCTCAATGATTTCAGCCCGCGCAAATTCCTTTCCCACCCGCACCAAATCCCGGCACAAGGGGCGCCAGCAACGCAAGGGAGCCCCATGGCCAGCTATTTCATCTTCGGCGCGATCGGCACCTGTCCGGACTGCGGCGACAACCGCTTCTCGGGTCCGATCACCATCGCGCCGGACACCAGCGTCACCTGTCACAAGTGCGGGCATGTCGCGACCGTCGCGGACGCGGTGCAGACCGGGCTCGCGGCCGGCACCGTCAAGAAGCTCAGCGATCATCGCGTTGTGCAAAACCGGCCGGATCGCGCTTGATGCGGACGGCGCGCGGGGCTTTGATCTGGGCGTCAGGCGTGTAGGGTAAGGCGCCGTCACGCAAGCACAGGAGAGACGCCATGGCCAAGGGCCAGATGCGAAGCAACAAGGAAAAGAAGAAACCCAAGCAGGACAAGAACGACAAGAAGCAGAAAGGCGCGCCGGCCCCCTCGCCGTTCGCCGCCGGCGGCCCGACCGCGGGCAAGAAATAATGATGCCGCCCTCTTGGCGCGATCGATCCTCTCTAGGCTGGCGCAGTCTGCTCCCTCTCCCTTAGGGCGAGGGGTGGGATGAGGGGTAATGGGCTGACAGACCTCGGCCCCTCGCCCCAGACCCTCTCCGCCGCTGGGGAGAGGGAGCCGCACGCGCAGTCGCTCGCGCCACGCGCTATCGCGCGCGCTGAGCCGAGACGTGGCGGTCTGGCGCCCGTCAGCCGCCTGAACCCGCGCCGCCGCCGAACATCCCGGCGAGGCGGGCCAGCAGCGGCTTCTCGTCGGTCAGGAATTCCAGCGGGCCCGTCTGGCTCATGTCGAAGGCGGCGGCCGTCAGCGGCCCGCCCAGCACCGCGGCGGTGTCGAGATCGAGCCGGTGCGGGCGCACTTCCGGCTTGCCGTCCTTGCGCGGGGTGTGGCCGTGCACGATCAGCCGGCCGCAGTCGATCCGGTCGCTGTCGGTCAGGAACGGCTCGCGCATCCAGAGCATGACCTCCTCGGCCTGCCGGTCGAGCGGGCGCGCGAGGTCGACGCCGGCGTGGACGAAGAAGCGCAGCCCGTCGTCATGGCAGAACGGCAGCGCGTCGAGCCAGGCGAGGTGATCGTCGCGGATGCGGCCGCCGGTCTCCGGATAATTGCGCTGCGTGGTCTCGCCGTTGTTGCGCAGCCAGAGCGGCATGTCGGCGGCGCTGCGGTGCGCGTCGATCGCCAGTTGCTCGTGATTGCCGCGCAGGCAGATCATCGTGCCGGGCTGCTCGGCCTGCCGGCGCATCAGAAGTTCGATGACGCCGCGGCTGTCCGGCCCGCGATCGATGTAGTCGCCAAGACAGACGTAGCGCGCCGGGCGCTCGCCCGCGTACGCGGCACAGACGTCGAGCAGACGCGTGAGCTTCTCCAGGCAGCCGTGGATGTCGCCGATCGCAAAGGTGAGAGCCGTCATCGGGGTTGCTCCGCGCCGCCGGCCGGGAAGATGGGGACTGCCGCGATTGCCGCGATCGCCTCCGGCATCACCACGATTTTACAAGCGCGGCTGTGCCGAAGGTATAGGGTGCCCACGCTCCCGCAAGCCAAGCCAACCTTCTAGCCAGGCCACCATAGGAGCGTCCCATGACAATCGGCAGTCACGTCACCATCGCGGCCGTCACCGCAGCTACGCTGGCGCTGTCCGGGGCGCTCGCCTCGCTGGCGCTCGCCGGCGGCGACAAGGTCGCGTTTCCGGAGAACTTCGCGACGGGCGAGCTGTACGGGACGGTCGATCGTACCGACAACAAGCAGCACCGCGAGCTGTATGTCACCCCGGCGTCGGCGCTCGACGCCGCCAAGAAGGGCGAGCCGCTGCCGAGCGGCACGGTCCTGACCATGGTGCAGTACGCCGCCAAGCTCGACGCCGCCGGCAATCCCGAGAAGGACGCCAACGGCCGGTTCATCAAGGCCAACGTCGTCGGCTACACCGTGATGGAGAAGCGCACCGGCTGGGGCGCCGAGTACCCCGACAGCCAGCGCAACGGCGAATGGGAGTACCAGGCCTTCCGGGCCGACAAGACTCCCAACCCGAACGCCAACCTCACCAACTGTTTCACCTGCCACAAGCCGCTCGGCGACAAGGTCGACTTCGTGTTCTCCTACGACCGGCTCAAGGCGGCGGCGAAGTAGCGGGAAGCCGCGGGAACGGGCTGGAAGTGACGGGAAATGGCGCGCATGGTCCCGGAGGAGCCCGGAGGACCGGCGAATAACGCCGAAATTCGGCCGAAAAAGCGGTAGCAGACAACCTTTGGGGGGCTGGAACCGGGGAGAACCGGGCTCCGGGCCGTGAAGTGGTCACATTCCCGTGGCGCAATATGTGCGTGGATCTGCGCCTGTTGGCGCTGAAGGGGGACCTGATGACACTGTTCAAATCACGAGACAATTCGGAGCTCGAGACAGCGGTGGAGACGGAAGTGGAAGGTGAAATCCGCGAGTTCGTGCGGCGGGACGTCGCCACCCTGCGGCGCCACCCGGAGAACGACAGCGAAATGGTTGCCAGCAACATCAACTCGTTGCTGCAGCGGGTGGCCGGCACGTCGATCCAGGAGATCGACAAGCTGATCGCCGAACTGCAGACGTTGCGGGACCGCCTCAACACCGAAGCGGCGCGCGTCCAGCGCGAGATCGTGGAGTACGCCACGCTCAGCCAGGCCGCGATGCAGTCGACGAAAATCATCGCCGAAAGCATCTCGAGCTGGAAGAAGGTGCCGGACGCACCGAGCATCCGCGACTGATCGCTTCCGACGGACTTGACGACGCGATCGCGCGACGGCCGCCCGCCGCCGCGCGATCTCATTTTGGCGGCATGGCAAGCGCTGTGGCAGGCGGCTACGCAGAGTAGCGGCTACTGCAGAACCAGCTTGTAGCGCGGCATCTCCGCGACCACTTTCCGGCTGTCGGGGTTCACCAGCAGGATCCGGTCGTCCAGCTTGACGAACTTGTAGCCCTCGACCAGCGGAATCTCCTGCGCCACGCCGGTCGGCAAATCCTGCAGCGCAACCCAGCCCGGCAACGGCGCCGCATCCTCCGGCGGTTCCACCTCGGCGACCGGGACGCCGGGCGTCCGCATCACGCCGTCGAACACCTGCGCGCGCTCCTCGTCGGTCAGCGGCAAGACCTCACGCCCCGGCAACGCCAGGCGGCCCACCGAGGCTGCTCCGACCGCCTCCCTCGTTTCGGCAGCCCAGGCCTCGCCGTCGGCATCGGCCGCCGACCGGACGAGTTCGATGCCGATGGCGGCCAAGCACACGAACGCCATCGCCAGAATGCCTCGGTATGATGCGGCCCGCATGAGCTCCTCCCTGCGTTCGCAAGGCTATCTGCGCGCTTCCCACCGGTTCCTTAACGCTTCAGTCTGCCAAAACGTTTCATCTGGACTGTTGCAGCGAATCCCCACTACGGCCTTGCGTCGGCTGATTTGCGTGCATGATTGACCGCCCCCGATTAACCATCATCGAAATGTGATCCATGCCGCGCAGCGGATTGCGCAGCCCCGCGCGCTCGGCCAACAAATTGCCGGGAGTTGCTGGCTCAATTCGGCGCACGTTCAAGAAGGTCCCCACCCGATGCCGTTCCTGCCTGATTTCAGCCCCGCCCACACGTGGCGCATCTGCGTCGTGGCGCTCACACTGCTCGCAGCGCCTGCGTACGCCGAGCCCGCGGAATTGCCCGAAGACGAGGTCATGCTCGGCGACGAGCCGCTCGACCTGTCGACGCCGCTGATCGAGCGGGCACCCGAAGTCGCAAAACCAACGACTCCCGCGGTGGACCGGCCGCTGGATACCAAACTGGGCGTGAATTACCGCAAATCGCCGATTCCAAACGCCGAGTTTCAGCCGGATCCGTTCGTGCGGAATGGCTTCGTCGACAACGGCACATCGCCGGAATTGACCGGCGTGGCATGGGCGCATGTCACGGCCCCGCAACTTCCGCTGGGTTGGGACACGGCCTCGATCGAAACCCAACTCGATCCGCTGGACGAACAGGGCAAGATCAGCGGTACGCTCAGCCGCTCGCTGGCTCTCGGCGACGAGATCGCATTGACGATCCAAAATGGCTACTCGACCGAGCGAAATTTTTCGAACGCGCAAGGGGCGGCTTCTCACGCCTGGGCCAGCAATCAGTCATTGCGCCTCAGCCTGCTTCCGACCGACACCACGCTGTCGGTCGATGCCAGTCTTTCGAGCGGCGCGGATCGATGGCTGCGATCATTCAGCGCGGAGCAGAAGCTGTTCGGCGGGCCATTCAGCCTGAGCGGATCGGTAGGCGAGACGTCGAGCGGCGATCTCTCCAAGAGCCTCAGGGCCGGCTTCAAACAGAACTGGTAGCGCACAGACTTGGCGAAGATTGCCCGTTCGGGGATCAGCCGAACCGCGGGGCGAGGACCGGCTTGAGCGCCAGTGAGAGCGGAAGCGTCACCAGCACGACGCCCGCGACCAGGAGCAAGGCGTTCGGTACCCCGAGTGCGTCGCCGACGACGCCGTAGAGGGCCGGCACCACCGCACCGGCGCCGATGGTGCCGGTATAGAACACGCTGAATGCATGCGCGCGCCGCTCCGGCGTGACAAAATCGGGAACCGAGCCGTACAGCACCGACGAGGTGCCGTTGAGCGCGACGCCGATCAACGGCAGCAGGACGAAGGCGGCTACGAGCGGCAACGGCAGCAATGCGACAATGCCGACGGCGGTCAGGCCCTCGGTCAGCCAGACGGTCGGCAGCGCACCGATCCGGACCGCGATGGCTGCCGCACACAAGCTTGCCGGCGGCGCCGCCCGTGAACACCAGTGTCAGCGCCAGTCCGATCGCCGGCAGGCTGGCGCCCTTCGCGGTGAGCACGAACGGCAGGAACAGCAGGAAGCCCATGCGGGTCGCGCTGTCGATGATTGCCGATCGCCAGCAGCAGCGGAAACGCGAAGCGTGGCGCCTCGGCACGAGTTCCGACCTGCCGGCCGAGTCGACCGCCGCTTCCCGCGCCGGTGCTCGGACTGTAGCGCGGCATCAGGACGTAGATCGGCGGCGGCCGCGGCCAGGCCACATGCACCGAGCAGCGCCAGCGTCGGTCGCCATGGCATCCCGATGAGCAGCAACGACAGCCGCCGCCGGCAACGCCATCTTGCCCAGGTCGCCGGAGAAATTGTAGGTGGCGATCGCCTGCAGCGAGCGCGGCCCTGCGAAAGCACGCGCCATCAGCGTCGAGGCGATCGGATGCTGGATGCTGGCGCCGAGTCCGCCGATGAACAGTGCCACCAGCAACAGCCGAAGACCGGCGCTCAATCCGACCACGACAATACCCGACGCCCGCAAGCGCCGTTCCGAGCGCCAGCACCGCGGCCGGTCCGAACCGCTCGGCGAGATAGCTCGCCGGAATCTGGAACCCCGCCATGGTGCCGGCGATAGAGCCCGCGCAGCATTCCAAGCTCCGCGTAGCCGAGACCGAAGTCGCGCTGCCAGAGCGGCAGCATGATGTAGATGCAGGTCGGTATAACCGTCGTGCAACGCATGCGCGCCGCACGCCACGCCGGCAGCACGCCGTTCCTTGCGCTTGGCGTCGTCACCCGACTCTTCGTTCTCGGCGGGCAGTGTGCTCACAGGGCGGACTCGATGCTTAGAGCGGACTTGATGCGCACAAGGCGGATTCGGCGACCGACATCATACCGAAGCCACTTCGGCAGAGCGGCGCTCCACGAAAACCGAGCTGATGAACGACACGACCAGTTCGCCGTGCTGATTTTTTCCAGTGTTGAGCGACGTCACCAATCCCCAGCCCGGCCAGTTCGGCAATGCGCGCGTCTCGATGACGTCGGTCTGATACGAGATGGTATCGTCGGCATAGACCGGCTTGAGCCACTTGAGGTCCCGGAATCCCGGCGAGGGCCCGAGCGCGGCGACCGGCTCACCGCGCGCCCGCCGTTCGTCGTCTTCGCGGCGGCGGCTCTCGATCAGCAGCCGCATCCTGATACACACGGTATGCCAGCCGGAGGCGCACAGCCGTTTGAAATGCGACCGGGCCGCGGCCTCTTCGTCGAGATGGAACGGTTGCGGATCGAAGCGCGACGCAAACGATTTGATCGCTTCGGCGGTGAACGTGTAGCTCCCGGCGCCACTCGTTTCGCCGACCTGAATGTCCTCGAAGAACTTCATGGCCGCGCCTGTCCGTAGCGGCGTCCGATCATCGGGCTGACCGTCAAGGTCATCAGCTTCCGGTCGGCCGAGCCGAAAAGCTCGTAACGGAATTTGACGAACCCCATGTCCTGACGGCTGCGCGAAGCGCGGGTCTCCAGCACGGTGGAGCGTACCATCAGGCGTTCGCCGGGGCGCACCGGCGCCAGCCATCTGACCTCCTCAACACCTGGCGCGCCCATGAAACTCGCATCCCCCAGCATTCCGTCGCTGATCATGCGCATCAGGACACAGCAGCTATGCCAGCCCGAGGCCGCCAAGCCGCCGAGCGGACTGGCGCTCGCGGCCTCCTCGTCCATGTGCATCGGCTGTGGATCGAACTCCGCGGCGAACGCGATGATTTCCTCGCGGGTGATGATGCGAGGCCCATGTTCCGTCACTTGGCCGGGGGCGAAGTCTTCCCAATACGTGCGAGCCACGGTCGTCCTTTGCGATACTAGTGGAGGATTCCCTAGACGCGTGGTCCCGCCCGGTCAACCGCCAAGCCCGGCGTGGGCGCGGCCAAAACCAGCACAAACGCAATCCCTTACTACGTCGATTGACCGGCAAGATCGGCCGGTGCAGTGTCGCGCGGTCGGCGACCGACTCCACTGCCAGCATAAATTGTGCCGCAGAATGATGCGAACTTCGGAACTGGGACACTAGTGGTCCTGAATTCCAACATTCGCAAAGGTGCTTGCTGAATTGGGGTGCGAATGTTGGAATTGGACCACTAGCGTTCGCGCATTTTATCGAACCGCGTCGAGGAGGAGCAATGCTCGACTATCGCGACCTGTTCCAGTGGGAGCGTTTCATCACGCCCTCGATCATCAAGATCTTCTATTGGCTTGCGATCGGCATTTCGGCGTTGTTCGGGCTTTCCGGGATCATTACCGGTTTCACCCTCATGGCGGTGCATCCGCTCGGCGGCATCTTCTGGATCATCGCCAGCCTGATCGGCGTAGTGATCGGGGTGATCTTCGCCCGCATCGTCGCGGAATTCGTGCTGATCATGTTCCGCATCAACGAGCACCTCAGCGCGATCCGCAATCGCGGGCAGATGTGAGGCACTGCGGCCGACATAACCGGCGCTCGTTTTCCGCGATGCGCATGGGCCGGCGATGCCCGTTTCGCCGATCGGCGTTTCCTGATTTGATCGCCCGCCAAAATTGACGGAGTGCGGCGCATCGGCCGAGGATAATCGATGCGGTTCCAGAAATGCAGTACTCTGCTTGTCTACGTCGCGCTGATGTATCCTGCGGCTGGTGCAGCGGACGACCAGACTGACTGTCTTTCCGGCATTGCCTCCGACGCCGCCGTGGCCGCTTGTACACGGCTCATCGAGGTCCACAGGACTCCATTGATGCTGGCCCGCCACTACCGCGCTCGTGCGGGACATTATCGGGAAATGGGCGATTTTGACCACGCGATTGCGGATTATACCGAGGCAATTCGTTTTGAATCGCTGCTTCCAGAGGCTCTCGTCGATTTCGCCGCGACCTTGGACAGACTAGGCGAATTTGACCGTGCGGCCGCTCAATATCGCGAAGCGATCCGGGCCATCAGCGAGAAGATGAGTTCGATCAAGTCCACGGGACTGGATGTACGCGCTTCGGGCCGATGCCTACCTCTCTGTTGGTGACTTCGACCGCGCGATTGCAGATTACACCGAGGCGATCCGGCAGGGTGGAAGCAACCGGCATTCAGGGCGCGTCAGTCCGGGCGCACTCAAATTGGAATCCCGCGGTTACGCATATCTCCTTAAGGGAGATTTACAGACGGCTTATCACGATTTCACCGAGGCGATCCGTCTCGATCCAAAAACCGCTTACGCATACACCCTCCGAGGCCGAGTCTTTCAGTTGGCCGGGCAGTTCGATCATGCAATTGCGGATCACGATTACGCAATTCACCTCTATCCGGAAGGAATCGCCTACGCTGAGCGTGGACGCGCCCACGAGGCCACAGGCGATCGCGAGCGCGCGCTCGCCGATTTCGATGCCGCATTGAAACTCGATCCGAAAGTAGCGGAGGTGCACATCCTGGATCGCGGCCTGATTTACGAACGCGCGGGCCAGCGCGAGCTTGCGCGCACCGAGTATGAGTGGGCACTGCGTATGGATTCGAACCTGAAACCGGCCACGCAAGGCCTCGAGCGGATTCGCGCGGCTGGCGGCGAACGCTAAGCATCTTGCGAGTCGATTTCACCCAAACGAAACCTGCCTTTGAACGAAGTCGCGATCCTGAGGCCCTAACGAGATCGCACCGAGTATCCGGCGTGACGTAACGGTTGGGAGGGCGAACAGCACGTAATGCAGAGCCGGTCGTTCCGGCGATCAGGACAACCCACATGGGCCAGGGCATCTTTGAATGCGCGCTTTTGACCGGGACCTGATCCGCGGAGGGCATTATGGCCAGCGGTCATGTGAACCGCACTCAAAGGCCGAACACATGGCTGCACCGACCAAGCCTGCGACGTGAAAAAAGCCCTTGCCAACCCGGAGCCGTCCACACATGGCCCATCGCGTCATTTTTGCGGAAACGCATGATCTAGTCGCTTTCGGGGCAAGCGGAAGTCGGACCCAGCACTGCGGCGGCGTATCGTGTCGCGAAATGACACATTTCTGTAAGAGGCAGCCAGAATTTTCTGTAAGAGGCAGCCAGAATTTCTCGATGCACCAAATATGAACCGATGGTTTTCATAGGTCGATCGGTTCTGGTAAGGCACGATTTTGCGGCTATAATTTTTGTGGGCCGAGCCTTAGCCGGCCGTTTCAGTCGATTTCAACCATGCGATGGATTTTGATCAGCAGAGGGTGACACCAGGATGAAAACTCCCCGCCGTCAATTTCTGCATCTGGCAATGGGCGCTGCCGCGCTCCCGATACTCTCGCACACTGCAAATTCGCAGGCCTATCCGGCGCAGCCGGTGCGCATCATCGTCGCCTTCGCCGCCGGCAGCGGGTCTGACATCCTGGCGCGCCTGATGGCGCAATGGCTGACGGAGCGGCTTGGTCAGCAATTCATCATCGACAACCGGGCGGGCGCCGGCGGCAATGTCGGAACCGAGGCCGTGGTGAAGGCGCCGCCAGACGGCTACACGCTGCTCAAGGTGGTTCCGGCGAACACCGTCAATGACACGCTGTACGATAAGCTCCCCTTCAATTTCATTCGCGACATCGCGCCGGTCGCGGGCATGGTCCGCGTGCCGTACGTCATGGTGGTGAACCAGTCTGTCCCGATTACGACCCTTCCCGAGTTCATCGCCTACGCGAAGGCCAATCCCGGCAAGATCAACTTTGCCTCGGCCGGCGTCGGCACCGGCATTCACATGTCCGGTGAACTGTTCAAGCTGATGGCTCAAGTGAACATGGTGCATGTGCCCTATCGCGGCGCCGGCAATGCGATGACCGACTTGATCGGTGGCCAAGTGCAGCTCATGTTCGACACCACGCAGGCTTCAATCCCGCACATCAAGGCCGGCAAGGTCCGCGCGCTGGCGGTGACCACGGCAGTGCGCTCGGAACTGCTGCCGGACTTGCCGACGATCGGCGATTTCCTACCTGGCTACGAAGCAAGCGGCTCATTCGGCTTCGGTGCGCCCCGCAACACGCCCCCCGAGATCGTCGATAAACTCAACCGGGAGATCAACGCCGTATTGGCGGATTCCAAGGCTAGGACGCGTATTGCCGAGCTCGGCGGCGAGCCGCTTTTGGGCTCGCCTGCCGCCTACGGCCAGCTCCTGGCGGCCGAAGCCGAAAAGTGGGGCAAGGTGGTTCGGGCCGCCAACATCAAGGTGGAGTAGACCGCTCTCGGCGGACATCCCATAAATTGCGTTAGGCGAACGCTGAGAGCGGCCGAGCTACGAGGCATCGCCGATTCAGACAATCCGCTGGGGCAGCTCGATGACCCTTCCGTCTTCAAGCCGACAGTTCAGGTCGCGAACCTGAAATGCATCACGTCGCCGTCGTTGACGACGTAATCCTTGCCCTCAAGTCGCAGTTTGCCGGTCTCGCGTGCGCCGGCTTCGCCGCCGAACTTGATGTAATCGTCATAGGCGATGACCTCGGCACGAATAAAGCCGCGCTCGAAATCGGTATGAATGACGCCGGCCGCCTGCGGCGCCCTGGTTCCGCGCGTCACCGTCCAGGCCCGCGTCTCTTTCGGCCCGACGGTGAAATACGTCACGAGGTCGAGCAGCGCATAGCCGGCGCGGATCAGGCGGTCGAGACCCGCCTCCGTGAGTTCGACCGCGGCCAGATACTCCGCACGATCCGCGCGCGACAGCACCGCGATCTCGGCCTCGATCTTGGCGGAGATCACGACGCAGCCGGCGCCTTCCTGCTTCGCACGGTCCTCGACCTTGCGGGAGAACGCGTTGCCGGTCGCGGCCGAACCTTCATCGACGTTGCAGACGTAGAGCACGGGCAACGACGTCAGCAGGCCCGAGCATATGGAAGGTCTTCTCCTCTTCGGGCTTGCGCACGACCAGGCGCGCGGGCTTGCCGTCCCGCAACAGCGCCAGCGCGCGCTCCATCAGGTCGAGAGTTTCCTTGGCCTCCTTGTCGCCGCCCTTGGCTTTCTTGCCGAGGCTGTCGACGCGCTTTTCGAGGCTGTCGAGGTCGGCCAGCATCAGTTCGGTCTCGATCGTCTCGATGTCGGCAGCCGGATCGATCCGGTTCTCGACATGCGTCACGTCGGGATCTTCGAAACAGCGCACCACGTGCGCGATCGCATCGACCTCGCGGATGTTGCCGAGAAACTGGTTGCCCAGCCCTTCGCCCTTGCTGGCGCCCCGCACCAGCCCGGCGATATCGACGAACGTCAGCCGCGTCGGGATGATCTCAATGGATTTCGCCAGTGCCGCCAACGGCTCGAGCCGCGGGTCCGGGACCGCCACCTCGCCGACGTTCGGCTCGATGGTGCAGAACGGATAGTTCGCCGCCTGCGCGGCGGCGGTCTCGGTCAAGGCGTTGAACAGCGTCGATTTGCCGACATTCGGCAAGCCGACGATTCCGCATTTGAAGCCCATGGTCGATCTGAATCCGGTTCGAGGGAGGCGGCAAGGGATCGCTCATCCGGTCAGGACGATGCCGGCCGATCCGTGACTAGTGTCCCGGTTCCGACGCTTGTATCCCATCGCAGCACGCACGTTTACAAGCGTCGGAACCCAAGGGACACTAGCAAATGTATGATTCTAGTGTGGCTTTGGATTTGACGTTCCTACTATCGACTCGCCGCTATACTGATAGGAACGTCAAATCCGCCACACTAGGCGATGCGTTTTCGTGGTTCCGTTCTACCTGTCAAGCTCACTGGGCCGCGTGTCGGGCGCTTCGCCGAAGCCCTTCGCCTGCATGGCGAGATGCACCTTGTTCTGGAAGCTCGCATCCTGGCCCTTCGCCAGCAGTTCGGCATTGTCGGCGATGATCGCACACAGTGCGTCGACCCAATCGCGTTCGCTCTTCGCGAAATCGGACAGGACGTGGCCGTGCACGCGCTCCTTGACGCCCGGATGGCCGACGCCGATCCGCACGCGCCGGTAGTCGTTGCCGACATGCGCCGAGATCGAGCGCAGGCCATTGTGGCCGGCAACCCCGCCGCCGGTCTTCACCCGGACCTTGGCGGGCGCCAGATCGATCTCGTCGTGAAAGACCACGATCTGCGAGAGGCCGAGCTTGTAGAAATGCGCGGCTTCGGCGACGGCGCGCCCGGATTCGTTCATGTAGGTGCCGGGAAGGAGCAACAGCGCGCGCTCGAACCGAGCGGCCCCTCGCAGGTCACGCCCTGGAAGCGCCGCCGCCACGGACCGAAGTTGTGACGCTTGGCGATCGCCTCGACCACCATGAAGCCGATGTTGTGCCGGTTGCCGACATAGCTGGATCCGGGATTGCCGAGCCCGACGAAGAGCTGCATGGGGAATCAATCGACGTTCGAGTGCGCGGCCGGACACGGTCCCGAAATTGCGCTTTCGACAGGTCATGCGACCGAAAGCCGAGCGATCCGAAAAGCGACTTCGGACGATCTGCGACGAAACAATGCACGCGGCTCCGCCGGCAACGGACTTGCCGAGCCGCCGCGCTGCCAAGACGCGACCGTGTCCCGGCGGCGGCCACTTCTTCGCCGAAGCTTGAACGCGGCGCGTGCTTCTTCGTCGCCGCCGGCGCGGTTGCGGCGGCGCCGGCAGCCGGCGTCGCGGCGGTCCGGCCGCTGCGCCCTCCGCACCGGCGCGGCGCCGGCTTCGGCCGCGGTGGCAGCAGCGGTTGCTGCTGCTGCTGCTGCTTCTGCGGCGGCCTTCATTTCTTCCGCGTAGCCCGACGGCGGCACGATGGTGACCAGCGTGGTGTCGGCCCGCGAGATGACCCGGACGTTCGGCGGCAGGGTGAGATCACCCAGATGCTTCGAGTGATTGATCTCGAGCTCGCGATATCGACGTCGATCGAGTTCCGGAATGTCGTCGGCCGATACTTCCATCTCGATCGCGTGGGTCACGATGTTGACGGTGCCGCCCCGCTTCACGCCTGGCGACTGGTCGGCATTGCGGACGTGCACTGGAATGCGCACGCGGATCTTGGCGCCCGCGCCAAGCCGCAGGAAATCGACGTGCACCGGGAGATCCTTCACTGCATCAAGCTGGAAGTCGCGCGGGATGACCCGGTGGGTCGTGCCGTCGACATCGAGCTCGTAGATGCTGGTCAGGAAGCGCCCGGCATAGATGCGCTCCTTCAATTCCTTATGGTCGACCGAGACGGTCACCGGCGGCTGGCCGTCGCCGTAAATCACGCCCGGGACACGGCCGGCTCGACGCTCCGCCCGGGCGGCCCCCTTGCCTGCCCGCGGGCGCGCCACAGCCTTCATCTGCTTGACGTTCGCCATCATTGATCCTTTCGCATTGGCGCGGCATGCCTCCAGGGGTGTCGGAGCCGCGGAATGCGGGGCTTATAACGGCAGCCCTGGCGGGATGACAAGAAATCCCGCCGCCGCTGGCGGAGCGCTGAAAATCCAGGGCGCCAGCAGCAACTTTAGCCGGGCGGCCCGGCCGAAAGGCGGGCCTCCAGGGCGGCAACGCGCGCCTTGAGGGCCTCGTTCTCCTCCCGCGCCAGCCGCGCCATTTCCTTGACGGCCTCGAACTCGTCCCGCTTGATCAGATCGATGTCCCGCAACCACCTTTCGGCCTGATTGCGGACCATCGTATCGACCTCCCGCCGCACCCCCGAGGCGACGCCGGCGGCATCGTTCATCAGCCGCGCGAATTCATCGTACAGGCGGTTGCTGGTCTGGGTCATGATCTCGCTCCGCAACAGGATGGGGCCGGCCTGACCGAACAATGGTGCCGCACGGGCGCATATTCAAGGTCGGCGGGGCTAACACGGGTCCAAGAGGCGTCAAAGCTCAAGCCACCTCGCCGCTTCGAGCAGGAGCGACAGGAGATTGAGGACGACCAGCAGCGCCACGCCGGCGATGATCCGCCACAGGCGCCCCGCCAGCACGGACGTGCTCACCCGGAAATCGAACAGCCGGTACGCCAGAGCGAAGGCAATCGCGAACGGCAGCAGAGGAAGGACGTAGAACAGCAGGAAGACGAAGAAATACGTCACCCACGCCTTGGGCACCGGAATGTAACCGATGTCGGAAATTTGAAACGCAATCAGCATGTCGATCAGCGTTTCGATCAGCGAATAGTAATATCCGTAGTCGCCCATGTCCAACCGGCCGAGGAGTTTCTGCCATCCGATCCAGAAGATGCCAACGATCAGGCAGATCGCGGCGATCAGCGATTTCCGCGAATGCCGCCTGACGTCCGCGGGAGCAATCCTCGTTGAACTCATGATGACGTTGACGGCCGCGAACGACAGAAACGTGAGCAACAGGGAATCGATCGCGTCGATCTTCGGCAGGAAGAAGAAGACATGCCGCCAGACGAAGCTCAGAATCCGGGTCCAGGAGTCGAACACCTGAGCCACCCAGCGGGCGAGCGTCAGCACCCCCTTCATGTTGGTGACCAGGGTGAGCGCCGCGCCGGCGATCCCGAACCACGACAGCAGCTCATAGCGCGCGATCTTCGACACCCGCTGCAATGTCGAGGGCTGCGCTTCGGGCTTGGCGAGTTGAGCCACCACGGCGCCGAGAATCTTGTCGTGGCTGTCGAGATTCTCGATATGCATGGTGTCGAACGGCGGCGGGATATCCCGGTACGACACTCCCCTCGCCTTCACCGGAATGAGCTTGCGGTCGGCGTGCGCGCGGCCGGCCTCCGACGACACCCAATCCGAATGAATTGAGTTGTCCGTCCAGATCACGATCATGGCGCGCGCCCGGCCGAGCTCGGTCATGATCACTTTGCGAAAGTTGTCGCCGCCATGGAGACTCGTGTCCCACCACACCGAGTAGCCCTCGGCCTCGAGGAAGGCCGCGAGCAGGCGCGCGTCGTCCTGATCCTGTTTCGAATAGCTGATGAAAATGTCGGCCAAGCGCGCTCCCTCGCGCCCGAGATTACCGGGGACGCGATGGGAGAGCTACTCGGCCAATGCCAGGAGGAATTTGTCGCTGAAACGGCACACACTGACCGCAACGGCGCGCGACCGACCGGTAGGGAAAGGCCGCTGGTCGTTCCGGCTCCCGCTATTGCGGCTCGATCTTGGCGGCCTTCACCAGCGGGCCCCACTTCTCGATGTCGGCGAGCAGGCGAGCGTGGGCGGCCTTGGTGTCGTCGTGCATCGGAATTGACGCGATCCGCTCGAGGAACGCGCGGGTCTCCTCGGTCTTGGTGATCTGGCGCATCCAGCCGCCGATCTTTTCGACAATCGGCGTCGGCGTGGCCGCCGGCAGATAGACGCCCCACCACGGGCTCCAGACGAAATCGAGCCCGGCCTGCTTCATGGTCGGCACATCGGGCAGCCCGGCGATCCGCTCCTCGGTGGTCACCGCCAGCGCGCGGATCTTGCCGGCCTTGATCGGCCCCATCGCGAAAGTGCCGTCCATGACCATAAAGTCGAGCGTGCCGTCCTCGACGTCGGGCAGCGCTTCCGGCGCGGTCCGGTAGGCGACGTTGACGGCGTCGACCCCCGCGACCTGCTTGTAGTATTCCGACGCCAGGATCGCGGTCTGGTTGGTGGTGCCGTACTTGTTCTGCTTGCGGCCCTTGAGATAGGCGGTGAGGTCGGCGACGGTCTTGATCGGCGACTTGGCGCTGACCGTGATGACGAACGCGATGCTCGCGTAGCTCGCCGCCGGGACGAAGTCCTTCACGGTGTCGAACGGCAGATTCTTGAACAGGAAACGGCTGCCCGCCATGTTGGAGTTGGCGATGAACAGGATGCTGTAGCCGTCCGGCTTGGCCTTCGCCACGATGCCGGCGGCGATGTTGCTGTTGGCGCCCGGCTTGTTCTCGACGATCACCGGCTTGCCGGCGAGCTTTTCGAGGTGCGCGGTGAAATAGCGGCCGAGGATGTCGGCCCCGCTGCCGGCCGGGAAGCCGATAAACACGTGCAAGGGCCGGCTCGGGAAATCCTGTTGGGCAGCGGCCGGCGCCGCGAGCAGAACCAGTCCGGCCGTCGCGGCCGCGAGACTGCGCCATAATTCAAGATGCCGTACCATTGCGTTACTCCCTGTCGGATGTTCGATCCTGGGCGAACTTCATTCCTGGAACGCCTCATCGCGCGTCGTGCGGAACTGCGGAATGACGATCAGCAGGATCAGCGCGGCGCACGCGATCAGGATGCACAGCGAGATCGGCCGTTGCAAGAAGATCATCGGGTCGCCGAACGAGAGCACCATGGAGCGGCGCAAGTTCTCCTCCATCAACGGCCCGAGCACGAAGCCGAGGAGAAAGGGCGCGCCTTCGCAGCCGAGCTTGCCGAAGACGTAGCCCAGCAGCGCGAACCCTCCCATCATGAGGATCAGGAACGTGCTGGCATTGACGCTGTACGCGCCGACGCAGCACAGCACCACGATGCAGGGAAACAGCAGACGATAAGGCACCTGCAGGAGGCGCACCCAGATTCCGATCAGCGGCAGGTTGATGACGATCAGCATCAGGTTGCCGAACCACATGCTCGCCACCATCCCCCAGAACAGTTCGGGCCGCTCGGTGAGGATCGCGGTGCCGGGCGCGATGCCCTGGATCAGCATCGCACCCATCATCAGCGCCATGACCGGGTTGGAAGGGATGCCGAGCGTCAGCAGCGGGATGAACGAGGTCTGCGCGCCGGCGTTGTTGGCGGCTTCCGGCGCCGCGACGCCTTCGACCGCGCCTTTGCCGAACTGCTCCGGATTGCGCGAAATCTTTTTCTCCAGCGTGTAGGCGGCAAACGACGCCAGCACCGCGCCGCCGCCCGGCAGGATGCCAAGAAAAGCGCCGAGCGCGGTGCCCCGCAGAGCCGCCGGCACCGCGCGGCGGACCTCGAGCCCCGTCGGCCACAGGCTCGATATCCGCGAGGCCACAGTGCGCTCGTCGCGGGTGCGATCGAGATTGCTCATGATCTCGGCAAGCCCGAACAGGCCCATGGCGAGCGGGACGAAATCGACTCCATCGTAGAGTTCCGACACGCCGAAGGTGAAGCGCGACGTCGCACTCTGCGATTCGGTGCCGATCAGGCCGACCAGCAGACCCGAGCAGCACCATGCCGACCGCCTTGATCACCGAGCCGTGCGCCAGGATCACCGCCGCGATCAGGCCGAACAGCATCAGCGCGAAATATTCCGGCGAGCGGAATTTCACCGCGAACGCCGCGAGCACCGGTGCGAAGGCCGCGATCAGAAGCGTGCCGACGCATCCTGCGAAGAACGAGCCGACGGCCGCGATGGTGAGCGCGGCGCCCGCGCGTCCGTTGCGCGCCATCTGGTAGCCGTCGATGCAGGTGATGACGGAGGACGATTCGCCCGGGAGATTCACCAGGATCGCCGTGGTCGAGCCGCCATATTGCGCGCCGTAGTAGATGCCCGCCAGCATGATCAAGGCGCCGAGCGGGCTCAGTCCGAACGTCACCGGCAACAGCATCGCGATGGTGGCGATCGGACCGATGCCGGGCAACACGCCGATCAGCGTTCCAACCAGGCAGCCGAACAGACAGAATCCCAAATTGATCGGGGTCGCCGCCGCGCCAAAGCCGGTCGCGAGATTTGCGAAAATGTCCATCAGAACGGCCAGACCATGAACGGCTGTCCGAGCAGTTGAACAAACAGGAGGACGCAAAGCACCGCGAGCCCGATCGCGAGTGCGATCGTTTCGCGCCAATTCATGCCGCGTCGCGCGAACGACGCCGTGATGGCGACCGCCATGACGGTGAGCGCAAGTCCCAGGCTTTCAATTCCGAATGCAAACACCGCGATCGCCGCGAGGATAAAGAACTGCGGCAACACCTGACTCTTTTCGATCGGAGGTCCTTCGATCGCGAGCGCGCGCAGCGCTAGCACGCCCCCGACACTAAGCAGGCCGACACTCAATACGACCGGCAGAAAGCCAGGCCCGATCTTGCTCAGGGTTCCGATCGCATAATTTCGGCCGAGCCAGAGCGCCAGACCACCAAACACGACGAAGAGAATTCCAGCCCAGAAATCCTGTGGGTTCTTGACGCGGACCATGCCGAAACGGCCCCCCTAGCTCGTGTCCCGATTGTTTCGGATCGTTCTCCGGCGCCTTCGTTTGCGAACGCCGGAATCGAAGGACGCTAGCAACTCCTCAATCTAGCGTGGCTTTGCTTCAGAAGTCCGCATTTTCGGTCGGCCGCAAGAACGATGCGGCCCCTCACCTCCACATCCGCACGGATCGCCTGGAGGCATACGGCAAGATCGCAATCCTATCCATAGGGACGCTGCTACGCCGCTTACCCTTGCCGCGCCCAGTGGGCGAAGCTTCAACCGGCGAGTTCGCGCGAACGCCTGGCCGCGGCCGCGATGGCTTCGACCATCAGATGCTCCAGCCCATCCTTGCCCATCAACACGTCGAGGGCAGCCGCCGTCGTACCGCCGGGTGAAGTGACGTTCTGCCGCAACGTTGCCGCCGCAAGCGGTGAACGGGCCAGGAGTTCACCCGAACCCGCAACGGTCGCGCGCGCCAGCCGGTCGGCCAGTTCAGCGGGCAACCCTGCCGCGGCTCCGGCCCGTGCCATGGCTTCCGCCAGGAGAAAAACATAGGCCGGCCCAGAACCCGATAGCGCCGTCACCGCGTCCATCAGGGCCTCGTCGTCGACCCACTCAACGCTGCCGACCGCCGACAACAGGGCGTCGACCAGCGCACGCTGCTGCGAGGAAACCCGTGGATTTGGCACCGCGACCGTGATGCCGCGGCCGATCGCGGCCGGCGTGTTCGGCATCGCGCGGATCACCGCGGCAGGTGGCAATGCCTGCTCCAGAAAGCTCAAGGTGCGGCCCGCCATGATCGAGACCACCGCCGTCGATGCACCGACGTAGCGATTTAAAGACGGCATTACGTCGGGGGCCATCTGCGGCTTGATGGCGATCACCAAGGCTGACACCTCGCCTATGTCGCCGGCCGTGGGGTTGAGGCGCAGGCCGCGGGACGTCAGCGCGGCAATATCGCCGGCCGGCTGGGGTTCGATCACAGCGATGCTCTTTGCCGCCATGCCGAGCGCGAGCCAGCCCTCCAGCATCGCGCCGCCCATCTTGCCCGCTCCGACCAAGAGAAGCGTCCCGGTGAAACCGGCAAGCGACGCGGGAGATTTCGCATTGGAAGTCGTCATGACACGAGTCTCGCTGTCTCATCCGCGCAAGCGGACGATCCAGTAATCACTGTGGTCCAACTTTGGCAAACCGTCGCGGCTGACTGGATGCCCGCTTTCGCGCTTTGGCGCTAAGTTGAGCCCACTGAACGCAGGCGTGCCTTACCCTCCCCCTTGTGGGGAGGGTCGCCGGCCGCGCGAAGCGTGGCAGGCGGGGTGGGGTCTTGTCGCTTGTCGCTGCGCACATTGAAGGCAGAAAGCCCCCGCCCCCAACCCCTCCCCACAAGGGGGAGGGGGAGTTCACCGAGTTCGTTGTACGAACGTGCCTCGATCCATTTCTTATCGGCCTTGCCTATGCGCGTTCGCGTGCAAGACGACGGAGCTACGCTTGGCCCTGGGTCTCGAACATCGTGGCGTCGAGCGCTTCGCGCGGGCTCTTGCCGGCCCACACGACGAACTGGAACGCCGGGAAGTAGCGTTCGCAGGCATCCAGCGCGGTTCCGAGCAGGGCTTCGCACTGCCGCCCGGACGCCTCGACGCCGCCCGCCAGCACCAGGGCGTGGCGGTACATCACAATCCCTTCCTGGGTCCACAGGTCGAAATGCCCGACCCACATCTGCTCGTTGATCATCGAGATGAGTTGCTGCACCTCACCGCGCAGGCGTTCAGGCACCTTGAGCTCGAACGCACAGGCGAGATGCAAGGCTTCGATGTCGAACATCCAGGTGAAGGAGACCTGGTAGTCGCTCCACTTCCCGCGGACCAGGATGGTGATCTCGTCCTCGCCGGCTCGCTCGAACGACCAGTCGTTGGTCGATGCGACGCGCTCCACCACTTCAAGCGGATTGCCGCGAGATTGCTCGTTGATATCGATGAGGGACATGCCGTCTCCACCCTGCCGCCGGGAATGGAATGCGCCCACGACACTGCACGCGCACACCACGCCTCGTCTGACGCGGTCCCCGGTGGAGCTGATCAACCGCTCCGGGGCGAATCACTTGCGAGTCGAATATAAGGCGTTGATTCCGGCGGCTAAAGTCCAATTAAGCGGAGGTCCGGTTAACGTTCGGTGGATATCCGCGAGCCGCGAGTTGATTGTCCACAGGTTGAGGACTCGCAGAGCGCGCGCCGAGCGCCGGACGCACGCAAATGACTCAGTCGTTGAACAGGCTGGAGACCGATTCCTCGGCGGCGGTTCGCCCGATCGCCTCGCCGATCAACGTCGCAACCGACATCACCCGGATGTTGTGCGCCACCCGGACGGCCTGGGTCGGCTGGATCGAGTCGGTGATGACGAGTTCCTTCAGGCGCGAGCCGGTGATCCGGGCGACGGCGCCGCCCGAGAGCACACCGTGCGTGATGTAGGCAGAGACCTCGACCGCGCCCTGGGCGAGCAGCGCATCGGCGGCGTTCACCAGGGTACCGCCGGAATCGATGATGTCGTCGACCAGCAGGCAGATGCGGCCTTCGACATCGCCGATGACATTCATGACCTCCGACTCGCCGGCGCGCTCGCGGCGCTTGTCGACGATGGCGAGCGGCGCGTTGATGCGCTTGGCGAGCCCGCGCGCGCGCGCGACGCCGCCGACGTCGGGCGACACGATCGCGAGCTTGGCGAGGTCGAAGTGCTCCTTGACGTCGCGCACCATCATCGGCGAGGCGTAGAGATTGTCGGTCGGAATGTCGAAGAAGCCCTGGATCTGGCCGGCGTGCAGATCGAGCGTCATGACCCGGTCGGCGCCCGCATGGGTGATCAGGTTGGCGACCAGCTTGGCGGAGATCGGCGTGCGCGGTCCGGGTTTCCGGTCCTGCCGGGCATAACCGAAATAAGGCAGCACCGCGGTGATGCGCCGCGACGAGGCGCGGCGCAGCGCATCGATGATGATCAACAACTCCATCAGGTGATCGTTCGCCGGATACGAGGTCGACTGGAGCACGAAGACGTCGGCGCCACGGACGTTTTCCTGAATCTCGACGAAGATCTCCATGTCGGCGAAGCGCCGGACCACCGCCTTGGTCATCGGGGTCTTGAGGTAGGCGGCAATCGCATCGGCCAGGGCGGGATTGGAGTTGCCGGCGACGAGCTTGATCGCTCCGTTCTTGGCCGCCATTACTGCCTCCAGAGCTTTTCCCGGCATAAACAACGCATCAACACCAATTTGGACAGGGGCCGCTCGCGATTCCCGCGCGCACAAGCCCCTTGCGGTGAATGAAGGCGCGCGCGGCGCCCTGATAACAAGGAGGCGCCGCGGCTGGCAATACGAGTGCCGTGTTGTCCCGGATTTTCAAACGGTGTCTTTGCGGAAGGTCAATTGCCGGCGGCCGCGTAGGCGAGCACCCGGGTGGGCGCCAAATCCGTGCCAGGCCGGCCGCGCGGCATCGGCACGCTGCCGTTCTGAGGCTGATCGGGCACCGCCGCGACCTCGGTCTTCGCCTCGTCGGTGCGGAAAATGCGGAAGATTCCGGCGGTTTCGGGCGCCCAGTCATCGAGCCAGGCCAGCGTCGAACCGCGCCTTTCCTCAGGCGGCGGTGCGGCCTCGGTGACGGCGGCCGCCGCCTGGCGCGGCGACGCCGCAAAGCCGGCGAGTTGGTCGAGCGCGCTACCCGCGATGCGCCGCAGGACCTGATCATCGGCAGTGGCCCAGCCGACCGTACCGGTGGCCTTGTCGTCGCCCTTGAGCCGGAACGCCCGGCGCTGCCCCGAGTCGTAAACGTCCCACGCCCACGAAATCGCCGTCGCCCCGCCTTCGGGATGCGCGGCGAGATAGCCCCGCAGCCGATAGCCGGCGTCCGCCGAGGCGACCACGGCGATCTGCCGCGAGCCGGCCTCGTCCTTCAAGGCGCGCATGAACCGCTCACGAACCGCCGGCGGCAGGCCATCGACCGATTCGAATGCCACCGAGACGCGCGACGCCTCGCTCGAACTGCCGAGCTGGCTGAGGTTGCCGAGCGGGCTCAGGTTGCCGATCTGGCCAATATTGCTGCAGGCGGAGACCATGAGGCCCAGCAGGAGGACGAACAGACGTCCACAGCGGCGATTTATGCCGGCCCAGCGCGCGCCCGCGACTGGACGGTCGGATCCGCTCTGCATCGACTCCCCCGCCCCGGCGTTTTGACACGCGCGCCCCGGTGCCCCCCGACCCCGGATTTCATGGTTAATGTTTACCGCCGTTTCCCCGGACCGCCTATGGCGCGGAAGCCACAACGGCCGGCTAGATTCCGGCTCGCGAGACAGCCTAAACGAGCGCGATCGCGTTCACATGCCGGCCATAATCAGGCTCGCGGACATGCGTCGAACGGCGATAACTGAAGAAGCGCGCGGGATCGGCGTAGGTGCAGCAGCCGACATCTTCGATCCGGCCGATGCCGGCCTGGTGCAGCCGCGCCACGATGAAGCCAGGCAAATCGAACATGGCGTGGTCGGCACGCAGCGACGGCTGGAAGAAGCGCCGGTTCTCGGCACCCGCCGCCTCAAAGCGCGAAACGAACTCCGGCCCGACCTCATAGTTCGGCTGCCGGATGGTAGGCCCCAGCACCGCGACGATACGCGCACGACTGGCGCCGCACGCCTCCATGGCGGCGACGGTCGCTTCCAGCACGCCGGTGAAAGCGCCCCGCCAGCCGGCATGCGCCGCGCCGATCACACCGGCTTCGCCGTCCGCGAACAGCACCGGCCCGCAGTCGGCCGTCGTCACGCCGACACCTAGACCTTTGGTCCTGGTCACGATCGCGTCGGCCCGCGGCCGCTCCTGCGGCGGCCACGGCCGCTCGATGGTGACGACGTCGGGCGAATGAATCTGATAGGCGGTCAGAAAGCGCTCGCCCGTGACGCCGAGGATCGCCGCCATCCGGGCGCGGTTCTCGACCACCTTGGCGGGCACGTCATTCGAACCGGTTCCGCCGTTGAGCGTGCTGTATAGCCCCTCGGACACGCCGCCATCGCGCGTGAAGAAGGCATGGCGAATGCCGGACAATTCGGACAGCGCGGGGGACTGGAGCATACGGGCGCCCTAGTGGTCCGATTCCGAAGTTCGCATCATTTGTGTGGCACCCTCGTTTGCGAACTTCGGAATCCAAGGACCACTAGCAACTCTATGATTTTAGTGCCCCTTTTGAACCCGAAGTTCGCGAACGGATTTTGCCGCACGATGTGCGCGAACTTCGGGTTCGGGGCGCTACGTCTCGAACCCCGGCAACGGGCCAAGCTTCGGCGCGGACAACGCCAGCGCCTTGATCATCCGTCCCATGCCGGTGGTCTCCGTGCTGGTCAACCGCACCAGCGCCGACTGAATCTCGACCGCCTGATCGTGCGGCGCCCCGGTCTTGAGCGCTGCTGCGCGCTGCTCGACCCCAAGGCGGTGCAGGAATTCACCCTGCTCGATCGGACCATGCGCGAGCGCGCGCATGCTTTCGGCGGCGCGGGCAAGCGCTTCGAAATCCACATGGGCGGTCAGGTCGACGCGGCCCGGCGCCGACAGCGGATCGGCGAACTGATGCGCGCCGATGGCCTGCAGCGTGTCACCGATCGAGCTTTTGACGTGGCCGTAATCAATGATCAGCGCGACGCCATCCGCCTGGACGATCCGCCGGCTCAGTTCCAAGGCCACCTGATCGGCGCGCCATTCGAAGATCTCGCCAATTCGTGCCGGACGCATGTCCTCCGGCAGGAATTCGTCGAACAGCGGGATGGGATCGCGGGCAATGCTGAAATGCAGCCTGTCGTCCTCGCCGACCTTAATGACCCGCTCGTGCCAGCCGTCGGCGCACATCACCGCCTGATGTACCGGCAAGGCGTCGAAGAATTCGTTGGCGACGACAATCAGCGGCCCGTCGGGAACCTCGTTGAGCGACTTGTGCCACGAGACCGGAATGTCGCAAGCGCCCAACGCCAGACGCTGCAGCGTCTCCAGCACCGGACTGACCTCGATCATGTGGGCCACCACCGCCGCGCGGAATTCCGGCAGCACCTTGGCGGCCCGCAAGGCGTCGAGCATCAATGTCCCTCGCCCTGGCCCCAATTCCACCAGCCGGACATTTTCCGGCGAGCCCATCGTGCGCCACGCCGCCGCCGTCCAGATGCCGATCAACTCGCCGAACATCTGGCTGATCTCGGGCGACGTCGTGAAGTCGCCGGATGATCCCAGCGGGTCGCGCGTAATGTAGTAGCCGTGCTCCGGATGGGTCAGGCACAGTTCCATGTACTGCGCGACCGGCATGGGCCCGGCCTGCGCGATGCGCCGGCGGATTTCCGCGTCGAGCGGTGACGGTCCCTCGGTCATCAGGTCTGCTGAGCCCGCTTATTTCGCATCGCCACGACAATGAAGCCGATGCCGATGAGCATCAATGGCACCGACAACAGCATGCCCATGGTAAGCCCGCCCCACAGGAACCCGAGTTGCGCGTCCGGCTCGCGGAAGAATTCGCAGATCGAGCGCGCAATCCCGTAGCCCAGCGCAAACGATCCGGTGATGAAGCCGGGCCGCTTGAGCGCCCCGGCGCGAATGAGCAGCGCAAGGACGACGAAGAGAACCAGCCCTTCGAGAGTGGCCTCATAAAGCTGACTGGGATGGCGCGGCTCCGGCCCGCCGTTGGGGAATACCATGGCCCATGGCACATCGGTTGGCCGGCCCCACAGTTCGCCATTGATGAAATTGGCGATGCGGCCGAGAAACAGCCCGATCGTCGCCGCCGCGCACGTCAGGTCCCCGAGCGAAAGAAACGAGATGTGCCGAAACCGCGCAAACAGAAAGATCACCACCAGGCAGCCGATAAAGCCGCCGTGAAACGACATGCCGCCCTTCCAGAGTTGGAAGACCTCGAGCGGGTTCTCGACAAAATAGGGCAGGTTGTAGAACAGCACATATCCAGCGCGGCCCCCGAGAATGATGCCCAGCGTCACCCACAGGACGAAGTCGTCGAAGTCGTCGACCGTCAGCGGCGCCGGACCGCCCCACAGTCTCTCCGCTTTGATCAGCGTGCGCGCGTAAAGCCAGCCCAGCAGAATCCCGACGATGTAGGCCAGCGCATACCATCGAATAGCAATCGGCCCGAAGCTGATCAGCACTGGGTCGAAGGCGGGAAACGGAATGGCGAGCAGCGGCATGGCTTGGTTCCGCGAAGTTCCGCTGCGTGATGCGGGCAGTGCCCCCGCGAAGTCAAGTCAAATGCCGATTAGCCGGAGAGGCTTGCAGATCGCTCGGGGGTCCGAACGCGCCGTCTCCTTATTCACGCAAGCCACTGGAATGGTCTGAGCGAGAAGCCTAGATTCAATCGATCGGTCCCGCCGAGGAGTGAGATCATGGCCCGCAAATCAGCCCGCAAAGCCGCCCGCCCCATTCCGACCGCACCGGCGAGCGAGCCCCCGCACGCCATGTCCGATCGCGAGCAGGTGATCGATGCGTTCATGGGACTACTGGCCGAGAAGCCCATCGAACGAATTGGGCTGAGCGAGATCGCCGCGCGCGCCGGTATGACGCTTTCCGACCTGCGCAACATGTTCGGCTCGACGATCGCGATCCTGGCTGCGCACATGAAGGCCGTCGATCAGGCGGTGCTCGCGGGAGAAACGGCTGATCTGGCGGACGAACCGCCGCGCGAACGGTTGTTCGACGTCTTGATGCGGCGGCTCGAAGTGCTCGCCCCGCACCGCGCCGCGATCCGTTCGCTCGCGCAGTCGGCGATGTGCAATCCCGGCCTGGCGCTGGCGTTGAACGCGCTTGCCGTGCGCTCGCAACAATGGATGCTGACCGCGGCCGACATCGGCGCGTCCGGCCCGAAGGGCATGATGCGCGCGCAGGGCACTGGCCATGCTGTTTGCCACCGTGCTGCGCATCTGGGTCAATGACGATGACGAGGGACTGGCCCGCACCATGGCGGCGCTCGACCGCGCGCTGGCGCGCGGTCAGGTCTGGTCGGGCGTGCTCGACGGCGTCTGCCGCATCCCTGCCTGTCTCGCACGCGTTCGTCCGCGCCGGCGCCGTCGCGACGACTACGATGACGAAAGCGTCGCCGCTTAGCGCTTAGCGCGCCTAATCCCGCTTATTTCCGTTCGCGCCGTTTTGTTGCGACGAAGGAGACGTGACGCGCGACGAACGCGGTGAACTTCCCTCCCCCTTGTGGGGAGGGGTTGGGGGGTGGGGTATTGTTCGAGGCATGCGGGCCAGCAACGAGACCCCACCCCGCCTGCCACGCTTCGCGCGACAGGCGACCCTTCCCACAAGGGGGAGGGTGAAGCGCGGCACGCGTCGCGCACATCCCAGACTGACCTAAACCGGCACCCGCACGGTCGCGCGCAATCCACCGAGCGGCGAATCCGACAACGTGATGTCGCCGCCGTGCGAGCGCGCGATGTCGCGCGCGATGGCGAGCCCGAGACCGGTCCCGCCCTCGTCCTGGTTGCGCGCGTCGTCGAGGCGCAGGAACGGCTTGAACACCTCCTCGCGCATGTGTTGGGGGATGCCCGGCCCATCGTCGTCGACCGTCATGTTGAGCCAGCGATGATCGCGGTGTCCGGTGATGGAGATCGAGCGCGCATGCCGCGCCGCATTCGACACGAGATTGTCGAGACAGCGCTTGAAGGCATTCGGCCGCACGGTGACGATCGGATGGCCATGAAATGCCACGTTGGTCCTGTGGCCGTTGCGTTCCGCGTCGGCCTTCAGTTCGTCGAGGAATGCCGCCATGTCGGTCGGCGCCGACTGCTCGCCCGAATTCCCCGCGCGCGAATGCCAGGTAGGCCTCGAGCATGCGGGCCATCTCGTCGACGTCTTTCTTCATCGCCTCGATCTCGGGCGCTTCGCCGAGCAGCGCCAGTTCGAGCTTGAAGCGGGTGAGGATGGTGCGCAGATCGTGCGACACGCCGGCCAGCATGGCGGTGCGCTGCTCGATGCTGCGCTCGATCCGGCTTTTCATTTCCAGGAAGGCGAAGGCGGCGCGGCGAACCTCGCGCGCGCCGCGCGGGCGGAAGTTCGGCACCTCGCGTCCCTTGCCGAAGCTTTCGGCCGCATCGGCAAGCCGCAGGATCGGGCGGATCTGGTTGCGCAGGAACATCACCGCGACGGTGATCAGCACCAGCGAGGTGCCGACCATCCAGCCGAGGAAGATGTGTGAGTTGGACGCATAGGCGGCGCTGCGTGGCGCGAACACGCGGATCACCGCGTTGTCGAGCTTGATGCGGATCTCCACCAGCGCCGAGCGGCCGACGGTATCGATCCAGAACGGCCGGGCGATCTGCTTGCGGATTTCCTCCGACAGCGCCTGATCGATCAGCGAGAAAAACGGCTTCGGCCCCGGCGGCGGCAGGTCGTTCACCGGCAGGAAGTCGACCACCAGCCCGAGCTTTTCCTGGGCGATTCGCCGAAGCTGCGCACTGTCGGCGCCTTGCGGATAGGTCTTGTACACGTCGATCAGCGTCGCGACGTCCGCCACCACGCCGGCCGACAGGCGCTGGGTGACCAGGTTGTAGTGCCGCTCCAGAAAGACGTAGGCGACCACCGATTGCAGCACGACCATCGGCATGATGATGATCAGCAGCGCGCGCTGGTAGAGCCCCTTCGGCAGGAAGCCTTTGATCACAAGCCAAAGCGGTCGTAGATGTCGTAGACGCGGCCGGCGGCCGTGCGCAGCGCTGCAATTCCGACGTCGAGCGTCGTCATGGCGATGTCACCAGCCGGTAACCGATCCCGCGCACGGTCTGCACCAGCAGAGGATTGGCGGGGTCGTGTTCGATCTTGCGGCGCAGACGGTTGACCTGCACGTCGACGGCGCGTTCGCCGGTTCCGCCGCTGTTGCCGGCAAGCGCGAGCCGCGGCACGGTCTCGCCCGGCGTCGCGGCCAGCAGGCGGAGCATGTCGCGTTCGCGATCGGTGAGATGGATCACCTCTTCGCCGCGCTTGAGTTCGCCGCGCGCGACGTGGAAGACGAATTCGCCGAAGCACACCATTTCGACGGCCGCGGCGGCGGCCGGCCGCGTCCGCTTGAGGATGTTGGCGATCCGCAACGACAACTCACGCGGTTCAAAAGGCTTGCCGACGTAGTCGTCGGCGCCGATCGAAAGCCCCTCGATGCGGCTCCGCGCCTCGTCCCGCGCGGTCAGCATCACGATCGGGACGTTGGACGAGGAGCGCAGGTGACGCGCGAGCTCGAACCCGGTCTCGCCCGGCATCATGACGTCGAGGATCAGCAGATCGAAGCGGAGCCCCTCGAGTTTGGCTCGCGCGTCCGCAGCCGTCTGCGCGGTGGTGACACGATAGCCTTCGCCCGCAGGAAGCGCGACAGCAGGTCACGGATGCGGCGATCGTCGTCCACCAGCAGCAGATGCGGCGCATCGTCCGGAGGTGCGGCGGAGTCGAGCTTGCCGGCCGGCATGCATCCTCCGTTAGCTGCGCGAACGCCTGGCGCGGGTCCGCGCGCGCAATGAACCGCAGCAGGCTGTCGCGCTGTTCGGGATTGATCATCGCGGTCAGGAACTGGCAGGCCGCCTCGTGGGCGCCGGGCCGAGCTCGGACAGCGCGCGCGTGATGCGGACGGTCTGCAGGCCGGCAAGCTTCATCGCCAGGGTCTCGCCCTTCGGCGTGACATAGAGCAGGCGCTGGCGGCGATCGTTCGCGCCCTCCTTCTGCAGGACGTAGCCCTGGTCGATCAGCTGTTTCAGCACGCGCCCAAGCGACTGCTTGGTGATCTTCAGGATGTCGAGGAGCTCGGCCACCTTCATGCCGGGATTGCGGTTGACGAAGTGCAGCACGCGATGGTGCGCGCGCCCGAATCCGAATTTCGACAGCACGTCGTCGGGATCGCCGATGAAGTCGCGATAGGCGAAGAACAGCAGCTCGATGACGTCCCACGCCGGCTCGGTGCCGCGCCCACTGCGCTCTCCGCCCGCGGGCGGCCGGTCCGAGGCGATGGGAACAGTTAGGTCAGCCATATTGACATATTTCGGTCAGATTGTTATCCCAATGACCGCTGCAACGAAAGGAACGTGCTGGCGGCGCCTGCCCAGCTAGATTGCACCTGAGGCGCAAGCACGCTCTCATGGGCCGCGAAAACAATACCGGGACTTGGCACGAGACGCAAAAGCGTTCCGCATGATAACGACGCCGGCGGGTCCGGATTTGAGGAGGAAGACATGGCTGTGCCCTTCGATCAGCGTTCGGACCTCATCTGGTTCGACGGCAAGCTGGTTCCCACGTCGGATGCCAAGATCAGCGTGCTGACCCACGGACTGCACTACGCCAGCGCAGTGTTCGAAGGCGAGCGGGCGTATTCGGGCGAGATTTTCAAGTGCAGCGAGCACTCCGAACGGCTCAAGCGCTCCGGCAATATTCTCGATTTCGAGATTCCCTATTCGGTCGCCGACATCGACGCCGCCAAGCGCCTTGTGGTCGAGAAGAACGGCAAGGCGGACTGCTACATCCGCGCCATTGCCTGGCGCGGCTCCGAGCAGTTGGGCGTGACCGCGATGAACAACACGATCCACCTGGCGATCGCGAACTGGGAATGGCCGAGCTACTTCGATCCGGAGCAACGGCTCAAGGGCATCAAGCTCGACCTCGCCGACTACCGCCGGCCGGACCCGAAGACCGCGCCGGCGATGGCCAAGGCCTCGGGCCTCTACGCCATCTGCACGATCTCCAAGCACAAGGCCGAGCGCAAAGGCTATGCGGACGCCATGATGCTGGATTGGCAGGGCCGCGTCGCGGAGTGCACCGGCGCCAACATCTTTTTCATCCAGGACGGCAAGATCCACACGCCGATCGCCGACTGTTTCCTCTCCGGCATCACGCGCAAGACCGCGATCGAACTCGCCAAGCGGCGCGGCATCGAGGTGATCGAACGCCGCATCATGCCGGATGAGCTTTCCGGCTTCTCGGAATGTTTCATCACCGGGACGGCGGCCGAGGTGACCGCGGTGTCGGAGATCGCCCAGTGGAAATTCACGCCGAGCGCGATCACGCACCAGCTTCAGGACGACTACAGCGCCGAGGTGCAGCCCAAGGGCAAGGCCGCGGCGGCTTAGTCATAGCCAACCTTTACCCTCCCCCTTGTGGGGAGGGGAGCGCACCGCGATCGTCGCGCGATCATGCTGCCGCGCACACAGATGCGCGCCAATCTCAAATAGACGCGCTTCAAGGCCGCGGCTGGTGCGACGCGATCATCGCCTCGCTCATGCGGATGAGGCGGGCGCCGAGGCCGTCCGATCCGACGCTCTGCGCCGACACGCGGGCGCCCTCCAGCAGCAGGTGCAATTCGTCCGCCAGCAGTTCCGGCTCGCTGAGCCCGGCCGCCGCGCAAAGCCGGACCAGCCGGGACCGCAGCGCGGCCTTGGACTCTTCGATGACCCGCCGCGCCGGGTGACCTTTTTCCGGTAGCTCGACCGCCGCGTTCGCCAGTGGGCAGCCGCGCTCGTCGGCGCTTACAACGTGCTCGGCCATTTCCTTGAGCCAGGCGCGAAGCTGCGCCAACGCATCGCCAGGATAGGTCCGCTCGAACTTGTCCCAGCAGGCATCGGCGCATTTCGCCGACTGCCGCAGGTATTCCGCCACCAATTCGTCCTTGGACGAGAAATGGCGATAGAGCGTCATCTTGTTGGTGCCAGCGGCCTCGGCGATCGCCTCGACCCCCACCGCCCGGATTCCTTGCCGGTAAAACAAATCAGCCGCGACGGCGAGCAGCCGTTCGCGCGGAGGAATTCGATCGTCTTTTTCGTGGGTTACGACTGATTTGGCGGTCATGACGGATTTCTGCTTGACAGGGGTGTTACCGGTCAGTACCTATCATGTAGTGTTACCGGTCAGTACCACAAGACCGAACGACAGTCACGAAGTTTGTCCTTCCGCACCACTCAGGAGCCCGTCATGTCCACTGCCGTCGAAGCCAGCACCGCCCGCGACCAAACCGCCGCCCGGCCTGCCCCCACCACCGAACAGCTTTTCACGCCGTACCGGCTGGGTGGTCTCGAACTCAAGAACCGGCTGGTCCTGTCGCCGATGACCCGCAGCAGGGCGATCGAGGGCAACGTTCCGAATCCGCTGGCCGCGACGTATTACGCCCAGCGCGCCTCCGCCGGTCTCCTGATCACCGAGGCGACCCAGGTGAGCCCGCAAGGCATCGGCTACATCCGCACCCCGGGCATGCACTCGCCGGCCCAGGTCGCGGGCTGGCGACAGGTCACCGACGCCGTTCACAAGGCAGGCGGCCGCATCTTCGCGCAGCTCTGGCACGTCGGGCGCGTCTCGCATCCGGACTTTCACAACGGCAAATTGCCGGTCGCCCCGTCGGCGCTCCCGGTCGAAGGCGAAGCCTTCACCCACAACGGCAAGGTCAAGATCGAGACGCCACGCGCGCTCGAACTCGGTGAACTGCCCGGCATCGTCGCGCAATTCCAAACCGCGGCCGAGAACGCCAAGGTCGCCGGCTTCGACGGCATCGAACTGCACGGCGCCAACGGCTATCTGCTCGATCAGTTTCTGCGCGACAGCGCCAACCGCCGTACCGATGCTTACGGCGGCAGCATTGCGAACCGTGCCCGCTTCCCGCTCGAAATCACCGAGGCGGTGATCGCGGTGTGGGGTGCGGACCGCGTCGGCTACAAGCTCTCGCCGCACTTCGCCGGCTATTCGATGTCGGACTCCAATCCGGTCGGGACGTTCTCGTACCTGGTTCAGGAACTGGACCGCCTGAAGGTCGGCTACATTCACATCGGCGAAGCGATTGCCGGTCCGATGGCGGCGCCGGCCGGTACCGTTCGGGTCACCCCGATCCTGCGCGACATCTTCAGCGGCGCCGTGATGGTGAACGGCGGCTACGACGCGCGTTCCGGCAACGCGGCGATCGCGCGCGGCGAAGCTGACCTGGTCGCGTTCGGTGTGCCGTTCCTCGCGAATCCGGACCTCCCGGCACGCTACCGGAACAACGGATCGCTCAATGCGCCGGATCAGGCCACGTTCTACGCCGGCGAGGAGAAGGGCTACATCGACTATCCGGCCCTGGTGTAGCGGCAGCTCATTCGCATTCACATCTCAAGGGGAGAGTGAGATGAACCGACCGCAGCAAGAGCTCACGCTCACCAACGTCCTGTCGGACCCGATGGTGCAGACTTGCCATGGCTGCCGATCGCGTCAACCCGCGCGAACTCGCCGCCATGCTCGCCGGCGTCGCCAAGACGCTCAAACGCGCGGGGTTGGAGCCGAATGCACAGGCGCCTTGCGCCTGTGCCGCCTGACGGCCGTCGCCGCGCCTTACGGCGCGGTTATTCAGCGGCGCGGCCCGCGGGGGACGACACGTCCCAGCGGGCTGCGAGCGCATCGTCAGTCGCCTTGGCGTCGACCCATCGCGCACCGTCGGCATATTCCACCTGCTTCCAGAACGGTGCGCGCGTCTTGAGGAAGTCCATCAGGAACTCGGCCGCCGCGAACGCCTCGTGCCGATGCGACGCGGCGGTGACGACGAGGACGATCTGCTCCCCCGGCGTGAGCCGGCCGTAACGGTGGATCACGGTGACGCCGAGCAGCGGCCAGCGCTGCTGCGCGTCCTCCACATGACGGGCGATCTCCGCCTCAGCCATTTCGGGAAAATGCTCGAGCGTCATGGCGGCAAGCGGGCGGCTCGCTTCGTCGCCGCGGCAGATGCCCGTGAAGGTGACGACTGCGCCGATATCGGTGCGGCCATGGGTGAGCGTGGCGGCTTCGCGCGCAGCGTCGAACGGCTCGGTCTGCAGGCGGATACAGGGGATCATCCGGTTCGGCTCCACCGCGTCGCAGCGCGAAGCGGTTACCCTCCCGTCATCGGGGGGAAAAACGCGATCTCGCGCGCGCCCGCGATTGGGCGATCCGCCCGGACGTGGGTCCGATCCACGGCGGCCCGGATCACCTTCGGATTCTCGAACGCATGCGCGTACTCTTCACCGCGCTGCGCGAGAAAGCTCATCAGGTCCGCGATGGTCGCAACGGTCGCCGGCAGCTCGATGTCTTCCTCGGGCTTGCCGATGCGCTCGCGCACCCAGGCAAAATAGCGCAGCTTCACCGCTCAATCCTCGATCAGGTGACGCGCACCGGCCCGGAAATAATCCCAGCCGGTGTACAGCGTCAGCAATGCCGAGAACCAGAGCAGCGTCAGTCCGATCGGCGTCACGACCGGCACGACCGCATCGCCGGCCTCGCCCGCGACCAGAAAACCGACCGCGACGAGTTGCAGCGTGGTCTTCCATTTGGCGAGTTGGGTCACCGGCACACTGACGCGCAGTTCGGCGAGATATTCCCGCAGACCGGACACCAGAATCTCCCGGCAGAGGATCACGATGGCGGCCCACAGCGACCAGCCGCGGATGGTACCGTCGGCCGCCAGCATCAGCAGGCACGATGAAACCAGCAGCTTGTCGGCAATCGGATCGAGCATCCGGCCGAAGGTCGACTGCTCACCCCATTTGCGGGCCAGATAGCCGTCCAGGAAATCGGTCACGCCGGCGGATATGAAAATGAACAGCGCCACCCAGCGCAGCCACAATGGGCCGCCGAGAATGGACTGCCAATACAGGCAGCCGACCACCAGCGGGACCGCCACGATGCGCGAATAGGTCAACAGGTTCGGAAGCGCGAGCGTCCGCGATGCAACTGGCCGCGAGGCGATGGCTTTCATGGCCCGAGACAATACCCTTCCTGCGGCGGCGTCAAAAGGAAAGCCGGTGGTCCATCCCCAGTGATCTCGCACAAAAACTTGAGCAGAACAGCGCATCACAGAACCGGCCGGCCACATTAATGCAATCTTGCCACGCCTTCGTGACAGTGAAGCTTCTCCGCAGATGGGGGCCGGGCGTCAGTCGCGCAACGCCGTGCCCCGCTGGCCGGCGCCCTCATGGAAGAATTCATAGATCTTCCGCGCCGTTTCCGCGCTGATGCCGGGAACCTTGGCGAGATCGGCGGGCGCCGCCCGCTCGATGGCCTTGAGGGTTCCGAAGTGATGCAACAGCGCGCGCTTGCGTGTGGGACCGACACCCGGGATCTCCTGCAGCCCGCCCTCCCGGATATCCCGCCGCCGCCGAATCCGGTGTGAACCGACCGCGAAACGGTGCGCCTCGTCTCGCAACCGCTGCACGAAATAAAGTACCGGGTCCCGAGGCTTCAGCTTGAACGGGGCTCGGCCCGGGACAAAGAACGTCTCCATCCCGGCATCGCGGTCCGGGCCCTTGGCAATCGCGACCAGCGGCACATCGGTAATGCCGAGCGCCGCCAGGGTTTCCTGCGTCGTGCCGAGTTGGCCCTGGCCGCCATCGATCAGCACCAGATCGGGCCAGGGTGACAGCGCATCGTCTTCATCGCTCTCGTCTTGCTCACCGGCGTGCTCGTGTTGAGACGGCCCATCCGCCGCTTGCTCGCTTACTGCCTCCGTTTGCTCCGTCATCCTCTCCACTGGCTCCGTCACCCTCTCCCCTTGCGGGAGAGGGTTCCCGAGCGCAGCGAGGGCGGGTGAGGGGTTTGCTTCGAGAGCTATGCCGACCGCCACGTCCGCCCCCTCACCCGGCTCGGACCTGCGGTCCTCGCCACCCTCTCCCACAAGGGGAGAGGGTGACGGAGTGCGCGGCACGGCCATCCCCACACTGAAAGGTCCAACCCATCGGACGGTGATTTCCGATTCGCCCGCGGCGCCTCGTCGATCAGCCGCTTGAAGCGGCGAGTCAGCATTTCCCGCATCATGCCGAAGTCGTCGCCAGGCGCGAGGTCGGCAGAGCGGATGTTGAATTTGCGGTACTGGTTCTTCTGGAAGCCCTCCGGTCCCGCGACGATCATGGCGCCGACCGCGTTCGAGCCCTGGATGTGGCTGTTGTCGTACACCTCGATGCGCCTGGGCGGACGTGACAGCCCGAAAGTTTCGGCGAGCGCTTCCAGCAACCGCCGCTGCGACGAGGTATCCGCGAGCTTGCGCGCCAGCGCCTCGCGCGCGTTGGCGAACGCGTGATCGACCAGTTCCTTGCGCTCGCCGCGCTGCGGCACGCCGATCTCGACCTTGCTGCCGGTCCTGGTGCTGAGCGCCTCGGCCAGCAGCCAGCGTTCCTCGATCTCGTGCGACAGCAGGATGCAGCGCGGACACGGCTTGTCGTCATAGAACTGCGCCAGAAACGCGCCCAGGACCTCGCCGGCCGGCAGCGAACGGTCCGCTTTCGGGAAGTAGGCGCGGTTGCCCCAGTTCTGGCCGGTGCGGAAGAAGAACACCTCGACGCAACTGAAGCCGCCCTCCTGGTGAACCGCAAAGACATCGGCCTCCTCGAGACTGCGTGGATTGATGCCCTGGTGGCCCTGCACGGCCGACAGCGCGGCAAGCCGGTCGCGATAGATCGCGGCGCGCTCGAAATCGAGCGTGCCGGACGCCGCCTCCATCTCGTGCGCGAGTTCCTCCTTCACGGCGCGGCTCTTGCCCGACAGGAAGTCGTTGGCTTCGCGCACCAGCTCGGAATATTCGGCGAAGTCGATTTCGCGCGTGCAAGGACCGGAGCAGCGCTTGATCTGGTAGAGCAGGCACGGCCGCGTCCGGCTTTCGAAGAAGCCATCCGAGCACGAGCGCAGGAGAAATGCGCGCTGCAGCGCCGTGATGGTGCGATTGACTGCCCAGACCGACGCGAACGGGCCGTAATACTTGCCCGGCCGCGTGCGCGCGCCACGGTGCTTGAGGATCTGCGGCGCCCAGTGATCGGCCGTGATCAGGATATAGGGAAACGACTTGTCGTCGCGCAGCAGCACGTTGAAGCGCGGGCGCAGCCGCTTGATCAGATTGGCTTCGAGCAGCAACGCCTCGGTCTCGGTCGCGGTCGAGACGAATTCCAGCGCGGCGGTCGCGGCGATCATCCGCTCGATGCGCGGGTCGTAGCCGGTCGGACGGGTATAGGCGACGATGCGCTTGCGGATATTCTTGGCCTTGCCGACGTAGAGCACCTCGCCGTTGCCATCGATCATCCGGTACACGCCGGGCGAGGACGGCGCATGCCTGGCATGGCGAGCGATCGCCTCCCGGCCGATCGCGAGCGAACCGGCGCCGGCCGCGAGATCGATTGCAGCATCGCCCCCCGCCTCCAGCTCAAGCTCGGGCAATGTCTGCTCGTCGTCCTCCTCGGCGAGCTCGGTCGAGGGATCGATGTCCTTTCGGGGTCCGTTCATGGCGCAAAGGTAAGGTCTGATGCACGCGCGGGCTACGTCCGGCGATCCGGGGGCTCGCCAACTCCCACAGGGGCCTGCGGCCCTCGTTAACTGTATTACTTCATATACAATTCACCATACGTCTGATGATTAAGTAATCATAAACCGTATATTCAGGTAATTCTCCAAAACTCCTTTTAAGATCGTCCTGTGAATATTTCAGTTTTGGCTGTTGCACGTTTGCACTAGACGCCTCATCCTTTACAAATACTATCCGCCCTCAAATAGACTGTTGGAGGGCACTATGATGAGATATCTGCTTGCAGGCCTCGCCACCTTGACCATGGTCGGCTCCGCGTCGGCGGCCGACCTGGCCTATCGGGGCGCCCGGCCCCCGGTGATGGCTCCGGTTTACAGCCCGTTCTACAACTGGTCCGGCTTCTACATCGGCATCAACGGCGGCGGCGGCTGGGGCAGCTCGACCTGGGACGGCATTGGCGGCTTCAGCGTCTCCGGCGGCATGATCGGCGTGACCGGCGGCTACAATTATCAGATCAACCAGTTCGTCCTCGGCGCCGAGGCCGACATCGACTGGTCGGGGATCAACGGCAGCACCAACGGGTGCTTCTTCGGCTGCGAAACACGCAATTCCTGGCTCGGAACCGCGCGTGGCCGGCTCGGCTACGCTTTCGACCGGTTCATGCCGTACCTCACCGGCGGCCTCGCCGTCGGCAACATCAGCGCCAAAACGCAGCTCCTGCCGGGCGGCAGCACCACCAATGCGGGCTGGACGGTCGGCGCGGGCTTCGAAGTCGCACTCGTCGCCAACGTCACCGCCAAAGCCGAATATCTCTATGTCGGCCTGGGGGATTTCAACTGCGGCCTGAACTGCGGTCTGCTGCCGAGCTCGAATGTCTCGTTCTACGCCAACGTGCTCCGTGGCGGCATCAACGTCCGCTTCTGAGCGAATCGCAAGCTGGGTTACGATTTCGCTCAACGATGCGAAGCCCCGATGCCGGTTCGGGGCTTCGCCATTTTTGCGGGCAGCCAGACCTCACGCTGGCGGCTTGGTGGCGGCGAAAGTCGGCACCTGCGCGGCGAAATCGTCGAGCCATTTGACCAGCCGCGGGTGGTCCTTGCGCCAGCCGCCGTCGAACCGGAAATCGCGGTAACCCAACGCGCAAGCCAGCGCGATGTCGCCAACATTCGGCGGCGCGTTGGCGGCGGGAGGCTCTAGTTCGAGCGCTGCGAGCGCGCGAGCAACCTTGCCGGCCTGGTGATCGACCCATTTCGGTTCGCGCTTGTCGTCCGGCCGCCAGCGCACCTCGTAGACGATCAAGATCGAGGCGTCCGTCATCCCATCGGCGAGCGCCTGCAGCCGCAGCGCAGCGAGGCGCGCGGCTGGAGCGGCCGGAACGATACGCCCGCCGCCGGCGCGGTGGTCGAGATACTCCACGATCACCCGCGAGTCGAAGTAGACGCCGCCATCCTCGGCCAGCAGCGACGGGATCTTGCCGAGCGGGTTCTCACGGCGAATGGGATCGCCTGGATCGTTTGTGTCGGCACCTTCGATGGTGATCTCGCCATCAAGGCCGAGCACGGCCGCGGCGATGCGAACCTTTCGCGCGAACGGCGAGGCAGGGGTCGAACGCAGGATCATCATGCAGTGAATCTCGATTGCGGCGCGCTGTGTTGGTGTGGCGGTTTTCAGAAGTTCACATCATCGCTGTCGCCGGTTCGCAATGCGGACTCCTGAACCAAAGCCATCCTACCGCATCTCCGCTTCGCTCCGATAGCGACCGCATTGCTGCGTCGCAGCGAATGACGGAAGAGCTCGCAGGCGACGTTGATCTTCCAGAGCCTCAGGAAGAGGCATAGGCTATCCGCTCCCGTCCGCACCGGATTACAGGCCGTGGAGGATTGGCATGAAGCTTCCTCACCGAAGAAACTTCCTGCGACTGGCGTCGGGCGTTGCCGCGTTCCCAGTCCTCACCCGCAGCGCGCGGGCGCAATCCTATCCGTCGCGGCCGGTACGCATGGTTGTCGGCTTTCCTCCCGGCCAGACCGGCGACATCAGCGCACGCCTGCTGGGCCAATGGCTCTCGGACCGGCTCGGCCAATCCTTCGTCATCGAGAACCGGCCGGGCGCCGCCAGTTCGATCGCGACCGAGCTTGTCGTGCGTGCGCCCCCGGACGGCTATACGCTGTTATGGGTCGTTACCAGCAACTACATCAACGCGACACTCAAGACCAATCTGCCCTACGACTTCATCCGCGACATCGAACCGGTTGCGAGCAGCACCCGCTCTACCCTCGTCGCGGTCGTGAACAACTCGGTTCCCGTCAAAACCGTCCCCGAACTCATCAGCTACGCCAAGGCAAATCCGGGCAAGCTCAACATGGCTTCGGGCGGCATCGGAAACTCGACGCACCTGGCCGGTGAGTTGTTCAAGATGATGACCGGCATCGAAATGTTTCACGTGCCTTATCGCGGCTCTGCGCCGGCGCTCACCGACCTGGTCAGCGGTCAGGTGCAGGTGATGTTCGACCTGACACCCTCGTCTATCGGATATATCAGGGCTGGTCAGTTGCGGGCCTTGGCTGTGACGACGGCCACACGCTCTGGGGCGCTTCCCGATCTGCCGACCATTGGCGAATTCGTGCCGGGCTACGAGGCCAGCGCAGCAGGCGGTATCGGCGCGCCGAAGGGCACGCCAGTCGCGATCATCCAGAGGCTCAACACGGAGATCAATGCAGCCCTGGCCGATCCCGATGTGAAAGCGCGGTATGCGTCGTTGGGGAGCGTGCCGAATCCCAGTTCTCCGGCTGACTTCGGCAAGCTTATTGTCGATGAAACTGCGAAATGGAGCAAGGTGATCAAGTTCGCCGGCGTCAAATCGGAGTGACCAAGAAATTTCAGAATTCCGATACGCGAACGCGGTCGATGTCGCAGCGCGTAAGGCAGATTAGCGAAGCGTAATCCGCCATTTCACCGCAGAAAGGCGGCGATGGGCCCGACAAGCGGACTCATGCGCCGCAGCAAATGACGTGGTTGCAATTCCTTAATCAATCACCTCGTCGGCGCGCAGGAGGAACGATTCCGGAATCGTCAGCCCCAGTGCCTTGGCGGTCGTGAGATTGATCACCAGCTCGAACTTGGTCGGCTGCTCGACCGGCAAGTCAGCGGGTCTCGCACCGCGAAGAATCTTGTCGACATAGTCGCCGGCGCGCCGGAACAGGTCCCCGTTAACTGCCCCGTAGGACATGAAACCGCCCGCTCCGAGATAGTCGCGAAAGGGATGAATCGTTGGGAGTCGCACGCCGAGCGCCAAGGTGTTGATGCGCGTGTGGTTGGCGTTCACTAGAGGATCGGGACATACATAAAGCGCCTGCACACCGCTCGTGAGCCCCCCAAACGCAGGCGCTATGTCTTCCGCGCGCCGGATTTCCAGCACTTCGACATCGAGACCCAGCTTGCTGGCGGCTACTCGTGCCTCGGCGATTTCCGACACGAAGCTGGCAGCGTGGATATTGCCGATGATTGCCAACCGGCGCAGGCCGGGAAGAACCTCGCGTAGAAGTTCGATCCGCTTTCCGACAAGATCGCTCGACTGGATCGAAAGACCGGTAACGTTGCCGCCCGGTCGTGCAAGCGACGCGACCAGGCCGCCACCGACCGGGTCCGACGCCAGCGCGAACACGATCGGAATCCTTGAGGTTGCCTGCCTTGCGGCGGCGACCGCGCTTGCGACAGTGACTATGACATCCACCTTGAGCCGGACAAACTCGTCCGCGATTTCCGCAAAGCGCTCGCTGCGTCCCTCCGCCCAGCGATACTCGATTGTGACTGTGCGGCCCTCGATCCAACCGAGCTCGCGCAACCGCTGAACAAACGCACCGGTCCACTGGGTCCAGTTCGACTGCGTGCTCGCGCCCAGGAACCCGATGGTCGGCAGCTTGCCCTGCTACGCGGGCGCCGCGAGCGGCCATGCGGCAGCTGTGCCGCTGAGAAGCGTGATGAACTCGCGGCGTCTCATTGCGATTTCCAGTCTGAGGAATATGAGACGATACCACGCCAGGACCCTCGCAGTACGGTTGATAATGCCATCTATGATGGCCGGCCGACCGCCAACCTAACCAGGGCGTGATGTCGGGTTGTTGGCCCTTCGCGATGTTTCGCTGCGCGGCAATAATTTGATCGCTACCGGGATTAGGAGCGGACATCGAGTGGCAATTGTCGAGCGATCAGGATTTATGAGACACGCCATCGGTCGCTGGCGCGGCCGCGCGCGGCTGCCGGAAGGATGAACGCGTGAACGTCAACCCGTAATGACCAGGTTGACCGCTTTGGGGCCCTTGCCCTTCTTGTCCGGCTCGACATCGAACGAAATGCGCTGCCCCTCGGCGAGCGACTTCAGGCCGGCCTGCTCGACCGCGGTCACGTGAACGAACACATCGCGCCCGCCATCGTCCGGCTTGATGAAACCGTAGCCACGCTCCGCGTTGAAAAATTTGACGACACCTGCCATGGCCATCGGGAAACTCCTCCCCGTGATTGCCACGCCGCCGGCCCGCACGGCACGACGGCTCGGCCGGACATTCACGATCGGGGGAAAGCAGCGGCCGGTTCACGGCCAGCGTCACTCCGCCGGGCCCCCACAGGAGGCGGAACGTCAAAGCCAGCAACGCAAAAATTAGACCAATCCATGCTTGCGGAAAAGTATGAAACTAGCCTGCACCGGTGAGCCAATCGACGCGGTGCCGCCCGGCGCCGCCATCGGACAGCACGCGCGCCAGTTCGGGCAGCAGGATCGAAACCTCGTCCGCCAGCGTCCAGGGCGGATTGATCGCGATCAGGCCGCAGGCGTGCAGGCGCTCGGCCGCGTTGGGCGCCGCGATGCTCAGTTCGATGCGCAGGGCCTTGCCAATCCCGACGCGCCGCAGACGCCGCGCCAGCGCATCCGGCTCGTCGCGCTCCTTGATCGGGTACCAGGCGAGATACATGCCGCCAGCCCACTTGCGAAGCGCGGCTTCGAGCGACAGTGCGAGCTGGGGGAACTCGCCGGTGTCCTCGTACGGCGGGTCGATGAGCACGAGGCCGCGGCGTTCCTTCGGCGGGATGAAGGCGTTGAGCGCCGTCCAGCCGTCGATGGCGACCTGTTTGCTGCGGCGATCGGCGGCCAGGTGGCGCGCCAGTGCCGCGGCCGCCTGGGGCTCTGTCTCGCAGGCGAGCAGCCGGTCCTGCGAACGCAGCAGCGCCTGCGTGATCGCCGGCGAGCCCGGATAGATGCGCAGCCCCTCCGCCGGGTTGAGGCGCGCGACAATGTCGAGATACGGCGCGAGCAGCCCGCGCGCGGCCGTGCTCAGCGATCCTGCGGTCAGCAGCTGTTGGATGCCGCTCCGCCATTCCAGGCCGCGGCTTGCCTCCGGCCCGGTGAGGTCATAGAGCCCGGCGCCCGCATGAGTATCGATCACCCGGAAGGCCGCCGGCTTGGTGCGCAGGTGAACCAGCACCCGCACCAGCACGGCGTGCTTCAGCACATCGGCGAAATTGCCGGCATGAAAGGCGTGACGGTAATTCATGGCTAGTGTGGCGGATTTGACGTTCCTATCAGTATAGCGGCGAGTCGGTAATAGGAACGTCAAATCCAAAGCCACACTAAAATCATTGATTTGCTAGTGTCCCTTGGGTTCCGACGCTTGTAAACGTGCGTGCTGCGATGGGATACAAGCGTCGGAACCAGGACACTAGGCCGGCGCGAGTCCGCTGGAATCGATAAAGTTTTATAGTCGCATTTAGCGCGCGGGTGAGACTTGGCCCCCTAGTTTTTCGTCATGTGGCGCACCTTCATCGCGGCTTCCATGGTCTATGGCTACGGGCACCCGAGTCTCGACGGTTACCGTCCGGCGCTGCTCGACCGGCCGCTGCAGTCGTTCTATGCGGACGTCAACACCACCGCGCGCGACGGCCGCAAAGCCCTGGCGATGCTCGATGATGCGCGCACCATGCGTTATCTGAAAGACTACATCGAGCGCCTTGATTTGCAGTTGCGCTCCGTCCTTTGAGCTTGGCGCTGGCGCGCGACACGGCGCATTCTTGATTTGCCGCGGCGCAGTTCGGACCGGGCGAAGCTTGCGCGAAGCCCCGTCAGCGCAGCGCGGCTGCGCCGCCCCCACGAACCGGCGGCATCACGACGTTGTCGCGACGGCAGGCGCGCGTGTCGACATCGGGGCACGAGCGGAATTGCAAGTCGCGGCTCAGGCAGATGCGCACCTCGCCGAGGCGCCGGTGGTCACAGGTCACCGAGATAGCATCCCGCGGCAGGCCCGCATTGGCCTTCACGAACGCCTCCTCGACCTCGTCGGGCGTCACCGTCAGCGCCGCTTTCGGCTCGAGATAGGCCTCCGGAATTTTCACGATCGCGCGCGCCTTTCGCACGGTCTCGAAATAGGCCCGCTGCGGCAAGCCCGAACAGGTGCCGTGCTTGTCCCAGTTGTGAAAGATCAGACGGGGCGCCGGCATCAGGTCGAGCATCGAAGATACGATGTTGCGGTCGAGCCGCGGCGCCGGCACCTGGCAGAATTCCGGAAAGCCGTGCTCATACTGCGGCCACAGCCCGTGAACGACGAACGAATAGCGCCGTGTCGTCCCGCACTGCTGGTGCGGCGGCGTCCCGCGCTCGCCGGCCGCCTCGCAGAACGATGGCGACCAGGACAGCGCCAGAACGTAAAAGTCGAATTGTCCGGGATGATTCTGGCGGCGGTCCTGCGCGGGCGCCGCAGCCCCCGTCAGCACCAACGCAACCGCGACCGACGCCACGCGAGCAAGAAACTGCACCATCGATGCCTCGTAAGCTGGAAGCGTCCAGAAATAGGACCCGCAAGGCCCGGCAACAATAACACGAAATAAGAACATTTCAAGAACAAACAGACTCTCAGCTGCCCGCGACGCCTCGCAGGACGTCGACGAGCCCTACGATCGCGTCAGAGATCAGGGGCGCGCCATCTTGCAGGCGGGGTTGAACGACCAGTTGCGGTCGAGCCCGACCACGCACCACTCGACGCCCCAGGTCATGCCGATCATGCCGGTGTCTTCGGCGATGGAGTAGTGCACCACCGTCCGGCGGCCGTCGGAGATTTCGACGATGGCGCTGCAGAACCGGCGCGGAATGGTATTGCCAGCCCACGGCCGGAACGCGGTCTCGCGGATCTTGTCGAACGCAATGATCCGCAGATCGGAATGCCAGAAATCGTTTTCCTTCATGTTGAAGCGCGAGGAGATTTTGTACAGCGCCGCCTCGGCATCGCACGACGGCAGCACGCCGTCATAGCGAGGTCCGGACATCCAGAAATTCTGCTCCAGCCAGTTCGCTGCGCTGGCGCTCGTCACCGAAAGAGCGGCGAGCCAGACCGCAAGCGCGGAGCCCAGCCACCAGTTGCGGGCGAACATCGTCGTCACTCCCCTGCACGCCACCGTCCACGACATCACGTTCGACGGTGACCGGCGAGCCGGGCGGAATCAAGATGCCGTTGTTCGGCCGGCAGGATTAGCGCGCAGGTGTGGCGTGCCTGCCACGTGCCGGGGAACGCACCCGCAGGCATTTTGCAAACCGGCTTAGACAACGCTCGCGTCGGCAATGCTCGCACGGCCGGCACCGATATTTTTCGCGGATCGAACGGCTTATCACCACTTGCTCACAGCCCGGTGCGACCTCGCCGCTACCGCCGAATTTCGTTCCCGCATACATTTGCGGGCGATTCGTTGCCGTCCGTGCGGGCCGCACCGGGCATGGGAGATGAGATGCTTGACGCGCGCCGCCTTGAAGTGGTCGAGCCATTGTTCGGCTTGCAGGCGGCCGGGCGCCTGTTGACGGACGTGTTCGCGCCGTGGGTGCAAGATCTCGACCTGCGGGTCGAGGCCGTGGAAGCCGGACGTCCGCCGGGCGCTGCCGCGGACTGGCAGCCGGGCGCCGTGCTGCGACTGCCGTTCTCGCGACGAATCTGCCGCGAAGGCGGCGTGGTGTGCGCGCAGGCGCTCACCGCGGTGGCCGATGCCGCCATGATGGTCGCATGCTCGGCGGCCTGGAACGGCTACCGGCCGATGAGCCCGATCGACCAGACCGTGCACTTCCTGCGCCCGGTGACGTTCGACGTTGTCGCCGATGCGCGCGTGGCGCGGGTCGGACGCACGACCTGCTTCGGGCGGGTGATGCTGTACAGCGCGCTCGACAAGCGGCCGGTCGGGATGGTGGCGAGCGCCTACGCGAGCTTGTGACGCCTGGCTCGTCATGCCCGCGCTTGATTGGCCGCACAAAGCGAGTGTGGCTCATTTACATCGGACGGCGATTCTCCGCGCGCACCGTCACTGCTTGCCTTTGAATCGATCCAGCGGCCGACTAGACTTTTGAATTCGCCGGGGTGGGCGTTGTGGCGGAGGCGTCGTCATGCGTATTGCGTGGCTGCTGTGCGCGATCGGAATTGCGCTGTCGGTGACGGTCGAGTCGAGCCGCGCGCAGACGCCGATGGTCTATGCCGGCAACGATACCGGCGGCATCATCCCGTGGTCGTGCGAGACCGAAGCCTTGGCGCCGGAAATCGCCGCCGATTTCTGCGCCCGCTGGGACAAATATCCGCGCATCACGAGCGTGCACCGGCAATACGGCGACTACATCGCGTTCCGCTGCCTGTGGTCGCCGCACGTCGATCGCTTCGCGCTGCCCGCGGTACCGACCCGCAACACCTGCCTGCCAAGCCGCATCTGGAGCAAGTGAGTCCGGCCACCGCCTGACGCAAGGCAGGCAGCGCTGCCTGCGGCTTTGCCATGATTCCCTCACAGTGCGGGCGGGTAACTTCTCACCAGCCACACGAATGAGGGAGCAAACCATGCGCCGCGATCTGTTCTGTGCTGCCGTCGCGATCCTGATCGTCACGCCCGCCGCCGCGCTCGACCTGCCGGCGCGCAAGGCTGGGCTGTGGGAGATCGCGACCACGATGGACGGCCAGAACATGCCGGCGCAGGTCGCGCAGCAATGCATCGATGCCGAGACCGACAAGCTGATGAACTCTTTCGGCGGCGACATGCGCAAGGACGCGTGCTCCAAGCAGGACGTGCAGAAGGTCGGCGCCACCTTCGTGGTCGACTCGGTCTGCAAGTTCGGGCCGATGACCTCGACCTCGCGCGGCGTCGTCTCCGGCGACTTCAACAGCGCCTACACGGTCAAGGTGATCGTCGAAGCGCGAAGGCGGGCCGAACATGCCGGGGATGCCGGACATCAGCAATAACCTGACCATCGAGGCGAAGTACCTGGGCGCCTGCGCGGCCGATCAGAAGCCCGGCGACATCATCATGGCGGGCGGCCGCAAGATGAACATCCGCGACCTGGAGAACATGCAGAATAAGATGCAGGACATGATGAAGAACATGCCGAAGGGCATGTACCAGAAGTAGCTGGCGCAGAATTCGAAACTCTCTCCGCTCGTCCCCGCGCAAGCGGGGACCCAGAGCCACAAATACCGAATGCTTTGCCCTGGATTCCCGCTTGCGCGGGATCGAGCGGATAGGGTTCGCATCAACTCGAACGGGCCAGTCCCCGACGCGCGGGCGGATCGTGAGACTACGTCACTGCTCGGCAAGCCGCTCGCCGGCGCATGCTTTCGACCGGGGATCGACTGCGCAAATAAGGCTCTCGCTGGTGGAACAAACCCCCGTCTTTTGATTGCTGGCAAAATCCTTCAGACAGGTGTCCATCCAGTCGATGCTCGTCCTTGCCTGGTCAAACTCCTCCTCGCCGCAAAGCTCGTTGAGCTTCGATATCACGCGGGTAAATCCCTGCGGGACGGACTGATTCGTTCGCCTGGATGTCGCTCCGGCCTGGACGTAGAACGCCTGAGCGACGGCGATACAGTCCTGTTTGTCGATTGGAGTTCGCGGCACCGCATCCGTCGCCGGCACGCGTGCGACTTTCGACTCAGGCTTCTTCGCAGCGGATTTCTTCTTTTTCGATGCGATCGCTGCGTGCTTCTTCCCGCCGACGCCTGACTTTTCAACCGCGGCCGGTTTAGCCGCTGCGAACGCGGAAGGGCTCGCAAGCGCGCATAGCAAAGCCGGCACAGCAAGCATGCAGAATGCAGCGGCCATCCATGAACGTGGCTGCATGTGATCCCCCGATCCCATGTTAAATATTTTTCAATTAATGCGGCCGAAATCCGACCGGAGAAATGCGCAAAGGTATCATCGCACGCTTGTTGTGGGATTATCCGCTGTCGCGTTGCAACGCGCTGTGTGGATTGAACAAATGGGCAGGTCGGGTTCCCGGCCAATACGCGGCGACGTGGCTTAACTTCAATCCTGTTGATATCTCTCCCCGCTCCAACTTTGCCACATTCGCCGGATTAGCTGCCGAGCTGGGGAGACGGCGTGCTGGGGAGCACGGCGTCGTTGATCACGACGGGGGACTCTTGATTCGAGTCGGGGTGGGGCCGATCGCCGCCGGCGTGGTGGCGTTCGCGACTGGATTTATCCTTATCTGTGGCTGATGGCCGGTCCGGCGCCGATGAACGCTGGATCGGGCGTACAGACTCGCATCCATTCGGCTTTCGGCGCCATCGATCCAGCGCTGCTCGATCCCGGCGCCGTCACCGTCGGCTCGAACGTCCAGGTCGGCTTCAACGCGCGCTTTGCGAGCCTTGAAGACGCGGACGCCGCTAAATTCGTTCTCGGCAGTAGGTACGATCAGGCGGAGGCGAGGCCGGCAGCCTCGCCATTTGGCGAGCGTTTCTCGTTCGATCAGTCCGATGCGCCCGGCGAGCCGTTACAACGCTCGGCATCGTTCGACGACCGTTTCAATCACGAACCCTCCGGCGCCACGCCGCGCGCAAACGTCCAGCGCGTCGCGGCGGCGCCCATGCCGCGGCCGGCTCCGCACGCGGTGGCCGCCCAGGCGGCGAAGCAACCCCAGGGACGGATCCAGCTCGCGAGCGCGTCCGCCACGTCTTTTCCCCTCTCCTACGCGCCGACCGATTCGGTGAAGAACTCGGCGACGATGGGGTCGGCTCTCAAAGAAATGACGCCGAAGGCCTCGAAGCCGCGCGCCGACGGCGACCGGAGCCGCACCGCGATCTACGACATCACGTCGCAGACGGTTTATCTGCCGAACGGCCGCCGGCTGGAGGCTCATTCCGGCTTCGGCGACCACATGGACGATGTGCGCTATGTCGGACAAGCGGATGACCGGGCCGACGCCGCCGAACATCTATGACCTCAAGTTGCGCGAGGCGCCGTTCAAGGGCACGCGCGCCATCCGGCTGATCCCGACCGATAGCTCCAAGATGCACGGCCGCGCCGGCATCTTGGCGCACCCCTACCTGCTGGGTCCCACCGGCCAATCCAATGGCTGCGTCTCGATCAAGGACTACGACGCGTTCGTGAACGCGTTCGATCGGGGTGAATTCGACCGCCTTGTCGTGGTCGAGCGTCTGGGCGACCCGCCGCCGCACCGGACGGCAGCGGACTGGTGGAGGGATTTGTTCCGGTCGTAAGGCCCGCGCAAGTCTCTTCGCAATCTTTCCAGGTCCTGACAGACTGCTGAACCGAATTCCGATCCGACGCGCCGCGCACTCTGTCGCTGCGAGATGCAGCTATGCGCGCCACGCGCTCCGTACCCTCTCCCCTTGCGGGAGAGGGTGGCGAGCATCGCAGCGAAGCGCAGATGCGAGCCGGGTGAGGGGTGAGTTCGCAAGCTCGATCACCAGCTACCCCTCACCCGCCTCGCTTCGCTCGGCACCCTCTCCCGCAAGGGGAGAGGGTAAGTGCTCGCGGCGCGAGCGTGTGGCTAATCCCAGCTCACGTTGTGACGCGCGAGCACACCCTGCACGCCTCGACTATCTCGACTTCGGGCACAGCGAATCTGCACCTCGGCCTGCTTCCTCAGGTACTCGTCGCGGTCCTTGATCGACGTCAGCGTGGCGCCGAGGATCAGGTCCTTGATCTGCACCTCGCCCTTCTCGCGTTCGTTCGAGCCCTGGACGATCGCGCACGGCGAACCGCGGCGGTCGGCGTATTTCATCTGCTGGCCGAGATTGTGCTTCGGATTGCCGAGATACATCTCGGCGCGGATGCCGGCATTGCGCAGCATGCGACCAGCTTCTGGTAGTGCGCGATGTCGCCGCCGAACACCGTGACGATCACCGGCCCGGGCGCGGGCTTGCTGTCGAGCTTGCCGATCAGCGTGAGCGCCGCCTGCAGCCGCGACACGCCGATCGAGAACCCGGTCGCCGGCACCGGCTCGCCGCGAAAGCGCGACACGAGGCCGTCATAGCGCCCTCCGCCGCCGACCGAGCCGAACCGCACCGGCCGGCCCTTTTCGTCTTTGGTCTCCAGCAGCAGTTCAACCTCGTAGACCGGACCGGTGTAATACTCGAGTCCGCGGACGACGGAAGGGTCGACCTGGATGCGATCCTCGCCGTATCCGGCCGCCTGCGTCAATCGTATCGATGACTCCGTCGAGCTCGCCGAGCTTCGCCGCGTGCCTGTCATCGAACGAATACTGACATTGTCGCGAGTTGTCGGAGTCAGCCGCTCCTCTGGCTCGTTAACCGGAGAGATCCGCATCGCTATCACAACGTCGTGCTGAAGACAGTTCGAGTCTGTCGTCTAAGCCCGGCGCCCTTGCGTGAAATCGCCGCTCTCGTCCCTGCGCCCCTCCGAGCAATTGCGCGAACTCCGTCAGTCCCGAGGCGATCAAACTTATCCATCGCGCGCAGCACGATCAGACGACGTCCGGCATTTTCTCGCCGCCAAGTCCGATGCTCTCCATCACACCATCGAGCACTTTGCGATTATTCACCTTCACCACATACTGGCCGCGCTCGATGCCCAGCGCCTCCATCGTGTCGGCGGCCATCATGCAAATCTCCGCATCGGCGGCCATGCTCGCAGAGCCGACCGTGTCGGCGTCGAACTGCATGAACTGGCGAAAGCGGCCCGGGCCTGGCTTCTCGTTGCGGAACACCCAGCCGAAGCGATACGAGCGATACGGCAGCGCGATGTTCTGGAAATTCTCCGCGACGTAACGCGCCAGCGGCGCGGTCAGGTCGTAGCGCAGCGAGAGCCACTGCTCGTCGTCGTCCTGGAACGAGAACACGCCCTCGTTCGGCCGGTCCTGGTCGGGCAGGAATTTTCCCAGCGCGTCGGTGTATTCGATCTCCGGCGTCTCGACCGGCTCGAAGCCGTAGCGCTCGTAGACCGCGCGGATCGCCTCCGTCATCTTGCGCGTGGCGGCGATCTCGGCCGGCCCGCGGTCGGCGAGACCGCGCGGCAGCCGCGCCTTCAACTTGTTGGATTTCTGGGATTTCTCGGCCATTCGTGCGCGCTGATTGTAGGCAAACGTGTTGACTGTCAACGGGTTGGTATCAGCGACCCCGTGCTTTGTCATTACCGGCGAAACCGGATAAACCGGGCTCGCGATCACGCTCCGCCCTCATCCTGAGGAGCCGCCGAAGGCGGCGTCTCGAAGGATGGCGGCGAACACCGAACATGCGGCCATGCTTCGAGACGGCGGCTTCGCCGCCTCCTCAGCATGAGGCCGAGGAATATCGAGGCCATGATGTCCCAAGCGCAACGATCCACCGTCGCGGCGACCCTTCCCAACGACCTCGAGTTGTTCTGGATGCCGTTCACCGCCAACCGCGCGTTCAAGAAATCGCCGCGCATGATCGTGCGCGCCAAGGACATGCACTACTACGCGCTCGACGGCCGCGCGGTGATCGACGCCGCCGCCGGCATGTGGTGCACCAACGCGGGCCACAACCGCGATCCGATCGTCGCGGCGATCCAGCAGCAGGCCGCCGAGCTCGACTATGCGCCGGCGTTCCAGTTCGGCGTCCCCAAGGCGTTCGAGCTGGCGAGCCGCATCGCCGCGCTGGCGCCGGCCGACCTCGACCATGTGTTCTTCGCGAATTCTGGCTCGGAGGCGGTCGATACCGCGCTGAAGATCGCGCTCGCCTATCACAACATCCGCGGCGAGGCCTCGCGCACCCGCCTGATCGGGCGCGAGCGCGGCTACCACGGCGTCGGCTTCGGCGGCACCGCGGTCGGCGGCATCGTCAACAACCGCAAGCTGTTCGGCACGCTGCTGGCCGGCGTCGACCATCTGCCGCACACCTACAACCGCGAGCAGCAGGCGTTCAGCAAGGGCGAGCCGGACTGGGGCGCGCATCTGGCCGACGAGCTCGAACGGATCGCCGCGCTGCACGATCCCTCGACCATCGCGGCCGTGATCGTCGAGCCGATGGCCGGCTCGACCGGCGTCCTGCCCTCGCCCAAGGGCTACCTGCCGCGGCTGCGCGCGATCTGCGACAAGCACGGCATCCTGCTCATTTTCGACGAGGTCATCACCGGCTTCGGCCGGATGGGCTACGCGTTCGCGGCCGAGCGCTACGGCGTCGTGCCCGACATGATCACCTTCGCCAAGGGCATCACCTCGGGCAGCGTGCCGATGGGCGGCGTGATCGTGCGCAAGCCGATCTACGACGCCTTCATGCGCGGGCCGGAACATGTGGTGGAGCTGTTCCACGGCTACACCTATTCGGCGCATCCGCTGGCCTGCGCGGCCGGGCTCGCGACGCTCGACCTCTACCGCGAGGAAGACTTGTTCGCGCGCGCGAAGAAGCTGGAAGCGACCTGGATCGACGCCGTGATGAGCCTCAAGGGCCTTCCCGGCGTGCTGGATATCCGCGCGGTCGGGCTGGTCGCCGGCATCGACCTGGCGTCGCGGCCCGATGGGGTCGGCAAACGCGGCTTCGAAATCCTCGACCGCGGCTTCAACCAGGAGAACATCACGCTGCGGGCGGTCGGCGACACGCTGGCGCTCACGCCGCCGCTGATCATGACCGAGGGTCAGATTCAGGAGATCGTCGACAAGGTCGCCAAGCTCATCCGCTCCGTCCCCTGACGCCCAGCGCGAACGCCGGCTGCGGCCGCAGGATCGCCCAGCCGACCGTGAGTTCGCCGCCGCCGCGCCGGAACTGCAACCGAAACGGCGGCTGCACCTGGGCATCGCCCGCCAGGCCGCGGTAGGCGACCGGCATGACGCTCGGATCGCCGTCGGTCCACAGCACCACCGCGCCTTTGGTGCGCAGGTCGCCGAGATCGATCCAGGGCGCGCGCCGCGGATTGCCGTCGATCAGCACGCGCGGCTGCTCGGCGGCGTAGTGGCCGACATTGCCGCCGTCCCACATCGTGCCGATCACATAGACCAGCGGCCGTCCCGTAGCGGCGCGGAAGCGGCGCGCCAGCTCATCGGCCAGAGTCTTGCCGGGATAGAACACCGCACGGTAGCGATGGTCATACCGCGGCAATATCTCGTAGCTGACGACGAAGGCGATCGCGAACACCGCGAACACCGCCGCCCAGGCAGAACGATGCGCCGCATGCGCGCCGGCTCGAGCGCGCCGGGCACCGCGAGCACGATCCAGAGGCCGAGAAACAGCCACAGCGGATAGCCCCACATGGCGATCACGCCGCGGCCGCTGACCACCGCCAGGGCGATCACGGTGGCGGCCGGCCCGAACGCCAGGAGCGCGACGATGCGGCGGTCGAACGCATCGGCTGCGACCGTCTCCGCTGTCTCGGCGCGTGTCTTGGCACCTGCTTGGCGCGCGGCCAAGCCAGCACCGCCGCGATCAGCAAGGCCGGCAGCAGAAACACCAATTGCCCGAGCGCGAACGCCGCCGGATGAAGGACATGATCGATCAGCCCGCGCGAGGGCGCGGCGCGCGCGCTGGCATAGGCGAACGGCAGGAAATCGTTCTGCACCAGCCAGACGAGATGCGGCGCCATGATCGCGAGCGCCAGCGCAAGCGCGATCCAGGGGCCGGGTGTGGCGAACGCCCTGCGGGCGTCGCGATCGAGCAGCAGGAACAAAGCGAGCGGCAGCGCCAGCACGACGACGAAATATTTTGCCCACAACGCAAGGCCGATCGCGATCCCGAGCAGGGACCAGTGCAGGATCCGCCCGTGCTTGAGCGCGGCGTGGAACGCATATCCGGCCAGCGCCCAGAACGGCAACTGGATAACGTCGTGATTGAACTTTGCCGCCGTGTACTGGAAGTAATGCAGCCCATCGACGATCAGTACGGCAATGAGCGCGCGGCGCGGCCCGACGAGCGGCAACGCCGTCGCCCAGACCAGCGCGAAGGCGGCGACCACCGCGGCCTGCGCAAGCGCGTAGTACGCGACGTCGTTGCCGAACACCCGATAGACGATCTCGATCATCCACCACGGCAGCGGCGGCAGCTTGTCGTAGCCCAATTGCCATTCGCGGCCGTAGGTCAGAGCCTCGATCAGATCGAGCGGCAGGTTCGGATAAAGCAGCGACGGCAGCAGCGTCCAGACCGCCAGGTGCAGAACCAGGAACCACGCGAAGGCCGCCTTCGGATGGCCGTCGACCGCGGCGATCAATCCAGGCATCGATACAACATGCGCGGTGGTCCCAGTTGGGGGGACGTTATAGCGGCAAACGAGTGCTTCGCGACAGCAGGTCCTGGGCGTCCGCCGCCCGCCCTCTCCATGCGCGCCACCCCGGCAGGATTGGACGGTGCCGGGGCGCGAGAACGCGCGAGATTACTTGCGCCAGCGCAAGTCGCCGTGTCATTGAAGCCGGCTTCGGGTGAAGCAGCCGCTGCCGCCGAGCCACTACTGAACCACGGTCATGCCTGATGTCTGTTTCGTCGCCTCCGTTCACCAGCCATTTCGCAACGCTGTCCCCGCACTACGACGTCGTGTTCAGCGACGTCTGGGGCGTGGTCCACAACGGGGTGCTCGCGAGCCCGGAGGCCTGCGAGGCGTTGGCGAACTTTCGCCGACAGGGCGGCACCGTGATCCTGATCACCAATGCGCCGCGCCCCGGCGCAGGTGGTGGTGCACACCATGTTGGATCGGCTCCAGGTGCCGCACGCTGCTTATGACGGCATCATCAGTTCGGGCGACGTCACGCGAGCGCTGATCGCCGCGCGCGGCGACCAGCGCGTCCTGCACATTGGTCCCGCACGGGATCTGCCGATCTTCGAAGGCCTCGCGGCACGGGTCTCGCCGATCGAGAGCGCGGACTACGCGGTGTGCTCAGGCCTCACCGACGACACGGTGGAAACGCCGGACGACTATCGCGACCTCATTGCCCAGATGCGCGCGCGCAGCTTGCCGATGATTTGCGCCAATCCCGATATTGTGGTCGAGCGCGGCGACGCATTGGTCTACTGCGCGGGCGCGATCGCCGACCGCTACGCGGACGCCGGTGGCGACGTGACCTATGCGGGTAAACCCTACCGCCCGATCTACGAACAGGCGCTGGCGATCGCGCAGAGCGCGCGTGGCGCGCCCACCGACCCCAAGCGCGTGCTGGCGATCGGCGATTCGGTGCGCACCGATCTCAAAGGCGCGGTAGCCTTCGGCATCGACTGCCTGTTCGTCACCGCTGGCATTCACGCCGAAGAGCTCGGGGCGCGCGACAATCCCGACGTTGCAGCAGTACGCGACATCTTCACCAAGGCCGGCGTCTATCCCAAAGCGGTGATGCGGCAACTCGCCTGGTAACGGTGAACGACGATCGTGCTCTATGCGCACCAGCAGGCCGGCGCACGAATCCAAGGCAAGGCGTGTTTGTTGAAAATCGGAGCCGTACTTGCGATGAGAGGGGTCGGATGACCGTTTCGATCAACCCATTGCAAGTTCTCAGGGCTCACCGTCCAAGACCATGAGCGACCAGTTATCCAAGCCGTTTACCGTCGTCCGCGACGGGCCGCCCGGTGCCCTGCAGGGCACCGTGGTTGCGATCGGCAATTTCGACGGCGTGCACCGGGGCCATCGCGCCGTGATCGCGATGGCTCTCGGGCGAGCCGGCGCGCTCGGGCGCCCATCAGCAGCGCTGACGTTCGAACCGCACCCGCGGCGATACTTCCAGCCCGACGAGCCGCTGTTCCGGCTGACCGACGAGCGCAGCAAGCTCCGCCTGCTGGCGGCGACCGGCCTCGATGGCGCCGTCGTCCTGCATTTCGACGCGGCACTGGCGCGTCTGCCGGCCGAGGACTTCATTGGCCGCATCCTGGTGCAGCGGCTCGCCGTGAGCGGCGTCGTGATCGGCTTCGACTTCCACTTCGGCCTTAACCGCCAGGGCTCACCCGATTTTCTGGTCGCGCAGGGCGCCAAGCACGGCTTTGCGGTCGACATCGTGCCGCGCTTCGAGGACGAGGGCCGCCCGGTCCGCTCCGGACCGATCAGGGCAGCGCTCGGCGCCGGCCAAGTCATCGAGGCCGCCGAACTCCTCGGCTACCCCTGGTTCGTCAGTGGCGAGGTGGTGCACGGTGATAAACGCGGGCGTGAACTCGGCTTTCCGACCGCCAACCTGCGGCTCGATCCGGATTGCGGGCTCAAGCACGGCGTCTATGCGGTCAGGGTCGGCGTCGATGGACGACTGTACGACGGGGTTGCCAATTTCGGCCGGCGGCCGATGTTTGACGCAGGCTATGCCCTGCTGGAGGCGTTCCTGTTCGATTTCAGCGGCGACCTCTATGGCAAGGTCATCGATATCGCGTTCATCGGCTGGATTCGGCCGGAGTTGAAATTTGACGGGCTCCCGGCGCTGGTCGAACAGATGAAGGACGACTCGCGGCTCGCCCGGCAGGCATTGGCCAGCGCCCCCGATGCCTTTCCACGACTGGGCCTCGTGCCGGCCTGAGACCTATGGCTCGGGCGGAGGATCCGCCGGCTCTTCGGCGGCCTGTCGGGCCGTCCACTCGCGCACCAAGCCGGCGGTGAGAAGCCCAACCCCCGCCATGACGACAAGACGCCGCCACCCGATCGTGCGGCCGATCTCCAGCCCGGCCGACAACATGGACGGGGCCGTCCCGCCGGTCAGCAAACTCGACGTGAAGGCGGCTTTGCGGGCCTGCAACTCGACTTCCGCGCGCCGATGGTTCAAGCGGCGCACCGTCACAGCGGTGATCGCGGCGATCAACGTGATCAGCAGATAGATGCCGGACAGCACTAGGCCCGCCAGCGTCAGATTGTCGAACCGTTCAGCGAGCCAGATGAACAGCGTAATGCTGAGCCATACCACCGTGGCGACGGCCCCAACGGCGGCAATGATGCCGCCGATCACGACGCCGCTGCTGATGCCGGTCTTGGCTTTCGCCGCAGTCTGCAGATAGCCGAGCCAGTCGCCCATTCATGCTCCTCGGCCAGCGTCAGCGGCGGCTGATGCCGAGGAGAAATCCGATCCCGACCGCGATCGCCAGCGTGGTGTAGGGCCGCTTCTTGAGCGACTCGTCGACCGCACCGATCATGTTGTCGGACACCTCGCGTACTGCGTCGACCGCCTCCTGGCCCTTGGCGGTGGCATCGGACACGATGCCCTCGACATTGGCCTTGGCGCGTCCCCAGGCGACGTTGCCCTTGGACGACATGATGTCGGCGACCTCGCCAGCGAGGCGCGCGATGTCCTCTCGCAACGCCTCCAGGTCGGCATTGATATCGCCGCTGGCGGCGGACACCGCGCGACGCGTCTCGCCCACCGCATCTTTCGCGTCTCGCACAGTCTCGCGGATCGTGTTCGTTGGCCCGGTCGTGCTCGCCATGACGTACTCCACAATGTTTGTGAATTATTCGCTGCGCCCTTAACCGTACGCAAGGGGGAAAGTTCCCCCGCGGCACCGCGTAGCCCGTTCTTTTGGGCGGCAAGTCACCCAGCAAGCGCGCGAAAGCCCCTTGGGCGCAGCCCTTGAGCAGGACCGGGCCGAGCCGGCATCGATTGGGAGGCGCGAGCGCGGCGAGGCCGTGACCTGGCAGCAAGTCCGGCAGCCCCGTGGGCCTTTTCGACGCCTAAGCGATCTGCTAGAAGCCCGCACCATGGCGCGCGTGCAATATTTTCTGATCGTCGGCATCGCTGGTCGGCAAATTAGCGGCCCGGCTTCCGCCTGACAGTCCGTCGGCGGAGGACCGGGATTTGCCGAACCGCCACCATTCACCCTGGTAATCTGCCATGACCGACGCCGCCCGCGATTACAGCGAGACTCTGTTTCTGCCCAAGACCGATTTCCCGATGCGCGCCGGGCTGCCGCAGAAGGAGCCGGAGATGCTCGCGCGCTGGGAGAAGCTCGGTCTTTACCAGCGGCTGCGCGAGGCTGCGCGCGGCCGGCCGAAATTCGTCCTGCACGACGGCCCGCCCTACGCCAACGGCAACATCCACATCGGCCACGCGCTCAACAAGATCCTCAAAGACGTGGTGACGCGCAGCCAGCAGATGCTCGGCTACAACTTCGAACTACGTCCCGGGCTGGGACTGCCACGGCCTGCCGATCGAGTGGAAGATCGAGGAGGAATACCGCGCCAAGGGCAAGAACAAGGACGCGGTGCCGATCAACGAATTCCGCGCGCGAGTGCCGCGCCTTCGCCGAGCACTGGATCGGCGTGCAGCGCGAGGAGTTCAAGCGGCTCGGCGTCGAGGGCGACTGGGACCATCCCTACACCACGATGGACTTCGCCGCCGAGGCGCAGATCGCGCGCGAGATGATGAAGTTCGCCGCCAACGGCACGCTCTATCGCGGCTCGAAGCCGGTGATGTGGTCGGTGGTGGAGAAGACCGCGCTCGCCGAGGCCGAGGTCGAGTACGAGGACTACATCTCGCGATCAGTGTGGGTGAAGTTTCCGGTGGCAAGTCGCATCGGCAGATCAGCTCGGGACGCAGCGATCTGCGAAAGCTGAGGTGCTGAGACGCCTCGATCGTGATCTGGACGACGACGCCTTGGACGATTCCCGGCAATCGCGCGATCAGCTTTTCGCCGAAGATCGAATACGGCCTCTACGAGGTCACCGACGCGCCCGCGGACAATTGGGCCAAGCCGGGCGACCTGCTTCTTCCTCGCCGACAAACTCGCGGACGACGTCTTTCGAGCAGGCGCGGGTCCGCGTTCAAGAAGCGTGCGCCGGTCTCCGGCCGATGTACTTGCCGCGATCATCTGCGCGCATCCGCTCAAAGGCTTCGGCGACGGCTACGACTTCGATGTCCCGCTCCTCGCCGGCGATCATGTCACCGACGACGCCGGCACCGGCTTCGTGCATACCGCGCCCGGGCCACGGCCGCGACGACTTCGATATCTGGACCGCCAATGCGCGCGAAGCTCGCGGCGCGCGGCATCAACACCACGATCCCCTACATGGTCGACGAAAACGGCGCGCTTCACCGCCGCAGGCGCCGGGCTTCACCGGCAAGCGCGTGCTCAACGACAAGGGCGAAAAGGGCGACGCCAACGAGGCGGTCATCAAGGCGCTGATCGACGCCGGCATGCTGCTCGCGCGCGGCCGGCTCAAGCATCAGTATCCGCACTCCTGGCGCTCGAAGAAGCCGCTGATCTTCCGCAACACGCCGCAGTGGTTCATCGCGATGGACAAGCCGATCGCGGACTGGTGGGCAGGCAAAACCCGGCGACACTCTGCGCCACCGCGCGCTGGCAGCCATCAAGGAGACCCGCTGGGTGCCGGCCGCCGGCGAGAACCGCATCAACGGCATGATCGAGAGCCGGGCCCGACTGGGTCATCTCGCGCCAGCGCGCCTGGGGCGTGCCGATCGCGGTATTCGTGCGCGAGAGCAGCGACGGCTCGGTCGAAATCCTGAAGGACGAACGCGTCAACGCAGCGCATCGCCGACGCGTTCGAGCAGGAAGGCGCCGACGCCTGGTACGCCACCGGCGCGGCGCGAGCGCTTCCTCGAGCCACCGAGTACAACGAACCAAAACGAATGGCAGAAGGTCGACGACATCCTCGACGTCTGGTTCGACTCCGGCTCGACCCACGCCTTTGTACTCGAAGACCCCGAGCACTTCCCCCCGGCCTCGCCGGCATCCGGCGCAAGCGCGACGGCGGCTACTGTTGGATCCGGTGATGTATCTGGAGGGGTCCGATCAGCACCGCGGCTGGTTCCAGTCCTCGCTACTTAGAATCCCTCCGGCGCCCCGCGGCTATGCGCAGCAATACATC
>CAWEDK010000022.1:0-296606 GCA_963807865.1 uncultured Alphaproteobacteria bacterium | reverse complement strand
CGCGCCGGAGCCGATCTGCCCAGCGATGCAGACGATCCGACCACGCGGCGCGACCATTGAGAAGTTGTGCAGCGAGCCGGGTACGTTTAGATCTTTGACGACCGCGCGCACACCTTGATCAGGCCGCGTGGCTACCTTGGGATACATCTCATCGAACGAGCGTCCGAGCATTAGTTCCACCAGATGCTCTCTTGTGACGTCCCTGACGGGCTGCGTGGCGACATGCCGACCGTTGCGCAGTACTGTGACGGAATCGCACAGTTCAAAGACTTCGCCCAGACGGTGGGTGATATAGATGATGGAACGACCTTGCGCACGCAGACCTTTGAGAATGCTGAGAATGCGTTCAATATCCGCATCGGACAGCGTAGCAGTCGGCTCATCGAGGATGAGTACCTGCGCGTTGCGGGCTAGTAGACGCGCGATCTCTATCAGTTGGCGCTGACCGATGGTGAGCGAACTGACCGGGCGATCAAGGTCCCAATCGTCGAGCCCAAGAGTCGCCAGCGCCTGTTGCGCGCGGGCGCGAAAGCTGGCTCTTCGGTGAAGGAACGGTACTTCAGCGCTGCCTAGCCAGATGTTGTCGAGGATCGATAGATGCGGCGCGAGGCTGAGCTCTTGAGCTACCAATCCAAGGCCCAGGCGTTGCGCCTGTCGTGGCCCCGCCATAACCTGAATTTGCCCATTAACGGCAATCGAGCCGCTGTCCGGCTGGTCGATGCCCATGAGAATCTTGACGAACGTACTCTTGCCCGCGCCGTTTTCGCCACAAAGCCCACGAATTTCTCCTGGGAGAAGGGAGAATGAGACATCTTGGAGCGCGGTTACACCCGGATAGGCTTTGCTTACGCTCCGGACTGACAAGACCTCACGCAAGAGCCGTTCTCCTGTAACCTAGTACGGACGAACCGCGTCATCTCCTGGAGCAGCTATCAATACGTGCACGATACGTCCCATTGGACCGGGTTGGCCTGGTGGCCGTTCGAGCGGTAAAAGCTGACCCCACGACGTCAGACTAGGCAACTGAACTATGTCCGGCAAGATGCGAAGTTCGCAGGTGATCGCCGGCCCGCGAGCTGGGAGACCGCAACTGCTGGACTATCAGCGGCGGATACGCATCAGCAGTCGTGGGCGGCGGATGGGTGGCGACCTACGAAGATTGTACAATGTAGCCGTACACGCCACTGAGCGCTCGGCATAGCTATGTTGCATCCGCGATATCTGCAATTCTTGCATCTGGCTCAGCAAGGGCGTCCGGCTATCCAGTGGTCGTTTGGAATGAAGAAAAAAATCCGCGGAGGTTGAAAACGCCGGGGTCATGGCGGCCTTTTCCAATCAAGAATGCGAAAAGCACCGCGCGTAGGGATGCGATTGCTCATGAAGAGGCCATGTTCCAGGCAGGGTTGTTTCAATGCAAAACCGAGCGCATACGCAAAAAGTAAATTGATCCAGAGTTGCTACAAGTTCGTGGCGATCGCGTTCTGTGCGCTTGGCTTTAGCGTTAACAATAATGGTATCGAACTCAGATTGCGCTGCTGAGTTTAATGACTGGTTCGCCCGGAACTGTATGGATGATAGATATTGTACGGTTTTTGTTGCTTGGCGGGTGATGGCCAAGCAAGCTCAACGCCGCGAGTAAGGTGTGCGGCAATCAATCATACTGACGCTTCCAGCGCTCGCTTGCTGCCCCAATTCGGGCTACACCCGTGGTCAGCGCAGCAAACCGAATTTCAGCCTCGAGGAATGGATTCCGATGTGCAAAATGCCGAAACATGAGGGCCGCGGTTGCCGCATTTGCGATTTTGGCAGGCGCCGCGACCGCTCAGGCTCAGGACAAATTTCCGAGCCGGACCGTTCGCATCATCGTTCCCTTCGCAGCCGGCGGCGGCGTGGACGTGCTGGCCCGCCTGCTTGCGGAGCGGATGGCGCCCCAAGATGGGCGTCAACGTGATCGTCGAAAACCGCGCGGGCGCCAGCGGCACGGTCGGCGGCGCGCATGTGCAGCAGTCGCCGCCGGATGGCTACACGGTGCTGTTCTCGTCGAACACGCACACCATGTCGAAGCTGGTGATGAGCAACGCGCCCTACGATCCGCTCGCCGACTTCACGCCGATCGCGCGCGGCGGCGAGGCGCCGCTGCTCGTCGTCATTTCGCCGAAGCTGCCGCAGAAGACGCTCGCCGAGGTCGCGGCCGCCGCGCAGAAGGAGCCGGACAAGTGGACCGCCGGCACGCCGTCGCTGGGCTCGCCCAGGCCACATCGCGACCTTGAGCTTCAACCGCCTGACCAAGACCAATATGACGATCACGCCGTATCGCGGCACCGCGCCCGCACTGACCGACGTCGCGGGCGGACATATCCAGATGCTGATCGACGCCATGGTGGTGCTGCTGCCGATGGCCAAGAGCGGCGGCGTCAAGGCGCTTGCCGTCACCACGACCAAGCGCAGCGCAGCGGCGCCGGATATCCCGACGGCGGCGGAGAGCGGCGTGCCCGGACTGAACGTCGTCTCGTGGTACGGCATGTGGGGTCCCAAGGGCATGCCGGCCGACGTGGTGAAGGCGTTGAACGCGGCGACGGCGGAGGCGATGCGGGAATTGGAGACCGTCGGGCCGCCTCGCGGACCTCGGCGTCGAGCCGACCTACAGCACGCCCGAGGATTTCGCGCAACTTCCAGGCCGACGAAGTCCAGCGCAATGGCGAGCTTCTGAAATCCGCGAACTTCAAGCCGCAGTAAGTCCGCTCGATCTCGACGCGGCAGGACCGCCGTCGCTGCGTTCAACGCAACAATAGGTATCGAGGAACTGCCGCAGCCGATGACGATGTTCCGCTACTTCCCCGGCAACGAAGGCTGGTCCTATCACTTTGCCGCCCGCATCGTGAACGTCGCGCAACTCGGCGGCGCCGATTTCCACGAAGCCCATCGCGTGCTGGAGAAGGTCAAGGTCGGCGACGGCGAGAGCTGGTATCGCGAATGGCAGAGCAGCCGGCGCGCGCGTCGAAGCGAACGCCATCGCGGCGCAGCAGGCCGGCCGGCCGATCACCGCCCGCGACGCCTATCTGCGCGCGCACAACTATTTCCGCACGGCGCAGTTCTTCCTGCTCGGCACCGATCCGCGCAAGAAGGACTCCTACGTGCGCTGCGTGCAGAACTTCCACGCCGCCCTGCCCTATTTCGACAACCCGCCGGAACGGGTGACATTTCCGTTCGAGGGCTCGCATCTGAGCGGCTATTACTACCGCCCGCTCGGCGCCGCGCGACAGCGGCATCCGGCTATCGCCTATCTCGGCGGCGTCGATATCATCTCGGAGGAGCTCTACTTCTTTGCCGCGCAGCAGATGCTGCAACGCGGCTTCGGCGTGCTGTGCTTCGACGGCCCGGGCATGGGCGAGCCGCTGCGGGTGCGCGGCATCCATGCGCGGCCCGATTACGAAGTCGCGATCAGCGCGGCGGTCGATTATCTCGCCGGCCGGCCCGATGTCGACGCGGACAAGATCAGCCTGATCGGGCAGTCGATGGGCGGCTATTATGGCGGGCGTGGCGCGGCCAGGGAGCCGCGGTTGCGCGCCGCGATTCTTGTGGGGGGCCTGCTACGATCTGACCGAAGACATCTACGATTTCTGGCCGGCGGTGCGTCCGCAGGTGGAATGGGTGATCGGCGCCAAGGACGAGAAGGACGCGCGCGAGAAGCTCAAGGCGTTCACGCTGAAAGGGCGTGCTGCAACACGCGAAATGCCCGGTCATGGTCACGCACGGCGAGGACGACACGCTGGTGACCGTGAAGGCGGCCCACAAGACCTACGCCGAACTGCCCGAGCCCAAGCATCTGCGGATTTGGACCGAGGCGGAAGGCGGCGGCATTCATCTCATGAACGACAACCGCGCCGAGGCGGTGCCCTATATGCTGGATTGGCTGCTGGAAGAGGTCAACCGGCCGCGCGGCGCAGACCAGGTTCCCCTGACGAATTCCCCCAACCAGCATGTGAGTCACGATGCACAAAGTTCATATCCCTGAGAAGATCGTTGCCCGCGTTCTCAAGCGGCAGGGCCGCTGGAATGTCCACGACGACGTGCCCGCCGATCAAGACCGCCTTCGTCGTCGTCGATATGCAGAACTATTTCATGGCGCCCGGCCAGCAGGTCGAAATCCCTGCGGCGCGCGAGATCGTCCCGAACATCAACCGGCTGGCCGACGCGCTGCGCAAGGCCGGCGGGCTGGTCGTCTGGGTCCGCACCGATCTCAAACGAGGATTTGTTCAAGAACTGGTCGCACTTTCACGACATTCTCAACACGCCGCAACGCAAGGCGCGCCGCCACGAGGCTATGAAGGACGGCGCGTTCGGCGCTGAAGCTTTGGCCGGAGCTCGACGTCCGCGAGGAAGACCTGATCGTCTGCAAGACGCGCTACAGCGCCTTCATCCAGGGCTCGTCCCCTCTCGAGGCCGAACTTGCGCAAGCGCGGCATCACCGCGGTCTGGGTCGGCGGCACCTCGACCAATACCTGCTGCGAGAGCACCGCGCGCGACGCCATGCTGCTCGACTTCCGCACCACCATGATCAGCGACGCCAACGCCGATCACAACGACGAAGAGCACAACGCCACGCTGATCAACTTCTGCATCAATTTCGGCGATGTGGCGTCGACGGACGACCTGATCCGGCGCTTGCATCACACTGCGCCGATCAAAGAAGGCGCCGCAGTCGGCTAGCTCGGCTACCGACGCACTGGGTGATGTCGAAATAGAAAGAGCCTGGCGAGCTGAGTGTGCCGAGCCAGGCTCTTCTATGTCCGGGTCATTTGTCAGGGGCGCTACTTATAGTTCACACCTCAAGAACGGACCAGTCGTGAATACAACGCGATTGCCCGATGATCGTTCCCTGCGGTGGCGCTAGATAAATGCCCCACCAAATTGCCGTCCCATCCAAATTGTCCTTGGGGCAGGCGCTGACGAGGGCCCTGCGCGCCTTAACGGAACGCGAACTCGCGCCTGTTATCGCCAGAATAATACGAGCAGAATAATGATCGGCAACGGAATTCCTATTAGCCAGAGTAGCGCACCTTTTCCTAAGCCCACGGGAGCCTCCTTGATTGTCACTGACCAATCAAGTCCGGTGACGGTTGAAGGTTCCATACATCATCTAGCTGTGGGCAAGCGGTCGGTGATCTACATCAATCTTCCTTGAAGAACGAACCGACCTGCGGCGGTCGGCCAGGCAGCTTCAGTTCGCCCCAGCGCTTCGCGACGCGGTCGTACACGCTCTTGCGGAGGAAGGTTCTCATCGGTTGCTGATTGATCCAGCGATATGGGGCGCAGGCGTTGATGAGAATTTTCGATCCGTGCGGCTTGGCACTGGGCGCCAGGCTCGGGTCGGCACGAAACGACATGGTGTTGCGGATGAAGTCGACGTCGTCCGCGGGGTTGCAACGTGTCGACATGGCCCAGACGACATCGTTGAAATTGGTCGGATCGACGTCATCGTCCACCGCGATGATCCATTTGGTGTAGTACGTCGCTGCGGGCGACTGTGCGGTGAGCGAGAGCGCTTGAGAGGCATGACCCACATACATCTGCTTGAGCGACACGACGGCCATGCAGGCCCCGCCCGCCGCCGCCGGATGGCAATACACGGCCTTGATGCCCGGGATGCCCATGCGGTCGAGGTCGTCGAAGATGCGTGCGGACCGCATCAACGAGTGGTGTTCGCCGACCTCGCCGGAGGGATAGTTGGCCATCAGCGCCGCGGTGAGGATTGGGTTCTTGCGGAAATGAACCGCTTTCACCTCGATCACCGGATTGGGCTTGGCGCCTCCGCTGTAGAACCCGTGGAATTCTCCGAGCGGCCCTTCGGTCTGTGTGTCGCCCGGATGAAGCAAGCCCTCGATCACGATCTCGGCGCGCGCCGGGATCGGCAAGCTGACGAACTCCGCGTCGGTCAATTCGATCGGATGCCCCATGATCCCGCCGGCGGCATCGATCTCGGATTCGCCTGGCCCAAAGCGTTGTGAGCCGACCATGAAAAGCACCGGGTCGATGCCAAAGGCGGAGACGATCTCGGCCGGTTTGCCCTGCGCCCACGCCGCCTCGCAATCGGCGAGACCGTGCCGGCCCGGCACGCAGTTCAGCCCGATGCGGTTCTTCCCGAAAAGCTGCTGGCGGTAGACGCCGACATTGATTCGGCCGCCGTCCGGATGGCGGGTCAGCGTGATGCCTCCGGTGCCGATGAACGGGCCACCGTCGGCTGGCCAGAATTTCGGTGCGGGGAATTTGGTCAGATCGATGTCGGCGCCGCGCCACACCACCTCGTTGACCGGCGCGGTGTCCTTGGCGACATGGATCGGTGGAATGCGCGCCTTAACCAGTTGGCGCGTCGCCTGTACCATGTCGGGCAGCGACATTTCCGGATCGATGCCGACCGCGAGCGCATATCGCTGCTTGCTGGCGCCGAGAATGTTGATGAGAATGCGGGTGTTCAAAGGATTGTGCGCAAAGCGTTCGAACAGCAGCGCCGGCTCCGTCGGGTTGCGCGTCGTCATCCAGGTGATCGCCGAGAGTTCTTCCTCCGGGTCGACTTCGGCATCGATGCGGCGCAAAGAGCCATAAGCCTCGACGAGCGTCAGCCATTCGCGCAGATCGCGCCATCTTGGCCGGACAGCAGGCTCCGCGGCGCCACGAATGGCAGCCGGAGCGATGGCGAGCTTTTCGACGGCCATGGCCAACTCTCCTAATCGATCTTGATGGTCGATGATGCGAGCAGCGATTTCCATAGCTTGACCTCGCGGCCGACCATTGCCGCGAATGCCTCCGCTCCCGGATCGCCGGCGCTGACACCGCGTTTCACCAGGGCGTCCTGATAGGCCGGCTCCGCCTGCATCTTGGCGACTGCGGTCTTGAGGTAGGCAACGATCGGCGCCGGGGTCTTTGACGACACCGCAAATCCATACCAATTCGTGGCGGTGACCGCCGGGAAGCCGGCTTCGGCCATGGTCATCAAATCCGGCACGAGCGGTGAGCGCTTCGCCGCCGCGATTGCGAGCGGCCGGATCAGGCCCGATTGAATCTGCGGCTGCAGCACCGCGACATCGCCGAACAGCGCGTCGATCTGGCCGCCGATCAGCGCCGCCTGCGTGTCCCCGGTGCTGCGGTAAGGAATGTGTGTGAGGTCAATACCGGCCTCCCGTTTGAGCAACTCGCCGGACATGTGTGTCAGGGTGCCGTTGCCGGCGGAGGCGATGTTGATCTTGCCTGGATTGGCTTTCGCGTAGGCGACGAATTCCTGGACTGTCTTGGGGCCGAACGAGGTGCGAACGGCCAGAAGCTGCGGTGATTGCCAAATGCCGCCGAGCGGCACCAGGTCTCGCTCGGTCACGAAGTTCACCGGCTTTGCCGCCGGAATGATCGCCACCGTGCCGGGCCCGATAACCAGCAACGTGTAGCCGTCGGGCGGCAGCGTGAAATATGCTTGCGTGCCGGTCATGCCGCCCGAGCCGGGACGATTCTCGATATACACCGACTGGCCGAGCTGGCGGCTCAAGGGGTCGACGGCGAGGCGGGCCGCGGCATCGGCAGTGCCCCCGGCCGAATAGGCGACGATGACACGCACTGCACGTGCCGGAAAGTCGTCGGCTAACGCGGAGGTTGCGAGCGTCACGGCAAGTGCGGCCAGAGCGAGCAACGGCTTCATAGGGCCTTCCCTTCAAACGGCGACGTTCAACGTCGCATGAGTCTGAAGGAGTTTGGTACCGCTTGCAACGGACGGCCGTACACGTGCGGCGATCGCGAAACTCGGGCCAGTTTGCCGTGGCGAGCCTTTCTTGCAAGGCAACCTGAAATACGCGAACATTCGTCTCGGTATCGGGGAATCCGGGCTAGGGAGGTGAGAATGTCACTGTCAGCAGAGCCGAAGCGAATTGTTCCGCAACTCGGACCGTATTACGACCAGGGCCGCGATCTCGCCTGGCTCCTCGTCCGGCTAACGGCGGGCGGATTTCTGCTGATCCACGGCCTGCAGAAGCTATTCAATCAGACCCTCACGGTCTGGGCCGCCAACAGTCTGGCGCGTCGCGGCATCGAACCCGCAGTGCCTCTGGCTTACTTCGTGTGGTTCCTGGAAACGGTCGGCGCGGTCTGCATCATGCTTGGCCTGTTCACCCGGGTCTTTGCTGCGATGATCTTTGTTCAGTTCGTGGTGATTGTATTCTTTGCCCATTGGGGAGATGGATTGACCGGCTTTCCATGGAACCGGCCGACGGGCGGTTGGGAATATCCGGCTTTTTGGGGCCTCATTATCTTGGCCATCTTCATCCGCGGCGGCGGACCGTACTCGCTGGATCGCAAGCTCGGGCGCGAGTTCTAACGGCGGGAAACATTGATTTGTCGATGAGGTAATCTGCGGCGACAATGCAAAGTGTCGGCGGCGCAACGCTCGCTCGAGCGGCCGCCGGATAGCATATTGCGCCGCGCCTCGTTTACCCTGTTTCGACAGGGCTCAACGTGTGGCGAACTCTGCCTTGATCTATCCACAGTCGAAACCTACCACCCCGCGCGGGGACGTCATCGGGGAGTGGGGAATGAACGTAGCTGCCAACCGAAATGTGTTTGGAACATCCTGTGCGCGGTGCCGGAGCCACGTGGTCGCGCCTATTCGATCGAATTACATCCATGACCGGATTGTGAGTCATGAGTGGTACTGCGAGTGCTGCGACCTGACGTTCTCGACGTCGACCCGCTTCAATGCCGAAGGATTTATCCACCTCCGCGAGGCTTGCACCGAGGATGAAAAGGCGGCGGCGTAGGATTTGCCAGTCGCTTGTAACCGATCCGTTCAATCGGATGAACGATGGCGGGCTTAGCCCGCCATCTGCATTTCTACGAAAACTCCTACGGTACCGAAACCGGGCCGCTGTCCACGAGGCGCAGCTTCCAATCCTGCGCCGGCGTATCGTCCAGGCTGAGCTGGCCGGTCATGTAGATGAGCCGCTGCGTGTCGACGCTGTTCGACGTGCAGAAGCGATCCTGCAGATAGTAGGGCGGCGTCGCTTGATAGTAGAGCGTCGCCTTGACGGTCGCGGGCCGGTTCGCCAATTGCGACATGGGAATCCGGTAGACCAGACGTGTCGCCGCCGCCAGTGTCGTAGTCGCCATCGCTCCCGATGGCGGTTGGTCCGATTTCCTCCGCCAATCTGACGTCTGCGCCCAGCGCACGCGACACCTGAATGCGCTCCGCAAGCTTCAGAAAGCCGTGCGGCAGCATTCGATTGTCCTTCACCTTGGTGCAGCCGGACAGGAAGCTGGTGGTCAGGCGTCCGCTCGGCTTCACGCCGGGCCCGCAGACCGGCGCTGCAACATCTGGAGGCGACGCGAGCAGTTCCTCGTAGATCTGAGCCTGGTCCTCGCGGGTGATGACCTGGTAGTGCGGTTGGTGAATTCGCGCGTCCGGGTTGATGCGCTCGCAGTCCGGCGTCCACCACAGCTCCCCGGGGATCGGCACGCCTTTGGCGTCGACAATGACCCCCTGGTTGTTGGTCCGCCCCGAGGACCACATCACGTTGTTGTCCGCGTCGAGCGCCTGGAATTCGATGAACGCCCGGCGGAAGGCCACACCGGACGGAAACTTGTGCCCGGCCTTGTTGGTCACCGTGACCCGGGCGTTCAGCGTGGCGTCCTCGATCTTGACCTCGTCGACCACAATCGTTGCCGTCTTGTGCTCTGCCTGTTCGAGAATTGCGGCTTCGGCGTGGGCGGTCGGATCGATCCCGATGTCGCCCAGCATCGGATCGCCGGGCCGCAGTCCGAGAATGTCGGCAAACTGCCGCGCCATCTTCACCAGAAAAATATTGAGCCCGACGAGCGTATGCTTGCTCACGCCACTGCGCACCGGCAGGTCGATCTCGGCCGGCGGCAGGGTCTGCTCGGTCTGCGGAAAGTTGCTGTACTCCTGGATCGACGCGATCTTGCTGCGGTAAGGCGTTCCGTCCGCGCTCTTGTTCGGCATGTGACAGTCTTGGCAGGACTGCGCACGAGCGCCGCGTCCCGAGCGGTAGCGGCCCGTCGGGCGTCGTACCGGTGCGGTAATCGCTGAACGCCCATTCGGGATAGGTCGTCTGCTCGTAGGTGTGGCCGATGGTCTTGCCGCGATGCAGGACCGGCAGATGCACGGTATGGCAGGAACCGCACACCTCGGAGGTCACGGTGTGTGTCGAATGCACGGGATCGCTGCCGATGGCGCGACGCATCGGAATTTTCTTCAGGTCTTGGAATGGGCCATAGAGCTGGTCAGGTGGGCCGACCAGAAAGCTGCCCGTGAATGACTTGGCAAATCCGGTCAGGCCGGGATTGAGCGCCTCCTGGCGCTCCAGCACGCAGGCGTTCTGCGGCTCCTTGCCGTGCTTGTCCGTCGCGTCCTTGCCGAGCACTATGCGGTGACAGGCGGTACACGACACGCCATCCCGCGCCAGCGCACCATAGTTGGCGAGCCTGCTGACGGGATCGTCCGGCGGAAAGGGTACGGCATCCACGGTCGAGCGCGAGAACGTCCCGCAGTCTTTGGTGTTCATCCGGCGATCGATGGCGGCTTGACGTTGACCGAGTACGCCGTGACAGCCGAGGCAGATATCTTCGATCTTCGCAGTGGCCGTTGGATGGAACGTTTCGGTCTCGCTGGCGAGCTGGGCGAAAAAGAACGGATCGCGGCCCGCCAGTCCCATCGGCGAGCCTTTCCACGTGCCGTACGGCGAATTGTTGATGAGCTTGTCGTCGGGGCCCGGTTGGGTCATGTCGAACTGCAGTCCGGTGCCGCCGGCGCTGTGGCAGCCGAGGCACTGGTCCGACGTCAGGTACTGGCTCGCGGCGGTCAGCGGTCCGGCCTTGGCCCAGACATTGTCGTAGGTCTCGGACGGCATGCGCACGACCGAGCGCTGGCTCATCCGTCCGAGCTTGTTCGCATAGGTGCGCGCAAAGCCTGAGTTGAGCTTACCGTCGCGGTATGGCGTAGAACTTAAAGCCGACTGCGCGATGCGGTTGTGCTGCCCCTGCCATAACGAGTTGAGAAAGAAACGTTGCGTGAGGTAAACGAGCGGATCGCCGGGTTCGCCGGCGATGTTCTTGAGCACCGAGAACGTCTGATTGTTCGCGGCCGACGCATGGCAATTGGTGCAATACTGGCCAAAGCCGGAAAACGGATAGGCGTTGGTCGCGGCCCGATTGGGCCAGTCCGGCTGCCAGTCGCTCGTCCAGCCCACCCAGCCCCAGAACCAGCCGTCCTGCGACGCCTGGCTGTCGCGGATCATCACCGCCGCCCCTTGCGTGGTCGGCCGCAGCCGGTCCCAGGGGATGCCGCCGCAGGCAGCCGCGGGTGGTGTGTACATCTCCTTGATGACCATCGCGCCATCGGGAAGGGGCGTTAGCTGCTCGGGCTTCGCTCCGTGTTCCGGACGGTTGGCCTTGAGCCAGGCGTACATGTCCGGCGAGTACCAGACGAGCACAGGCGCATGCGTGCCGTAGTAGCTTGCGCTCCAGTTGCCGCGCAGATAGGACGCCACGAATGGCCCGGTGTCGCGGATGCGTTTGTCGACCTTCCAGCCTTTTTTCAGGTCGCGATGACAATAGTTCTGCAGATACGTCCCGAGCTTCGCTTGGTATTGGTTGAGTGGTAGCGCGCTTGGCCGGCGAATGACGTGCTCGAGGTCTTCACACAGTTTCAGATTGGTCGGGACTTGGGGACTGCGCTGCTCTTCCGGGCAACTGCTGGAGGCGTTGACGCCAAACGTTGTGCCGAGGACAAAGCAGAACGACAGTAGGGCAATCCAATCGAACGATCCAGCGGATCGACGCATGTAAAATCCCCAATGAAACAGTTCGCCATAAGTGCGCCCTTGCGCTCTCTCAACCACCGCATGCGCTCCGCGTCATTTCCTCATAAGCCATGATCGCGCTTTGACCGCCTTATCGAGCGCGTCGATAAATTCCGAATGACAGCCAACGCAAATGGATCCCGACTGTTGGCCGCGTGGAGTTGACCATCATCCACCTCTTCCTCCAGGGCAACGCTGGTCGACCCGCAGGTTCTTACTGATGTGCTCGTAATTGCCTCCGGCCCCTGCGAGCGCGAAGCTCTGCCGCAGGCGGCGAAGGGAGTGGTAATAAAAAGGGCCCGCACGCAGTGAGCGCGTGCGGGCCGGTCAGTTGGTATGCCTACGACCACTAATCTTCGGTCAAAGGTTCGCTTACGATCATGACGCCGTGACTGTCTCCTGCCTTGGCGAGATGCCGCTGCCTGGCGGCACGGCTCGAATTCGCGACCGCGGTTCACCCGGATTTTCAGATCTGCGAGCCAGTTTCCCAATAAAAGTGAAATCCATAGGTCGTGTCGGTTATTAAAATGAGGCCGACGGGTGTGCACTTCGGCTTGACCTCGAATTCGCCTCGTTCGTTCTCTTCGGCAGCCCATCGCCTCGCTTCTTCGGAAATGCCGAGTTGACCATTCGCAAGAGGTGTCGATTTCACGGGTCTTACTTTTTCGCAATCGTCTTTTTTTTTGCCATGTTACAATCCTTTGGCTATGAGTAAATACAAGGAACGTGCTCCTATATGCGGACCTTGTTCCTCGCACTGCGGACCGCGTTCCTTGTATGCCCGCGTTCCTTGTATGGGGACCGGCTCTATCCTTGTATGGGGATCGCATTCCTTGATCGGCCCAATAGTGCTGCAATATGGCAAATATATGTCCTTCGATTTGCTGTTCAGGCGCGGGGTCGACCGCGTGTCCAGGCCGCAAGATTTCCGATAACGACACCAGCTTGGCGGTCACCTCTCATACCGTGGCCCTGGGAATTACAGCCAGCGATCAGTGCCTGAGGCGGGCGCGGAGCCGGCGTCGGATTGTCGGCGATCCAATTAAGAAACTGCGATAGCGCGTCGATTTGATCATCCGCACCGTTAGGAAACGTTGTAACCTCGGCGAGAAACGCTTCCCGCCAAGCGGCGCGCTTCGGCAACAAAACGCGGCCGCGGTGAATCATCCGCAGGCACCTGCGTAGGCGCTCGACTTTGCTGTCACAAAGCGCGCGATCGAGACGACTTCCAACCCACGCCGCTTCGGCAGGTCACTGCAGAGCGCCGGGCCCATTCCAGCGCTCTCGATCAATACCACACTCGGCCGATACTTTCGAAGGAAAAAGAAAGCGGCGGAGCGGACGTCGCTAAAGGGGGCCTGCTGCCGCCACTGCTCGAGTAACCGGAATGATCCCTCCGCAATCTGCCAGGCCTGTATCACCGTGAAACTGCAGCTAAGGCCGGACTTGAGCGCGGTATCGATGCTCAACACCAGCGGCAGCTCTTTACTTGGCAGTTCGTTGGGCGCAAAGCTACCGAAGTGCTCCGGCTTGATCCGCAATGAATGAGCACCCGGATTTTGCTGATCAAGCGCCGAACCCCGGACGTTTCTTGAGGCGCGCCGCTGTGCGCGAGGTCGCGCATCGTAAACGCCGAGGCCGCAGCATCTCGCCCTTCTTACGATACCATGTTTTGCCATCCGTCAGCTTATAGGTCCGACTGTGGGTCGCGACGAGTGGGCAGCTTGAGATGTTTCCATCCAACCTCAGTGACACGTGGCCCGGGAGATCGTTCTCGGCGATGCGATGGGCCAGAACCACGATCGCTCCGTTTTTCGGGCTATTGAGGCGAGTTGCGATCTCGTTGTCGAATAACTCATTCACGCGTTCCAAGTGCTGGGTGTTGTCGCAGTCCTTGATTTGCACCGGATCGTCGACAATAATGAAGTCAGCACCGAGCCCGGTCACGCCGCCGTGTACCGACAACGATCGAACGCCTCCGCCGTCCTGTGTTACGAAATCCGCTACCTTGGTGCGATTTTTGGCCAAACGAGTTTTGAATATGTCGCGGAACCAGTCACTCTGTATGATGTTGCGGACCGCATACGCATTCTTCTCAGACAAATCCTGTCCATAACTTAGGATGATTATCTTGGCCTACGGCCGATGAGCAGAGTCTAGGCCGTCAGGGAGATTGTGCCGATGAACGTCTTATAGGGTCGCGGGGCAAATTAACCACCAGACGCCGCTGCTTCCCGGAGCAACCTCTGCAGGCGCGCAAAGAGCAATTCAAGGTATGGTTCAGTGGGAAGCTCCTTGCCCACATTTAAGGTCGCGAATGCTTTCAAGCTGAAGGCTAGGAAGTTTGAGGAGATTAGATCGCGTATCTCAGCCCTCATGCGCCCCTCCCGCGCACAACGACGCTGAGGCTCTTTTCCTTGCCGCCGGGTGCTTGCGTTTGGCGACGGCCTTGATGATCAGCTCATCCTCCGGATCCCGTTCGAAGTCGTTGACGTTTCCGAATTCCCGTATGCACACCGTCATTAAACTCATAATTGCACGGGCGTCGCCGGCCAGTGCAGAGGACACGATCTGCTTGATCAGCGCACGCTGTTTCGAGACGAGAATTTCGCCATCGCCCTCGCGAACGGTTATTAACTCGCTGAGTTCTTCGCGCAGTTCAGTTTTGAAGTTGCGCGCGCCCTTTGGACGACCTTGCGGATTGCCACTTTGTCCCGGCTTGAATTGATGTGATTGGGGTGGCTTGCAATATCCAAGATACGAGGACTGGTTTTTGATTTCGATAACGGTCACGTATTATCCTTTCGCACGCTCACGTGCTCAAATAGTTTCTGTCTCGACCGCGCGGTTTGGGAGGTGAGGCGAGTGGCCGATCATCAAGTGAGAACCCCACTGAAGAATTCCGCGCCGGTCCGAGATAGATGAACAAGATCTGAGGCGGATCAGGAGTTAGATTTGAAATTCACGTTATCGGCTCGGCACCGACAAACTCCGTAGTATGAGATAGTGGCGAATTGGTTTTTTTCAAGTAGACCAGATAGATGCATCAAAAAGGTATTATCATACCATTAGTATTTCACTGTATTTTTCCCTGTTCCTCTCCCCGACTTATCTTCGTCTCGCCGTGCCAACGTCACCGGACAATAGCGGCGCGCGCCGCTGACTGAGCGGGACCGGCCGTCAGCGCACCAGTCGATCTTGCAGCCACGCACACGATCGTGGTCAACACGTTGTCATAGGGCATGCCGGGCGTGCGCCCCATGTGATGGCCCTCCGGATAGATGCGCGCCGATTTCGGATTGCCGTGCTCCATCAGCAGGTAGATGTCGCTGACGGGCGCCTGGTCATCGAGCTTGCCGTTGACGCCGAGCAGTGGCGCCGAAGGCTTATCGAGCAGGCCCATGGTCTTGAGCGAGAAGCGCGGCGCAGCGGCGAGGAATTCGTCGAGCGTCTTCGTCCCCATCGCGCGGCCGCGCGCGTCGAGCAGGCTCGCGGCGCCGAATAGATAGGTCGCCCCGCCGGTGGTGAACGCGGGCACCAGCCAATCCTGTTGGAAGCCGAAGTGAATGTTTCCGCCGTGGAACACCGCGCCGCGAATGCGCTCGGCCGCGACGAACGCGAGCCGGGCCGCCCAGTAGGCCCCGAAGCTGCCGCCCCAGACGCCGAGGCGGCTGCCGTCGACCTCCGACAGGCCAGCCAGGTAATCCATCCAGGCGAAGTAGGTGCGTTCGGCCGATGGATCGCCGTACAGGAACGGGTTTTCGCCGCTGCCCGGCATGTCGATCGCAAGCGAAGCGAGACCGGCCTTCATCACCAGTCCGCTGACGTGGAGGCGGTCCTCCTTCCAGCCGTCGACACCGCCCCAATGCATCACGACCGGCGGCTTGGCGACGCCGGGCGGAAGCTGGAGATGCCCGACCAGCGTTTTTCCCTCGAACGGCAGCTCGATGATCTTGAGCGCCGGCTCGCAGAGCGGCGCAGCCTTGCGGAACATGCGAAGCGAATGCCGATAGGCGGCGAGCTGCCCCGGCGACGTCGGCGCCGGATAGCGGCCGACCCGGCAGGCGTCGAAGCCCAGCATGTAGAGCTCCCTGAGCTCCTCGCTGCCGGCACTCGCGCTCGCCCGCTCGTCGCCTTGAGCTTCGTAGCCAAGCCCGATCTTGCTCCACTGCTCGGCCCAGTGGTCGCGGTCGAGGCTCGTGAGCGCAGCGAGCACCGTTTCGGCATCTGCGCGGCGAATGGTCTCGAACGGATTGGCGCGTCCGGCGCGGCGGAGGACTTCGGCCTTCACCTCGTCAAGCGTGCGCTCGCGCGAACCAGTGGGGCGTTCCATCCGCAGTCCTCCGACGATGATTTTTTGTTGTTGCCCGCTGCCGGTAGCGACGTCGCATCACGCCGGTGGCTGGAATGCGAGCAGCTTGCCCTTGGGGTAGGCGTAGATCATCCCGCTCTCCTGCATGCTGGGCAGGCACAATTCGACGATCTTGTCGGCGACGTGGTTTGGGGTCTTGAGCGTCATCGGGTCTTCGCCCGGCATCGCCTGGGCGCGCATGCGGGTGCGCATCGGCCCCGGAGTGAACAGGTTGACCCGCACGGGGGTTTTTTCGGTCTCCGCCGCGTAGGTGCGCGCCAGCATTTCGAGCGCGGACTTCGACACCGCATACGGGCCCCAGTAGGGGAGGGCGCGCGCCGCGACGCCGGAGGAGATGAACACCGCGCGGCCGGCATCGGAAATTTCAGCAGCGGGTCCATGGCGCAGATCAGCCGCCAGTTGGCGGTGACATTGATCGCCATGACGTCGTCCCACGCCTTCGGTTCGATGTGGCCGAGCGGAGAAAGCGGGCCGAGGATCGCGGCATTCCCGACGAGGATATCGAGCCGGCCGAAACGCTCGCGCAGGCCGCGCCGAGCCGGTCCATGCCCGGATAGTCCTTGAGGTCGAGCGGGACGAGGGTCGCGGAATTGCCGGAGGCCGCACGGATCGCGTCGTCGAGTTCCTCGAGGCCGCCGGCCGTGCGGGCCACCGCGACGACGTGCGCGCCCGCTTCGGCAAGCGCGAGCGCCATGGCGTAGCCGATCCCGCGGGATGCGCCGGTCACGAGGGCGATGCGGTTGGCGAGCGGCGGGCATGATGGCTGGACCTTGGAGCGTCCGACGACGATGGCGATCGAACGTCGGCGCTCATTATGCCTTGCGCTCTTCATACCTCAATTGTGCGCCAAAGGAAGCTCATGCCGATTTATATCGCCATGCTTCGTGGAGTGAATGTCGGACGCAACTCGCTGAAGATGGAGCGGTTACGCGAAATATGCGAGGATCTGGGATTCAAGAACGCCAGGACCTATGTGCAGAGCGGAAACGTCGTCTTTGAAGCCAAGGCGCACCTCGAGCTGGCTTGGAAAGTTCGAGCTGGCGCTTGCGGGGGAAATCCGGCTTCCAGTTTCGATCATCGTTCGAACGCCAGTCGAGTTGGGCGAGCTTGTCGACCGCAATCCATTTTTGCAGCGGCAAGGTATCGAGACCGCGAAGCTGCACGTGACCTTCCTTACGGAACGCCCCGCAACGAAGACCGAGATTTGCTTGACCGAGATCCCGGCGGGCGAGGACGAATACCTCCTGTCCGCCAAGGAGATCTTTTGTCTATTGCCCGAACGGATACGGCCGGACGAAGCTCTCCAACAACGTCTTCGAAAAGGCGTTCGGCGTCAGGGCGACGACGCGCAATTGGAATGCCGTAAGAACGCTCTACGCCATGGCAGCGGAATAGCGCCGCAAGCACAAGGATCGGGCAGCGTCAGAGCGGCCGCTATCCCGCTTCGGCGAGGAGCGACAATTGCCGCGGCTGGGCTTCATGACCGGCCTGGTCGGTGAGCGGCGTCGGATAGTCGCCGGTGAAGCAGTGGTCGGTGAACTGCGGCCGCACCGGGTCGCGCTGCTCGTAGCCCATGGCGCGGTAGATGCCGGCGACCGACAGGAACGCCAGCGAATCCGCGCCGATGAACTTGCGCATGCCTTCGAGGTCGTGGGTCGCCGCCAGGAGCTTGTCGCGCTCGGGCGTGTCGATGCCGTAGTAATCCGAATGCGTGATCGGCGGCGAGGCGATCCGCATGTGGACCTCGCGCGCACCGGCATCGCGCATCATCTGCACGATTTTCACCGAGGTGGTGCCGCGCACGATCGAGTCGTCGATCAGCACGATGCGCTTGCCGCTCACCACCGCCCGGTTGGCGCTGTGCTTGAGGCGAACGCCAAGCGCCCGGATGTGCTGCGTCGGCTCGATGAAGGTGCGGCCGACATAGTGGTTGCGGATGATGCCGAGTTCGTACGGGATGCCGGACGCCTGGGCGTAGCCGATCGCCGCCGGCACGCCGGAATCCGGCACCGGCACGACGATGTCGGCGTCGGCCGGCGCCTCGCCCGCAAGCTCGGCGCCGGAGGTCTTGCGCACGTCGTAGACGCTGCGGCCGCCGATGACCGAGTTCGGGCCGCGCGAAGTAGATGTACTCGAAGATGCACGGCCGCGGCGCCATCGGCGGGAACGGCTTGTGCGAGTGCATGCCCTGTTCGTCGAACACCACGATCTCGCCGTTCTCGACGTCGCGGACGTAGTTGCGCGCCGATGATGTCGAGCGCGCAGGTCTCCGACGCGAAGATCGGATGACCGTCGAGCATGCCGATCACCAGCGGGCGGATGCCGAGCGGATCGCGGGCGCCGATCAGCTTCTTGTTGGTCAGCGCCACGAACGCGTAGGAGCCTTCGAGCGCGCGCAGCCCGTCGATGAAGCGGTCGATGAACCGGTTGCGCTTGGAACGGGCGACCAGATGCAGGATGACCTCGGTGTCGGTGGTCGACTGCATCAGCGCGCCGTCGCGCACGAGCTGGCGGCGCAGCGTCAGGCCGTTGGTCAGGTTGCCGTTATGGCCGACTGCGAAGCCGCCGCCGTCGAGCTCGGAGAACAGCGGCTGCACGTTGCGCAGGATGGTCTCGCCGGTGGTCGAATAGCGCACGTGGCCGATCGCCGCCGTGCCGGGCAGCCGGTCGATCACCTCGCGGCGGGAGAAATTGTCGCCGACCAGCCCCATGCGCCGCTCGGAATGAAACCGGGCGCCGTCGAACGAGACGATGCCGGCGGCTTCCTGGCCGCGGTGCTGGAGCGCGTGCAAACCGAGCGCCGTGATGGCGGCGGCGTCCGGGTGGTTGATGATGCCGAACACGCCGCACTCTTCGCGCAGGCGATCGTCGTCACAATCGAATTCAAGGAGGCCGTCGCGGTCGGGGAACTGGGGCAGGCCGCTCATCGGGGCGTGGTTCCTCCTACCGGCGCGCTAACGCGGTCGCCCGCCCGCCGGGATCACCGGCGGCAGGCCGCTCCCGGCGGGGACATCGAGCCCTGAGCGTTGTGCGGGGGGCTCTTCCTCTTCCGGTTTGGGCTTCTTCAACCTCTTCAAGATGGTGCTTTCGGGGTCGTCCGGCAACATCGACATCAGCCAATCCCCGGTTCCTTGCAGAACAACACGCGACTTGGCGCTGCGGACCCATTCGGGCTGGCTCCGCTCCGGCACCAGCCAGGCAAAGAACAGGAATGCGACGACCACGATGATCAGCCCACGGCCCAACCCGAACAGGAAGCCCAGGGTCCGGTCGAGGGCGCCGACGCGGCTGTCCAGCACCATGTCGGAGAACCGCACAGTGATGATCGACACGATCAGCAGCGTGGTGAGAAACACGCCGCCCACGACAACGCCCGCCGCGACAATGTCGTTGTTGAAGTAGGATTTCGCGAACGGCAGCAGTTTCGCATAGGAATAGAGCGTAACGACCGCCGCGATGCCCCACGCCGCAATCGACAGGACCTCGCGCATGAAGCCGCGAATCATCGCGAGCAAGGCCGAGATCAACATGACGCCGATCAGAATGATGTCGAGAAGGGTAATGGGCATGACGGGCTTCGGGCTTTGCTACGCTTCCGGGACACGAGGCTTCGACATCTTCATTCCAACACCGGGGCGCGGGCAGGGCGATGGCACGCATGGTCCCGGCAGCGAGTCGCGCCGGAAGGCCACCGCGAAACCGTCCTAACTCATTTATATCCCTGCGGTTATTGCGCTTGCCGACGCGGCTGGCGAACCAACTGAGAGTGCCGGCGGCTGTATAGCCCGGCGCGCGCGCGCCGTCACCCGTCTTGTTGCGGCGGCGGTCGCAGGCGGCCCGCGTCACGGGGCCTGCAGCTCGCCAAGTCCAACGGTAGTTTGTGGCCGGAATGGTTCATCCCCGGATGCGGGTCGAATCATCGATGATTCCAAGCAATTGTCACGCCAGAATTGGCGTCAGGCTCAGCGAAGCACCAATGAGATCACTCGTCGTCGGCGCTGTGGCGCTCGGCGCGGGCAGGGGGCTTGCCGCGCGCTGCGATGTCGGCCACGAGATTGGTGAGGTTCGAGACATACTCGAGCGTCAATGCCCCATCGCTACGACTTTCCGCGCGCGCGGATTCCGGCAGGATGGCGCGGGTGAAGCCGAGCTTCTGCGCCTCCTTCAGCCGCGCCGCCGCCTGCGCGACGGGGCGCACCGCACCCGACAGTGAAATCTCCCCGAAATAGACCGCGTCGGCCGGCAGCGGTGCATTGGTGAGCGACGACACCAGCGCGGCGGCGGCGGCGAGGTCGGCGGCTGGTTCCTGGATGCGCAACCCGCCGGCGACGTTGAGATAGACATCGTGGCCCGACAGCCTGACGCCGCAATGAGCCTCCAGTACCGCGAGCACCATCGACAGCCGGCTCTGGTCCCAGCCGACCACCGCCCGGCGCGGCGTGCCGAGAGAAGTCGGCGCGACCAGCGCCTGGATCTCGACCAGGAGCGGCCGGCTGCCTTCGATGCCGGCGAATACCGCCGTGCCGGGCGCACCGAGGTCGCGGTGGGAGAGAAACAGCTCCGACGGGTTGGCGATCTCCTGCAGCCCGCCGCCGGTCATCTCGAACACGCCGATCTCGTCGGTCGGACCGAACCGGTTCTTCGCCGCGCGCAGGATGCGGAACTGGTGCGAGCCTTCGCCTTCGAACGACAGCACCGCATCGACCATATGTTCGACCACCCGCGGCCCGGCGATCTGCCCGTCCTTGGTGACGTGGCCGACGAGGATGATGGCGGCGCCGGAGCGTTTGGCGAACCGAATCAGGACCTGCGCGCTGGCGCGCACCTGGGTGACGGTGCCGGGTGCGGAATCCACCATGTCGGTCCACATGGTCTGGATCGAGTCGATGATGACGAGACGGGGCGTTGTACCGTCCGAGATCGTCGCAATGATATCCTCGACCGACGTTTCGGCCGCGAGTTCGACATGGGCGCCGTCGAGCCCGAGCCGTTCGGCGCGCAGCCGCACCTGCGCCACCGCCTCTTCGCCCGAGATGTAGACCGCGCGCTGACGCGCCTTTGCGAGTGCGGCGGCGACCTGGATCAGCAGGGTCGACTTGCCGATCCCAGGATCGCCGCCCAACAAAAGCACCGAGCCGCGCACCAGGCCGCCGCCGGTGACGCGGTCGAACTCGGCAAGTCCTGACGCCAGCCTTGGAGCATCCTGCGCTGCGCCGGCAAGCGGTTCGAGTGCGAACTTGCGGCCCTTGCGTGGCGCCCGGCCGGGCATCGTCGGGATTGCGGTCGTAGGGACTTCTTCCGAGATCGTGTTCCATTCGCCGCAAGCGTCACACTTGCCCTGCCAGCGGCCATACACCGCGCCGCAGTTCTGGCAGATGAAACTCGGATCGCGTCGCGCCATTGGTTCCTAATAGGCTGCGGAGACAGAAGCTGCGACATGACCGCGGCCTTCGCGCTTACTCACGCGCGACTTCAGGCGCCCTTGTAGATGCGGTGATAGCGCCGCCCGAGATGGGTGAGCACCTCGTAGCCGACCGTTCCCATCGCGGCGCCCAGTTCGTCCACGTCCATGCCGTCGCCGATCAGCGTCGCGAAGTCGCCCCGCCGCGCGGTCCCTTCGGGCAGGTCTGTCACATCGGCAGTGATCAGATCCATGGTGACGCGGCCGACGACCGGGCAATGCCTTCCGCCAATGATAACGTGCGCCGCGGCTTTGGTCTTGGACGCGCCCGCCGAGCGCAGGAAGCCGTCGGCGTAGCCCACCGCCACGGTTGCGATGCGGCTCGGCCGGGCGGCGGCGAAGGTCGCGCCATAGCCGACCGTGTCGCCACGGTCGATCGCACGCACCTGAACGATGCGGCCCCTGAGCTCGACCACCGGCCGCATTGGGTTCCTGCGTCCGGGCGTCGGGTTCGAGCCATAGAGTGCGATCCCGGGTCGCACCAGATCGCAATGCACCGTACCGCCGATGAAAATTCCGGATGAGTTGGCGAGCGAGGAGGGAACTCCGCGGTAGTTGATGCGGATATCGCGGAACAGCCGGATCTGTTTGTCGTTCAGCGGGTGGTCGGGCGTGTCGGCGCAGGCGAGGTGGCTGATCAGCAAGGTCAGGCCATGATTTTCCGACTGTAACCGTGCCGAGATCGCAATCGCTTCCTCGGGACTGACACCTAGCCGGCGCATGCCGGTGTCGACATGCAGCGCCGCGCCGCCGCGCCAGCCCTTGGTCGCGACGAAGCTATCCCACTCGGCAAGTTCGGTGGTGCTGTTGATCACCGGCCGCAGCCGCGCGTCGGCGGCTGCCGGCGCAGTGCCAGGCATGAGTCCGTTGAGCAGGTAGATGTCGGTATTGGGGGCGACCGCGCGCAACCGGCGGCCTTCCGCCAGATCGGCGACGAAGAACGTCCGGCAGCCGGCTTCGAAAAGCTTTCTGGCCACCGGTTCGAGGCCGCAGCCGTAGGCATCGCCTTTGACGACGGCTGCGGCCTCGACCGGCACCGTCGTGCTCGCGAGCTTTTTCCAGTTGGCCGCAATTGCCGCGAGATCGATGGTGAGCACGCCACCGGCCTCGGCTTCGGCGGGGCCGGCCAGAGGAGCGATCGCAGGGTGCAGGCCAGGATCGTGGGCGGTCATGATACGTGCGTTTATGGCGGTCCCAAATGCGTCCGTCTAGTGCAGCGCGCACACACGCGCCGGCGGCCGCAGGCAGCGAAGTGGCCGCTGCCCGATCAGCCGGGTCGAGCGTCAGAACTGGTCCGGCAATTGACCGCCGCCGAAATTGTCCTCGCGTGCCAGATTGTCGAACCGCGTGACCGACGCTTCGAACTGCAGGTTGACGGTGCCGGTCGGTCCATGACGCTGCTTGCCGATGATGACTTCGGCCTTGCCGTGGGCGGCATCCATTTCGGTCTGCCACTTGAGATGTTCGTCGGAGCCCATGCGCGGCTCCTTGTTGCTCAGGTAGTACTCCTCGCGGAATACGAACATCACCACGTCGGCGTCCTGCTCGATCGATCCCGATTCACGCAGGTCGGAGAGCTGCGGCCGCTTGTCGTCGCGGTTCTCGACCTGGCGCGATAACTGCGAGAGCGCCATGATGGGAACATTCAGTTCTTTCGCCAGCGCCTTGAGGTTGGTGGTGATCTCGGTCACCTCCTGCACGCGGTTTTCCTGCGAGCGGCGCGACGAGCCTTGCAGCAGTTGGATGTAGTCGAGGACCAGAAGGTCCATGCCCTTCTGCCGCTTCAAGCGGCGGGCGCGGGCGGCGAGCTGTGCCACCGTCAGGCCGCCGGTCTCGTCGATGAAGAACGGCAGGTGCTGCAGCTCGATCGCCACATCCTTGATTTTCTCGAAGTCGCGTTCATTGATGCCGCCGCGGCGGATCGTGCTCGATGGGATTCCGCTCTGCTCGGCGATGATACGGGTGGCGAGCTGCTCGGCCGACATTTCCAGCGAGAAGAAGCCGACGATGCCGCCGTTGACGGTCTTGATATGGCCGTCCGGCTGCACCTCTCCGCGCCAGCCGCGGGCCACGTTGTAGGCGATGTTGGTGGCGAGCGCGGTCTTGCCCATGCCTGGGCGTCCGGCGACGATGATCAAATCGGACGATTGCAGGCCGCCCATCTTGCTGTCGAGGTCCTTCAGCCCGGTCGCAAGTCCGGACAGCTTCCCTTCGCGCTGATACGCGCGCGCGGCCATGTCGATAGCGGTGGTCAGCGCGGTCTCGAATTTCTGGAAGCCGCCGCCGAAGCGACCGATCTCGGCGAGCTCGTAGAGCCGTTTCTCGGCGTCCTCGATCTGATCGCGCGGTGCGAAATCGACCGGCGCCTCGAAGGCGACGTTGACCATGTCCTCGCCGATCCGGATGAGGTCGCGCCTGATTGCGAGATCGTAGACTGTACGGCCGTAGTCCACCGCGTTGATGATGGTCGTCGCCTCGGCCGCGAGCCGGGCGAGGTATTGCGCGATGGGCATGCCGGCGATGTCGAGCGCGGCCGGAACGAAGGTCTTCAGTGTCACCGGCGATGCGAGCTTGCCGGTGCGGATCAGGCTGCGTGCGATGTCGTAGAGTTGCTGATGGATCGGTTCGAAGAAATGCTCGGGCTCGAGGAAATCGCTGACCCGGTAGAGCGCCTCGTTGTTGACCAGGATCGCGCCGAGCAACGCCTGCTCGGCCTCGATGTTGTGCGGTGCGGTACGATAGGTCGCCGACGGTTCGTCGGGTTGCTTGCGGACGATGGATTCGATGGTTGCCATAGTTCCCGGGTGGCCTTCCAGTCAGTCGGAGGGGCGCAATTACACCCCGCGGCGATTCGGTGCGACGGCTGGAGAATGCTTTCCCCGATTCACACCGGAGCACAAATGTTTTGTGCGCGAACGCTTGCCTGCGGCTTGACGGTGACAGGTGCTGCAGTCAGTGGCCTTCGTTACTCGCCGGCGAGCCGCAGGGTCGGGCGGCTGCTGCCTTCGCGCGCGCGCAACTCCGCCTCCGCATACATGATGTAGTCGCGCGTCACCGGCACTACACCCTGCTGCTTGGTCAATTGCATCTGGAACACCATCATCGCGTGTTCCCGGAAACCGACCTCTGCGGCCGCCAGATAAAACTCCCACATCCGAACGAATCGCGCGTCATAAACCTCCTCGACCTCGTCGCGATGGGCGACGAAGCGCTGCCGCCAAGCCCGCAGCGTGTCGGCGTAGTGCAGACGCAGGATCTCGACGTCGGTGACGAGGAGACCGGCGCGCTCAACGGCGGGCAGCACCTCCGACAGCGCCGGCACATACCCACCGGGGAAGATGTATTTCGCAACCCACGGATTGGTGACCGCCGGGCCTTCCGAGCGGCCGATCGAATGCAACAACATCACGCCGTCATCTTCCAGGGATTCGTAGCACCTGCGGAAAAAGGCGTCGTAAAAGCCGACGCCGACGTGCTCGAACATTCCGACCGACACGATCCGATCGAATTTGTCTTGGACGTCGCGATAATCCTGCAGACGAAATGTCACGCGCTTCGACAGCCCTTTTTCGGACGTGCGCCTCAGCGCGACCGCGTGCTGCTCCTCGGACAGCGTGATGCCGGTAACACGCGCGTCCAGCAGCTCGGCGAGGTAGAGCGCAAGACCACCCCAGCCGCATCCGATCTCGAGCACGTGCTTGCCGGGCTCAAGCAGCAGCTTGGCGGCGATGTGCCGCCTCTTGGCGAGCTGGGCGTCGTCGAGCGGCTGATCCGGCCGTTCGAAGTAAGCGCAGCTGTATTGCCGGTCGGAGTCCAGGAACAGGGAATAGAGCCGCTCGTCGAGATCATAGTGATGGGCGACGTTGCGCCGGGCGCGCGAGCGTGGATTGAACTGGGCGAGGCGCCGCCGGGCGTATCGCCACAGCCATTGTGGCCAGGTCCATTGCGGCCTCGGCGGCAGTCCGCGCGGGCAGAGCATGAACAGGAAATCGGCGATCGAGCCGTGCTCGACCAGCAAAGTTCCATCCATGTAGGCTTCGCCGAGCTTGAGCTCGGGATCGAGCAGAACGCTGAGTTCTGTCGGGCGGCTGGTAAAGCGGATGGCGACCTCGGGGCCGGCGCTTTCACCGACGACGAGCACAACCCCGCCCGCGGTGGTGATCCGCAGCTTCCCACCTTGAACGAACTTGCCAAATGCGACCCGAAGCAACCGTTCCACGGCCGCCTCCATCCGCATCCCGTTGCCGCCACGCCGGCGACATAATTCTTCAGTTCACCGGCGCACTTACCTTTGACTTCTCCGGCGGAGAACCGCCGGGTTCCAGAGTGTGACAAGTTATCCGGAGGCCGCCCGAACGGCAACATGGTGGTGGAACACACTTGGGGAAAGGGACAGAAGGGGCCGGGAGTTCGTTTTTCGGCCAAGAATTCAGAGCAGGGTCGGGATCGAATGGTGGACCGGAGGGTGGCGTGCGGAGCGTGAAGGCGATTGTGTCGGGATTGATCGGGGCGGCGGTGCTCATGACCGCGGTTCCGGTGTTCGCCCAGTCCAATCTCGATGCCGGCAAGAGCCCGGCCCAAATTTTCGCGAATACCTGCAACGCCTGCCATCGCAGCCCGCGCGAAATCAAGCGCACGACCGCTGCGTTCATGCGCGAACACTATACTACCGGCATGCAAGAGGCCGCCACCATGGCGGCTTATCTGGCCACCATGGGTACTGACCCGAAGGCGGTCGAGCAGCGGCGCAAGCCGGTGCTGGGCGCGGGCAAGGAAGCGCCGCCGGGCGAGCCGAAGGCGGGCGATGCGCAGGCCGCCCTGACCACCTCGGCGGCCGGAAAATCGGGCCTCAACGGCCGTTTCCGGCGTCCGGCAGAGAGTTTCGAAGCCAGCCGGACCCTGGCCGCCTCGTTCATGGCAGAGCAGCCGGCCGCACCGCAGCCGGCTCCCACCGTTGTTCCCGCTTCTTCCGCCTTCGAGGAGTAGCGCAGCTCAGGACTTCGGCTCAGTTCCGGCCGCTTCCGCACCTTCTCCTCCCGCGCGTTGCGCCTCGGCCACCTCCGGCTCGAAGAACGTCTCGGCCTCGGCGAGCGCCGCCGCCCGCTCTTCTGCCTCTTCGTCGCGCAGTGCCGTCACGTCTTCGCCGCGGGCGATCCGCGCCGCCTCGTCGGCGCTGCGGGCGACCGTCACGTTGATGTTGACCTCGACCTCGGGGTGAAGCGACACCGGGACCTTGTAGAGGCCGATCGCCTTGATCGGGGTGTTGAGCGCAATCTGCGACCGGCTGAGCTTGAAGCCCTGGTCGGTCACCAGCGTCACCAGATCGCGCGGCGACACCGACCCGTAGAGCTGGCCGCCCTCGGCCGCCTGCCGGATTACCGTGAAGCTCTGGCCGTCGAGCTTCTGCGCGACCTTCTCGGCCTCGCTCTTCTGTTCGAGATTGCGCGCCTCGAGGTCGACCTTCATGTGCTCGAACCGCGACCGGTTTTCCTTGGTGGCACGCAACGCCTTGCCCTTGGGCAGGAGAAAATTGCGCGCGAAACCGTCCTTCACGCGGACCACGTCACCCATCTGGCCAAGCTTGCCGATGCGTTCGAGTAGGATCACTTCCATGTCGCTGTCTCCTTCATTATTGCGATTGTTTCAGGTTCGTAGTGTCGGCGGGCCGCGCTTGCTCATCACATGCGCGCGGATGTTGAAGGCGTTTTCGGCAAGGCCAAGCATCGCGATGGCGAGCAACGGCCAGAAGAATACGATGGCCGCCGCATAAGCGCCCGTAAGCAGGATGATCCGGCTGCCGAGCCCGCGCGTGATGGCGTGCAGAACCGCAAAGCCCAGTATGCGCGAACGCCATCAGCAGGCTCGCCGCCAGCACGCCCGCGAGAATGCCGACGAGATCGGGCAGGAACGAGCCCGCGATCGCCGCCGCCAATGCCACCATCGACGACGTCGGCAGCGTCATGGCGGCGAGATCGGGCCACGGCCGCCGGAGCCGGCCGGAGACTTTGACGATGCGCCCCGCGAGCCAGAGGTTGAAGATATTGGTCAGTGTGGAAAACACCGCCGCCGCCGGCGGAACCGCGATCACCAGCATGTCGATCACCGACTGATCGCGGAGGATGCGTTCGTAAACCTTGCGCAGGCCCGCCTGCAGGCTCTGCTGGTCGGTCCCGAAATTCGGAATGGCGGCGACCACGATCAGCGTGCCGATGATGGCGGCCCACAGCACGAGGCGGCCGACCGGATACCATTCGACCGCGTCGCCGCCGCCGTTGGCGGCAGGCCGCGCCAGCAGCGACAGGTAGCCGAGCCACCAGGCGCCGAACGCGATCACCGAAACCGAAACGAAGAACGAGCCGGACAAGATTCCGATCGCCAGCGCGGCGGTCGCGGCCGCGATCAATCCAGCCCAGTGGCTCCAGCCAAGCGCGGCGATGAGGATCGGCAGTGGTGCGAGATAGAACAGGAAGATCGCCGCCAGCGATCCGGACACGACCGACGCGAACAGCAATGTCGCGGCGCGCGCCAGCGCCCAGTCCGATCAGAACGATCTGCATCATCGCAAGCTGTCCCGCTTCATCAGCGGTTAGAGACGGATCGCGTCCGGCTCAACCAATTCTACGTATGTCAGGTCGCGGCGAGCGAAGTGCGCCCACCGCTCTGTCTCGCCGTTATCGGATGACGTAGGGCAGGAGCCCCAGGAAACGCGCCCGCTTGATCGCCTGCGCAAGTTCGCGCTGCTTCTTGGCGGAGACTGCGGTGATCCGGCTCGGCACGATCTTGCCGCGTTCGGAGACGTAGCGCTGTAGCAGCCGGACGTCCTTGTAGTCGATCTTCGGCGCGTTGGCGCCGGTGAACGGACAGCTCTTGCGGCGGCGGAAGAACGGCCGGCGGGTCTGCGATTGGGTCTGTGCGAAGGACATGGCGGTTACTCCTGCGCCGGTGCGGAGGAATCGGAATCACGCGGCGGGCGGCTGTCGCGGTCGCGGTCGCCGCGGAACCCACCGCCGCCGCGATCCCGATCACGGTCGCCGCGGAAACCGCCGCCGCCACCACCACCGCGGTCGCGGAAGCCGAAGCCACGGTCCTCGCGCTCGCGGTCACGGTCGACCTTGCGCATCATCGCCGAGGGGCCTTCCTCGTGCTCTTCGACCCGGATCGTGATGTAACGCAGCACGTCTTCGTTGAGCCGCTCCTGCCGCTCGATCTCGTTCAGCACTGCGGACGGCGCGTCGACATTGAGCAACACGTAATGCGCCTTGCGGTTCTTGCGCAGCCGGTAGGCGAGGGACTTGACGCCCCACTGCTCGGTCTTGGTGATCTTGCCGCCCATCTGCTCGATGACGCCTTTGAGCTGCGCGGTCAGTTCCTCGACCTGTTGCGCGCTGACGTCCTGGCGCGCAAGGAAGACGTGTTCATAGAGGGGCATGGAATGCCTTTCCCGTTAGGTGTGCCCGTCCCGGCGCGTAGCCCTTCGAGCCCTTTCGGGAAAGGCTCGAATGCTCAGAAGGCGGGAACACCGGACGCCGGACCCATCGGCCCTGCCGCAAGCCAAGCGCCTGCGGCCGTCCGTTCAGCTCCCGGCCGGGAACGAGCGGAAGCGGGGTTTATAGGCAGTTTCGGCCAAAAGGCAAGGTCGAAAGGAGCGGAAATGCCGCGTCGATCAGTGCCTTGGTGACGTCGACGTACCCGGGATCATAACCGCAATTTTGGACCTGGAGAGCGACGCGCAGGCGACGCGTGACCGTGCCTCGGACAGTTGCTGCAGCAGATCAGTGAGTTGTCCGGCGAGTTCGATGCCCTCGCGGATCTGACGCGAGGGTCGTCAGCGCTCATCGCGCGCAGCTTCTTGAGTTCGCCCAGCAGCAGTTCCAGGTACTTGCCGGCCAGCCGCTGCCGGCATCCTGGGTCCTGCCGTGCTTGCTCCAACTCGCCTTCGGTAATGAGGACTGTTCCGGACATACGCTGTACCCCTCGATTGCATGATCTTCGTGGGTCCGGATCGTAGCTGTGGCCCGTTGTCGCCCGGTTAAGATGCCGGTCTTCCGCAGCCTTCCGCATCGGCTTGACAGCGACCGTCCCGCCCGTGTCTTTGAGCGCGCTTGAGGTCAGACCGCGACTGCTCGGCCTAAGGTCTTGTGCAGGCGCATAAACTGGCTCGAGGACGCGCGGGTTTCGCGACGGGGAGGAACGGTCCCATCATGTCGGTTGCATTCATCTTTCCAGGTCAGGGGAGCCAGGCGGTCGGCATGGGCAAGGCGCTGGCGGAGAATTTCGCGCCGGCGCGCGCGGTGTTCGACGAGGTCGACGCTGCGCTTGGCGAGAAGCTGACCAAGGTGATCTGGGAAGGTCCGAACGAGACGCTGACATTGACCGAAAACACCCAACCCGCGCTGTTGGCGGTTTCGCTGGCGGTCATGCGCGTGCTGGAGGCCGAAGCCGGCGTTGATTTGGCGCGCGACGCCAAGTTCGTGGCCGGTCATTCGCTCGGTGAGTATTCGGCGCTGGCAGCCGCGCGCGCGTTGACGCTGGCCGATGCCGCCAAGCTCGTGCGCATGCGCGGCCGCGCCATGCAGAAGGCGGTGCCGGTCGGTACCGGCGCGATGGCAGCGTTGCTCGGCTTGGATTTCGACGCGGCGGCCAGCGTCGCCGCCGAAGCCGCGCAGGGCCAGGTGTGCCAAGCGGCCAACGACAATGGCGGCGGTCAGGTCGTCATCTCCGGCGACAAGGCCGCGGTCGAGCGCGCGGTCGAAATCGCGAAAGTCAAAGGCGCCCGCCGCGCCATGCTGTTGCCGGTGTCCGCACCCTTCCATTGCGCGCTGATGGCGCCGGCCGCCGATATCATGAAGCAGGCGCTGGCGATGGTGACGGTGCAGCAAGCCGGTGGTACCGATCGTGCCCAATGTCCTGGTCAAGCCGGTGAGCGATCCGGAAGAGATCGTGCGCGCGCTCGTCGCGCAGGTCACCGGCACGGTGCGCTGGCGCGAAAGCATCGCGTTCATGGCCGGGGAGGGCGTCACGACGTTCTACGAGCTCGGCGCCGGCAAGGTGCTGAGCGGGCTGGTCAAGCGGATCGCCGATGGCGCGGCGGGGTGTCGATCGGCACGCCGGAGGATGTGGCCGCGTTCAAGACGGCGCGCGCGTAACAGGAAATGTTCCGGTGGTACGGCAATTTCGCTGTGCCAGCCACTGGCTTCACTCGCGGGGGGCAGTGGAAGCGCTTCGCTTCGGGGATGCTAGAATGCTTTCGATGCACGACAGTGAGTTCAGAGGAAGCGACCGATGTTCGATCTGACCGGCAAGACCGCGCTGGTGACCGGCGCAACGGGCGGCATCGGCGGCGCCATCGCGCGCGCATTGCACGGCCAGGGCGCGACGGTGGCGTTGTCGGGTACGCGGCGTGAGATGCTCGATACGCTCGCCGGCTGAACTCGGCGAGCGCGCGCATGTGCTGCCGTGCAATCTCGCCGACATGGCGGAGGTCGAGGCGCTGGTGCCGAAGGCCGAGGAGGCGATGGGCAAGCTCGACATCCTGGTGGCGAACGCAGGCATCACTCGCGACAACCTGTTCGTCCAGCTCAAGGACGAGGACTGGGACCAGGTGCTGGCGGTCAACCTGACGGCGACGTTCCGCCTCGCGCGCGCCGCGGTGCGCACCATGATGCGCCGCCGCTTCGGCCGCATCATCGGCATCAGTTCGGTGGTCGGCGTCACCGGCAATCCGGGCCAGACCAACTACACCGCGACCAAGGCCGGCATGATCGGCATGATGAAGTCGATCGCCGCCGAGTACGCCAAGCGCAACGTGACGGCGAACTGCATCGCGCCGGGCTTCATCGCCTCGCCGATGACCGACAAGCTCAACGACAAGCAGAAGGAGGCGATCCTGGCGCGTGTGCCGGCGGGGCGGCTCGGCAACGGCGCGGACGTCGCGGCTGCCGCCGTCTACCTCGCCTCCGACGAGGCCGCCTACGTCACCGGGCAAACGATCCACGTCAACGGCGGGATGGCGATGGTGTGAGGCGCTAGCCGTTTGTGCCTTGGATGTGAGGTCCGGCGATCCCGATTCTGTTCCCTGAATGCCGTCTCGGCGGGGCCTCCGAGGCGTCTGTTGTGGCCACCGCCGGAGCGACGCATGGCGATGATTTTCCACGACTCTTGGCCCCTCGGATGCTGCGGTGCGGCCACGCTGGTCAAGGGATTTGAAGTGTGATACCGAACCCTTGCTTTGCCGGGGCGGCAAAGGGGGCCAGAGTCCGTCACCTGCGGGTCCGCTCGCGACCCGGGTGATTCGACGCCGGACACTCTCGCAAGCCCATTAAGAGGAACGGCTCGGGGGCGCTGACCGATCGAGCCTAATTCACGAGGATACGAGGTTCGAGCGATGAGCGATATTGGCGAGCGGGTAAAGAAGATCGTCGTGGAGCATCTGGGCGTCGAGGCCGACAAGGTGACCGAAGGCGCGAGCTTCATCGACGACCTCGGCGCCGACAGCCTCGACACCGTCGAACTCGTGATGGCGTTCGAGGAGGAGTTCGGCTGCGAGATTCCCGACGACGCTGCCGAGACCATTTTGACGGTCGGCGACGCCGTCAAGTTCCTCGAAAAGAACGCCAAGAGCTGACCTGTCCTTTCCGGGCATCCCGCGCTGCTGTGAACGGACGGGCGCCGCACGCTTGGTCCTTTGGCGCACCATGCACATTTGGCACGGCTCGCTCCCGCGCGGCTCATCGCCGGGCTTGACCCGGACATCCTTCCTCGCCAATCAAGCAGGTGCCGCCCAGGATGCGCCGGCGCGATCCGCGTGATCTGACGTCAGCCGGGCCGGTCGAGGAACAGTACGGTCGAGGACCAGTTGATGAGACGCGTCGTTGTCACGGGGCTCGGGATGGTGTCGCCGCTGGCGTGCGGCGTCGAACCGTCGTGGCAGCGCCTGATCAATGCCGAGAGCGCGGCGCGCCGTATCGAGAGCTTCGACGTCTCCGACCTCGCCGCCAAGATCGCCTGTCAGGTTCCACGCGGTGACGGCTCGAACGGCAGCTTCAATCCCGATCAGTGGATGGAGCCCAAGGAACAGCGCAAGGTCGACGACTTCATCATCTTCGCCATGAGCGCGGCGACGCAGGCGCTCGACGATGCGGGCTGGAAGCCGACCAGCCTACGACGAGCAGTGCGGCACCGGCGTCATGATCGGCTCCGGCATCGGCGGACTGAGCGGCATCGCCGAGACCGCGATCGTGCTCAAGGAACGGGGACCGCGGCGGGTGTCGCCGTTCTTCATTCCGGGCCGGCTGATCAATCTGGCCTCGGGCTACGTGTCGATCGCGCATGGGCTGAAGGGGCCGAACCACGCGGTGGTGACCGCGTGCTCGACCGGCGCGCATGCCATCGGCGACGCCGCGCGGCTGGTCGCGCTGGGCGACGCCGAGGTGATGGTGGCGGGCGGCGCGGAGTTGCCGGTGTCGCGCATCGGCATGGCGGGCTTCGTCGCCTGCCGGGCGCTGTCGACGTCATTCAACGACACGCCGGAGAAGGCATCCCGGCCGTACGACCGCGATCGCGACGGCTTCGTGATGGGCGAGGGCGCCGGGTGTGTGGTCCTGGAATCCTACGAGCATGCCAAGAGTCGCGGCGCGCGCATCTACGCCGAACTGATCGGCTACGGCATGTCGGGCGACGCGCACCACATCACGGCGCCGGCCGCGGACGGCGACGGCGCGCTGCGCTGCATGGCGGCGGCGATCAAGCGGGCCGGCATCTCGCCCGCCGAGATCGACTACATCAACGCGCATGGCACCTCGACGCCGCTCGGCGACGAGATCGAGCTCGGGGCGGTGCATCGGCTCGTCGGCAATGCCGCCGGCCGCATGTGCATGTCGTCGACCAAGTCCTCGACCGGGCACCTGCTCGGCGCGGCCGGCGCGGTCGAGGCGATCTTCTCGATCCTGGCCATGCGCGACGGCGTCGCACCCCCGACGATCAATCTGGACAACCCGTCGGTCGAGACGCCCATCGACCTCGTTCCGCACCAGGCCAGGAAGCGGGAAATCGGGATTGCGCTGTCCAATTCGTTCGGATTTGGCGGCACCAATGCGTCGCTGGTGTTCCGTCGCGCAGATTAGAGGGCCTGCAGCTCCGGGCCCGAGACAACTCCCACGTTTCGCCATATTATTCGCCTCTAACGGCAGCCGTTCGAGAGCCGATTCTGCGGAATTCGGTGGTGCGGCGTGTCCTGATTGGACGGACCTCGCGGGGGACAGGCGGTCAATGCCGGGCCATTCGACGCGGGTAACAACATGGTTGGCGTTAAGGTGGGGAATAGGCGGTGAATCCGGGGAACACGCCGCCTGACGACGAGCGCCGCGAGTCCGCGCCTGCGCGCGCTCCTGCCGCCGCCAAGTCTGCCGCGCCCGACCTACGGCCGGCATGGCCGCCGCCGGTGCTGTCCGGCGCGCGTCCGGCCACCCAACCGCGCCCGGCCATCGTTACGACCGACGCGTCCCGTCAGGACGCACGGAGCCGGATCGGCTCCAGCGTACCGGTCCAGTCCCCGCCGCTGGCAACCACCCGGCGGCCGTTGCGACCAAGCCCGCCATTTCTAGGTTCAACCAAGGGAACGCTCGGCGCCGGCGGCTCCGCGCCGGCATCGGACCTCGGCGCCACCGCTGCCTCGACGCCGTCCGCCGCGATGGCGAAGCTCGCGACGCCGTTGTTCACCGGCTCCAAGGCCGCCGCCCGTCCGGACAACACGGCCGCCCGAAAAGGCCGCGTCACAAGCCGCCGCCATTGCGTCGGTGCGCGCCAAGACCGACTTGGTCAAGGCCGAGTTCGCCAAAGTCGATCCGGCAATGCCTGGCCTTCCAGAGCGCCCGGCGCCGGTTAAGGTCGGCCCGATTTCGCCCGCGCTGGCTCGTGCGGCCGCTAACAGTCTTGCGGCGTCGCCCGCGACCGCCCGGCTCGCGCTGGGTACGGGCGAACCCGAGCCGCCCATCTCCGGCCGCCCGAACGATGGACTTGGCGGCTCACTCATGGAGCAGAAACGCATCGCACCACGTAGCCCCCGAGTCGCTCTGCAACCCGAAAACGTCCCGCCGCCGGCGCGGCCGCCGGTTCCGTCACGGCCCTCGAAGCGCGCACGCAACCCGCTGGTCATCATCGGCAACGCCATTTTCACGCTGCTCATTCTGGCGCTCTTCGTGGGCGGCGGAGCGATCGTCTTCGGCAAGACCCGGTTCGAGGCACCCGGACCGCTGCAAGAAGACAAGGTGGTCACCATCCCGCCGCGCTCCGGCATGATGGACATCGCCGACCTGCTCAAGAGCGAAGGCGTGATCGACGAGCATCGGCTGATTTTCGCCGGCGGCGTACTGGCGCTCAAGGCGCGCAGCGGGCTCAAGGCCGGCGAATATCTGTTCCAGAAGCACGCCAGTGTCCGCGACGTCGTGGAAACGATCGTCGAGGGCAAGGTGGTGCAGCATCAACTGACCGTTCCGGAAGGACTGACGTCCGAGCAGATCGTAGCGCGGCTGCTGGAAAACGATCTGCTCACCGGCAACATCAAGGATGTTCCGCGCGAAGGCAGCCTGTTGCCGGACAGCTATAACTTCAATCGCGGCTTCTCGCGCGAGCAAATGATTGCGCGCATGCGCCAGGCGCAGGATCGGCTGATGCGCGAGGTCTGGGAGCGCCGCAATCCGGATCTGCCGCTGCGCACGCCCGAGCAGCTTCTCATTCTCGCTTCCATCATCGAGAAGGAGACAGGCAAACCCGAAGAGCGCACGCGGGTCGCGGCCGTGTTCGTCAACCGGCTCAAGCAGAAGATGAAGCTGCAGTCCGATCCGACCATCGTCTATGGCCTGGTGTTCGGCAAAGGCTCGCTCGGCCGTCCGATCAGCAGGGCCGATATCCAATCGCAGACGCCGTACAACACCTACGTGATCGAAGGGCTGCCGCCCGGCCCGATCAGCCAATCCGGGCCGCGCCTCGATCGAGGCCGCGGCCAACCCGGCACGCACCAAGGAACTGTTTTTCGTGGCCGACGGCACCGGCGGCCATGCCTTCGCCGAGACCTACGACCAGCACCAGAAGAACGTCGCCAAGCTGCGTGTGATCGAGCAGGGAGCGAGGGGCGAACGGCAGGAGGCCGCGCCGCCACCGGTTGAGGCTCAGCCGCAGGCGGCGCCTCCTCCGGCGCGAAACGCACCAGCCTCGGCGACGCAGCAGCGGCCCAAGCGGACGCCGACCCCGCCGCCGGCAACGGCACCGCCGCGGTCGGCGGGCGCGCAATAGCCACGCGCCGGAGCGAAGCGCTCCGCTCCAGTTTCGCCCCTTGTGACGCCCGGTCCTCGCCGCTAGGTTCGCGCCGCGTGTCCGGTCCCCGATTTCAGTGGTCCGATTCCGAAGTTCGCATCATTGTGCGGCACCTCGTTTGCGAACTTCGGAATCCGAGGAACACTAGCAACTCTATCATTCTAGTGCCCCTTTTGAATCCGAAGTTCGCGATCGAATTTTGCCGCACGATATGCGCGAACTTCGGGTTCGGGGCACTAGACAATCAAGGCGAGTTCGGCTGATGGCGCTGGCGAGCATGACGGGCTTTGCGCGCAGCCACGGCGTCGCCGGGACGTATGCCTGGTCGTGGGAACTCAAGTCCGTCAACGCCAAAGGGCTCGATCTGCGGCTCCGGCTGCCCGCCGGCTGGGATGCGGTCGAGGTGCCGGTGCGGACTGCCGCCGCGCAGGTGCTTGCCCGCGGCACGGTCTACGGCACCCTCTCGGTCAGTCGCGAAGGCGTGGCGCCCGCCGTTCGGATCAACGAGCCGGTCCTCGCGGCCGTGATTGCGACCATGAAATCGCTCACGGGCCAGGTCGACGCGGCGGCGCCGCGGCTTGATGGCATCCTTGCGCTCAAGGGCGTGATGGAGGTGCTCGAGGAGGATGAGAACGAGGAGGCGCGCCGAGCCGCAGAGGCCGCTGTCATTGCCGGCTTCAACCAGACGCTTGCCGAGCTTGCCGCCATGCGGCACCGCGAGGGCGAGGCGCTGTCGCAGATCCTGTCGCAGCGTGTGCGTGAGATCGCGGCGCTGTCCGCGCGTGCGGACGGCGTGCCGGCGCGCAAGCCCGAGGCCATCAAGGCACGGATCGCCGAGCAGATCGCCACGCTGCTCGATGCCTCGAACCGTTTCGACCCGGACCGTCTGCACCAGGAAGCGATCCTGATCGCCACCAAGGCCGACATCCGCGAGGAGCTTGACCGGCTCGCCTCCCATGTTGGGCAGGTCGAGCGGCTGATCAAGGACGGTGGTGCGATCGGCCGGCGGCTCGACTTCCTGGCACAGGAGTTCAACCGCGAGACCAACACTATCTGCTCCAAGTCGAACGACGTGGAATTGACCAACATCGGACTGGAGTTGAAAAGCGTGGTCGAGCAGTTTCGCGAACAGGTGCAGAATTTAGAATAGGCGGCACGGCGCTTCGCTGCGCCGAAGTCGCCGTAACGACGCGCCTTCACATCGACATGCCGTCATTTGCAGCAGCCATGGCCATGAGCGACTCACCGCAAAGCAGGGCCGCCGCCAGGATCGCCCGCCGCGGGCTGATGCTGGTGCTGTCGTCACCGTCCGGGGCAGGCAAGACGACGCTATCGCGCATGCTGCTCGAGGTCGACAAGTCGGTCGATTTGTCGGTGTCGGTCACGACGCGCGCGCGCCGCGCCAACGAACAGGACGGCCGCGATTATCATTTCATCGACGAGGCGCAATTCAAGCGCATGGTCGAGAGCAACGAGTTGCTCGAATCCGCGCAGGTGTTCGACAATCTCTACGGTACGCCGCGCGTGCCCGTGGAAAAGGCGCTGTCGGCTGGCCGGGATGTCCTGTTCGACATCGACTGGCAGGGCACCCAGCAGCTGCGAGAGAAGGCGCGCAGCGACATGGCCAGCATCTTCGTGCTGCCGCCGACGATCGCCGAACTGGAGCGGCGCCTGCACACCCGCGCGCTCGACGACGAGCAGGTCATCAAGAGCCGGATGGCGAAGGCCGGCATCGAACTGAGCCACTGGGCGGAATACGACTACGTCATTGTGAACGACGACGCCGGCCAGGCTCTGGACCAGGTGCGCGCTATCCTGTCGGCGGAGCGCTTCAAGCGCGAACGGCAGACCGGCCTGTCGGCGTTCGTCCGCGGGCTGCAGGCGGAACTGTAAGGCCGATAGAAATGAGGCGCATCGGTTTGATTGAATCAATCAGTCGTATCTTGCGTTACTCGACTTTGATGTTGGCCGCCTGAACGGTTTTGCCAAACCGATCGGACTCCGCCTTGATGAGAGCGCCGAACTCCTCAGGCGAGTTACTCACCGGATCGATAAACAACGCCTGCATTCGATTGCGATATGCTTCGACCTGGGTGATCGCCTTCACTTCGCTGTGGAGCTTGCCGATGATCTCCGGGCTGGTACCGGTCGGCGCCAGCAGCCCGAACCAGCCGATGACCGTCAACTCGCTATGGCCTATTTCAGCCATGGTAGGCGTGTCCGGCAGCGTGGGTACGCGCTGGGGCGCCGTCGTCACCAGTGCTTTGAGCTTGTTGTCCCGGATCAGGCCGGCGAGCGGAGGCAACCCAGCAATCACCAGGTCGATCCGGCCGGCCATGGCGTCGGCATATCCCGCGCTCGCCGCACGATAGGGAACATGCGTCAGATTGACCCCGGTCCGCTGCTTGATGAGTTCGCCGATCAGGTGAAGGTTAGTTCCAACCCCCGGTGTGGAGAACGTGAAACTCCGTCCTTGCTTTCCTAAGTCCAACAATTCCTGCATCGACCCAATGTTGAGCGATGGCGAGGCCGCGATCACGTTGACGATGCGCCCGAGAATTGAAATGGGTGCGAACGCTATGGCTGGGTCGAATTTCCGATTCGCATACAAGTGACCGATGACGGCCTGTGTATCGAGCGAGCCGAGGAACAGGGTGTAACCGTCGTTCCTCGATCCGGCTGCGAATTCAGTGCCGATCAACCCGCCGGCACCGGTCTTGTTGTCAATGACGACAGGCTGGCCCAGCCGCGCCGAAAGTTGATCGCCAAGAAGACGTGCGATGACGTCAGGTGCGGTTCCGGCCGAATAGGGAACGATCAGGTTGATCGGCCGTGAGGGCCAGCGGTCTTGGGCCATCGCCGTCGCGACCAACCCCAAAAAATCGCCAGCGCAGTTTGAAATCGCAGCATTCGCTCCTCCTGATAGGCGGCTTTTGCATCTTCTCGCCTGCCGCGCTTGTGTGTGTTGCCGCTTTCGATACCAGCCGCACATCTCAACAAGAATATAGAGGCATCAAAAGGTCAATAGATTGATTGTTTGACACTAGGTCATGACGACCTAGAATGTTACTCGCTGTTTCGCCAAGCGTCCGAGCCGGGAAAGAATTGCGGCCGTATGTGTGGGAGGTTTACTTGGACTTCAATTCCTTGCAGGCGGTACGGGTTGAGCGGGAAGGCGGTACGACCATTGTCACGTTGAACCGCCCGGACAAGCGCAACGCAATGAGTCCGCAATTGCATTTCGAAATGGTGGAGGTTCTGAAGGAACTGGCGGAAGACCCGGAGACTCGTGTCCTCGTATTGACGGGAGCTGGAGACAGCTGGTGCGCGGGCCAGGACATCAAGCTGTTCTTTCGCGATCTCGACGATAAGCCGAAGGAACGGCATCTCGCGAGGCTGGCAAACCACGAGTGGCGGTGGACGCTGCTGAGCACCTTCCCCAAGCCGACAATTGCGATGGTCAACGGCTATTGTTTCGGCGGAGCTTTTGTCCAGCTCTATGCCTGCGACTTCGCCATCGCCGCCGATGATGCGCAGTTTGGCTTGTCCGAAGTGAACTGGGGAATCCTCCCGGGCGGACTTGTCGGAAAAGTCATCATGGATGGTTTGTCGTACCGGGACGCGGTCTGGTACGCCATGACTGGCGAACCGCTGGACGGAAAACAAGCTGCAGCTATTCGGCTCATCAACAAATCTGTTCCTCGAGATCAGCTTCGCTCTGAGACGATGGCGTTGGCCGCCTTGCTCACGAAGAAGAATCCACAGACCTTGCGTACGATCAAGGAAAGTCTGCGGTTCGTGCGCGGCATGAGCATAGAGCAGGCCGCAGACTATCTGCTCGCGAAGGAACGTGAGCTTCGTTTCCTCGATCCGGAGTCGGGCCGGGCGCGCGCGATGACGCAATTCCTGGACGAGAAGACCTATCGGCCAGGCGTCGGCGAATATAAACGAGATGGAACATAGCCTGGATCAGGTTCAGGCGGTGAGCACGACGCGGCCGACCACGCGGCCGGCGCGCAGATCGTCGAGCACCGCCTGCGCCTCGGCGAGCGGCCGCTCGGCCATCGGCGGCGGGGTCAGTTTCCAGGTGCGGGCGAGGGCGACGAGTTCGCGTGCTTCGGCGAGCGTGCCGGTCTGCGTGCCTTCGATCGCCATCGCCTTCAGTCCGAACATTGCGACCGGCATGGTGAAGGTGCCGCCGAACAGGCCGGTCACCACGACGCGGCCGCCCTTGGCGATCGCGCCGGTCGCGAAGGCCAGCGAGCGGTCGGAACCGACGAAATCGCAGGCCGCCAACACGCCGCCGCCGGTTCGCGCCATGATCGCCTTGCGGGCGCCGGCGTCGGCCGGATCGAACGCCGCTTGCGCGCCTGCAGTGAGCGCCACCTCGCGCTTGCGCGGGTCGATATCGGCGACAATCGGCGCATGCGGAAACATATGACAGGCAATCGCCAGCCCCATCATGCCGACGCCGCCCATGCCGACCAGCAGCACCGGTCCTTGCTTGAGGTGTTCCGGATAGGCGGCCAACCGCCGGAACGCCGCATAAGCGGTCAGTCCCGAGCACATCAGCGCGGCGGCGAACGATGCCGACAGCGGCGCATAGTCGATCAGGTAGCGCGGATGCGGCAGCAGCACATGGCTGGCGTAGCCGCCGTCCACCTGGATGCCGAGATGGCGCGGCGCGGCGCAGATGTTCTCTTCGCCGCGCGCGCAGGCCGCGCATTGGCCGCAGCCGATCCACGGATAGATCGCGACCGGGCGTCCCGCCTCGAGCTGCGGCAGGTCCGGACCGGGCTCGCGTGCGAGCGCATCCGCAGCATCCGGGCCGGCGCGCTCGATCACGCCGGTGATCTCGTGGCCGAGCGTGAAGGGCAGGATGCGGCCGCTGCGCACGTCGAGCTTCTTGTCGTCGCCCAGCAGGAAATAGCCGTCCTGCATGTGCAGGTCGGAGTGGCACACGCCGCAGCGGTGAATGCGGACGAGCACCTCGGTGCCGCGCGGCTGCGGCACCTCGGCGACGGTCTCGCATAGCGGCGCACCATAGGCGGTGAGCGACTGTCGGTAGAGCTTGGTCATGGCGGCAGCTTAGAGCGAAATCGCTTCGAGTTAAATCGCGATTTGGCTCTCGGCATTTGTTTGGTCGGATGATCCTGTTCCGCAAGTCTGCAACGTTTCGGGATCATGCTCTACCCCTTGGCAGCGACGAATGCGCGGGCGAGCGCGACGAAGCCCGCGACCGGAATATCCTCGGCGCGCTCGGTCGGCGCGATACCGGCCGCGGCGAGCAGCGCCTGGGCGTCCTGGCCGAGCGATTTCAGCGACTGGCGCAGCATCTTGCGGCGCTGGCCAAAAGCCGCTTCGGTGACGCGTTGCAGCGCAACGGCGTCGCAGGGCATCGGTTCGGCGCGCGGGATCAGTTCAACCACCGACGATGTCACCTTCGGCGGCGGCACGAAGGCGCTGGCGGCGATGTCGAACAGGATGCGCGCCTCGCATCGCCAGCCCACCAGCACCGACAACCGACCGTAGCTCTTGGAGCCCGGTCCCGCCACCAGCCGCTCCGCCACCTCGCGCTGAAACATCAGCACCAGCCGGTCGTACCAGGGCGGCCACGGCTCGCAGGTGAGCCAGCCAACCAGCAGAGCGGTGGCGATGTTGTAGGGCAGGTTCGCGACGATCCGCGCCGGCGCCTCCGAGAGGTGGGCTCGCGGATCGTAGTCGAGCGCATTGCCGGCCACGACCTCCAGCCGGCCGGGGTAACGGGCGGCAATCTCGGCGAGGGCTGCGAGCGCGCGGTCATCGCGCTCGATCGCGATCACCCGCCGCGCGTCGGCAGCAAGCAGCGCGCGGGTGAGCCCGCCGGGACCGGGGCCGATCTCGACGACGTCTACGCCTCCGAGCGCGCCGGCGGCGCGCGCGATGCGGGCGGTGAGGTTGAGGTCGAGCAGAAAGTTCTGGCCAAGGGACTTCTTGGCGTTGAGACCGTGCCGGCGGATGACGTCACGCAGCGGCGGCAGGTCGTCGATCGCGTTCATGCGCGGCGCGCAAGCGCGAGCGGCTCGGTCTGGGCGGCGAGGCGAGCCGCGAGTATTAGCGCCGCGATCAGGCTCTGCGGGTCGGCGCGCCCGGTGCCCGCGATGTCGAAGGCCGTGCCATGATCGGGCGAGGTCCGCACGAACGGCAGTCCGAGCGTGACGTTGACCGCGTGGTCGAAGGCGAGCGTCTTGATCGGGATCAGCGCCTGGTCGTGATACATGGCGAGCGCTGCGTCATAGTTTGCGCGCGCGGCGGCATGGAACAGGGTGTCGGCCGGCAGCGGCCCGCGCACGTCGATGCCGTCGGCGCGCAGCCGCGCGACCGCCGGCGCAACGATCGAGATATCCTCCTCGCCGAGCGCGCCTTCCTCGCCGGCATGCGGATTGAGACCCGCCACCACCAGCCGCGGTTGCGCAATGGCGAAGCGTCGGCGCAGGTCGTGCGCCACGATCCGGCCGGTTTCGACGATGAGATCGGCGGTGAGGCGGCCGACCACGTCCTTCAGTGGCAAATGGATAGTGACCGGCACGACCGCGAGTTCCGGCGACCACAGCATCATCACCGGATGCACGGCTACGCCGGTATGTTCCTCGGCGAGCTTGGCGAGGTACTCGGTGTGGCCCGGCTCGGCGAAACCGGAGCGGTACAGGACATTCTTGGCCACCGGATTGGTGACGACGGCGCAAGCTGCGCCGGCCTGCACGTCGGCGACCGCGCGGCGAATGGCGGCGATCGCGGCCGGCGCGCTCGATCGATCGGGGCGGCCCGGCTGCGCCGTCACCTCGATCCCGAGGTCGACCACTGGCAGCGCGTTCCGGAAGGCGGCTGCGGCCTCCGCCGGCTCGACCACCTTGATTGGGACACCGGGAGCGATGCGCTCGGCACGGTGTGCGAGGTAGCGCGGATCGCCGAGCAAATAGAACGGCGGCAGGCCGAGCTCGGCTCGGTTGCCGCCATGCCGCGAAGGTGATGTCGGGTCCGATGCCTGCCGGCTCGCCCAGCGTCAGCGCCAAAGGCGGCATCGAGAACCGCCTATCTGTACTCGATCATCGCGCCGCGGCGGATTTCCTGCAGATACTTCTTCGACTGCTGCTCGAAGCGTTCGACCATCAGCGTTTCGCGCGCCTTGCGGCGACCGGGGGTGTTCTCCGCCGCCGATTCTTTCTTGGCGCAGATGGCGAACATCTCGATGCCGAACTTGGTGACCTCCGGCGGGGTCAGCTTGCCGACTTCCATGCCGTCCAGCACCTTGCGCAGTTCGGTCGGAATGTCCGCCGAGCTGCGATTGATCTGGTCACGCACCGCTACATCCTTGAGGGCGCGGGCGAAGGCGATGCCCTCGTCGCAGTTGGTGAAGCGCGCCCGCAGCGCCTCGGCCTCGCGCTTGCGGCCCTCGATCAGGTTCGCTTCCGAGCCGCTCTGCACGAAGAACAGAATCGGCCGCAGGGTGAAATCGTAGCCGACGGAATCCTCCGGCGTGCTCGCGGTCGCGAGCAGATCCTTGTCGCCGATTTGCAGGATCGACTGGTAGCGGCCGCGCACCAATTGCTGCCAGGTGACGTCGGCGCGGATGCGCGACTTCAACGTGCTGGGGTGAATGCCGGACTTCGCGAGCGCCTGGTTAAGTTGTTCGGTCGTGAGACGCATCCGGCTCGCCATGGCGGCGAAGGACTGGTCGACTTCGGAGTCGGGTACATCGAGGCCGAAGCGTTTGGCTTCCTTGACCTTGAGCTTCTCGTTGATCAGTTCGTCCAGCACTTGCTGGCGCGCCGGTGCCTTGCCCTGGCTCGAAATCTGCATCAGCTTCGAGCGCTGCTCGATATCAAGCGCGGTGATCGGATCGCCGTTGACGACGACGACGATCTGCTGCGCCGAGGCGCTGCTCATCGCACCCGCTGCCGCTGCGAGGATGATGAAGGCCGCCGCTAGTACGAGCCGGCGGCACGGGACGAGAATTTCGGTCATCTGTGCCATCGCTGCATTCGCTTCCTCGACGATGAGGGCCGCTTGTTCAATTCGCGTCCCGTCACATACTCACCAAGCGTTGCCGTGTCCGGCGCTTGCGGCATTCCCGCCGTGCGACCGATTGTCTCCGCCCGTCAACGATCAACGGACCCCGGTCCCGGCCAGCGCGGAGTTCATTCCGGTGGTCGACTGGCCCGAGGTGTTGCCGCCAAGGGTCCGCAGGCTGAGCTGCATCATGAACGTGTGGTTCACGCTGACACTGCCGCTATAGGCGTAATCTGTAATATAATTCAGGGCCAAGATGAGGCAGTCATCCACATATCCGACGCCGAGCTGGGTCTGGCTGAGCTGCTGAGCCCGCAAATCGTAGCGCACCGCCCCAAGCAATTGCCAGCTTTCGGTCAGTTTCACGCGCGAACTGGCGAGAATGCCTTCACGGGCGTTCAGGAAGCCGAGCGCCGGCTGGGCGGCGTAGGCGCCGTACATCAGTGCGGTGGTCCAGCGGCCGAAGTTCGCCGCCGCCTCGAGTTCGGTGCGCTGCAGCGTAAAATCGGATTCGCCGAACCGGAAGCGCGACGTAAAGGTGAAGGTCGAATTCGGCTGGTACGATGCGCGCGCCACGTAATCGGACCGCGCCGTATCGAGGCCGGTCTGCAGGCCGGTATTGGTCAGGCCGCCGATCGCGAAGGAGTTCTGGCCGAACAGCTGATAGGATTGCCCGAACAGGAAGTTCACGTTGCCGCCGCGATTGAACTGCGCGGTGTACTGGAATCCGACGTTGGCGCGGCTGCCGCCCTCGACCCGGTCCCAGCCGGAGAACTTGTTGATCTTGAACAGATTGGAATCGTCGAAGATCAGGCTCTGGGCGTCCTCGTTCGGCATGCCGCCGGCATCGGCTTCGTTCGGGCGGAAGATCAGCTGCGCGATCGGCTCAAAGGTCCCGGTGCCCCACGGCTGTACGCTGATCAGCGGGTAGCGGTACTCGAGGCCAACCGTCGGCATCGCCCGTACGATGTTGCTTTCGCCGGTGGTGATGTAGTTGGCGACTCCCGGCTGGGTATCGATCTTCATCGCCGCCACGTCGCCCCGCATGCTGACGAAGGGCGTGAACATCTGTCCGTAGGAATCGATCAGCGTCGTTTTCCAGGTGGCTTCCGACGACAGGCGCGTGTAGGTGCCGGGGGCGCCACGCAACAGGCAGTTGTTTGTATTCTTGTAGGCGGTATCGGCCGTGGTCGGAGCGCACAAGTTGCCGGTCATGGCGATTTGCGAGATCGGGTCGAAATTCGCCGTATCGCGCGACAGACTGGTGAAATTGTTGCGCCAGCTGACTTCGCCGCCGAAGATCGGATTCTTGAAGACGTAGTCGTAGTCCATCACCGGATGGATGATCGGGATCTGACGCTGATCGTCGGCCAACGAGAAGCCGAAGAAGTACATGGTGCGCATGTCGAAGTAGCTGCGGTCGCCGCGTCCGACGAGGTAGAGCTGGGACAGCGCATAGTCGGGGGTCGACCGCAGCAGGTTGGCGGTCTGTACGTTCTTCTGCAGGCCGTAATCCTGGAAGTAGGTCTTGTCCGAAATCAGCGTGCCGTCCCAGCCCCAGGTCCACTTCGGCGTCAGACTGAACTGGCCGGACGTCTCGACGCTGCCGCGCCAGTCGCGATAGCCCGGCGTCGGAAGGCCGTCCCGCTGGAACACGTCCTTGTCGAGCTGGAAGATGCCGGACGCACGGATGCTATAGGAGCCGTTCACCAGCCGATGACGCCATTCGCCCTGCAGCAGCGGACCTTGCCGGGTCGTGACCATCGGCGTGAAGGTGAAGTCGTAGTTCGGCGCCAGCGCCCAGAAGTACGGCACCGAGACCGCATAGCCATAGACCGTGCTTGACGACACGTTCGGCACCAGCACGCCGGTCTTGCGCTTGACGGTCGGATCGGGCGCGGAGAAGAACGGCAGGTAGGCGAGCGGCGTGCCGAAGAACTCGAGCCTGGCGTCTTCGAAATACATCATCTTCTCGCCCTCATCGTGAATGATGCGGGCGGCTTTCACCTGCCATTTCGGCGGCTTGCGGGGGTCGTCTTTGCAGGGCTCGCAGGCGGTGTACACGCCGCTCTGGAACACCGTGTAGCTGCCGTCCGAGCGATCGGCGCGCGCGGCCGCGAATCTCGTCTGCTCCGGGCCGTCGAGCCGCAGCGAGTCGACGAAGCCGTCGCGGAAGTCGTCGCTGAGATCCATGATTTCGGCGTAGGTGACCGTGCCGTCGGCCTGCGTCAGGCGGACGTTGCCCTCGGCATGCAGACGCTTGGCCTTCTGGTCATAGATCACCTTGTCGGCTTCGAGCGTCGTGGCGCCGTAGTAGATCTGGACGTTGCCGGTCGCCAAAACGCGCTCGTTCGTATAGTCGTAGTTGATCACCTCCGCGCGCACGAGCATCTGTTCCTGCGCCCCCGGTTGCGGGGTGGCGCGTGGAATGGGCTTCGGCCGCGCAGGGAAGGCGAGGTTTTGCGCTAACGCGGGCCGTGCATCGCCAAGCCAGCCGGCGGCCAGCACCATCATTGCCATAATGGCGACTGCGCCGCCCCACAGGCGGCGGCACGACTGTTGTTTGGAGGAGCGAGCGGGAACCATTACCCGTCCTCCTGGTAAAGCAGCGTGATGAAACCGCCGAGGCCTCCCACCAGCGCGGGCAGCGCTGCAGCCAACATCGGCGGCATCAACTCGGCCTTGCTCATGTCGCCGCTGATCTTGGCGAGCACGTACAGCAGGAAGCCAGCGGCGACACCGCCCAGCACCACCTTCTGAACGCCGCCCATGCGGAAGAACCGCAAGCTGACCGAAGCGGCGAGCAGCACCATGGCGGCGAGGAAGAGCGGCTGCACGAGCAGTTGGAAATATTGCAGGCGATATCCAGCGGCGGCCAAGCCGGCATTCTCGGCGATCTCGATGTACGAGGTTAGCTGCCAGAACGGCACGGTCTCGGGCGTTGCAAAGCTCTCGCCGACCTGAGCGCGTGTCAGGCTGGTCTTGAGACGAACGCTTTCGCGGTCCTGCGGCGGGACGCCGCTGGCGTAGAAGCGGGCCTCGTCGAGCCGCCAGTATCCCGGCTCGAGAGTTGCTCCTCGTGCCTCGATACGGTCGCGAAACGCGCCGGCCTGGTCGAACCGGAAAATCGTCACCCCGCCCAGCTCGACGCCCTGCTGGCGGCTGGTCTTGGCGTGGATGATGGACTGTCCGTCCTCGCCGCGCTGGCGCATCCAGAACCCGGCGCCGGAGGCGCGGAAGCCGGTGTCGCGGCCGAACAGCTCGGCTTCGAGTTCGGGTCGAGCGTTCGCGCAGATTTGCCGACAGCGGATTGTAAATGGTCGTGGTCGCGATCCCGAGCACGAGTGCGATGAGGACCGCGGGCGCGATGAACTGCCAGGCCGAGACCCCGGCTGCGCGTGCCACCACGAGCTCCAGCCGGCGCGACAGGTTCAAAAAGCAGAACATGGCAGCGACCAGGACTGCGAACGGCAGTACGCGTTCGGTGATGAACGGTACGCGGTAGAGCGTGATCTTGGCGACGAAGAACGCCGAGACGTCCTTGACGTCGCCGGTACGCCGCAGCATCTCGACGAAATCGATCATCGTGATCATTGCGAACGTGCCAGCGAACACGGCGAGAACCGCCATGAGGAAGCGCAGCCCGAAATATCGCGAGAGAGTCCCAGCGATCATGGCGTCTGCCCCACAAGGCTGCCGGCACGCCGGGAAATGCGCTCAATCAGTTTGCCGACCGTCTCGGTGATGAAGGCGGGCGGCTCGATGATGAACGCACGGGAGATGCTGAGGTAACCCAGGGCACAGGCCGAGAGCAGCGCAATGTACGGCAGCAGCAGGAGGATCGGCGCGTGGACGCCGCCGATCATGCCGGCGAATCCGATTCCTCGCAGCGCCGCGATCGCGCCGATGGCGCCGAGGAGCGAGGTGGTGCGTCCTTGCCGGGTGGTGCGTGGGGCGCCGAGATAAGCGTAGGTCACGAACACGAAGGCGAGCGGGTAGAGCGGCGCGGTGAGGCGGTCGTGAAACTCCGCGCGGACCTGGCCTGGCTGGTCCGCGAACAGCGGATCGCCCGGAACCGGGTTGGCTAATTCCCAGAGATAGCGTTCACGCGTCGAATACTTGACGTTCTTCGGCCCGGCCGCGAGCTTCGATAGGTCGAACGCATAGCTGTCGAACAGCACCAAGGTGGGGTCGCGTTTCCCGGTCTCGTGCCGCTGCACGCTGCCGCGCTCGAGGACGAGGTAGACGCTGCCGTCGTTCTTGATGATCTCGCCCTGCTCGGCGAGAATTGTCATGCGGTCCTTGGGATCGCGCTGGTCGTCGATGAAGATGCCGAGCAACTGGCTGTTCGGACGCCGCTCGCGAATGTGCAGCATGAGTCCGGCTTCGATCCGGGTGAAGCGGCCGGGCTGGATGATATTGCTCACAAGGTCGGCGCGAACCTCGGTCGCCCAGTGCCGCAGTTCGCGCAGGCCCCAGGGCGAGAGATAGACGCTCAGCGTCATGACGAACAACGAGACGACGACGCCGACTGCGAGAAACGGACGGAACAGCACCTTCGGCGGCATGCCGGCCGAATTCATCACGATCAATTCGGAATTGTTGCCGAGCTTGTTCAGCACGTAGGCGACCGCGATCATCAGCGCGACCGGTGCGATGATCATCAGGAGCAGCGGAATGATCAGACTGGTGATGCCGACGAAGACGAAGATGCTCTGACCCTGATCGGTCATCAGGTCGACGTCGCGCAGCGCCTGAGTGATCCACATGAGCGCGGTCACGCAGGCGCAAACCAACAGAAACGCACCAAAGGTGATGCGAAAGATATAGCGCCCGATCGACCCCATAACGCCCTACGACGTCCCCACTCGCGACGACCCCAATGCGGTGCGCCGGGCCCCCCGACCCTGATTGCGTGCCGCAGGGTAAACCGTCCCCGCTCCAACCCCAACTTGATCAATCAACAAAATGGCTTAGCCAAGGCAAAACCCTTTGAGCATGCACAACAAAACGTTAACTTGACTGTGGCGCAGCACAGCGCTCCAGGCGGCCAGAATCGGGCCCCGGACACTCATGCGGCGGGTCAGGAAAGGCGGGGCTTTGCAACCGCCGCCATGCCGGTTCATATCTGGGATTCTTGACCGGCGGGTGTCTCTTTTGCACCAGCCATTGGCAATCGAGAGAGGACCTAGCCCCGATGTCCGCCGAACTGACACTCGAATTCGCTCCTATCGCCCTGCCGGCGAAAGGTGTTCTCATCCTGTTCTGCGAGGAAGGGCTGAAATTCGGCGCCGCCACCCAGAAACTGCTGAAGCCGACAGGCGACCTGATCGAGCGCGCCGCGGCGGCCGACCGCTTCAAAGGCAAGAACGGCGCGGCATTGGACATTGTGGCGCCCCCAGGGCTTCAGGTGTCGCGGCTCCTTGTGGTCGGGGCCGGGAAGGCCGGCGACCTCAAGTCGCAAGGCTTTGTGAAGCTCGGTGGCGCCGCCATGGGCAAGGTGCCTTCACGCGAAGAGGACGTGACGATCGTTGCCGATCTGCCGGGTGGGATGAAGCCGGATCGAGCCGCGGATCTCGCGCTCGGCGTGCGGCTGCGCGCCTATTCGTTCGATCGCTACAAGACCAAGCGCAAGGAAGGCGAGGAGCCGCCGAAACGGGTGACGGTCAAGATCGCGGTGTCCTCGGTCGGCCCGGTGCAGAAAGCATTCGTGCCGCAGAAGGCGGTGGCAGACGGCGTGCTGCTGGCCCGCGACCTGGTGAACGAACCCGCCAATATCTTGTTTCCGGAGGAATTCGCGAACCGCGCCAGTCAGTTGGAAAAGCTCGGGGTGGACGTCGAGGTGTTCGACGTCGCCGAAATGACCAAGCTCGAGATGAACGCGCTGCTGGGGGTCGGCCAAGGCTCCGTGCACGAGAGCCGGATGGTGATCATGCGCTGGAACGGCGGCAAGCGCGACGACAAGCCGATCGCATTCATCGGCAAGGGGGTGTGCTTCGACACCGGCGGCGTTTCGATCAAGCCGGCGTCCGGCATGGAGGACATGAAGGGCGACATGGCCGGCGCCGCGTGCGTCGTCGGCCTGATGCACGCGCTCGCGGCGCGCAAGGCCAAGGCCAATGTCGTCGGCGCCATCGGCGTGGTGGAGAACGCGGTCGACGGCAAGGCCCAGCGGCCCGGCGATATCGTCAAGACCATGTCTGGGCAGACGATCGAGATCATCAACACCGACGCCGAAGGCCGGCTCGTCCTGGCCGACGTGCTGCACTACGTCAACAAGCGCTTCAAACCCAGGTTCATGCTCGATCTGGCGACCTTGACGGGCGCCATCATCGTCGCGCTCGGGCAGGAATATGCCGGGCTATTCTCCAACGATGACAAGCTGATCGAGCGGCTCGTTAAAGTGGGCAAGGAGACCGGCGAGCGGGTCTGGCCGATGCCGCTGGGGCCGGAATACGACAAGATGATCGATTCGAAATTTGCCGACATGAAGAATACTGGTGGCCGCTATGGCGGCTCGATCACGGCGGCGCAGTTGCTGCAGCGTTTCGTCGACAAGACGCCGTGGGTCCACCTCGACATCGCCGGCACCGCGATGGGCTCGCCGCAGTCCGACATCAATCGAAGCTGGGGCTCCGGCTACGGCGTGCGGCTGCTGGACCGGCTGGTGGCGGACTATTACGAGCGCTGAGTCGGGAAAGGCGGCGAATCGCCGTGCATGATCGTCACTCCGGTGGATCTCCATGACCGACATGCTGTTTTATCATCTGCAGCACCAGCCGCTGGAGAAGGTGCTGCCGGCGCTACTCGAGAAGTCGCTGGAGCGCGGCTGGCGTGTCGCCGTGCAGGCCTCCGAGGAACGGGTCGAGGCGCTCGACGCGCACCTGTGGACGTATCGCGATGACAGCTTCCTGCCGCACGGCACGTGGCGCGATCCGGGGACTTCGGATCAGCCGATCGTGCTCACCGTCAGCGATGACAACCCCAACCGCGCGAGCGTGCGTTTTCTGCTCGATGGTGCGACGGTTCCGGCTGACGCCGCCGCCTACGAGCGAATCGTGCTGGTGTTCGACGGCGATGATCCCGACGCGGTCGCCGCCGCGCGCTCGCATTGGGGCGAGGCGAAGTCACGAGGATTCGGCGTGACTTATTGGCAACCGGATGAAGAAGGCCGCTGGCAGCGCAAAGGCTGATCCGGCTTCTCTCGCCGAGACATCAAAGTCTTGCAGCGGTGCTCAGAAAAAAGAAGCCCCGGGCTTTCGCCCGGAGCTCCTCGCGTAGCTGGTCTTAAACTTTAGAGTGTCTCAGTACTTGGCGACGACCGGAGCCTTGCCCTTGCCCCAGGAGGCCCAGTCGAAGCGGTAGTTCATGCCGACGCGCCAGACGTATTCGTGAAGCTTGACGTCAGCGCTGTAGCACTGGACGCAGGCGTTCGCGGCGGGGCTGTCGGTATAGCCGAACGTGCCGAAGTTGGTGTAGAGGAACTCGCTCTTCACCGACCAGCCGCCGAGCAGGGCGTATTCGGTGCCGACGCCGACGATCCAGCCGTTGCGGTTGACGCGGGTCGGAACGCGATTGGCGTTGGCCGCGACCGCGATGGCGTCGTTGTTGACGTCAATGCCGGTCCAGGAGGCACCACCGGTCACGTACCACAGCCACTTGTCGGCGGCCCAGCCGAGCCGGCCGCGAGCGGTGGCGAGCCAGCGCTCGTTGGTGGTGAACACGCGCCCCGGGTTGGCGCCCGCGTTGATGGCTTCCTGCGTCGGATTGGCCTGGCCGCTTGCATCCGCCCATCCGGCGTCGATTTCCACGCCCCACACCCAGTTGCCGGTCTGGTAGTTACAGCCGCCCTGGCCGCCGCCAACCGGACCGTTGACGTTGTAGTTTCCGGTCAGATCAGCGCCGACCGGCAGAAACGCATCAGGCACGCCGGCCCGCGTTCCACCGTAGGTCTGCTTGCTGGTGCCCCACTTGTAGCCGATGTGCACACCGACGTAGCAGCCGGTCCAGGTAAAGACCGGCGCCGGCGCGACATACTTCACCGGCATGTCAGCCGCTTTCGCCGGAACGCTCAGGCCGAGCGCGAGCAGCGCAGCGCCTGCAGTCAGAAGCTTATTCATTTGAACCCCCCGTGGTATTGCAGTTAATCAACTCTTAACAGGTCTCGCCTGATTTGGCTGTGATAAGCAAACAACAGTGGGGATGATTTAACATTTCGCCACGTCACGGTTTTCTCGTTCAGTGCAATTTTTCACGACTCGCGAATTGATACCGCGCCAGCTCGCCGTCGGGGCGCTGCCTGCACGACGCGTCGACGATTCGAATTGTCTCCAATGGGAAACGATTCGTGCAGGAACGAACTTCGTTCGTACGACCGAACCATCCGCTCAGAACAAAAAAGAAGCTCCGGGCTTTCACCCGGAGCTCCTCGCGTAGCTGGTCTCAAACTTTAGAGTGTCTCAGTACTTGGCGACGACCGGAGCCTTGCCCTTGCCCCAGGAAGCCCAGTCGAAGCGGTAGTTCATGCCGACGCGCCAGACGTATTCGTGAAGCTTGACGTCAGCGCTGTAGCACTGGACGCAGGCGTTCGCGGCGGGGCTGTCGGTATAGCCGAACGTGCCGAAGTTGGTGTAGAGGAACTCGCTCTTCACCGACCAGCCGCCGAGCAGGGCGTATTCGGTGCCGACGCCGACGATCCAGCCGTTGCGGTTGACGCGGGTCGGAACGCGATTGGCGTTGGCCGCGACCGCGATGGCGTCGTTGTTGACGTCAATGCCGGTCCAGGAGGCACCACCGGTCACGTACCACAGCCACTTGTCGGCGGCCCAGCCGAGCCGGCCGCGAGCGGTGGCGAGCCAGCGCTCGTTGGTGGTGAACACGCGCCCCGGGTTGGCGCCCGCGTTGATGGCTTCCTGCGTCGGATTGGCCTGGCCGCTTGCATCCGCCCATCCGGCGTCGATTTCCACGCCCCACACCCAGTTGCCGGTCTGGTAGTTACAGCCGCCCTGGCCGCCGCCAACCGGACCGTTGACGTTGTAGTTTCCGGTCAGATCAGCGCCGACCGGCAGAAACGCATCAGGCACGCCGGCCCGCGTTCCACCGTAGGTCTGCTTGCTGGTGCCCCACTTGTAGCCGATGTGCACACCGACGTAGCAGCCGGTCCAGGTAAAGACCGGCGCCGGCGCGACATACTTCACCGGCATGTCAGCCGCTTTCGCCGGAACGCTCAGGCCGAGCGCGAGCAGCGCAGCGCCTGCAGTCAGAAGCTTATTCATTTGAACCCCCCGTCCAAGATGAAACTATCATTTGTTAACCTAGAACGATCCTGACCAAATGGCTGTCACCTTTCGGCAACGATTAGACCCAATCCAACCGCTGTGGGTTTATGGGCACAGCCGAGAAAGCGCTCGCTTGCACGTTTGAATTTCGGAAGTGGAAAATATCAATTGGCCAGCAACGGTGCGGGTTTTCGCGCCAGGCGCTTTGACAGATTTGGACTTGCTCGGCGGCTCTAAAATGCGGTTTTCGGGCGCTGCAAATTCCCATGCTGGGAAGTGAGCGGAGCGAGTGTCACCATTATGTTGCGCGAACGGGCACGCCTGAATCGCCATTGCAGGCCGAATTGAAGTGGTGGAGTATGCTGCCAGCAGCGAGGCCGCTGACCGGAGGATTCAGGATGTGTTGCTCGTCGTGTACCTTGCGCTCATCGTGGTCAGCACGGTCGCCTCGTACGCGATCGGTTACGTTATCGAGAGCACGGCGCCGGCGGCTAGTCTTCCGGCATTTCTGCTTCTGTATTTCTTCTCGCTTGGCATTTCTTGGTTTATTGCGGTCAGGCTGACCGCGCCGCGGGCGAAACCGGCCTGAACGAAGGGCGAAGACGCTCACCGACCGCTGCCGCATTTCCGACTGCGGATTGACCCTTGGACGCGCTCCGCCGGGGGGTGCGGTCTCCCGGTTGGACCGCTACGGCCGAAATGAGATATTGATCCGCGCCACGGTGCTGGCGCAAAATGATGGTGTCCTGCGGTCTACCCGATGCGCGTGAAAGGTCAGCGGGTTAAGGGATACAAGGCAGAGATGATCCAGGGCTCGGCAATTTCTCGACCCGGGCGAATCGCGCAGCGGATTGCGGCGATTGGCTTGTTCGCGTCCCTTATCGGGGCGTGCTCGGCCGATATGGGCCTCAACAATGTGACCTTCACGCCGAATCCAGAACCGGCGCGCACCGCCAAACCCGACTGGGCGACCTTCTCGGGCAGCAAGAGCGAGTTCAGCCTGCGCCCGCTGAGCGAGGCCGATCTGGTTGGTCCGGAAGGACAATGTGCCGGAGGGCCTGGGCAGGTCGCGGCTGCACCGGGCGAGCCGGTGCTGCCGCCGTCGACGCCCACCGTGCAGGGGGGTATCGCGCTACAGATGACCGAATGCGACGTGGTGAAGCGAACCGGCGTCGCCGAAAAGGTTGATATCGGTACGAATGCGCGGGGAGAGCGTGCTGTGACCATGACGGTCACGCGAGGACCCTGGCCTGGTATCTATCGTTTCGATTCCGGCCGCTTGGTCTCGGTCGAGCGCTCCGGCTCGCCGCCGGCTCCTGCCAAGGGACAAAAGGCCTCGCCCGCGCAGAAGAAGCCCGCGGGGACCTAGCAGTCTAGGCCATCGCGGCCTCAACCGCGGCGCTGGCCTCCAGCCAGTCTTCCTCAGCCTGCGCCAGTGCCGCGGCGTAATCGGAGCGCGCCTTGGCGAATGCGGCCGCCTTCGCGGCGTCGCGGGCGAACAGGCCGGGTTCGGCCAAAGCCGAATCGAGCCGCGCGATCTCCTTGGTCAGACGAGCGACGGCGGCTTCCGCGTCGGCGATTCGTTTGCGCAGGGGCGCCAGCTCCTGGCGCTTCTCCGCGGCGGAACGCCGAAGCTCCGCCCGATCGGGCCGCTTCTGCGCCCCTTCCTTGCCGTTGGCATCCGCCTGCGCGGAATTTCCACGGCCGTTTGCCAGAATCAATCTGCGGTAGTCGTCGAGGTCGCCGTCGAACGGCATCGCCTCGCCGTTGGCAACGAGCAGCAACCGGTCGGCGCAGGCTTCGATCAAATAGCGATCGTGCGAAACAAGAATGACCGCGCCGGGAAACTCGTTGATGCCAGTGATCAGCGCCGAGCGGCTGTCGATGTCGAGATGGTTGGTCGGCTCGTCCAGCATGACGAGGTGCGGGCCCGCGAGGGTCGCGAGCCCGAGCAGCAGCCGCGCCTTCTCGCCGCCGGAAAGTTGTCCGGCCGGCGTGTCGGCCATCGCAGACGAAAATCCGATGGCCCCCGCGCGGGCGCGCACCTTCGCTTCGGGCGCATCCGGCATCAGGCGGCGCAGATGTGCGTAGGCGCTCTCGGCGCCGTCGAGCTCGTCGAGTTGATGCTGGGCGAAATAACCGACCTCGAGCTTCTGCGCTCGCGTCAGGCTGCCCGACATCGGTGAAAGCTTGCCGGCCAGGAGCTTCACCAGCGTGGATTTGCCGTTGCCATTTGCTCCCAGCAAGGCAATGCGGTCGTCGGCATCGATGCGCAGCGACAGCTTCCGCAAGACCGGGCGGCCGGGCTCGTAGCCGACCGCCACGTCGTCGGCCGCGATGATCGGCGGCGACAGCAATTTCGCGGGCGGCGGGAACGTGATCGGCCGCACTTCGTCGTTGACGATCGCGGACGGCGGTTCGAGCTTGGCCAACAGTTTCAGCCGGGATTGCGCCTGGCGCGCCTTGGTAGCCTTGGCCCGGAAGCGGTCGACGAACGCCTGCAGGTGCTTGCGCTGCGCCTCCTGCCTCTTGGCGAATTTCGCGTCCAGCAACTGGCGCTCGCGCCGCGTACGCTCGAAGGCGCTGTAGCCGCCGCGATAGAGCGTGAGCTTGCCCCCTTCGAGATGCAGGATCCAGTCGACCGCGGTGTCGAGCAGGTCACGATCGTGGCTGATGATGATGACGGTGCGCGGATAGCGCGCGATGTGTTCTTCGAGCCATAGCGTGGCCTCCAGATCGAGATAGTTCGTGGGCTCGTCGAGCAGGAGGAGATCGGGCTCGGAGAACAGCACCGCGGCGAGCGCCACCCGCATGCGCCAGCCGCCGGAGAATTCCGCGCAGGCGCGTTGCTGGTCGGCGTGGGAGAATCCGAGCCCTGCCAGGATGCCGGCGGCGCGGGCGGGGGCGGCGTGGGCGCCGATGTCGGCGAGCCGGGTCTGAATTTCTGCAATGCGGTCATGATCGCGTTCGGTTTCGGCTTCCTTCAGCAGCCGCGCCCGCTCGGTGTCGGCGGCAAGCACGACCTCGATCAGACTTTCCGGACCGCTCGGGGCTTCCTGCGCCAGCCGGCCGATGCGGGCGCGCGGCGGCAGCGTCACGGCGCCGCTTTCGGGCGCCATCTCGCCGACGATCACGTGAAACAGCGTGGTCTTACCGGTGCCGTTTCTGCCCACCAGGCCGACCCGGGCGTCCGCCGGGATGCGCGCCGAGGCGCCATCGATGAGGAGGCGCCCGGCGACGCGCACGGAGAGATCGTCGATCGTCAGCATGGCGGGTATTTGGCCGAGCCGGGCAGGGGTGGCAAGCGGGTAGAGGCGCGGGCTGCGTTATCCCAGGGCCAACTCCTCATCAAACGGACAGCGCTCGCCGGCGCGGTGTGGCGCCTTGAACTGGACCACGAGCAACACGCAGGGCACATCGCCGATCTGGCCAGACCGGTGACCTTGATCCCCGTCGACGGCACGGGTACCGATATCCTGTCCCCAATGGATGTCCCCCGGACCCATTTCGAGATGCGCGCCATCTTTCGTCTCGATGAACCAGCGCCCCGACAGCGGCACCACCCATTGTGGCTTCGGGCTTTCGTGCCACTCGCCTACCCATCCGACCGGCAGGACGAAGAAATCGACGGCGTCCGGCTCACCGGGAGACCTGCGGATCCACAACGGCGCGGCCTTGCCGCCGACGCTCTGGGCGACAAATCCCGCGAGCGCGCAGTTCGCCAGGCGGCTGGTGCCTTCCGGCCCGGTCCACATGCTGTAATAGGGCACGCGTGGCGGGTCGGCCTCGTCCCGGCCGTCGTTGCTTGCAGGGCCAAGCGGCAAGAGCATCGGCATCTCCGAGGTTGATCGCGGGCCAAGCGGGCGTCGCCATCGAGCCGGCGAAGAGGGCTACTGCACCAGCTTGGCTGTGTAATCGACCACGAACGCCTTGACCTCCGGCTTCACCTTGCCGAGCGCCGCGACGATCTCCTGCGCATCCGCGCCGGAGACCAGCAGCGGATTGGTCTTCACGGCGTTGGCATAGTCGCGGATGAAATCCTTGTCCTGCCCCAGTTGCACGAACGCTGCCCGCACCACCTCGGTCAGGTCGGCCGGCGACTTGGGCGGCAGCAGCGCCGTCCTGAACATCGCTACCAGGGGATCGCTGCTCGTACGCAGGACTTCGTAGGAAAATCCCGAGGGTTTCTTGTGGTGGACGGTCTCGAAGAATTCCTCGAACGTCGGCAGGTCCGGCATCGCACGGCTGCGGGGAAAGCCGCCGTCCTTGCCGCGCGGCGCGATCTGCCACAGCGGCATGACGAGTTCGCCCATGGTCGGCTCGACCGAGCCGCGCCAGCCCGGCAGCGAGGTATTCGCGAACTGGCCGATGTTCTGCAGGATCGCGGTCTCGACTTCCTTCAAGCCGCGATAGGCCGGCACCGGCTGGTACTTGATGCCGAGAAGATCGAGCGAGAGCGCCTGATTGACGGTGTTGCTGTTCTGCACGTTCAGCGACAGGGCCTTGAACCCGCTCGCCTTCATGATGTCAGTCGGCGCCTTGAGTCCCGGCGGCGTATCCTTGCGGGCATAGGCGACCAGCGGATTTTCGAAGCCCGCGACCATCACGAAATCGGAATAGGGCGTGCGCAGCGCCGGGTTGGCGACGAGCTGAGCGATGATGTCTAGCGTGAAGAAGCCGATGGTCTCGCCGTTCGGCGGCGCTTCGCCGAGCTGGTTGCTGCCGATGATACCGCCGGCGCCGCTGACATTCTTGACGATGACGGTGGGCTTGCCGGGAATGTGGTTGGGCAGGTGCTGCGCGGCAATGCGCGCCTCGATGTCGGCGGGGCCGCCGGCCGGATAGTTGACGATCATGTTGATCGTTTTGCCCTTGTAGAACTGGGCAAGCGCGGCTTGTGGAAGGGCGGCGGCGATCAGGACGGCGAAACCAGCGACGCGTAAGACACTTCCCGACATGCCGCAACCTCCAAAAGCTCGCGTTATCGCGCAGCATGTTCTCGATCAGCCGCGCTGTTGTGGTCCGGACGCTATTGGAAACACGATCGGATGTCATCCGCACCCGGCCGCATTGGAGGGCGGCGCTGGGTGACGAGAGGGGATGGAGTGGGCGATCAATTTGCGCCTATCGGTCGCAAGCAAGTCGGGGCGAAGGGTGATTTAATGCGCCCAACAAAGCGGGACTTCTGAACCGCCGTACCAGGGAGGACAACAAAATGATCATCCGGCGCGCATTTGCGGCGATCGCCGTCCTTGCACTCGTTCCAATTGCAACCGTGGCAGCCCAGGAGTGGCCGAACAAGCCGGTGCGCATCCTGATCGGCTTCGGCGCCGGCGGCGGCACCGACGTGGCGACCCGCATTGTTGCCGACGGATTGTCGGAATTGCTCGGACAGCAGTTCGTGGTCGAGAACCGCCCGGGCGCCGGCGGCACCATTGCGGGCGGGATCGCCGCCAAGGCCCCGAAGGACGGCTACACTGCGCTCGCCATCAGCATGGGCCATTCGGTCTCGGCCGTGATGGTCAAGCAGGTGCCCTACGACCCGGTGAATGATTTCGCGCCGGTCGGAATCTTCAGCAATTCCGCTTTCGTGGTGGCGGTGCCGAAGTCGTCGCCCGCGACCGACATCAAGAGCCTGGTCGAACTGGTCAACAAGAGCCCTGGCAAGCTGAATTATTCCACCGTCGGACTTGGCTCGACGCAGCATCTCATCGCCGAGGACCTTCGCCAGCGCACTGGGATGAACGCGCAGGCGGTGTCGTATCGTACCACCGGCGAGGTGGTGAGCGCGCTGCTGCGCGGCGATGCGGCGTTCGCGGTCGAACTTTATCACGCCATTCGCGGCCAGGTGGATTCCGGCGACCTGAAGCTGCTCGCGGTGGCGACGCCCAAGCGCTGGCCGCCGATCGCCAGCGTGCCGACGGCCGCGGAGAGCGGGATCCCGGACTTTGGAGTCCTCGGCTGGTACGGTCTCGCGTTTCCCGCCGGCACGCCGCAGCCGATCGTCGACAAGATGCACCAGTCTCTGAAGGAGGTGCTGGGCCGGGAGAACGTGCGCAAGCGGCTTGAAGGGGTGGGCGCCATCGCCAACCTGTCGACGCCGGACGAGTTTCGCAAAGTGATCGAGTCCGACATCAAGGGCTTCAAGGGCGTCGCCCAGACCGCCGGGCTGCAAGCGCAATAAGTCCGCGCCGCCACGAGAACATTCCAAGCTGGACTGTGCGTCCTGCTATGATTGCAGCCGTGCGGGCTCGTCGCCCCGGCGCGATATGCATGGCTCATGGACATATGGCATCACGATGAATCTCGATTTCCTCTCATCGCGTCGCGCGCGGCTCACGCTGGCGGCGGTCGTCGTCAGTTCCATGGTTGCGACGAGCGCCGGCGCGCGCGCCGAGCCGGCAGCGCCGTCGGGCCGCGGCATGTCGTACTACGACGTGCGGCGCGGCCTCTTCGCGTTGTCCAAGATCGAGACTGCGCCGATCGTGATGCTCGGCGATTCGCTCACCGAGGCCGGGCCCTGGACGGACCTCACGGGTTGCCTGCAGATCGCCAACCGGGGGATCGGCGGCGACACCACCACCAAGCTGCGCAACCGTCTGGACGACATCGTGGCGCTACGCCCGCGTGCCGTCTTCCTGATGATCGGCGTGAACGACATCACGCTTGGCCATCCACGCGATACCACGCTGGCGAACCTGCGGGCGATCGTCGCCCGCCTGAGCGGCGCCGGCGCCCAGGTGTTTCTCAGCCATGTCCTGCCGATCACTGCGAACCATTCCAAGAAGCGGATGAACAGCGACATCACGGCCCTGAACGCCGAGATCGCCAAGCAGATGCGGGACCTTCCCAATGTCACGCTGATCGACCCGCGGCTCCGAGGCAGCGACGGATATCTGCGCGAGGAATTCGCTTACGACGGCTTGCATCTCACGCCGAAGGGTTACGCCGCATTGCGCGACGCGATCGCGCCACATATTGCGCAACATTGCGTGCCCTAGCGGCGCGCATTCGATGTTTCTGTGACGTCCGTCACACCGGTCGTCGGCGCACGAGCCGATAAGCATCGAGCGGCCATCAGCGAGCCGTGGAGAAGCGACCATGCGACTGTTGCCCGCGGGAATCGAAGAAGCCCAGTTCAAGCGCGAGCCGGACGGGTGGCTGTTCACCACTGCCAATCCCTGGATTTTCGGCCGGCGCTGGACCTATCTCATCACAGATATGCAGAAGCCGGCGTTGGCCGCGCGGGTGCGCCGGGCGCGATACGTCCGCCTGCTGGTCATGGTGACCACGATGGCGCTGTTGATGGCCGTCCTGATGATGGTGCCTTCGCTGCTCAGGTCGCCCGGCCTTGGCATCGCGTTGGTGCTCGCCGGTTTCGTCGTCGTGGTGAGCGGCATGATCTTCGTCGGCGACTACCTGACGGTACGGTCGTTACTCCAAGGCGTCCCGCGGACGACGCGCAAGTTCAGCCAGCGCGACATGATGCGGACCCAGTACGAGGCGATGTCGGTGCGGTCGCTGTGGATCTTTGCGGCGATCTTCGTGCTCGCGACGCTCACCAATCTGGCTGGCTGGATGGCATCGCCACGCGCCAGCGTTTTCGCTTTGCTCGGTGTCGCTTTCAGTGGCCTGTTCGCCGCCTTGTTCAGTGGAATGCTGATCGCCAAGCTGCGTGCGCGGCGCAAGGCGCAGGAATAACGCGGCATGCGAAGCAGACGGCCCCCCTGCGCGGTGGCATAGCGTATCTGCTCGCCTTGACCGTTACCGCCTCCCACGTCATTGCTTGCCGCGGCGCGCCCCGTTCGGGCGTGCGCTGCGGCGTGTTCCGCTTTTTTGCAATGACACCGAGGACCCGATGGCGCTGTTGGTTTCCCCGATTTACGGCAAGCCCGACGATTGGCGCAGGCTGTTCGCCGCCGAGATGCCGGAGCTCGAGCTGCGCTTCTGGCCGGATGCCGGCAACCCGGCCGAGATCGAGGCCGCAGCGGTCGGCGCCGCGATGCCGCGCGGCACGCTCAAGACGTTTCCCAACCTGCGCGTGATCATATCGCTGGTTGCCGGCGCCGAGGCGCTGCTCTCCGACCCGGAGTTGCCGGACGTGCCGATTGTGCGCGGCGGGTCATCGCCCGACGGCGACCCGATGATGAACGAGGCGACGCTGCTGCACGTGCTGCGGCACCACCGGCATCTGCCGGCGTTCGCGCTGGCGCAGCAGCGCTGCGAGTGGATTTCGCTGCCACGGTTGCGCGCGGAGGAACGCAAGGTCGGCGTCATGGGGCTGGGCAGTATCGGGCTCGCCGCCGCCAAAGTGCTCGCCCGGCATGGGTTTCAGGTGGCCGGATGGGTGAACTCGCCGCGCACGGTCGACGGCATCGAGGTGTTTGCCGGGCGCGAGCAGCTTCCGGCCTTCCTGCGGCGAAGTGAAATCGTGGTGAACTTCCTGCCGCTCACGCCGCACACCATCGGCATCCTCAATGCCGAAGCGTTTGCGCAGATGCCGAAGGGCGCGGCGGTGATCAATCTCGGACGCGGCGCGCACGTCAACGAGGCCGACCTGATGGCGGCGCTCGACAGCGGGCACCTCGCGGCCGCGACGCTCGACGTGTTTCCGGTCGAGCCGCTGCCGAAAGAGAGCCCGCTGTGGCCGCACCCCAAGATTTCCGTCATCCCGCACGCCTCGCGGCGGATCGACCCGCGCGATCTGGTGCCGCGTATCGCCCAGGCGATGCAACGGCTGCGCGCGGGTGCGCCGCAGGAATCGCTCATCGATCGCGGGCGCGGATACTGATCGTTCGAACGAGGACAGCCATGAAAGTCGACGGCGGTTGTTACTGCGGCTACATCTCCTTCGAGGGTGAAGCCGACCCGGACAAGACCACGATCTGTCACTGCACCGATTGTCAGGGGCTGACCGGCACGGCGTTCCGCGTCAACGTCGCCATTCCGGACAGTTCGTTTCGCATGCTGTCGGGCGAGCCGACGACCTTCATCAAGATCGGCGGCAGCGGCGCCAAGCGCCAGCAGGGGTTCTGCCCGAAATGCGGGACGCCGATCTACTCGACCGCGCCCGGCGACGGTCCGAAGGCCTACATCGTCCGGGTCGGCACGCTGCGCCAGCGCGACAAGTTCGTCCCGAAGGTGCAGAATTGGTCGCAATCGCGCCAGCCATGGGTCACCGAGCTTGCCTCGGTTCGCGCGGCCGAGAAGCAACAGTAAGCGCTAGTGTCCCGGTTCCGAAGTTCGCATCATTCTGCGGCACCCACATTTGCGAACTTCGGAATCGAAGGACACTAGCAACTTATTGATCTAGTGTGGCTTTGGTTCAGAAGTCCGCATTTCGGACTCGCTGCAAGAATGATGCGGCCTTCTGAACCGCCACACTAGCACTGGATGCGCTGACAAGGAGTGACCACGATGTGCGTTCCGGGATGCCAGGAGGCGGTTCGGTCCGCCCTTTCGCGGCGAGGCTTCTTCAAGGGCGCAGCCGCTGCCGGCTTTGCCGCCACCGCGGTCGTTCCGGCGCCCGCTGCGGCGCGCACGCGAGTCCGCAGTTTCACCCAGACGGTTGATCTCACCCACGTGATGTCGCCGGAGTTTCCGACGTTCTTCGGCGTGCCCGGCATCGAGATGGAGAAGAAGTTCGATCTGAAGAAGGACGGCTTCAATCTCTACTGGTGGCGCATCATCGAGCATGCCGGCACGCATCTCGACGCGCCGATCCATTTCTCCGAAGCCGGCGCGACCGCCGACAAGATTCCCGCCGACACGCTGGTGGCGCCGCTCGCGGTGGTCGACGTTGTCGCCAAGGCCGCGCAGAATCCGGACTACATGCTCACCCGCGACGACCTCACCGCCTGGGAGAAGAAGCACCGTCGTCTGCCCGACAACTGCTGCGTCGCGATGCATTCGGGCTGGGCCCGGCACGTCGGCGATGCGGCGAAATTCACCGGCAAGGATGCCGCCGGCGTCTTCCACTTTCCCGGCGTCAGCCCGGAGGCGGCGCAATGGTTGTTGAAGGAGCGCAAGGTGCTGGGCCTAGCGGTCGACACGCTTTCGCTCGACGTCGGTACGTCGAAGGACTTCAAGGTGCACTATTCCTGGCTGCCGTCGGGCCGGTGGGGCCTCGAGAACGTCGCGCATCTCGACCAGGTTCCGCCCGCGGGGGCGACGCTGGTGGTCGGATTACCGAAGGTGAAGGACGCGACCGGCGGTCCGGTGCGGCTGATCGCGCTGGTGTGATCGAGCGACCACGAAAGCCACGGTCTGAATCCGGGAACCGGGTGCTGGCTGGAACTCGTGGCGCGCCGCCTTGCCGCCCCCTGACGCCGCCGTTATAAGCCACGGCGAACCCTGCCCTTGGGGGAGCCAGTCTGGGCGCATTGGCCCAGGTGCTTTCCACACCTGAAAAGCGAAGAAACAAACGATGGCGATCGAGCGTACCTTTTCGATCCTGAAACCCGACGCGACTGCCCGCAACCTGACGGGTGCAATCAACGCCATCATCGAGCAGGCCGGTCTGCGAATCGTCGCGCAGAAGCGCGTGCGGATCACCCGCGAGCAGGCGGAAACCTTCTACGGCGTGCACCGCGAGCGGCCGTTTTTCGGCGAGCTGGTCGAATTCATGACCTCCGGCCCGGTGGTCGTGCAGGTGCTCGAAGGCGAGAACGCCATCGCGAAGTACCGTGACGTCATGGGAGCGACCGATCCAGCCAAGGCCGCGGCGGGAACGATCCGCAAGGTCCATGCCAAATCGATCGGCGAGAACTCGGTGCACGGCTCGGACGCGCCGGAGACGGCGAAGGTGGAGATCGCGCAATTCTTTTCCGGCAACGAGCTGGTCGGTTGAGGCGAGGGCGGCGATCTCGTGACGTTCCGCCACGCTTTCGGTCAGTTCCGTTCAACGCTAGACTAGTCAAAGTGGATTTGACATTCGCTACCCAGCTAGCCGCAGGTTCGCAAGCGAATGTCGAATCCAAAACGCCACTAGAAACATAAACTTGCTAGTGGTCCTTAATCCCAACATTCGCAAAGGTACTTGCTGAAGCGGGATGCGAATGTTGGAATTGGACCACTAGGCGCCCGCCGCGCGGCCGCGACACAACGACGAAGGGGAAAGCTGTGAGTCATCTCTGGGCAGACATGATGCAATGGTCCTTCTGGGTCGCAGTGGGCCAGATCATTTGGATCAATATTCTGCTCTCGGGTGACAACGCGGTCGTGATTGCGCTGGCGTGCCGCTCGCTGCCGCCGCGGCAGCGCTTCTGGGGCATCCTGCTCGGCGCGGGCGCGGCGGTGCTGTTGCGCATCATCTTCACCATCGTGATCGCACAGGTCATGCTGATCCCGTTCCTCAAGCTGATCGGCGGCATCCTGCTCCTATGGATCGCCATCAAGCTGATCGTGCCGAGCGAGGAGCACGGTGAGGACAGCGTCAAGGCCGGCGATACCCTCTGGCGTGCGGTCTGGCTGGTGACGGTGGCCGATATCGTGATGAGCCTCGACAACGTTATCGCCATCGCGGCGGCGGCTGAAACCGCATCGATGCGCGTCGACGTGGCTCACGCCATGACGATCAAGACCACGCTGATCATTTTCGGTCTGGCCACCAGCGTGCCGCTGATCATTGCGGGTAGCGCCATCCTGATGCGGGTCATGGAGCGCTTCCCGATCCTGATCTGGGCCGGCGCAGCCTTGCTCGGCTGGGTGGCGGGCGAGATCATCGTCAAGGACGCAGCGATCGGCAAGTGGCTGGGCGAAGCGACGGTCGATCGTTGGCATCTCTGGGCCGCGGCCGCCGGCGCCCTGCTCGTGGTCGCGGTCGGCTGGGGCATCCGGCGGATGCGGCACCAGACGCCGCTCGAGCCCTCGCTCGTGGTCGATCCGCCAGGGTCCGAGACGTTCCCGCGCCATGAGAAGGCGCGGGACCCCGTCTAGCTGCGGCTACGATTGCTGAGCTGTGGCGGATCGGGAGAGCCCGTCGATCCGCATTTATGGTTCATAGTCGATTGTCATGGACTGATTGTTTGTCACTCGCGCACAAGATCGCACACGCGCCAGCCTTGCTAAGGCCGTATTTGTTGATATTTTCCAGCCATAATTCGGATTTTGGCCACTCCGGCCGTTGCGCGCCGACAGGGCGTCGTCGTTTCGGACCATCCCAAAACCCGGGTTGTGGCGCGGGTCGCAGCGATGCGGACGCGTATTCGCGACGAGGCTTCATCAGACTGGGAGACAGACGATGCCTAAGGGTACCGTCAAATGGTTTAATCCGACTAAGGGCTACGGGTTCATTCAGCCTTCGACCGGCGAGAAGGATGTGTTCGTGCATATCTCGGCGGTGGAGCGTGCGGGGCTTTCCACGCTCAACGAAGGGCAGACCGTTGAGTACGAACTTGTGAGCAATCGCGGCAAGGCATCGGCGGAGAATCTGAAGGTGTCCTGACGATCGGGAAGGCCAGTTCAGGCCACGAGTGATTTCCCGTAACCCCCGGCCATGTCCGGGGGGTGTTCCATTTCCAACACGAACTGTGTTCGGCGCGAGCAGTGCCGCGCGCGGAGCGCTATGCGGCTGCCTTGCACCCGGCAATCTCTGTGAGGTCCGGATAGTACCGTGCGGTCATCCGGCCGACGTAACGCTTGAGATTGTCGTGACGCTCGGCAGCGGTGCGGATCGGCGTCTCGAAGTGGGGACACAGCAAGCCGGCGACGAATGCAAAGATCGTGGCGTCGGCCCCGCTCGGTTCGCTGCCCATGAAATACGGCTTCGTTCCGAGATAGTCGGCGATCGAATCCACGCCGCGCACGCCGAGCCGGGCGATTTCATCCAGCGAATGGCGGCCCATGCCGTGTGCGCGCAGCGACTTGCGGACCTGCCGCCGGATCATGGCGATCACGATCGGCCGCACCGGCGCCGGCACTCTCTGGAAAAACACCGAAGGGCCTTTCTGAAAATTGCCGTCATTCAGCCAGCGCGCTTCGACCAGTGTCCAATACAGGTGGTCCTCCGCCATCTTCTCGAACGCCCAGCCGATGGCGCGCTGCTCGACACTCAGGCCGCGATCGAAATCGACGCCGTATTTCGTTTCGAGGTGCCAGCGGATGAAGGTCGAATCCCCGACCCGCACACCGTCATCGTCGATATACGGCAGCTTGCCCTTCGGCGCCTTGCCGAAGCCGCCGGTGTCGGTGCGATAGGTCAGGTTCGCCATCTTCAGCAGCATTTCGGCTTTGGTGACGAACGGGCTTGGATCGGGAAGACCGAACGCCGGACCAAACGTGTAAAGCGTGATCATGATTTCGCGCTCCTCGATGAGCAGCGATTGTGCCAAATGCGATCGTTCGATCAAATCTTGGGTACGATCAATTCATCGTGGGTGGCGGGCGCACCGCTAATATGACACCGGCCGTCGACGATGCGCACGCGGCCCTGCGCCACCAGTGCGAGCGCAGCGAAGTAATGTTCCATCGTATCAGGAAGTCTGGATTGCTTCGTCGCCCCTTTGGAGGGCTCCTGGCAATGACGACCGAATGCGATCCAATTCGGAGTGGGCACCAGGGCGTGTACTTATGAATTCGGTCTTTGACCTGCCCTGAGTTGATGTCCGCTTTGCCCCAAACGCGACTGAAGTGACGTGTTGCCGCGAACTGACGCGAAGGGCCAACATTAGATTTCGAGTTGTGCTCAACGTTGTGCGACCAAAGCGCGAAATGCTTCCGCATGGTCAGCCGCCCGACGAAGGTTCCGACGCACCTCCGCATCTCGCAAGAACTCGGGCGGCAGATGCAAGCGCATGTTGCCCTTCGTCTGAATTTGTCGGTAGTAGCAGCAGGCACACTACATCGACCGGCTCGCCATCGATGGCATTGAAATCAATTGCTTTGTTGAGGCGGGCGAGAATTCCAAATGACTTGCTTACCCCCGGCAGTCGCGCATGCGGGACTGCGACGCCGTCACCCATTCCCGTGGAGCCAAGCTCTTCGCGCTTCAATAGAGCACTCAATATCGTCGCGTGAGGTAAGCCGAGCGCAGCGGCTGCCCGGCGCGCAAGGTGATCGAGCAAGTTAGCCTTTCCTGAAGCATGCCGGTTTATCAGGATTTGCGATGGCGCAAGGAAGTCATTGATCTCCATGCCATCTCCGAATGGGCGACTTCGTAAATCGGCAATTCGCATCCGATCTGCGGAGCGGGCAATAAGTGCCATTGTACGGTCTGTTGCGATCACCTCGCTACGTCCCGCTAGACCATTGTTGATGTGGATCAACGCAGCACCGTTGTCTTAGCATAACATAATATAATGACCGTTCATCCGCTGCACGATAATTGGTTACCCGTTTCAATTGCGCCGTCCGACGACGACCTTGAGGTTGGTGTGATGGACAAGAGTGGCGTGCACGCACTAGTGTTCCCAGTCCGCAAGAGCAGAACTGATTGGGTGGACGCATCAACGAAAAAGCGTATCGACATACAGCCGACGCATTGGCGCAAATGGGCGGACCACCACTAAATTAATAAGCCTTGGTCTCATTCTTGTTGTGCGGAGGCAACTGTTTCAACTTGGCCTCCTCCTCGGCAAGAAGGCGCGTTTCCATCGCCCGCTTTGTCGGATCGGTTTCCGATTTCAGCAATTCTTTAAGCCTGTCGATATTTGCTTGGATGATCCTTCGCATACGAAGCTCCCATCCCGCCACCGCGCAGAGTGACGGCCAGATCGATCGGCCGTATTAGAACTTATCCCATACCGAGCACCCCGCTTTTAGGTCGGGGAGATGGGCACTTCGGGCGCGTTGAGCATTGTGAGATATGCGCCCCCAGGCTGCCCCACTATGATGGGAGGTGTCGAGGTGTATTTCTGCTGGCGGACCATTACAACTGGAGGATAGTTCGGGTCCGCGGAGGGATAAGCGTCGTCGACTTGCCTTGAGTCCCCTGGCTCCATGTCTGCTTCACGTTCGACAGCGAGCGCTGGCCGAGCCAAGTGTAGCGGGGGGCCACTTCACCATGCGCCAAGTCGCTCCGGAATTGCCCTTAGGGTGAATATCTCAATTTCGCAGTTGTGCGAGCCGAGCTACCGGTATCCCACGCTTAGGGGGATAAATCATGCGTGCTCATCCTGCCCGGTTGTGGTCGGTAGTGCTGTGTGCGGGCGCCAGCGCCCTCGCGATTGGAATTGCGATTTCGGCTCTTTGCGCCAGCATTGCCGTTTCAGCTGCTGCGGCCGACGTTCAATCGTCTTATCAAGTCGCCAATTTGTCCGCAAAAGGCGATCGGTTGAGCCTCCCCTGGACACGAAGCTTCACGAAACAGTCCGATCCTCGGCTTCCAGATGGCTGCGAAGCGCTGGTCAGTTTCTTTACGACATCGGATAACGCGATCGTCGCAGGCGTTTGTGAAACGTAGCTCGTAAGCGGGCAGCCTTGTCCAAACCGATTTTTGGTAATCACGGTCTAGCCGATAGACAAACTATGCTTTTGCGTTGCGAAGTCCGAGTCGGGTCATTTTCGACCAAGTTCTTCGTAGTTCGCATGCCGGGGCCTTCCGCTCTGGCCAGAAAGCAGACATTCGGCGAGTGCCCGCATTCATGAATACACGCTAGCACACCTGCGGCACGATGAGGGTGCCGGTGCTTGGCGCGGCACCGTCGATCAGGCAACGGCCGTCGACAATGCGTACGCGGCCCTGCGCCACCAGGGCAAGCGCCAGCGGATAGATGCGATGCTCGACGGCGAGCACGCGCGCCGCGAGCGTGTGCGCATTGTCGTCGTCATGCACCGGCACCGCGCCCTGCGCTATGATCGGCCCGCTGTCCATTTCCGGCACCACGAAGTGCACGCTGGCGCCATGGATCTTGACCCCCGCCTCAAGGGCACGAGTGTGCGTGTCGAGGCCCTTGAAGGCCGGCAGCAATGCCGGATGGATGTTGAGCATGCGCCAGCCCCAGCGGCCGACCAGCCAGGGCGTCAGGAGCCGCATGAAGCCGGCGAGACAAACGAGATCGATCCGATGCGCCGCAAGCTCCGCGTCGATCGCTTGCTCGAAGCGTTCGCGATCCCTGCCGAAGTCGGCGTGATCGACAATCGCGGTGGCGATGCCGGCGGCCTGCGCAGTCGCAAGACCCGCGGCACCGGGGCGGTTGGAGACGACAACCGCGATCTCGGCCGGAAAGTGCGCAGCCTTTGCCGCCTCGATCAGCGCCGACATGTTGGAGCCGCGACCCGAGATCAGGACGGCGACGCGTTTCTTCGCCAAGGCATTTTCTGCCATCGCCGATCCGCCGTGTTCACCGTGCGAGGTCGAGCCGTCCGGAAAAGTGCACCCGTTCGTCGCTATTGTTCGGCACAAGCGTGCCGAGCCGCGCCACGCTTTCGCCGGCGCGCGTGAACGCCGCCGCCACCGCGTCGGCTTCGCTCGCCGCCACCACGGCGATCATGCCGATGCCGCAGTTGAACGTCCGCAGCATTTCGCCCTGGGCGACATTGCCGGCGCGGGCGAGCCATTGGAACACCGGCAACACCGGCACGCGCCCAAGATCGATCTCGGCGCCGAGGCCCTTCGGCAGTACCCGCGGAATGTTGTCCGGGAAGCCGCCGCCGGTGATGTGCGCCAGCGCCTTGACGGCCTTGGTCTCGCGGATCGCCGCGAGGCATGCGGTCACATAGATGCGCGTCGGCTCGATTAGCGCGGCGCCGAGGTCGCGGCCGGAATCGAATGGGGCGGGGGCGTCCCAGCTCAGACCGGCTTGCTGAACGATCTTCCGCACCAGCGAATAGCCGTTCGAATGCACGCCCGAGGACGCCAGCCCCAGCACGACGTCGCCTGCCGCGATATCGTCGCGCGGCAGCAGCGTGCCGCGTTCGGCAGCGCCGACCGCAAAGCCCGCGAGGTCGTAATCGCCCGGTTGATAGAGACCCGGCATCTCGGCGGTCTCGCCGCCGATCAGCGCGCATTTTGCCTGGCGGCAGCCTGCCGCCACGCCCTGTACGACCCGGGCACCGACGTCCGGCTCGAGTTCTCCACAGGCGAAGTAGTCGAGAAAGAATAGCGGCTCGGCGCCCTGCACGACGAGGTCGTTGACCGACATGGCGACGAGATCGATGCCGATCGTCTCGTGCCGGCCGGTTTCGATCGCGATCTTGACCTTGGTGCCGACCCCGTCGGTCGCCGCCACCAACACCGGGTCGGAATAGCCAGCCCGTTTGAGGTCGAACAGGCCACCAAATCCGCCGATCTCGGCGTCCGCGCCGGGGCGCGCGGTGGCGCGCACCAGCGGCTTGATCAGTTCCACCATGCGGTTGCCGGCATCGATGTCGACGCCAGCCTCGGCATATGTGAGGCCCTTCTCCGCCATGGTCGATCCTTGCGTTCGCGGCTTCGGTACTTGGGATTCAACGACTGTGCAATGGCCCGATCGCCGCTATACTGGAAAGCGGGGCGTGCTGGCCGTAACGGGCGGGCACGCGTGAGCCGGGCGCAGAACTTGAGTATTCCGAATCTTATTACGCTGGCGCGGATCCTGCTTGTGCCGGTTCTGGTCTGGGCGATCGCGTCCGACCAGATCCGCATCGCGTTCGGGCTGTTCCTCGCGGCCGGCATCAGCGACGCGGTCGACGGCTATCTCGCCAAGCGCTTCGGCATGGCGACCGAACTTGGCGCCTATCTCGATCCGCTGGCCGACAAGGCCATGCTGGTGTCGATCTACGTCGCGCTGGCGCTCATCGGTGCGATACCGCTCTGGCTGGTGATCCTGGTGGTGTCGCGCGACATTATGATCGTCAGCGCCGTGATCCTGTCCTGGGTGGTCGACAAGCCGGTGACGCTCAGGCCGCATCCGGTCTCGAAGCTCAACACCGTCGCGCAGATCGCGCTGGCGCTGCTGGTGCTGGCCTCGCTCGGCTTCAAATTCAGCGCCGGTATAGCGATTACGGTGCTGATGGCGCTGGTCGCGGTCTTGACCTTGCTTTCCGTTGCCTTCTATCTCGCCGAATGGGTCCGGCACATGAACGAGCCCGAACCCCGGTCTTGACGGGACACCGCCTCGGGTGTCGGAGGGACGACCGATGAATTACGGCCGCCAAGCCGCGTTCTGGCTGCTGACTTTCTTGGTGGTTGCCGGCTTGCTCTGGCTTTTGAGCGAAGTCCTGCTGCCGTTCGTGGCCGGCATCGCGCTCGCCTATCTGCAGGCGCCGCTGGCCGACCGCCTGGAGCGGCTCGGTATGAGCCGGACACTCGCGGCACTCCTCATCGTCACGGTGGTCATGCTGGCGATGATCGCGGTGCTGCTCCTGGTGGTGCCGATTCTGGTGCAGCAGCTCACGCAACTGGTGATCAGCCTGCCGGACCATATTTCCCGCGTCCGGGAGATCGCGACCGAATGGCTGAACTGGTTGCAGGCCGGCGAGTCCACCATGACCATGTCCGAGTTCGTCAAGCAGGCGTCGGCCTGGCTGAGCGGCTTTGCCTATTCGTTGTGGGCCGGCGGCAAGGCGCTGGTTTCGTTCGCCTCCATCCTGATCATCATGCCGGTCGTCACCTTCTATCTGATCGTCGACTGGCACGGGATGCTCAACGTCCTGGATAGCTGGGTGCCGCCCCGCCACCGTGAATCGGTGCGCCAGATCGCGCGCGATATCGATGCTGCGATTTCCGGATTCGTACGCGGGCAATTGATCGTCTGCCTGCTGCTCGGCCTCTACTACGTGATCGCGCTCTGGCTGGTCGGTCTGCATTTCGCCTTGCTGATCGGGATCGTCGCCGGCCTGATCACCTTCGTGCCGTACATCGGCTCGCTGACCGGCCTCCTGGTCGCGACAAGCGTGGCGCTCGCGCAGTTCTGGCCGGATTGGAAGTGGGTGGTGGGCGTGGTCACGATCTTCCTGGTCGGCCAGTTCGTCGAGGGCAACATCATCGCGCCCAAGCTGGTCGGCGAGCGCGTGGGACTGCACCCGGTCTGGATCATTTTTGCGATGTTCGCCTTCGGCTACCTGTTCGGCTTTGTCGGACTGCTACTGGCGGTGCCGATCGCGGCCTCGATCGCGGTGCTGTTCCGGTTCGGGCTCAAGCGCTATCTCGCCAGCCCGATCTATTCCGGGGGGCAGCCGATCTGACCGCCACGCCGACCCACGCTGCTCCGCGTCAGCTCACGCTCGCGCTCTCTCACACTGAAAGCCTGGCGCGCGAGGATTTTCTCGGCGGGCCGTCCAACGCCAAGGCGCTCACACTGATCGACGCCTGGCCCGAATGGCCGAGCCGCACGGTGGTGCTGGCGGGCCCCGAAGGCTCCGGCAAGAGCCACCTTGCAGCGGTTTGGGCGCAGGCGGCGGGCGCGCGCCGGGTGGCGGCGCGTTCGCTCGAGGAGAGCAAGGTGCCGGTGGCGCTCGCCACCGGGGCGGTCGTGGTCGAGGACGCCGCCCCTGGGGGCTTCGACGAGCGCGCGTTGTTCCATCTGCTCAATCTGGCGCGGGAGGACGCGGCTTACGTTCTGCTCACCGCACGGACGGCGCCGGCCGGCTGGTCGCTCGCGGTCCGCGATCTCGCTTCGCGGCTCAAGGCGCTGCCGGTGGTGGCGCTGGCGCCCCCTGACGAGGCGCTGCTGCGCGCGGTCCTGGTCAAGCTGTTCGCGGACCGGCAGCTTGCGGTGGACGAAAGCCTGATCGGCTATCTGGAAACACGGATCGAACGCTCGTTCGCGGCGGCCCGCGCAGTGGTGGCCCGGCTCGACGATGAAGCCATGCGGCAGCAACGGCCGTTAACCCGGACGCTAGCCGCTGAACTTCTGAGGGCCGACGACGCTTGACGGGCGGTCGGGAGCGGCTGATGGTCATGCCGATGTCATCGACGATGCGCATCCTGACTTCCGAAACCGGAACCTTTGGACCATGGCGGATCGCGGTCAAGCTGCTGTTGTAAAAGAAGAAACGTCGCCAGTACTGGAGCCTGCGCCGGCGCTTGCCCCCGCTCCCGAATTGGAGCTCAGCGCGAGTCCCGAGCGGTTTATCAACCGGGAGCTGTCGTGGCTGCATTTCAACCGCCGCGTGCTGGAGGAGGCTGCGCAACGAGGCCCATCCGCTGCTGGAACGGGTCCGGTTCCTCTCGATTTCGGCCAACAACCTCGACGAATTTTTCATGGTCCGCGTCGCCGGCCTGCGTGGCCAGGTGCGGGAGGGCATCACCTTCAGGAGCCCCGACGGCCTGACGCCGGCCGAGCAACTGGTGCGGATCTCCGAGGCGGTCTCGGCGTTGGCGAGCGACCAGCAGAAGCGCTGGCGGGAACTGCGCCAGATGCTGGCAGGTCAGGGGATCGTCCTGATCGATGGTCCGGACGTCACCAAGCGGGAGCGGGTCTGGCTGGAGGACCACTTCCTGCGGGCGATCTTCCCGCTGCTGACGCCGCTCGCGATCGACCCCGCGCATCCGTTCCCGTTCATCCCCAATCTCGGCTTCACCGTCGCGTTGCAACTGGCGCGCGCGAGCGACGGCAGGACGATGGATGCGCTGATCCGCGTGCCAGGCAAGATCGAGCGCTTCATCCGCATACCGGCTGGCGAGGGCGGCGCGGTGCGGGTCATCCCGCTCGAGCAATTGACCGGCCTGTTCATCGGCCGGCTGTTTCCCGGTTATGTGGTGAAGGGGCAGGGCGCGTTCCGCGTCATTCGCGACAGCGAAATCGAGATCGAGGAAGAAGCCGAGGATCTGGTGCGCGAGTTCGAGACGGTGCTCAAGCGGCGCCGGCGCGGCTCCGTGATCCGGCTCGAGCTCGACGCTACGATGCCGGTCGAGCTGCGGCGCTTCGTGCAGCGGGCGCTCTCTTGTGGCGACGACGAGGTGTTCCTGGTCGACGGCGTGCTGGCGCTCAACGAGCTGTCCCAGCTCATGGCGCTCGACCGGCCGGACCTGGAATTCGTGCCGTACAATCCGCGCTATCCGGAGCGCATCCGCGACCAGGGTGGCGACTGCTTCGCGGCCATCCGCCAGAAGGACCTGGTGGTCCACCATCCCTACGAGTCGTTCGACGTGGTGGTGCAGTTCCTGCAGCAGGCGGCGCGCGATCCCAACGTGGTCGCCATCAAGCAGACGCTCTACCGTACGTCATCCGACAGCCCGATCGTCCGGACGCTGGCCGAGGCGGCCGATGCCGGCAAGTCGGTGACGGCGCTGATCGAGCTAAAGGCCCGGTTCGACGAGGAGGCCAACATCCGCTGGGCGCGCGACCTTGAGCGCGCCGGCGTGCAAGTCGTCTACGGCTTCATCGATCTCAAGACCCACGCCAAGCTCTCGCTGGTGGTGCGCCGCGAAGGCGGTGCGCTCGCATCCTATGTGCATGTCGGGACCGGAAATTATCATCCGGTGACCGCGCGCATCTACACCGACCTTTCGTTCTTCACCTCCGATCCGGTGATCGGGCGCGATGTTGCGCGGGTCTTCAACTTCATCACCGGCTATGCCGAACCGGCTGAACTGGACAAGCTCGCGGTCTCACCGCTGACGCTGCGCAAGCGCATTTGCGAGCATATCGAACAGGAGATCGCACACGCCAAGAGCGGCAAGCCGGCCGCGATCTGGATGAAGGACAACGCGATGGTCGATCCCGGGATCATCGACATGCTGTACAAGGCCTCCCAGGCTGGCGTCGCAGTCGACCTCGTGGTGCGCGGCATCTGCTGCCTGCGACCCGGCATTCCGGGCCTGTCGGAGAATATCCGGGTAAAGTCGATCGTCGGACGCTTCCTCGAACACAGCCGTATCTATTGTTTCGGCATGGGCCACGGCCTGCCGCATCCGAAGGCCGCGGTCTACATCTCGTCGGCCGACATGATGCCGCGCAATCTCGACCGCCGCGTCGAAGTGCTCTGTCCCATCCTCAATCCCACCGTGCACGAGCAGGTGCTCGAACAGATCATGGTGGCGAATTTCAAGGACAATGAACAAAGCTGGAAATTGTTACCCGACGGCTCGTCGAATCGCATAAGAGCGGCCGAGGGGGAAGAGCCCTTCAATGCTCACAAATACTTCATGACCAATCCGAGCCTGTCGGGCCGTGGGAAATCGCTCAAAGAATTGTCACCGCGCAGCCTCATACGGCGCCTCGACCACGGTTAGGCGGCGCCCGGCAATTCATATGGCGCAAGGTCGTCTCGATCACGGGCCGCCCGTCGCGGTCATCGATATCGGCTCGAACTCGGTCCGTCTCGTCGTGTACGAGGGGCTGACGCGCAGCCCGACGCCGATCTTCAACGAGAAGGCACTCGCGGGCCTCGGCCGCGAGGTGCAGTCGACCGGGCTCCTGGCCGCCGACGCGGTCGAACTCGCGCTGACGTCGATCCGCCGGTTCCGCGCGCTTTGCGACCGCATGGAGGTAGGCAAGGTATGGGCGATCGCCACCGCCGCCTGCCGCGACGCCAAGAACGGCAAGGCATTCGTCGCCGAGGCGGAGCGCATTTGCGGCGTCCCGATCGACGTTCTGTCCGGCAAGCGCGAGGCGGAGCTGGCGGCGCTTGGCGTGGTCTCGGGCTTTCACCGGCCGGACGGGATCGTCGGCGACCTCGGCGGCGGATCGTTGGAGCTCACCGAAGTGCATGGGCACCGCATCAAGGGCGCGCTGACGCTGCCGCTCGGCGGGCTCGCGCTGCAGGACAGTTCATCGAAATCGATCAAGAAGGCCGAGAAGATCGTCGAGAAAGCGCTCTCCAAAGCCCACCTATTGTCCGAGGCAAAGGGTCGAAACTTCTACGCCATCGGCGGCACCTGGCGCGCGCTCGCCCGGCTGCACATGTGGCAGCACGGCTATCCGTTGCATGTCATGCACGGCTACGTGATCCCCGCCAAAGAGGCGTATGAATTCTCCAGCCTGGTGCATCGCGTAGCGCCGGAATCGCTGTCGCGCATCGAGGTCGTCACCGATGCCCGTCGGCCGCTCCTCGCCTATGCGGCGCTGGTTCTCGAGAACCTGGTGCGCATCGGCAAACCGAAGGACGTGATCATCTCCGCGCTCGGCGTGCGCGAGGGGCTGCTCTACTCGATGCTCGGCGGCAAGGAGCGTGAGCAGGACCCGCTGATCTCGGCTGCGGCCGAACTCAACCTACTGCGGTCCCGCTCGCCGGCGCACGGCGAGGAACTGATGACGTGGACCGACCGCTTCATGGCGTCGTCCGGCCTCGACGAGACCGCCGAGGAGCGGCGGCTGCGGCACGCCGCGTGCCTGCTGGCCGATATCGGCTGGCGGGCGCATCCCGATTATCGCGGCGAGCAGTCGCTCAACATCATCGCCAATGCGGCCTTCGTGGCGGTCGATCATCCGGGGCGCACCTTCATTGCGCTCGCGGTGTTTTTTCGCCACGTCGGTCTGGTCGAAGACGAGTTGTCGCCGCGTTTGCGCGAACTCGCTTCGACCCGCACGCTTGATCGTGCGCGGGTGCTCGGCGCCGCGCTGCGGGTGGCCTATCTGGCGTCTGCTTCGACCACCGGCGTGTTGCCGAAGACGCCGATGGTGGTCGAGACGGGGCCGCCTGGTGCTGCGCTTCGACAACGGCTTCAAGGCGCTGGCTGGCGATCGGGTGTTCGCGCGGCTGCGCCAGCTCGCGCGCCTGATCGGGCGCGAGCCGGTGATGGAGGTCGGGTGAGCACCATCCCCGGCGCGGTGTCGTCTTCCGTATTTTCTGCGTTGGTCAGGCGTGTGCCGCGGTCGGCACGGCCGACACAGGGGGCACCGAAGTCGCCGCCTCTTCATCGAGCTTGCGCCGAATGATGCGCCGCGCCGCTACCGCGGCGCGGTCGAACGCGAGGCCGACCAGCGGCGCGCCGGTCGGGTCGCTGTCGATCAACGCCTGTTGCTGCGCCACCAGGCCGGTGTCCTCGGCGAACGCCGTGTCGGTCATGTCCTTGTAGATTTTCGATACCCGCTCGTCGTCGAGCGCCCATGGCCGCACCGTCGACCAGAAGTACCACGTGCTGCGCTCGGTCTCTGGGGTTAGGCTGTTGAGCACGACATGCGTCGGCGTGCCGATCGGCAAATCGCCGCCGGCCTCGCGCGCGCCGAGCGTGATGCGTACATAGATCGGCGGCTGGAATTGGAGAATCTGCCAGCGGTCGATCTTGCCGTGCAGGTTGCGAGCTGCCTTGTAGATCGGCGAAGTATCGACGTTGTGCATAATGCGCTGGGCGCGCACGACCTCGCCATCGACCGAGACCTCGAGCGGCGCTTCCGCGACTCCACTGCCGCCCAGGGTGGATTTGTGGACGAACACCACATGGGTGAGATCGAGCAAGTTGTCGATGAGCAGCTGGTAATTGCCCTTGACGTGAATGGTGCCATGTACGCCGGCCCAGCCCGGTTTCACGTTCTCGCTGAAGTCCGGAATGAGCGCGGGGTCAGCGAGCGCGACCTCGCCGAGCCAAGCGAAGACCAGGCCATGCATTTCGCGAACCGGGAAGGAGCGAGCACGGAAGGTGCGGCCGACCGTTGCACCACCTGGCACGTGCGTGCAGGCACCGTCCTGTGCGAAGCGGATGCCATGATAGCCGCACTGGATGTCGTTGCCGACGACTTCGCCGGAGGAGAGGGGCGCCTTGCGGTGCGGACAGCGGTCACTCAATACAGCGACCTCACTGTTCTCGCCGCGGAAGATGACGAGTGGCTCATCGCAGACGGTGCGCGCGAGCGGCCGGGTGCCGACTTCCGCTGTGGTCGCGACGGTGTACCACTGGTTTCGAAGGAATGGCGCCATGATGTCCTCCGGCAATCTGCATCGGGCCGGCCGAGCTTAGCGGTCCGGTCCCGCAGCCGCGAGGGGGGACGTCACGTCCGGTCGAGGGCGACCACCCGGCCGCGCTCGATGGCGAGCGAAAGCCGTCCGTGCTTGAGCGCGAGCGCCTTCTCGCCGAACAGATCGCGCCGCCAGCCCGACAGCGCCGGTACGCCGGCCGCGTCGTCCGCGGCGATGCGCTCGAGATCGTCGACCGTCGCGATCACCTTGGCGGCGACGCCATGCCGCTCGGCGGTCATCCGCAAGAGGACCTTGAGAAGCTCGACGGTGGCCTGGCCGTTGGCGACCGGCCGCGGGCGCTCCATGCGTGGCAGGGTCTTGGGATCGCGGGCAAGTCCGCGCTTGACCGCGTTGACGATGGGCTCGCCCCATCGGGACTGTTCGAAGCCTTTGGGCAGCGAGCGTAGCGAGCCGAGCCGCTCGATCGTGGTCGGCGCCTGGATGGCGATGTCGCCGATGGCGTCGTCCTTGAGCACGCGGCCGCGCGGCACGTCGCGGCTCTGGGCCTCCTGCTCGCGCCAGGCCGCAACCTCCATCAGCACGGCAAGCTCCTTGGGCTTGCGCACGCGCGTCTTCAGCCGTTCCCAGGCGTGCTCCGGCTCGGCGCGGTAGGTCTCGGCGGAGGTCAGCACCTTCATCTCCTCGTGCATCCATTCGGCGCGACCCTGCTGGTCGAGGTCGGAGGACAGTTTGAGGTAGACGTCGCGCAGGTGCGTCACGTCGGAGACCGCATAGTTGAGCTGCGCAGCGGAGAGCGGCCGGCGCGTCCAGTCGGTAAACCGGTGCGACTTGTCGAGATTGTCGCCGGTGATGCGCCCCACCAGTTGATCGTAGGAGATCGAATCGCCGTAACCGAGCACCATGGCGGCGACCTGGGTATCCACCAGCGGCGCCGGGATCATGCCGGCCGCGTGCCAGCAGATTTCGATGTCCTGGCGGGCGGCGTGAAAGACCTTCATCACCTTCTGGTCGGCCATCAGGGCGAAGAATGGCGCAAGGTCGAGGCCCTCGGCGAGGGCATCGACCACGACAGCCTCCTCGGGCGAGGCCATCTGGACCACGCACAGGATCGGATAATACGTCGAACTCGCGCTGAAACTCGGTATCGACCGTCACGAAGGGGTGACGCGAGAGCCGGTCGCAGGCTTCGGCGAGTTTCTTGGTCTTGGTGATCGGCTCCATGTGGGGGCTAGATAGCGCAGTCGGACCCCTTTGTCAGTCCCGTGCCGACCCATAAAGTGCAGGGGGGAATCGCCCGCTACGCTATAGTATCGCCGCCATGGACATGCTTGCCGACGCCATCACCCACCGGGTTCGCACCAGTATCTTGGAGAAGGAAACGGTCTGGCGCTTGACGCCGGATGCGTTGGAGCGCGAACAAGTCCTGAAGGACGGGAAGGTCCTCGCCGTCCGTTACCCCTACCAGGACATCCGGGAAATCCGGCTGTCCTTCGCGCCGTCGCGGTTCGACCGCAGCCGCTACCGCTGCGACTTGCAGCTCAAGAATGGCACACTCGCCGCCATCCTCTCGACGCACTACGCCGGTTTCGCCGATTTCGAGGACCGGGGGGCGACCTACGCCCCGCTGGTACGCGGTCTGGTCGAGCGCGTCGCGGCGGCGAATCCGGGCTGCAAGTTCGAGGCCGGCAAGCGGCCGAGCACCTATTGGGGCGAGCATATCTTTCTGTTCTTGATGATCGCGCTCTTGGTGTTCGTGATCGGTATGGTCGGCGGCCTGAGCCTGTCCCATCTCGTCCTGGTCAAGCTCGGCATTCTGGTCACGTATATTCCGCTGATGATCCTCTATACGCGAAAGAACTGGCCGCGGTCGTTCGACCCGGCGGCGATCCCGAGCGATCTCTTGCCGGCCAGCCGATAGATCTGGCAGCCGTGCCTGTCTTCGACACATGACCATGCACGCCGATCCGATCACCCACGCCACCCGCGCCAACATCTACCAGCGTGAGGCAGTCTGGCGTCTCGCTCCGGATGCGCTCGAACGCGAGGGTGGCGATCGGGCCAAGGCGCCCCGGTGGGCGCGTCTCATGCGCGCCTACCTGATGCTGCTGGTGCCGTGGGGGCTCGACCGGATTGAGAAGGGCGGGGGCGCGCGCTTCCCCTATCGTTCGATCAAGGAGCTGCGGCTGACCTTCGAGCCCGTACACCCCGACGACACGCGGCACAAATGTGAGGTGAAGCTCACCGACGGCGAACGGGCGAACATTTATTCGGTTCACTTCAGCGGCGCGAATACAGCCGAAGATCGGGCGGCGACCTACGTGCCGCTGGTGCAGGGGCTTGTCGCCCGGGTCGCGGCGGCCAATCCCGATTGCCGCTTCTGGTCCGGCAAGCCGGCGCTGACGTACGGGCTCCAGATTGGCCTGATCCTCGTCCTGTTGCTTGCGCTCGTGGGCGTATTCACCGTCCTGACCGGCTTCGATCTCAGCGACCTCGCGCTCGTGAAACTGACCATCATCGTCGGGTTCATCCCCGTCATGATCCTCTACGTGCGAAAGAACAGGCCGCGGCGGTTTGATCCGGCCGCCATACCGCAGGATGCGCTGCCGAAGCCGTAACGATCAGCAGCTCACGCGGAAGCGTTCGACTGCAGCCTCATCGACCGTAACACCGAGCCCGGGTGCGGCCGGCAAGGCAACTGCGCCGTCGCTGATGGCGGGCGCTGCGTGCACGATATCCTCGGCCAGATAAAAGTGCGTGAGGCTCACGCCCCAATCGACATTGGGGGCCGCGCAGGCGAGGTGGATGGCGGCTGCCGAGGCGATGCTCGACTCCGCGATCTTGGCAGCGATGTTCACCGCAAGCCCACGGCGCGCGCACAGTTGCGCGGCCTCGACCGCGGCGCGCATCCCGCCAAGCTTGATCAGCTTGAGCGAAACGCCGCCAGCGCCCGCACGCTCGTGCGCTTCAATGTCGTGGAGCGAATGGATGCCTTCGTCGGCGCCGATCGGCACCGGCGAGACGCGGGTAAGCTTGGCGAGTGCGCCGAGGTCGTCGTGCGCGAGCGGCTGCTCGACGAATAGCAGACCGGATTCGCGGGTCGCTTCGACGTAGCGGCGGGCGTCGGGAAGACTCAGGCCGCAATTGGCGTCGGCGCATAGTGGCGTCGCGCCACCGAGCGCGGCGCGAAGCGCGACGGTGCCGGCGATCTCGGCATCGATCGACTTGGTGCCGATCTTGAGCTTGAAGAAGCCGAACCCTTCGTCGCGCTTCTTGTGCGCCTCGACGATGTCCTGCTCCGGCGTCGGATTGCCGAGAAGCCACATCGGGGCGACCTCGCGCCGGACCGCGCCGCCGATCAGATCGACCACCGGCAGCCCTGCGGCCTGGCCGGCGAGATCGAGCAGCGCAACTTCGACCGCCGAATGGGCGCCGGTGTTGCCGTAAAGCGCGGCCTTGAGACGCCGGCCGAGCTCCACCCGCATCCAGGCGTCCTGGCCGAGCAACAGCGGCGCCAGATGATCGCGCACCGCGCTCACGAGGCTGCCGAGGGTGTCGCCCGTCATGGTGGGCGCCGAGGCTGCTTCGCCCCAGCCGACGGTGCCGTCCTGCGCCTCGATCCGCACCAGAATGTTCTGCGCCACGCTGACGGTGCTGCCGGCCATCGCCACCGGCTTCTTGAGCGGCAGGCCGACCGGAATGGCATCCACCCGGCGGATGATCAGCGGAGTGCGCTCTCCGATTTCGCGATGCGCGTCGGTGCGGGCTTCCATACGGTGCCTTGCGTTGCTCGTGTCCTTAGAAAAGTAGGATATCACAAGCTGCCGCGGATGCGCGGCATGTGGATGAACTCCCAGGGTGACGGCATCGGTCCGACCGGGACCTCGATCAGGGTCGGGCCGTCACGGCGCTTGAAGGCGCGCTTGAGCGCGGCGCGAAGTTCGTTCGGGTTTCGCGCGCGCTCGGCTTCGGCGCCGAAGCTCTCCGCATACTTCACGAAATCCGGATTGTGGAGATCGCTGGCAATCACCCGGTTGCCATAGTGCTCCTGCTGGATGCGGCGCACGTTGCCGAATGCGCCGTCCGCGAACACGATGGTGGTCAGCGGAATGCGGTGCCGCATGGCGGTCGCGAGTTCGTTGGCGGTGTAGAGAAATCCGCCGTCGCCCGAGATCGACAGTACCGGCACGTCGCGCCGCGCGTGCGCCGCGCCGAGCGCGGTGGCGAAGCCCCAGCCGAGATTGTCCTGATAGCCCGGCGACAGGAACGTGCGCGGCTTGATCACCGGAAACAGTAGCCGTGCGGCAAATCCCATCTGGGTGACTTCATCGACCAGGATGCCGTCGTCGGGAAGCTCGGCGCGGATCGCCTCCAGATAGCCGATCTGCGGCGCAAGTTTGGCCATCCGGTCCTTCCACCGCGCCTGGCGCTCTTCCATCTCGGCCGTGCGCGAGGCACGCTTGCGATTGTGCGCCGGCAATTCGTCGGCGAGCCGCCGCAGGATCGGCGCGGCATCGCCGACCAGCGCGACGGCGGGTCTGCGGAAGCGTTCCGGCTCCTCCGGATCGGCGTCGACGCGGATGATCTCGAGATCGTCGTCGCTGCCCCACTGGGTGAACTGGGTGAACAGCCGCGTGCCGACCGCGAGCACCGCGTCGGCCTCGCCCCACAGGTCGCGGCCGAGCGGCTGCGTCACGCTGAACGGATCGCGGCCGTCGAGCACGCCGCGGCCGCGGCGGAACGCCAGCACCGGCGCCTGCAGCATGCGCGACAGCGCGGTGACTTCCGGGGATGCGCCTTGCGCGCCGCCGCCGCAGATGATCAGCGGACGCTCGGCCGCGCCCAGGCGCTTGGCGGCGTCGCGGATCGCATCCTCGTTGAGGACGGGTTCAGCCGGCGGGGAGGGCGGCACGATCGGCGCTACCGGGGCGCTCCTGCCCCAGACGTCGATGGCGCATTCCAGCACCGCCGGGCCTGGGCGGCCGGTCGCCATTGCGCCAATGGCGGCGGCGACCAGCGGTGCGGCTTCAGCCGGTTCGCGGATGCGGGCGGAGAAGTCTACAAGGCGGGCGATGATGCCGGCCTGGTCGCGGATTTCATGCAGATGACCGAGCCCGCGGCCGATCGCCGACTGTGCGATCTGGCCGATCAGGGCGAGCACCGGCGCGTTCATGCCATAGGCGGTGAGGAGCGCCGCCGACGAGTTGAGCAAACCCGGTCCCGGCACCACGGTATAGGCCTGCGGCCGCGCAGTCGCGAGCGCGGCGCCGAGCGCCAGATAGGCGGCGCCCTGCTCGTGCCTGGTGTGGATGGTGGTGATGCCATCGCCAGCCTTGAACAGCGCGTCGAACAGATGATCGTTGTGCACGCCCGGCAGCGCATAGATCGTATCGATGCCGTGCGCTATCAGCGCCGCGATCGTGGCCTCGGCGGTCGTCATCTGGGAGGCCGCGTCCGGCGCGCGCTTGCTGCTGCTTTGCTTTGCCTTGGCCATGAAGATCCCGCGCGCTGGAGTGGAGCGGCTGCCGAGTGTGCAGATTGCGGCCATGCTGTCGAGGCCGTCGCCCTTCGCCAGCGGTATCGTGCTTGTCATCAGGCAGCTTGCGGGCCGCGTTGCCCGCTTGCTAACCTCATCGAGTCGGGCGTGCCGGAGTGGAATCTTCATGGTGAGCCGCTGTTCGCTGCGCTCGGGCTACGCGGCTCTTCTCTGTGCGCTCGTTGTATTTGCTCCTCTCATGGCTTTCGCCGCCGAGGAGCGCGTGGCCGAGCGGCTTTACCTCGTGCGCGACCGCTCCGGGTCGCCGACACATTTCCAGATGATCGTGGGCGCCGGCTGCGCCGACGAGAGCGGCGGCAACTGCCGCGGCTTGGCGCACTATCTCGAGCACCTGGTGCTGGTCGGACGCAATCCGGAGCACAAGGAAATCGCGCTGCGGTTCTTTCCCGACGGCAACTCCAACGGCTGGACCAGCCAGCGCGCCACCGTTTACGTCCACACCATGCCGTCGCGCGAGGACGGCCCGCGCGCCGATCTCGAAAAGCTGTTCGGCTTCTACGCGGCGCGGCTCAAGGACTTCGCGATCAGCGAAGCCGACGCCGAGCGTGAGCGCCGGGTGGTGCGGCAGGAACATGACTGGCGCGTCGGCAGCAAGCCGTTCGTACGGTTTGCCCGCAAGCTCGACGGCCTGCTGGTTCCGGATCATCCCTATGGCCAGTGGGTGATCGGCACGACCGACGATATCGGCCGGTTCTCGCTCGACGACGCCCGCGCCCTCCATCGCTCCTGGTACGTGCTTAACAATGTCGACTTCGTCGTGATGGCCGACATCGACGCGGCGACGCTGAAAGAAATCGCCGACAAGGCGCTTGCCGGTCTCGTGCCGCACACGCTGCCGCCGCGCGCCTTCGCCAAGCAGCCGGCCATCAGTCATGAACGCACCGACATCGTCGAGGAAGATGCCGCGATCAAGCGCGCAGGCGTCTACTTCAAGAAGCTCATGCGGATCGAGGAGAGCGATGTCCAGGCCACCGGCGCGGTGCGCACGATGGTGACGAGCTTTCTGACCAGCCGACTGCCCGGTAGTCCGTATGACGTGCTCGTCGACACGGGCAAGCTTGCCGCCGGGCCTGCGTCCGTTGCGTTTGCCCGCATCGCGCCCGGGACCTTCACGCTGACGATTGGCGCCGACGTCGCGCCGGACGTGGCGCCCGAGGCGCTGCTGGCCGCGATTTCCGGCTATGTCGAGCAACTGGCGAATCCCGGCATGTCGGAGGAGGCGCTGACGCGGCTGAAAACCCGGATGGCGGAAGGCCGCGCGACCGCCGACAAGGATCCCCGGCTGGTCTACAGCCGCCTCGCCGGATGGCTCTCCAGCCGCAATCGCTACGAAAGCCTGGCGCGCTGGCCCGCGCAAATCGATGCGGTGTCGCATGCGCAGGTCATGACGATGCTGCAGGGCATGTCGGGAGCTGGACGGATCGTCACCGGAACACTGCATCCATCGAAGGATGTACCGCCATGAGACGGCTGCTGCTTGCCGGCCTCACTTGCGTGGCCGTGCTGTGCGCGCATTCGCTCGCCGCCGTACCGCCTGCGCAGGCGCAGACTGTCATCCGGCAAACGACGCCCGGCGGGTTTGAATTTCGCTACCTGCGAATGCCGGATGCGATCTTCCAGTCGCTGCATTTCGCTTGGCGCGACGGCACCGCCGTGGCGTTGCCGGGAATGCAGTCCGTTCCGGCGCTCGGCGCGGCGCTGATCATGGAAGGTCCGCGCGGCCTGAGCCGCAGTGCCATGATCGAGGATTTCCGCGACCTGCAGGCATCCGTGAATCTCACCGCGAGCGTGAGCCTCGTGCAGGGGCAAGTCACGGCGCCGCGTGCGAAGTTCGCCGCTGCGGTGCGCCTGTTCGCGCGCGTGCTGGCCGAGCCGGCCTTGCCGGCGGATCGCCTCGCCGAGATCGCGAAGAACGCCGCGGTCGGGCTCCGCCAGGGCGAGGGCAGTGCCGAGACCATGGCGCAACGGCTGTACTCCCGGCTGGTGGTGGCGGACGAAGCGCACCGGAGGTACCTGACCGGCGATCCGGCGAGCTACGGACGCGTTACACTTGCAGACATCGAATCTTGGCGGCGCAACATCCTGGTCCGCGACGGCCTCACGCTGGTCTCCGTCGGGCCGATGGATGCCGATGAAGTGGGCCGCGAGATCGATCAATTGTTTGGCGCTTTGCCGGCATCCGGCAGCCGGCCGGTTACCGCCAAACCAGTGCTGCGCGCTCCCGGCAAGCTCGTCGTGCTGGAGCGGCCGGTGGTGCAGACCGCGATCGTGGCGGGCGGACCGCTCGACCTCGCCATCACGCCCGATCTCCTGCGCACCCAGCTCGCGGTCTCGGTGTTCGGCGGCGGCACCTCATCGCGGCTGTGGCGCGCGGTGCGCGAAACGCTCGGCGCTGCCTACGGCGTATCTGCCGCCTTTCAGCCGGTCGACTTCGACACGCGCCTTCTCGCTATTCGCACTTCGGTTGCGAACGACAAGGCGATGGGAGTGATCGCGGCGGTGCGCGACGAGTATGCCCGCTTCCTGACGGACGGCGTCGTCGAGACCGAACTCGATCCGTTGAAGCAAATCTACGTGACCGGGCACCGCGACCGCTTGCGGCGTGGACCGTCGCTGGCCGCCGGACTGTTGACGCTGGTGCTGCACGGCTACCCCGACGATTTTCTCGCGACCTACGAGAAGCGGGTGCAGGGCTACGATCGCGCCGCGATCGACGCCGACCTGCGCACCGCGTTCCCCAAGCCCCCGCTGACGGTCGCGGTGGTGGCGCCGTCGGCCGAAGGCCTGGCGGCTGATTGCGTCATCAAGGCGCCCGACGAGATCGCCCGCTGCGATTGAATCCGGTTGCTTGGGGGGGCCTGCCGCGGCCGGTCCCGTTCTTGACAACCGCCGCCCACCATGTGCCTTACCGCCCGGCATCACGGGTTCAATTCATCCATGCATCGATACCGTTCCCATACCTGCGGCGCGCTGCGGGACGCCGACATTGGCCAGGAGGTCAGGCTCGCGGGCTGGTGCCACCGCATCCGCGACCACGGCGGGCTGTTGTTCATCGATCTGCGCGACCATTACGGCTTGACGCAGGTGGTGGCGGACCCGGATTCGCCCTCGTTCAAGGAAGCCGAAAAGCTGCGCTCCGAGTGGGTGGTGCGGATCGACGGCAAGGTGCGCAGGCGCCCGGCCGGCACCGAAAATCCCGATCTGCCGACTGGCCAGGTCGAGGTCTATATCCGCGAGATCGAGGTGCTCGGATCGGCCGGCGAACTGCCGATGCCGGTATTCGGCGACCAGGAATATCCTGAAGAAATCAGGCTTAAGTATCGGTTTCTCGATCTGCGCCGCGAACATCTGCATCAGAACATCATCAAGCGCGGGCAGATCATCGACAGCCTGCGACGGCGCATGAAGGAGCAGGGGTTCTTCGAATTCCAGACGCCCATCCTGACGGCGTCGTCGCCGGAGGGCGCGCGCGACTATCTCGTGCCGTCGCGCATCCATCCCGGCAAGTTCTACGCGCTGCCGCAGGCGCCGCAGCAGTTCAAGCAGCTCATCATGGTGGCGGGCTTTGACCGCTACTTCCAGATCGCGCCGTGCTTCCGTGATGAGGACGCGCGCGCCGACCGATCGCCCGGCGAATTCTATCAGCTCGACATCGAGATGAGCTTCGTCACCCAGGACGATGTATTCACCGCGGTTGAGCCGGTGCTGCGCGGCGTATTCGAAGAATTCTCCGGCGACAAGCCGGTGACGAAGAAATTTCCGCTCATTCCATTTGCCGAAGCGATCCGGTCGTACGGCACCGACAAGCCGGACCTGCGCAATCCGATCAAGATGCAGGACGTCACGGAGCATTTTCGCGGCTCAAATTTCAAGGTCTTCGCCGCGATGATCGAGAAAGACCCAAGGGCGCGCGTATGGGCGATCCCGGCGCCTGAGGGAGGCAATCGCGCGTTTTGTGATCGCATGAACGCGTGGGCAATCTCTGAAGGCCAACCCGGCTTGGGTTATATGTTTATCCGTGATGGTCGCGGTACCGGCCCAATTGCTAACAATTTAGGAAAGGAACGAACTGATGCCTTACATGAACAGATAATTCAAACGAGCGAGCATGGTGGCGGAGCGGAAGGCGACGCAATGTTCTTCGTCGCCGGCGATCCGGCCAGATTTCATAAGTTTGCTGGGGAAGCTCGGAAGCAAGATCGGTGAGGAGCTTGGTCAAATTCAAGAAGATTGCTTCGAGTTGTGCTGGATCGTCGACTTCCCGATGTTCGAATGGAACGAGGAGGAGAAGAAGATCGACTTCTCCCACAATCCGTTCTCGATGCCGAACCTTCCGGTCGATGAATTCCTGGCGCTCGATCCGAACGACAAGGACAAGATTCTCGGCCTCAAGGCGATCCAGTACGACATCGTCTGCAACGGCGTGGAGTTGTCGTCCGGAGCCATCCGAAATCATCGCCCCGACGTGATGAAGAAGGCGTTCGCGATCGCCGGCTACTCGGAAGACGTTCTGGAAGCCAAATTTGGCGGCATGCTGCGCGCGCTGTCGCTCGGCGCGCCGCCACACGGCGGTATCGCGCCCGGTGTCGACCGCATCGTGATGCTCCTTTGCGGCGAGGAGAACCTGCGCGAGGTCGTGCTGTTCCCGATGAACCAGCGCGCCGAGGACTTGATGATGGGCGCGCCGTCCGAAGTGACGGCGAAGCAACTGCGCGAGCTGCACATCCGGCTGAACCTGCAGGATAAGCGCGAGTAGACGCGCGACTTTAGCCGAGCAGGCGCCGGCGTCAGCCGCGCTGCGCGAACCACTTGACCTGAACCTCCAGTTCAATGATTTTGGCGGCGTGAGCTGACGCGCGCGTGCGTCTTCCGCCGCCGGTGGGCAATGCCGTGGGACGGTTGACGCCATCCCAATTCCGGCCCACGATCTTCATTGGAATAAAGAAAAACGACGATCAAGGTTAGCTGCTCCGGTCAACGGAGCAGAACGTAGCTTTGACAGGGAGGTACCAATGGCCAGCATCGAACGACGCGCCTTCATGAAAGGCGCGGGGCTCGGCGCGCTTGCCTTCACGGTGGGCGGCGTCGAGGTGATGATGACGGCAGGGCAGGCCCGCGCGCAGGGCGTCCCCTTCCGGCTCCTGAAGGCGAACGAGGGCGAGACCATCGAGGCGCTGGGCGAGACGCTGGTGCCCGGCGCGCGCCGTTCCGGGATCGCACACTTCGTCGACCAGCAGCTTTCGGTGCCGGCCGAGGAGGCGCTGTTGCAGGCCCGCATCTTCAACGTGCGGCCGCCGTTTGCGAACTTCTATCGCGCCGCGCTCGGCGCGGTCGACCGCGGCAGCGAGAAGGTGTTCGCGCCGCAAGTTCGCCGCGCTCTCGGCGCCCGAGCAGCACGAGTTCGTCAACCTGATGCGGCAGAACAAGATCGACGGCTGGACCGGTCCCGGGGCAGGCTTCGTCTACAACGTCTTCCGCACCGACGCCGTCGATGTTGTTTACGGCACGATGGAGGGCTACGCCGCCCTCGGCATCCCCTATCAGGCCCACATCGAGCCCGAGCGGAGGTGGTGACATGGCGAACGAAAAAGTAGACGTCGTCATCGTCGGCGCAGGCGCGTCCGGCTCGGTGTTCGCAGCCGTGCTGGCGCAGGCCGGCAAGAAGGTCGTGCTGCTCGAGTCAGGGCCGGACTGGCAGCTCAGCGAACTCATCAGCTCGGAGATGTGGGGGCGGCGGATCAGGCCGGCGGGCGCACCATTTCTGCTCGCGGGCAAGAATCCGTTCGGCTACGCGGCGCAGGCCGGCTGGGGCACCGGCGGAGCCGCGCTGCATTATTTCGCCAACCACCCGCGCTATCTGCAGAACGACTACAAGATCAAGAGCGAGCACAATCGCGCGGCTCGACTGGCCGATCTCCTACGAGGATGTCGCGCCGTTCTACGACCGGGTTGCGCACGACATCGGCATGTCGGGCGATGCCAAGGCCGAGGAGAAGTGGCGGCCGCCGGGCCAAGAGTATCCGATGCCGCCGATGAAGACCTTCCGGCACGGCGAAATCTGGGTGAAGGGATTCGAGTCGCTCGGCATCCGGATGGCGCCGGCGCCGGTCGCGATGAACTCCACCGAGTTCAAGGGACGTCCGGCCTGCATCTACGACGGCTGGTGCCATGTCGGCTGTCCGACCGGCGCGCTCGCCAATCCGACGGTCACGTACCTGTCCGTGGCCCGCAAAGCCAAGGCCGAGGTGCGTGCGCTCTGCACGGTGACGCGGGTGCTGACCAATCAGCAGGGCACGCGCGTGACCGGCGTCGAATATTTCGACGAGAAGAAGCAGCGCCAGGTGCAGGAGGCGAGCGTGGTCGTGCTGGCCGCCTGGTCGGGGCAGAACCCGCGGCGTCCTGCTCAACTCGGCGACCGACAAGCATGCCAAGGGGCTCGCCAACGCGAGCGGTCTCCTCGGCAAGATACATGATGGCGCATTCGATCGCCGGCATTAACGCGATCTTCGACGAGGACATCCAGAACCATCTGGGCACCATCGGCGCGCAGTTCATGTCCTACGACCGCTACAAGAAGACGAGCTACAAGGGCGCCTTCGGCAGCACCTACATCACCTGCGGCGCTGCGCAGAAGACCCACGACATGGCGGCTCGCCGGCCGCGACCTGTTCGGTCCGGCGCTCGCACGCCTACATGAAGAAAGCGGCGCGCGGCTTCACCCGCGTCAGCATGTTCGGCGAGGAACTGCCGAATCCTCGAGAACCGCGATCGAGCTCGCGAGCGAGAAGGACGAGTTCGGCTTGCCGCTCGGCACGATTCATCCACGCTTCGACGAGAATGCGGTCGCGTTGTGGAACGCCAACCTCGAGGAAGGCCAGAAGGCCGCCAAGGCTGCCGGCGCCAAGGAGGTCTGGGTCGGACGCGCGGCCATCCCGACCACCCACCTGCACGGCGGCACCGATCATGGGCACCGGCGCGTCGAACTCGGTGGTCAACAGCTACGGCCAGACGCACGAACTGCCGAACCTCTACGTCGCCGGGCCGAGCATCTTCCCGACCGAAGGCGCCTCGAACCCGACCTATACCATCCTCGCGCGTCTCGCTGCGCGGCGCCGAGCAACTGGCGACGAACTGGGGCACGGTGGCGCCGCCGGATAGGCGACCTCACCGTCATCGTTCGGGGACGCGCCACCCAGGTCGGCTGTAGCCGACTTGGGCGATGAATCGCCGATCTCGGGCAAGCCCGAGATCGTGGCGCGCCCTGCGAGGCGCCGCGTCAGCCCGCCTTGATCCGCGGCAGCAGCTTGAGCGCGTTCTCGCGCTCGATCGCGCGCAGATCGGCGGCGGCGAAGCCCTAGTCCGCGATGCCCGGCGTTGACCTCGGCGCCGTCGCGGAACGGGATAGTCGGTGCCGTAGAGCACCTGCGAGACTCGGACCATCTTGAGCAGCGCGGCGATCTGGCCCGGCGTGTTGCCCTGCGCCAGCTCGTAATAGAACTTCTTGAATTCCGGCAGCGGGCCGTTCGGCAGATGCGCGGGCTTGCGCTCCTCGGCCAGCCGGACGAAGCGGCCGGTCAGGAACGGCAGCGTGCCGCCGCGAGTGGGAGAAGATCCAGCGGATGTCGGGGAACTTGGTGGCGGTGCCGCTGAACACCAGGTGGGCGATCGTGCGGGTCGAGTTGGTCGCGTATTCGATCGATCCCGGCGGGATGCCGGGCACCAGGCCGCGGCAGCAATCGGGCGTGGTCGGGTGGACATAGACCACGGCCTTGCGCCGGTTGAGCTCCGCATAGACCGGCGCAAACGACGGATCGCCCAGATACTTGTCCTGGTAGCTGGTCAGGAGCCCGATGCCGTCGGCCTTGAGCGTGTCGAAGGCGTATTCGATCTCCTTCAGGCTGCCATCGACGTCGGGCGGCGCGATGCAGGCGAACAGGCCGAAGCGGCCGGGATGATCCTTGACCATCTTGGCGCCGTATTCGTTGAGCTCGCGGGCGAGCTTGCGGGACTCCTCGACATTGTTGCCGTACCAGACGCCGGGCTGCGCGATCGACAGGATCGAGGTCGCGATCCCGCTCTTGTCCATGTCCTCGAGCGAGAGCGCCGGCGACCATTTCGGCGGCGGCGCGCCGGCCCGCCGCCCCGGCGCCATCATGGCTGTCGACGTGAAACTGCGGGATGAAATGGTGATGCACGTCGATGCGGGTGCTTGGCGCCGGGCGCTCTGCGCGGCGGCCGGCAGCGCGCGCCGAGGCTGGCGGCGGCGCCCAGGCCCAGCGCGGCGGCGCCGCCGGCCAGAAATTGCGCCGCGCCGGGCTTGGCGGGCGCCGCGGCCAGGCTCGCAGCAGTTGCATCGGCTGAAAAATTTGCGCCGTCCGGCTTTGGCATCATGGGCGTTTCCTCCAGGACAGTTTTTTTGGCTCCAGTTGGCAATGGATTTCGCCCTGCGGTCAAGCAGCTCGTCGTCAGCGATTTGATCGTGCAGGTCATGCGGATGTCGCGAGCCTGCTGAGGCCGACCGCGATGCGTGCCGATGCGCGTTCACGCCGTCGCAGCGCAGCAAGCGAATTCGCGAGCCGCTGACTCGCTGCAAAATCTTCTTGACTTCGGGGCCCGCTGAGCCTTATGTGGGGACAAGCCGCTGTGATCTGCTCCTTCTGCGGGCTCGTCGGGCGGCATTCGCTTGCCGAGGCTCCGCCGCTCGTGCTCGGCACTCGGGTTGGATCACTCGGTTGGGGAGGACGGCGATGCGCCAGAACGCCCTCTTGCGATCGGGGAAGGGCCTGGGGACTCCAGGCACCGCCCGAAAAAAAGCCCTCAGGTCAGCGTGGTCGCGCCGGCTCAGGTCGGAGGAGCGCGCGGATCATTTCGCGATGCGCAATGGCGTGCGCTGCGCCGGCGTGCATCTGATCGTCGATCTGCACGGCGCGCAGGGCCTCGACGACATCGACCTGATCGAGGCGACGCTGCGGCGCTGCGTGGACGCGGCGCGGGCGACGCTGCTGCACATCCACCTGCACCATTTCCAGCCGAATGGCGTGTCGGGCGTGGCGGTGCTGGCCGAGAGCCACATCTCGATCCATACTTGGCCGGATGCCGGCTACGCGGCGCTCGACGTGTTCATGTGCGGCAAGGCCAATCCCGATGCCTGCATTCCGGTGCTGCGCGAGGCCTTCAAGGCCGAGCGCGTCGAGGTGAACGAGATTCTGCGCGGGCAGCGACGCCTAATCATCAAACCGCGCAGCCAGAGGACGGACGACTGACGGCGGCCGGGTCGACGGCTTCATCGTCGTCCGCTCTCTGTCGTCCGCCGTCCGAGGATCATGGCCGAGAAGCGCTGGATCCCCGAAACGTCTGTTCGATGCGCTCGGCTTCCGCATGACCTACGAGGTCGAGCGGGTGCTCTACGAGATGCAGACCGAGCACCAGCATCTCGTTCTGTTCGAGCACAAGTTCTTCGGCAAGATGCTGATGCTCGACGGCGCCACCCAGGTCACCAACCAGCGACGAGTTCATCTATCACGAGATGATGGCGCACGTGCCGATCCTGGCGCACGGCAACGCCAAGGAGGTGCTGATCGTCGGCGGCGGCGATTGCGGAATCGCCGAGGAGGTGCTCAAGCACAAATCGGTCGAGCGCCTGACCCAGGTCGAGATCGACGCCTCGGTGGTCGAGTTCTCCAAGGAGCACTTTCCGGAATTCACCAAGCCGGTGTTCGGCGACAAACGTTTCGACCTCATCATCGACGACGGCATGAAATACGTCGCCAAGACCGACCGGCGGTTCGACGTCATCATCGTCGACTCGACCGATCCGCAGGGGCCCGGCAAGGTGCTGTTCAGCCGAACGTTCTATGCCGCCTGCAGGCGCTGCACTGACGCAAGGGCGGCGTCATGGTCACGCAGAACGGCGTGCCGATCTTCCAGCCGGGCGAGCTCGTCCGGCAGCGTGAGGAAATTTCGCAAGCTGTTCGCCGACGGCGACCTGCTACGTCGCCGCGATCCCGACCTATGTGGGCGGTCACATGGCGATGGGCTGGGCGACCGACAATCCGAAGTTGCGCCTCGCCGGCGTCAAGGCCATCGCCGCACGCTACGACCAGGCCGGCAGCTTTGCGACCCGGTATTGGACGCCTGAAATGCACGTCGCGGCCTTCGCGTTGCCGCGGTTTATTGCGGAGTTCGGTGGCGAAGGCCGGCAAACGCTGATTCAAGCCCGCCGGCAATCTGACAGTCCGCGCCGCGACCTCGTGGGCCGCGACCGGACAAAAGCTCCGCGGATTGAAGGTCAGTCAGCTTGCGGCGCGCTCCGTTGCGGATGTCGAAATTGAGCTCGAGCTCGACGTTGTTCGGATCCTTGAGGAAAATCTGCCAGCGCGGGCTGTTCGGCACCTGATTGACGCGGAACGGTACTCCCATGCTTGGCGAGATGCTGCTTCATCGCCTCGAAGCCCCGGCTGCCGAACGCGACATGGTCGATGACGCCGGAGTCCGGCCGCTGCTCGCGGTCGGTCGGCGAGATGTCGTTGAGATGGAGCACCGGATGGTCCCTCGCTGTAGAGCCATGCGCCCGGAAAATCGAATGGCGGCCGCGGCCCGTTCACAAAGCCCAGCACCTTCTCGTAGAACTGCACGGTTTCCTGCAGCTTGCGGGTCGATACGTTGTAATGGTCGAGCGTTCCGACGCTCATGCTCATGGCGTTTCTCCTTGGGCGCGTCTGCTTCGGATTTCATACCGCGAAAACCGCTCGGTGACGAGCCACAGGGAGGCCGATCACATTCGCGCCGCCGTGGTTGTGGGGTGGCGGCAAACGGGGCATAACCGACGCCTCGCGTCGAACTCGGGAGCGAGACCATGACTGCCATTTTCCGCCCGTGCAGAGCGTCGCCGGCTGGGGCCGAAGGCCGCGCTCGCGGCTGCCGGTCTGGCCGCGCTGATGGCGGTTACCGCGGTCGATTCTGCGCAAGCGATCCCGCCGCAGTCCGCGCCTGGTGCGCGAATATGGGCGGCGGCTGGGGCTTCGACTGCTCCTATTTCACGTTCGAGCAGTGCATGGCGACCGCGCGGGGGCTGGGCAATTCGTGTTCGCCGAATCCCAACGCGATCGTCCCTCAGCGCGCGCAGGTACGTTCGCGCGGCCGATATTACATCGACCAATGGGGCCGCAGGGTCCGCATCCGCTGACAAGCGTCCGCGGCAAGCGGAATTTCAGAGAAAGCCCGAATTTGCGCCGCCGCCTGGATCGCGGCGCGTCGAAGCACGCTTAAGTCAGGGGCGATCGGGTCAGACTAGAAAACGGCGAGATATTTCAGCAACGAGATCACGCCGATGATGATGACGACGACGCGCACGATCTGTTTGGCGCGGCCGTCCAGGGGCAACATGTTGACGAGATAAAGCACCAGGATGATGACCAGGAAGGTGATCAGCACGCCAATGAGGACGGACATGCGTTCTATCCTTTCTCGCTCTGAAAGAGGGGCACTCTCGGCGAGAACTGCCGGTCAGATTCCCGCGGGGCCGCAATCTAGCGTGGCATCAGGTGCAGGGCCGGTCAACGCGGTCGCCGGGATTAGGTTCCACCGGTATGCCTACCGGCGTGGCCGTCCGGCAGGGCCAGGCCACGCGCCCATGCGCGCCGCGACCTCGGGTGGGACACGGTAATCGCGCAGGACCTGGCGCATGTCGCGCAGGCCACAGGCTTCGCGCTGTACCACGAAGTGCCAGAGCGCCAGACTTGCCTCGGACACGAGTTGCGCGCGCGCCTGCCGCACGGGTGCGGTCGCTGTTTCGCGGACCGGATGCTCCGAGTCGAACGCGGCGAGGGTGGCAATCGCCTGTTCGAGCGCGCGTCCGACCCGGCCGAGCGCCGACGCCTTTTCCTGCCCGAACTCGTATTCGAGCAGGGCGGCGGGATCATCGAATAGTTTGCGCTGGCGCATGGGCAGATCGCGAATCCGGGGCGATAGCCGTGTGAACGGCCGTGGCGAGTTCGCTAACATTATCGCACGCGGCCTCCGAGGGCCACATTCGCTGCGATGCACCTCTGCCATCCTGCAGCCGATGTGACGAACGGCTAGGTGTCGCGAACGTCGCGGCGTTCGCGGCAGATGGCGGCGTGTGGTCGCGGTCGCCGGGCGGTCGCTTGAATGGCCGTTACCGATGGGCTCAAATGAGCTACGCGATCGCGCCATCAAAAGCGATCTCAGGGAGGAACAACAATGTCCAAAGCCATCATTGCCGCGCTTTGCGCGCTTGCCGTGACCGGCGGCGCCGCCGGACAGGTTCAGGCGCAGGAGGTGCTCAAGGTCGTGATCCCGCAGCGCGGCGCTTGGGACGCCGGCGTTGCCGAACTCGGCGAGCGCGGCGGCATCTTCAAGAAGCATGGGCTCAAGCTCGAAATCCTCTACGCCCAGGCCGGGCCGGAATCGATTCAGGCGCTGATCGGCGGCAGCATGGACATCGCGACCGCGGCCGGAGTTTCCGCCTCGGTCGGAACCTTCGCCAAGGGCGCGCCGATCCGCATCATCGGCTCGGAGATGATCGGCTCACCCGATCTCTACTGGTATGTGCCGGCAGCATCGCCGATCCAGAAGGTCGAGGACTTCAACGGCAAGACGGTGGCGTTCTCGCTCACCGGCTCCTCCAGCCATGCCGCGCTGCTGGCGCTGATCGCGCAGTACAAGCTCACCGCCAAGCCAACCTCGACCGGCAACATCGCCGCGACCATCACGCAGACCATGACCGGACAGGTCGATGTCGGCTTCGGCGCGGCGCCGTTCGGGCTCGACCTTGCCGAGGACGGCAAGATCCGGATCATCGCCACCGGCAGCGATGTCGCCTCGCTCCGCAGCCGCAGCGTCCGGGTGAACCTCACCAACGTCAACACGCTCAAGAACCGGCGCGACGCCCTGGTTCGCTTCAATCGGGCCTACGCGGAGACGGTGGACTGGATGTATTCCGATCCGGCGGCGCTCAAGCACTACGGCGAATATTCCAGCCTGCCCGAGAAGATCGTGCTGCGTGTGCGCACGCTCATCCCGAAGGAGAACCTGGCGACCGGCAAGGTCGAGGGCATCGATGGGATCATGGCGGATGCGGTGGCGGGAAAGTTCATCCCGGCGCCGTTGTCGGCCGAACAGATCAAGGAGCTCATTCAAATTCCGTGACAGACAGCGAGGTCAAGCGTGGCCGATAAAGCGAGCAACGGCGCAACCGTCATCCCGGCGATGCAGTACCGCGACGCCCCGGCGGCGATCGAGTGGCTCTGCACCGCCTTCGGGTTCGAACGCCACCTGGTCGTCCCGGGCGAAAACGGCACGATCGCGCATGCGCAACTCGTGTGCGGCAACGGCATGATCATGGTCGGTTCGGTGAAGGACAGCGAGTACGGTCTCCTGCTGCGGCAGCCGCGCGACGTCGGTGGCGAGACCCAGACGGTCTATGTGGTGGTGGCGGATGTCGACGCGCACTATGCGCGGGCCAAGAAGGCCGGCGCGGAGATCGTGATCGACATCAAGGACGAGGATTACGGCGGGCGGGACTACACCTGCCGCGATCCTGAAGGCCATGTCTGGACGTTCGGTAGCTACGATCCCTGGCCGAGCGCCGCGGACTGAGCGTGCTCAAGCAAAAGGGCGGCCTTGCGGCCGCCCTCGTCGCAATGCCTTCAGAGCAGCGGTTCAGCTCAGGACTTTGTACTTCTTGAACCAGCCCTGCATTTCCTTCCAGGCCTCCTCGGCCGCTTCCTTGCGGTAGCTCTGCCGGTAGTCGGCATGGAAGCCGTGGGGAGCGCCCGGATAGATCTTGATCTCGAACGTCTTGTTGGCGGACTGCAGCGCGGACTTCATGGTTTCGACCTGGGTGAGCGGGATGCCCTGGTCGGCTTCGCCGTAGAGGCCGAGCACCGGCGCCTTCATGTCGGGCGCGGCCTGGATCGGGCTTCTCGGCCAGAGCGCCTTCTGCGCATCGGGGTCGACGAGCGAGCCGTAGAACGCCACGCCGGCCTTCACGTCCGGGTTGTGAGCGCAATACTGCCACACGGTGCGGCCGCCGCGGCAGAAGCCCATGATCCCAAGCCGGGCGGTGTCGCCGCCCTGCGACTTCGCCCACGTCACCGTGGCGTCGAGGTCGGCCATCAGTTCGGCGTCCGGCTTGCTGTTGACGTGCGGCAGGAGCTGCGGCATCTCGGTGACCTTGGTGAGATCGACGCCACGGCGGAAATAATAGTCGGGCGCGATCGCGAGCGCGCCGAGCTTGGCCACCCGGCGGGTCACATCCTTGATGTATTCGTGCAGTCCGAAGATCTCCATCGCCACCAGGATGACGGGTGGATTGGTGACGTTGGTGGGCCGGGCGAAGTAGACCGGCATCTCGCCGCCGGGCACCGCGACCTTGCCGTCGCCGACGGTGAGACCCGATGATGTCGGTCGTAATGGCCTGCGCGCTGACCGGCCCGGCCGCCAAGGTGTAGCCGGCGGCTGCCGCTGCCGATGCGGTCATGAAGAAGCCGCGGCGCGACAGCGGGTCGACCTGATGGGCCAACCCTTCGACATCCGACGTGAGTTTGGTCCGAACGTTCATTTGCGTCCTCCTGAATTCACTCTTTGTGAGGTGACTGGATATCGGCGAGCGGCCGGGTCCGGCCTGCTCGATTTTAACCTTGCGGCAACGGCTTATTCCAGCGTGCCTAAAGTTCCTTGGCAACCGCGCTGACGACGCGGGCATCCATCGGTTCGATCCCGGCCGGAAAGGCCGCGGCGATGTAGCCGTCGCGGCCGACAAGATACTTGTGGAAGTTCCAGCGCGGGGTTTCCAGCGGGCGCTCGCTCGCCGCCCATTTGTAGAACGGGTGCGGGTTCGCTCCCTTCACCTGGACCTTGGCGGCGATCGGAAAGCCGACCGCGTAGCCGTGCGCGGTGTGCTTGATGTCGTCCGGCGTGCCGGGCTCCTGGCCGCCGAAATCGTTCGACGGCACGCCGACGATCGTCAGCCCACGCGGATGGTAGCGGCTCCACAACTGCTGCAGGCCGGCATACTGCGGCGTGTACCCGCACAGCGACGCGGTATTGACGATCAGGATCGGCTTGCCGGCGTAGTCGGCGAGCTTGATGTCGCCGCCATCGAGGCCGGCGAAGGAAAATGCATATGCGGTGACACGGCTCATGGATTGGCCGAAGGCAGGAGTCGCAAGTGCCCCACTGAGTATCGCAAGGACATGTCGGCGGTCGGTGAGCATGGTCCACCTCCTCGCCAACATCTAGCAAGGACTGTCCGTCGTGACGAGAGGCGTGCAGCCTTGGACGGCCCAAGGCCGCGGACGCTACATCCCGCGATTGGCCAGAACCTGCCGGCAGGCCGGGCTGATTCGCTGCCGGTTCGCCTGGAGACAGCTTGCGACCCGCATCACGTCCGGCAGTTCGCGCTCGCAGAATTTTTGCACGTCGGCCTGGCATGCGGCGCGCTCCTCCGGCGTTCCCTGGGTCAACGGCAGCGGCGGAAAGGGCAGTGGGAAGGGACTCTGGGCAAGAGCGGGCGTGGAGCCCAAGGCAAGCGCGGCAAGGGCCAGTAGGCCGAATTGGCGAAGCATTTGACGTTTCCTGACGTTGGACTGAGGCGGCGGACACACGGCGGGGGGATGCCACGACGGTCCTGCCGCCCGCGACATCCAGACAAGCTCCACAATCCACCGGCTGGACCCGACGTCGCCAACAGCGTCATGGTGGCGAGCGGGCCGATGCCCCCAAAGTGACCCATAGAGCGTCGGGAAAGCCCGTAACAGGCCATTCCGACGGGCCGGATACGAGCCGACGAACTGGCCAAAATCGAGGCACTTCCTGCGCCGCAGGAGGCGCGGTCATCCACTATCCACTGCGCCGGCTGTCGGTCGAACCGGCGCGACCATCGCGCGAACCTACGGCCGCCTAGGAGCGCGGCAAATAAGGTCCTCGGACGCGTGAACGAATTTCAGGCTCGGCGGTTAAGTGGGCACATCCACACGAGGACAACTCCCATGAACGAAGATCGAGTAGCCGGAACGGTGAGGAATCTTGGCGGCAAGGCGCAGGAAGGCTTCGGCCGCGTCACCGGCGATGCCAAGACCCAGGCCGAAGGCATGGTCAACCAGGCGGTCGGCGCGGCGCAGGATCTGTATGGACAGGCGAAAGACACCGCATCGGATGCCGCTCAGACCGTGAAGAAGACCGCGCTCGACGCCGAGGACTACGTTCGTCACTTCATCGAGAAGCGGCCCTACACCACGGCGCTCGCAGCGCTGTGCCTCGGTTGGGCGATCGCTCAGCTCCAGCGCCGGGATTGATCCGCGATCGCGCGGGCAGGGCGCGCCGTTGCGGCGCGCCCTGATTTCTCAGGGAGAGACTTATGGCCCAGGCCAAGAAGACGCTCGAAGACCTGTTTCACGACACGCTGAAGGACATCTACTACGCCGAGAAGAAGATTCTCACCGCGCTTCCGAAGATGGCCAAGGCGGCGCAGTCGGCTGACCTGCAATCGGCGTTTGCCAAGCACGCGGACGAGACCGAAGGGCAGGTCGCGCGCCTCGAGAAGATCTTCAGATCATCGACAAGCCCGCGAAGGGCAAGAAGTGCGAGGCGATCGAAGGCCTGCTCGACGAAGGCAAGGAGATCATGGAGGATTTCAAGGGCGCGCCTGCGCTTGACGCCGGCCTGCTGGCTGCCGCGCAGGCGGTCGAGCACTATGAAATCTCGCGCTATGGCACATTGCGCACCTGGGCGGAGGCTCTCGGTCTCTCGCAGGCCGTCAAGCTGCTCGATCAGACCTTGCTCGAGGAAAAGAAAACTGACGCGACCCTGACGGAGATCGCCGTAGCGGTGGTGAACCCGGAAGCCCAGCAGGCGGCCGAGTAGGCCGTCCCTCTTCGCCGGTCCGTTGCTTCGTCCCTCGTGGGCTCCGCAGTGCTTGATGTGAATCAAGAACTGCGGAGCCCGGCGTGCTTCAGTGCCGAGGACAAAGCAATGGAGATCAATCATGAAGCGCAGACTGCCGGCGGTGGCGGTACTGGCCGGCGCGCTCATTTCGTCTGCGTCCGCTGTGGCCCAGGAGATCGCAAGTCGCGGACGCGGGCTCGTGGTGGCTCGGCAGCTTTGTGCCGAATGTCACGCAGTCGAGAACAACACTGCGCCCTCTCCCAATGCGGATGCTCCGACCTTTCCGGCGATCGCGGCGGTGCCCGGCATGACCGCGCTGGCATTGACTGCGGCGCTTAATACCTCGCACCGCGCGATGCCCAATATTCTGCTGCCTCCGGAAGAGCAGGCGAACCTCGTCACTTATATCCTGAGCTTAAAGTGAATTGCGACAGCACGATTGCGCGGTGCGGCGTCCCTCTGTGACGTAGCCGAACGCCGCCACTTCCAGGGTGTAATCGAGCAGCGTGCGGCCGCGCGGATCACTGTTTTTCCATCCGAGACCTTGTCCGCGCAAGTTTCCATCACCACGTCTGTTGTCGCGTTGGCTGCGATGGAATTTGCGCGGATATCCGACCATCGTCACGGACATGTGTCGATCCGCCGGGTGCGCCCGAACACGCCGAACAAGAGCGTGAGTTGCCGATCATCGCCACGAGCCGGCCGGCAGACGCCGCACCGCTGCGACCGCGTGGAGCCCATCCTGGCTGATCACAGGAAAGGAGTTCTGCCATGTGTGACTACAGTCTCCATCAAGTCGTCACGCGCCAAGCTCAGGTCGCCGACCAGCTTGTGACGACCAAATTTGCGGCTTCGATCACCCGAGGCTTCGCCGCGATCGGTGAACCTGAGGTGGCAGTCTGCCTGTTGCCCGGCACCGAGGTCGCGTTCGAACGGGATGTGGAATGCGAGCCGTCGTTCGGCATCGGCATTCTGCCGACACGCAAGCTCGGGCAGCGGCTCGCACGCTTTCGTCAGGTCGACCTCGACAATCCGACGACGCACCACGATGCCCTGGAATTCCCCAACGGTCAGATCGTGCTGCTGACGCGGCTGCGCGCCGGGCAACGCGCGACGGTGCTGCAGTTGCCGGCTTCCGGGCAATATGGGGCGCAGGTGGGCAGAGTGCCGTCACCCACGATCGATGCGCGAGGCTGACCGCGGAATCGGTTGCGTCGGCGTTCAAAACGAAGAGCCACCGGCTTCCGGTGGCTCATTTTTCTTGCGGGAATGTTGCCGTGGCGGATGCGACAAGTCCGGTTGTCAGGGCGCGAATGCGATCTCGGCTTCACGGAAAGAGACCAAGGTCTCGAACTTGTAGCCGCACGCGTCGCATTCCCACAGGTGGCGGACCCGATGTCGCTCCAGGTATTCCGACCACTCCGGGAGAAAAATGGTTTCGCCGCACTGGGCGCATTTATTGGCAGTTCGGGCTTCGAGATATTTCTTCTTTCGATCGCTCGTGGTTCGAACGTCCATGGCGTACCTCCGCCGACAATGGGGGTCTTCCCGCGCCCTCAGCCCAGACTTTCGTATAACGGAAACCTGTCCGCAATAAAGCAGCCATCCTGACCTAACGGCCCGGAACATGTGCTGCGCAGCAACACAACTTCTCGACTTCTTGCGCGCTGCAGCAACGGCTACCAGCGGCAGTTTCCCTTCGTGATCTCGACCTGCAGGACACGCCACGCGGTGTCATAAGTCGGCATGTTCCACGCGAGCAGAATCCAGCCGTCGCCCCAGGGCATCCGGTTGGTGTCGTTGTTCCAGATCTTACAATCGCCTGACTGCCATCGGACCAGATTGTAATCGGCGGCTTGGGCTGGGGTGCTGACCGCGATAGCCATTGCTGCAGCGCACAGGGCGCACATCCAACGGGACATCAAAATCTCCTTGGTACCGCTCGGGTACCCACCCCGCCTGGGGCTATTCATATGATCGCCCGTGGGCGACCAACCGCCCGCCGGCGGGGTTTCGGCGTGACGGTCAAGCCGCCGTCACGCTCGACCGGCGACGGGGGCCTGATGTTCGTGTATTGAGCGGCCCATCAGGTTCAAACCAAGGAGAAGATCGGATGCCAGAAATCTACGTCCACGCCGTCAAGGGCCGCTCGGTGGAGCAGAAGCGCGCCCTCGTGAAGGACATCACGGACGCAGTGGTGAAGAACCTGTCGGTCCCGGCCGAGGCCGTGATGGTCGAATTCATCGAGACCGACCCGAATTCCAAGGCCAAGGGCGGCGTCCTGTTCAGCGATCGGGCTCCGGCTCGCTGATGCCGCTGCCCGTCACCCGGTCGAGCCATCGAACATGAGCGATCTTGAGGGCAAGACCGCGCTGGTGACGGGCGGCGCCTCCGGCATTGGGCTTGCCACAGTGGAGCGCTTTGCCAGACGAGGGGCGCGTGTCGCGCTCAACTATCTGCCTGGCGATGCCCGGGGACCCGCTGCCATCGACCGGCTGGCGGCGGCGGGCTTCCGGGTCATCGGCGCGCCCGGCAACGTCGCAAAGCCGGGCGAGGCCGAAGCCATGGTGCGCGATGCGATCGAGGCGCTCGGCCGGCTCGATTTCCTGGCGAACAACGCCGGCACCTCCAACACGGTCGAGCCGGTCGCGCCGGCCGACATGGACACGCTGACCGAAGAATTCTGGTCGACGATCCTGACCACCAACCTGATCGGTCCGTTCCGCTGCACCCATGCGGCGGCGGCGGCGCTGAAGGCCTCCGGCGGCGCGGTGTGTAACACCGCGTCGGTCGCCGGCATCAACATGCCGGGCTCCAGCATGGCTTATGGTGCGAGCAAGGCCGGGCTCATCAGTCTCACCAAGAACCTGGCGCGGGCGCTCGCGCCGCAGGCGCGGGCGAACGCGGTTGCCCCGGGATTTGTCGACACCGAATGGACGAAGCCCTGGCCCACGGCGCGCAAGCAGGCGTCGATCGAGCGTGCCTTGCTCAAACGCGCTTGCACGCCGGACGATATCGCGGCCGCGATCGTGTTTCTCTGCGCGGACACCAGCATGGTCACCGCCCAGACGCTGGTGGTGGACGGCGGCTATTCGTTGTGATGTTCGACCAGGGCCGTCGCGGCCAAGGTTAGTTCGATCGCCGGCAAGGCCAGGGCGCGCAATTCCGGTGGCGGCGCGGTTTCTTCGGGCAGGCGGTCGAGCCCGGCCGCGATCAGGGCGCGGCCGACCCCAGGGTTCGACGTCCAGCACCGCGAACGGGATTGAGAACAGCGGTCCACCGGCGATGAAGAGCGCATATGGGATCGTCGAAGGCGCGGTGGCGGCCAGGAGCAGCACCGGAGCTGCTCCAATCAAAGTCTGCGGCCAGAAGTATCGCGCGGCGTCGGACCAGGACAGCACATGGTCGTCGCGCGTCTGCGCGCCCCAGCCGATGCCGCGGCCCATCAGCAGCCGCGCCAGGAATACCGTATGGCTGGCCCACTGTGCGGACGACAGCAGGATGACGAATACGATGGTGATGAGCGTGCTCAGCGTGAAACGCACGCCGCCGCCGAACGACCGGCGGAGCTGCGGTCGGCTCATGATGTCGATGGCGGTGGCGATGTTCGGCGCAAACCACATCGCGAGCACCAGGAGCAACAGGACGATCCCGGCGTCGAAGCGCATGAAGTCGGCGGGGGTCGGCGCCATGGCGACCGCGACGCTGCCGATCAGCAGCATGCCGATCCAGGCCGGCGCGCCGATGAACATCAGGATCGCGAAGATGAGCTGGTACCGGCTCATCGGCCGCAGCCCCGGCAAGCGCAGGAAATGCCAGTACTGCATGTTGCCCTGGCACCAGCGCAGGTCGCGGCGGATGTATTCGACCAGCGTCGGCGGGTTCTGCTCGAAGCTGTTGCCTTCGTCGGCGACCACGCGGACTTCGTAGCCGGCGCGCCGCATCAGGACAGCTTCGATCTGATCGTGGCTGAGAACATGTCCGCCGCCGAGCGCGCCTTCGCCGAGCATTGGCAACTGACAGTGCTCCATGAACGGAGCGATCCGCACGAGCGCGTTATGGCCCCAGTACGGCCCGCAATCGCCTTGCCACCACGAACTGCCGAGGGTGTACGAGCGCATGCCGAGCCGCATGCCGAACTGAAAGATGCGGGCGAACGCGCTCGCGGACGGCATGCCGATCACGAGGCTCTGCAGAATGCCGATGCGCGGATCGATCTGCATGACGCGTACCAGCCGCAGCACAGCGCTGGCGGTCATCACGCTGTCGGCGTCCAGCATCAGAGCGAACTGATGGTCGTGGCCCCAGCGCTCGCAGAAGTCGCGAACATTGCCGGCCTTGAACCCGGTGTTCTGCGGGCGGCGGCGATAGGTGACGGCGATCTTGCCGCGCCATTCGTCTTTCAGCGCGGCGAACCGGGCCTCCTCGGCGGCGGCGGTCGCCGGGTCGCTGGTGTCGCTCAGGATGTAGACGTGGAAACGGTCACCGACACCCTGGGCGACGATGCCCGCCATCAGCGGCGCCAGATGTCTCAGAACGCGCTCTGGAAGCTCGTTGCGGATACACATCGCGATTGCGGTCGAGGCGGTGATCGGCTCGTCACCTCGTATCCGGCCGACGACCGGCGTGACCGCGGCCACCGGGTCGCGCGCAAAGCGCATGATCAGCAGCCCGATGGTCGCGTTCCAAAACCCGATCACGTACCAGGGCAGCGTGACGGCAAACAGCAGGACCAGAACAAGGTCGACCCAGCCAAATCCGCCGGGAGACAGCGCAAACACCGCGAGCCAGATCAGCCCTGCCATCGTCAGCCCGACGGCCGCGAAAAATACCGTCTGCCGCCAGACCAGCGGCTCGGACGGGTTCTGTGTCAGCAGGGTTTCAGGCGCGGGACGGTCGAGCATCGGTGAGCTTTGCATGTCTTTTCCGGTTGCCGGAGGATATAGCGTGGGTGCCGAGGCAAATCCAAACCGGGCGTGACGTGGCGGAAAACCAAGCAATCGAGGCGAGGGCGCTCTGGTATGTCGGCCGCGGCGATGCCGAAGTGCGCACCGAAGCCGTACCGCCGCCAGGGCCGGGCGAGGTCCGGGTCAAGGCGACATTTGGTTCGATCAGCCGCGGTACCGAGCGCCTCGTTCACGCCGGCCGGGTCCCGCCGAGCGAGTTCGAGCGCATGCGCGCGCCGTTCATGGCTGGAACCTTTCCGTTTCCAGTGAAGTACGGCTACGCCACGGTCGGGCAGGTCGAAGCCGGTCCCGCGCATCTGCAAGGGCGCGACGTGTTCGCGCTCCATCCCCATCAGACCCGGTTCAATCTTCCAGCGGATGCGGTGTTCCCAGTGCCTGCGGGCGTGACGCCCCAGCGGGCCGTGCTGGCAGCGAATATGGAAACCGCGCTCAACGCCGTCTGGGACGGTGCGCCAGGTCCGGCCGATCGCATCGCCATCGTCGGCGGCGGCCTGCTCGGGCTGTTGGTCGCGTACCTCTGCGCCCGACTGCCGGGCGCGCACGTCACGGTCGTCGATGTCGACCCTTCGCGCGCGCGACTTGCGGCCGCGCTCGGGGCGCGATTCGCAGCGCCTGACGCCGCGCCTGACGGGTGCGATCTCGTCTTTCATGCCAGCGCGGCGGCGGCCGGGCTGGCGACCGCGCTGCGGCTTGCTGGGGAGGAAGCGACCGTGGTGGAGTTGAGCTGGTACGGGGAAGGCGATATTGCGGCGCCATTCGGCGAAGCGTTCCACAGCCAACGGCTGCGCCTCGTGTCTAGTCAGGTCGGCAAGGTCGCCCCGTCGCACCGGCCACGCTGGAGTCATGGGCGGCGGCTCGCGTCGGCGCTGGCGCTGCTTGCGGACCAGGCCCTCGATGTGCTGCTTGCACCGGCAATCGCGTTCGAGGACTTGCCGTCGCGGCTGCCCGCGGTATTCGGTACGCAGACCGGGGCGGTCTGTCAGGTGATCTGCTATCCCGGCGCCGGTGAGGCCCGCTGAACGAAAGGACTTGTGGTGTTTGCAGTCGAAGTGACCGAGCAGATCATGATCGCCCATTCGTTCCGGGGCGAAATCTTCGGGCCGGCCCAGAAGGTCCACGGCGCGACCTTTGTGATCCGCGTCGCATTTTTTGCCCCCGAACTCGATCAGTACGGCATCGTGGTCGATATCGCGCGTGCGCATGAGGTGTTGAAGGAGGCGCTGGCGCCGCTCAATTACCAGAACCTCGACGAACTTCCGCAGTTTCGCGGCGCCAACACCACGACCGAATTTCTCACCAAGTATCTGTACGACCTGCTCGCGCATTCCGCACGCTCGGGCAAGCTTGGCCGCGACGGAAAGGATCTCAGCTCGATCCGTGTCACGGTGTCAGAGTCGCCGGTCGCGCGCGCCTGGTACGAGGCGCCATTGTGAGAGAACTGGTGTTCGCGGTGCCGGGCGACTTGGCCACGCCGACCGGTGGCTATGCCTATGATCGGCGCATCATCGCCGAGCTGCCGAAGCATGGCTGGCAGGCGAGGGTGCTCGATCTCGGAGAGGGCTTTCCCCGGCCGGGCGCCCAGACACGCGCCGACGCCTGCGCGCGCCTTACCGCCTCGCCGTCCGGCTCCCCGCTTGTGGTCGACGGGCTGGCGTTCGGGGTGCTGCCGGACGCGGCGCAGGCACTGCGGCGATCTCACAACGTCATTGCCCTCGTGCATCATCCGCTGGCGCTGGAGACCGGCTTGAGCGCGCAGGACGCGGCTGATTTCCAAACCAGCGAACGCCAGGTGCTCGCTCACGTCTGCCATGTCGTCGCGACCAGCAAGGCGACCGCGCGGGTGCTGGAAGCGGATTACGGCGTTACGCATGATCGCGTCAGTGTCGTCGAGCCGGGAACCGATCGCGGTGCAAACGCGCGGCGGCGCGACGACAATGTGCCGATTGTCCTGCTGGCGGTCGGAGCCGTGGTGCCGCGGAAGGGCTATGACCTTTTGGTCGCCGCGCTCGCCAGGCTGAAAAATCTGCCCTGGCGGCTGGTGATCGCGGGCGACCGGACGCGCGACCTCGAGACTACCCGGCGGCTCGACGCCGCGGTCGCTCAGTGCGGCCTTGCCGATCGCGTTCAACTGCCTGGAGCCGTCTCGGACGAGCAGCTCTCAGCACTCTATGCGGAAGCCGACCTGTTCGTGCTGCCGTCCCGTTTCGAAGGCTACGGCATGGCATACGCTGAGGCGCTCGCGCACGGCGTCCCGGTGGTCGCTACCAACGCGGGCGCCATTCCGGAGACCGTACCTGGCAATGCCGGTGTGCTGGTTCCGCCCGACGATGTCGAGGCGCTCGTCACGGCATTGCGGCGGCTGATTGAGCAGCCGGCGGAGCGCGCCGCGCTGGCGGCGGCCGCGCTGGCGTCGAGCTTCCCGTCCTGGAGCGAGCAGGCCGGAAAATTCGCGCAGGTGCTGGAGCGCGTCGCATGAGCGGCTTTTCCGCCGAATGGCTGTCGCTGCGTGAACGCTACGATCGCGCCGCGCGCAACACCAAGGTGCTCGACGCGGTTCGCCGTCACTTCACCGGACAAACCGCCATTGCGGTCGTCGATCTTGCCTGCGGCACCGGTTCGACCGTACGCACCGTCGGACCTTACCTGCCGCCGCGTCAGAACTGGCGCCTCGTCGACAACGACCTCAGCCTGCTTGCGCGCACCTCCACCATCTCGCAGCCGCCCAACTTGAGCGTGACCGCGCGGCCGGTCGATCTCGCCCGGGATCTCGAACTGGCGCTGGATGGCCCGCTCGACCTGGTGACGGCCTCTGCGCTGCTCGATCTGGTTTCTCTGGAGTGGCTCGACCGGCTGATCATCGAGGCGGCAGTCCGCCGCCTGCCGATCTACGCGGCGCTGACCTATGACGGCCGAACGGTCATGCAGCCGGCCAGCGGGTTCGACAAGGAAATCCTCGTCGGATTTAACGCCCATCAGCGCTCCGACAAGGGCTTCGGCCCGGCGCTTGGGCCGTCTGCCGCCGCGCGGGCGATCGAGCGCTTCGAGCATTTCGGCTACGCGGTGGTGCAGGGCCGGTCCGACTGGGTTTTCGGGCCCGACGACCGGGCCATCCAGCAGGCGCTGTTCGAGGGCTTCGCGGACGTCGGCGCACTCACGACGCAGATGACCTCGGCAGAAAATGGGGAATGGCTGGCCCAGCGCCGCCATCATCTGGACGAGGGCCGCTCGCACCTGCGTATCGGTCACGTCGATATCTTCGCTCGGCCAACCGGCAACCGCTGAGCGCTGAGATCGCAGTCGAGCAGAACTTCCTCATCCAGGACGTGCGCCCGGATCGGCGCCCGGATCGCTTCGTCGACACGCGCGATCGGTGGGAGGTCGAGGCTCGCCCGGCCGGAGCCGAGGATGATCGGCGCGATCATGACGTGCAGACGGTCGAGGCAGCGGGCAGCAAGGAAGCGCGAGACCGTCTCGGCGCCGCCTTCGATGAGAATCCGCCTCATGCCGCGCTCGGCAAGCGCGGCGAGAACCGCGGGCGGCGCAATCCGGTCATCGGGCGTCGCGATCCGGACGATTTCCACGCCGGGCGCAAGCCGGGTCGCGGTGCCTTCCTTGGTTACGACGATCCGGCGGATACCATCCGCCTCCAGTAGGCGTGCAGCCGCCGGGAGCCGCCCGTTCGGATCGAGGACGACCCGCGCCGGGCTCGGACCGTCGACCCGCCGGACGGTCAATTGCGGGTCGTCCGCGATAGCCGTTCCTACTCCGATCACGACGGCATCGACCAGCGACCGCAGGCGATGAAGATGCATCAGACCGGCGTTGCCGTTGATGTAATGCGAGTGCCCGGTGGCGGTGGCGATGCGCGCGTCGATCGACTGACCACACTGGGCTACCACCACGAGTTCGTCGACGGCACCTGTCCGTAAGGGCGAAAATATCTCTTCCCAGGGCGGTGGCAGGGAACGAAATGTGGTGCGAAACGCTTGAGCGATGTGCGTCCAGCCTGAGAGGTCCACCGCAACAGCGTCCTGATCTTGGCAGTTTGCTGGCATGTAATTACCTGCTGTCTTCGACGGGGGAATTGCCATGATAAATTTCGCATAAACTCCAAGGGAGCCGTTGTGCAAACATATGTCGTGAAATCGCTACCAGGAGGGAATAGTTGTTTGCGGTCAGTGTTCATCCAACTGCGGCCATCAATGTTTGGCAGAATGGGTGCGGGTGGGAATGAGTATTGCGGGGCGATATGAGTGGGAATGGGAAGTCCGGTCTGTTTGGTAACGCCGAACAGGTCGCAGTAGAGCGTGGCGTCTACGAGTTTCGGTCCGAGCGGCCGATTATCATGACCTCGGAGAACGAAGTCGCGGCCGTTATGCCAGTGGACGGCATGACCGAGGAGCGGCTTGGTGCCTATCGGGCGCTGTGCGCGCCGGCGCAGCCGAGGCTGGTCATTTCGTCCCGCCGCGCCCGGGCGCTCGGCATCGAATCTGCCGGCCCCGTCGGCGTTGCGATCGGCGAACTGCATACGGCGGCGGCGATTTTCGCGCTGGCGTCGGATACCCAGGTCACTCGGCACGTCGACGTCGTGCCTGCCGGTGAAGTGGCAGGCCCTGCAATTGCCCTCGCCAAGCTGGCGCAAAGGCTGCCGGCATTGTTGATCGCTGACGGCCGCGCCGCGGTCGCCAGCGATGTGTCGCTGGTGACGGTGCAGGCCGACGCCGTTGCGCGCTTTCGCGCAGCATCGATCGCCTCCCTCACGCTGGCGGCACAGGCGACCATTCCGCTTAACGGTGATATTTCGGCCCACTTCGTGATCTTCCGGGATCGCACCGGCGGGACGCCGACGGCCATCGTCGTTGGCAGTCCGAACTTCGCCGAGCCGGTGGCGGTGCGAATGCACTCGGCCTGCCTGACGGGCGACGTGTTCGGGTCGCGGCGCTGCGATTGCGGCGATCAGCTTCGGCTTGCGCTCACGCAGCTCGCTCAGCACGGCGGCGGCGTGATCCTCTATCTGGAGCAGGAAGGCCGCGGCCTCGGGCTGCCGAACAAGATCCGCACCTATCAACTGCAGGATGCCGGCCTCGATACCGTCGATGCCAATACGGTGCTGGGCTTCGACGACGACGAGCGCGATTACGGGGTTGCGGTGCGCATGCTGCAGATGCTCGGCTGTACCCGGGTGAGGCTTCTCACCAACAATCCCGTCCAAGCTCGATGGCCTTGCCCACGCGGGCATCGACGTCTCCGGCCGGGTCCCGCTCCAGGGTCCGATCAATCCGGACAACCGGCGCTATCTCACCGCCAAGGCGCGGCGGGCCGGCCACCAGCTCGATCACCTCATGGGGGCCCTCGCCGACGCGAGCGAGCCTCCACGCAAGCCGGTCGGCAGCGACCAGCCCTCGTGATATGATTGACCTCTGGACGGCCGCCGGGGACCAGATCGCCCTGCGGCGGCACGGGCATGGGGGCTGGAATGAACGCCACGCCGACTACCGCGCAAGCTGCGACGGTTCCGGCCTATTCGGCGACTGCACGCATACTGCATTGGATGACTGCCGCGCTGGTGCTGGCTCTCGTTCCGCTTGGATTCGTCATTGCCAACGAGTGGGGCGGCGCCCAGCAGGAGCGCCTTTATGACCTGCACAAGTCGCTCGGCGCCTTGATGGTCCCCCTCATCCTTGTGCGGCTACTGACGCGATTTGTCAGTCCGCCGCTGCCTCTGCCGGACGACATTCCGGCGATCCAGCAATTCGCCGCGCACGTGACGCACTGGGCGCTCTACGTCCTGCTGCTCGGTCCAGGGGCTGATCGGCTGGATCGGCACGTCGGCCTATCCGGCGCCGGTGCCGTTCTTCGGCTGGTTCAACCTGCCGGCGCTATGGTCCGAGAACCGGGCGCTCTCCGATCAGTTGATGGCGCTGCATCGCTGGTGTGGAATCGCCATCGCTGTCATCGCCACGGTTCATATCGCGGCCGCCCTTCATCATCATTTCGTGCGCAAGGACCGTGTCCTGATGCGTATGCTGACCGGCTGATGCGAACTTCGGAATCGGGACGCTAGACACCCCATGGCAGCCACCTCTAGCCGGGTGATCGGCGACCTCACATTCCCCGAGGTGGCGCAGCGTCTGCGGGACACGTCGATCCTGCTGCTGCCGGTCGGCGCGATCGAGCAGCACGGGCCGCACCTGCCGCTCAACACCGACGTGGTGATCGCCGAGGAACTGACGCGGCGCATCGTTGCGCGATGGGGCGATGCCCATGATCTCTGGCAACTGCCGACGGTCTCGATCAGTGTCTCGCGCGAGCACGATTGGGCGCCGGGGACGCTCAGCCTCACGATCGAGAACTTCATCGCGCTCGTGCGCAACCTGGCGCAGGAGATCGTGCGCAGCCTGCCGGCGCGCAATCTGGCGATCGTCAACGGTCATGGCGGCAACCGCGGCGTGCTGGAGACGCTTGTTCGCGATCTCACGCACGACGGCGCGCTCAACTGTCTGCGTGATCCATCCACTCGATCTGGCGAAGGTGAAAGCGCCGGACCCGGACGTTCACGGCGGCGCTGGCGAAACATCGATCATGCTGGAATTCGCGCCGCACCTGGTGCGGCGGGACAAGCTCGAGCGGCTGCGCAAGCGCGCCGACAAGGCAACCATCGAGGCGCTGGTGTTCGAACGCGGGACCACCTGGCCGTGGCGGAGCGACGATCCCCGGCTCGCCGAACACGGCGTGATCGGCGAGCCGCGCGGCGCTTCGGCCGAACTCGGACGCAGGATCGTCGACAGTATGGTCGCCGGATCGCGCGGCGTGTTCGAGCGGCTGTTGGAGAACCAGCGGCTTTGGCGTGCCGGCAGCGGCGCTAGGGGACGACTCCCGGCGACTTAGCCATGCGGCCGGTGCCGCAACGGCGCCGGCAAGTGCCGCCAGCACGCACCAGTAGGCGTAGCGGAAATCCGATGCCACCCCCACCGCGAAAAAAGTCATGACGTAAACGGCGGCGGACGCGGTCACACCGACCGCGAATGCGCCGGCTGGCGTTGCCCGCACCGGCCACGCCGCTGCGCCGATCGCCAGGGCCAGCACGAGCCATAAGCCGGACCGGAACAGATCGTCCGTTCGATGCGCTGGTGCAGGTCGAGCAGAGGACGGAAAAACCGGGTGTTGCCGTAGGTTGCCTGCGGACCTTCCCAATCGAGATACGGCAAGACCAGGTTCGGCCGGGCGAGGAAATTCCACATGAACGTCACACGGTGCTGAAGGTAGGCGAGGGGATGCGCGATAATCGCTTGACGCCAGGCGCCTGAGAGCCGGGACGTGCCGAAGATAACGTCGTCCGGGCGTTCGAGACGTTTCATCACGAACTGGCAGGGCTCCTTGTACCAGTACACGTCCCAGAATTTGCCGTCGTAGCACTTGCTGGTGAGCAGTGCGGTCTCGGCGTCGCTCCATGCCACGGGAAACTGGTTCTCGCCGGTGAAATGCGTGATGCCGCCAAGATCAAACACCATGACCGAGTGCAGCGGATTGGTGCGCTTGGCGCCGATCAGCCCATAGTAGACCGCCGGCACGAGGGCGTAACAGGCGATGACGGCGGGCAGGAACCAGAGTGCGGCGCGCCGGAGATCGAAGCGTGCCGGCCATAGTGCATAGATCGCCAGGATAGCTCCCGCGAAAATAGCGTTCGGCCGCAGCAGGACGCCAAGCGCGACCAGCAGCAGGGCGACGATCTGGACCGGAACGCGCAGACGGGTGTCGCGCCCTGCGACCGCGAAGGGCAACACAGCCGCGACCAGCCAGACCACGCCGAACAGGATGTCACGCCAGATGATTCCGACGAAGAAGAATGCCGGCGGAGCAAACGCGAGGAATGGCGTTGCGATGCCGAGCCAAGGCGCCTGACGCGCGATCGTGAGTGCGAGGATGCCGAAGCCCAGCCAGTAGAGCGACGCGATGAGCAGAAACATGCTCCACGCGCCCGGCGCGAGCGGATCGATGAGCCACCACAGCAACGTCATCACCGGCGATTGCCAGTCGGCGAATGTCCAGGTCTTGGCGTCGGTGTAGACGTATCGGGCGTCGAGCGTCGGGTAGCCTGGCTGGAACACCAGAATGGTGAGCGCGTATCCGGCCGCGAGCAGCAGCAGGATGATGACGTTCCGGCGAAACGGCGCGCCGGCGCGGTCGACCGGGCTATCGCGGTTGCTCGCGGTGGGAGCGGGCGGCCGGGCATCTTCGATCGTCATTTTGTCAACTCGCCGCAGGGCGCCGGAAGGGAAGGGGGCTGAGCGTGCAGTGGGCGACCCCGCATGAACTGGGCGCGGCGTTATATTTCAAGAGCTTGCCCCTGCAAACCTCTCCGGACCATGCGACCACCTAGAGAGTTCCGAGCGCTCGGAGCGCGGAAAACCGCGGTCGCAAAGCTCTACCGCCACCACGGAGTTGCGAAGGCGCCACCAGGCCGCTTGTGACCCGACGGCATTCCGCTTACGTTGCGCGCCAGGACCGGCCGAGGTTCAGGTCCGAGGCGAAGTTATTCATGGCCCGTCGCCACCATTTGCTGCTGATTGCGCTGGTGCTGCCGCTGTTGCTGCTGTTCAGCGACAGTGGCGCTCGCGGGTTCACGAGCGAAACTCAGTTCGGATCCAGCGCTCTCACTTTTGAAGGGCAACCGCTCGACCATCGTCACGCCTTTGCTGGCGGCGCGAGCGAACTGGCCGATGAAGAAGGCCCCCCGAAGAAGGCTTACCGGGCGAGTGCGATCGTCTTTTGGCCGCACGATGATCTGTCCGCCACGGGGCACGAAATGGCCCCGCGTTACGTTGGCGGAGCGCCCGTGGCTTGCGCTGCTCGACCGCGCGCGCCGCCTGAGCTCTTCTAAAACATAGCCCAGCGGTTCGCTCGAATGCGCCTGATTTAGGCGCGTTTCGTGATTCCCACGGGCCGTGGGGTACGAACCCTGCATCGCCACCAATCCGCATTCGCGCCGTCTCGTCTCGGACCCCGTCCTGTGATGCCGACGGCCGTTCCTCAAGGGATCAACATGACTCTGATCATCTATTACATCGCCCTCATCGTCGTCGGCACGATTGGCTCAATCCTCATCAGCCTTTGGATCGAGCAAATCTCGCCGAGCTTGAGCATGACCGTGTTTCTCTGCTTGTATTTCGCCATTCTTTGGCTTGCCTGGCTGCTTGCAGTCCGCTTGACCGAGCCAAAGAAGGTCGCCCCCGCTGCACAATCGGGCGTCCAGCCCTCCCGTGGGTAGCGGCAAAGGACGTAGAGGCTGTTGTTGGACCTGGACGCTGTCGCGGGTATGCCGCCAGCATGCTGCAAAGCCTGATAGCGTCCAGGGTTCTTAAGGAAAGGCCGGCTGAGTGCTGGCGACCCCGGCTGGATTCGAACCAGCGACCTTCAGCTTAGAAGGCTGTTGCTCTATCCCCTGAGCTACGGGGCCGACACTGCTGGATGTATTGCGATTGCCCTGATTTGGCAATTGGCGGCAACTTCGGCGGTCCGCGGCATGGCAGCCGCGTGGGCTTCCGCGCAGGCACGGCGCAAGGGCGGACGGAAGACCCAACGCAGCAAGGCTTGCAAGATTTGGCCGGGCCGCCGTGCGCGGCCGGGCCGTTTGCCCCGGCCGTCAGGTCAGCGTGAAGCTGAGATCGCCGAGTTTCTCGATCGACGTCGTGAGCTTGTCGCCGGCCTTGAGCCAGACCTGCTTGTCCTTCGCATAGCCAGAGATCACTCCCTCGGGCGTGCCCGTAAAGATGATGTCGCCCGGCTTGAGGGTCATGTACCTCGAAATGTAGCTCACGAGCTGTTTGCAGTTGAATACCATGTCCGAGGTGCTCGACGACTGGCGCACCTCGCCGTTCACGCGGCACTCGATTTTGAGATTATCGCCGTCGACCTGGTCGGCAGTGATCAGCCAGGGGCCGACCGGCGCCGAACCGTCGAGCGCTTTGCCGAGCATCCACTAAGTCGAGCGGCGTTGCAGGTCGCGGGCCGTGAAGTCGTTGCCGGTGGCGTAACCGAAGATGTACTTCGGCGCGTCCGCCTCGCTGACATTGCGGGCAGTGCGGCCGATGACGATCACGAGCTCGGCCTCGTAGTCGAACTGGATGGCGTCCTCTTCGGTGACATTGATCGTGCCGCCATGATTGTTCAGCGCGGTGTTGAATTTATTGAACAGGATCGGCTGCTTCGGCACCGGGTTGCCGGTTTCCGCCGCGTGCTTGCGGTAGTTGAGCCCGATGCAGACGATCTTCTCGGGATTGGTGACGCACGGCCCGAACGGCGCCTTGTCGACCGGAATGAAGTAGCGGTCGGGCGTCGCGCTGGCGCGGGCCTTGGCGACGAGGCGGTTGAGGCCCGAAATGTCGCCGCCGCCTTTGAACACGGCGTCGATCGACGTCGGTGCGCCTTCGCGGAAGTCGTGCTCGGCGGCGGCGACGTTGAGCACGCCGCGATCGGTTCGCAGCCCAAGCCCGTAGCCGTCCGGGCCACGCAGCGTCGCAAATGTCAGGCCCTTGGGAAGTTCGGCGCGGCTGCTTGCCGGCGCGGTCGCCTGCGCACGAGCCGCGGTGGCGGCGGGCAGGCCGGTGGCGGCTGCGACGCCGGCGACGCTCGCCGTCTTCAGGAACGTCCTGCGGTCTTGCTTCATGGTTTCCTCCTTGGCAGAGCCGTCTTCAAATGCGCGGCTCGTTGCCACAGTGTACTCCGAAACCGGGGTAAGTCGCGCGGCCGGGTTCAGTCGTTTTGGGTTCCGTGCCGGAACCGAAATCGTCTCGTTGCGCCAGTGGCTTACCGCATCATGTGGTAAGACCGCGCGCTCCGCGACGCACCGTCCGCACCGCGCCAGAGTGGCCAATCGGTCACGACCTCGACATCTTTGCGCGATGATCTTGACCGGCCCGCACGGCAATCCCCCACCCCTGCGGCCGGAGGTTCCCCATGTTTGCGCTTGTTCGCGGTGTTGTTGCCGCCGCGCTGGTTATTCTGCTGTCCTTCTCCGTCATTGCCGCCGACAAGCCGTACAAGCGCGACGACCTCGCCGACGCCGCCATCAAACTCGAAGCGCAGATCAAGGGTGAGGCCGGGCCGGTCACCAAGACCGCCGTCGCGTTGCGGCGGGAAGCTGACGCCGCCTTCCAGCGCAACGACTTCCGCACCGGCATGCAGATTCTCGGGCAGCTTGTCGTCGCCGCGCCGGACGACAGCGCCAACTGGCTGCGCTTCGCCAAATCCGTGCTGCAGATTCGTCCAAGCAACGATCGCGAACGCGCCGAGCTGCTCGAGCGGGCCGCCGCCGCCGCCTACATCGCCTATCAGCGCAGTAGCGGAAATGCCGCCGAGGAAGCCGACAGCCTGGTGGTGATCGCACGCAGCTATTCCGACCGCGCGGTGTGGCGGCCGGCGCTGGATGCGCTTCGCATCTCGCTCGATCTGCGCGAAGTCGCCGACGTCCGTCAGCAATATGAACGCATGCGCGAGGAATACGGCTTCCGGTTGCTCGACTACACGGTCGATTCGGACGCCGCCTCGCCGCGGGTGTGCTTCCAGTTCTCCGAAGGGCTTGCCGGCCGTCGCATCGACTTCTCGCCGTTCGTCGCCGTCGCCGGCCAGGACAAGCCCGCTCTGACCGCCCAGGACCGCCAGTTGTGCGTCGAGGGCCTCAAGCACGGCGAGCGCTATGCTATCACGCTGCGCGCCGGCATCCCGTCGGTGGTGAAGGAGACCCTGGCGAAATCCGCCGAGTTCAACGTCTATGTGCGCGACCGCAAGCCGACCGCACGCTTCACCGGCAAGTCGTATGTGCTGCCCCGCGCCGGACAGCTCGGCATTCCGGTCGTCAGCGTCAATACCACGGCGGTCGCACTCGAGATTTATCGCATCGGCGATCGCAACCTCATCGACACCGTGATTGGGCGCGACTTCCAGCGCAACCTCGACCGCTACGACATCGGCCGTCTGACCGAGGAGCGGGGCTCGCAGGTCTGGAAGGGAGAGATGAAGGTCGAGCAGGTGCTCAATTCCGACGTCACCACGGCCTTCCCGGTCAGCGAGGTGCTTCCGCAACTCGCGGCCGGCGTCTACGTGATAGTGGCCGAGCCCGCCGGTGGCGCCGCGGATCGGTACGACGAGATCGCGACGCAGTGGTTCATCGTCTCGGATCTGGGACTGACCGCGTTCTCTGGCAACGACGGCATCCACGTGTTCGTTCATTCGCTCGAGACCGCACAGCCGAAAGGGGCCGTGCTGGTCCGGCTCATGTCGCGCAGCAACGAAATCCTGTCGACCAAGCGTGCGAGCGACACTGGTCATGTGCAGTTCGAACCCGGCCTGACGCGCGGCGAAGGCGCGCTCGCGCCGGCCATGCTGGTCGTCAGCGACATCCGCGGCGACTACGCCTTCCTCAGTCTCAAGGCTCCGGCCTTCGATCTCAGCGATCGCGGTGTTTCGGGCCGGCAGGTTCCGGCCGGCCTCGATGCGTTCGTCTATGCCGAACGCGGCGTGTATCGATCCGGTGAGGAGGTGCATCTGACGGCGCTGTTGCGCGACCCGCAGGGGCTCGCGGCCCTCGGTGTGCCGGTCACGCTGGTGGTTGAACGTCCGGACGGCGTCGAATATCGCCGCACTGTGGTGGCCGATCAGGGCGTCGGCGGCCGTGCGCTGACCGTACCGCTGGTTCCCTCCGCGCCGACTGGCACCTGGCGGGTTCGCGCCTACACCGATCCGAAGCGCGCGGCGGTTGGCGAGACCACCTTTATGGTCGAAGACTACGTTCCCGACCGGCTGGAATTCAGTCTCGCTTCGAGAGCCAAGAGCATCTCGCGCACGAGCCCGGCTGAGATCACGATCGACGGCCGTTATCTTTACGGCGCGCCGGCCGCCAAGCTCGAACTTGACGGCGAGGTGGTGGTGAAGCCCGCCAGCGAACGGCCGAATTTTCCGCGCTTCCAATTCGGCTTGAGCGACGAGGATGTCGAGACCAGCCGCCAGCCGCTGGAGAACCTTCCGGAGACCGATCCGGCCGGCAAGGCGCGCTTCGCGCTCACGCTCGACAAGCAGCCGGTCACCACCCGTGCGCTCGAAGCCCAGGTTACGGTGCGGATGAACGAGCCGGGCGGACGCGCGGTCGAGCGCAAGCTCGTGCTGCCGGTAACGCCCGCCACGGCGATGATCGGGGTGAAGCCGTTGTTCTCCGGGCGCTCGCTCGGTGAAGGCGAGAACGCCGCGTTCGAAGTCGTGGTCGCGGCGCCGGACGGCACGTCGGTCGCGCGCAGGGGGCTGCGGTACGAGCTGCTGAAAGTCGAAACGCGCTACCAGTACTACCGGCGCGACGGCTCATGGCAGTTCGAGCCGGTGAAGACCACCAAGCGCGTCGCCGACGGACAGTTCGACGTCGCGGCCGACCGGCCGGCTCGCATCTCGCTGCCGCTGCAGTGGGGCCGTTATCGCCTGGAAGTCACCACGCCGGACCGGAATGGCCCGGCCACCTCGGTCACATTCGACGCCGGCTGGTACGCCGAAGCGAGCGCCGATACGCCCGACCTGCTCGAGGTCGCGCTCGACAAGCCGGAGTATGCGCCGGGCGACAGCATGACGGTTGCGGTGACCGCGCGCACGGCCGGCAAGGTGACCCTCAACGTCGTCGCGGACCGGCTGATCAGCACCATTACCCAGGACGTGCAGCCGGGCGTCACGCAGTTGCGCGTGCCGGTCGGCAACGACTGGGGCAGTGGCGCCTATCTGGTTGCGACCTTGCGGCGGCCGCTCGACACCCAGGCACAGCGCATGCCCGGCCGCGCCATCGGCGTGCAGTGGTTCGCGATCAACCGCAAGGCCCGCACCCTGGCGATCAATCTCGGCCTGCCGTCGGTGCTGCGGCCGAATTCCGCATTGCGTATTCCGCTCAAGATCGAAGGGCTCGCTGCGGGCGAGGAGGCGCGCGTTGTCGTCGCCGCCGTCGACGTCGGCATTCTGAACCTGACGAACTACAAGCCGCCCGCGCCTGACGATTATTATCTCGGCCAGCGCCGGTTGACGACCGATCTGCGCGATCTTTACGGCCAGCTCATCGACGGTATGCAGGGGACGCGCGGGCAGATCAGGACCGGCGGCGACGTGCTCGGCGCCGAACTGCAGGGCTCGCCGCCCACGCAGAAGCCGCTCGCACTCTATTCGGGCGTTACGACCGTCAATCCCGACGGCACGGCCGACATCGTTTTCGACGTTCCCGATTTTGCCGGGACGATCCGGGTCATGGCGATTGCCTGGAGCAAGGACAAGGTTGGGCGCGGGGTCGGCGACCTGATCGTCCGCGATCCGGTGGTGCTGACCGCGACCTTGCCGCGCTTCTTGCTCAATGGCGATCGCGCGTCCATGCACCTCGACCTCGACAACGTCGAAGGCCCCACGGGCGACTATGCGATCGCGGTGCGCAGCGAGGGCGTCGATGTCGTAGGCGGGGGCGCACCGCAGACCGTCCGGCTCAACGCCCGGCAGCGGAGCGCTGTCAGCATCCCGCTGACCGCATCCGGCACCGGCACCGCGAATATGACCGTGCGTATCAGCGGCCCCGGCGGTTTTGCGATCGAGCGCAGCTATGCGCTGGCCGTCAAACCGGCGACGCAGATTCTTGCGCGCCGGACCGTCAAGCCATTGGCGAAGGGCGAGAGCCTGACGCTGTCGAACGATCTGTTCGCCGACCTCGTACCCGGCACCGGACGCGTCGCGCTGTCGGTCGGACTGTCGAGTGCGCTCGATGCCGCGGCGCTGCTGGCGGCGCTCGACCGCTATCCGTTCGGCTGCTCGGAGCAGATTGCCAGCCGGGCATTGCCGCTGCTCTACGTCAACGATCTGGCGTCAGCGGCGCACCTGGCGTTCGACACCGCGGTCGATCAGCGCGTTCGCGAGTTCGATCGACCGGCTGCTCGCGCGCCAGGGCTCGAACGGCTCGTTTGGCCTGTGGTCGGCCGGCGGCGACGACGTCTGGCTCGATGCCTATGTCAGCGATTTCCTGACGCGCGCGCGGGAGAAAAATTTCCCGGTCGCCGACGTTGCGTTCAAGCTCGCGCTCGAACGGCTGCGCAACTTCGTCGGCAATGCGCCGGATCCGGCCAAGGACGGTGGGCGCAATCTTGCCTATGCGCTCTACGTGCTGGCTCGCAATGGCGCAGCGCCGATCGGCGACTTGCGTTACTACGCCGACACCAAGCTCGATGCCTTCGCGACTCCGATGGCCAAGGCGCAGCTCGCCGCCGCGCTGGCGATGCTCGGCGACCGCGGGCGCGCGGAACGCATCTACGCGGCCGCGCTGGCCGCGCTCACGCAGCAGCCGGTACAAAGCGACGGCCGCAGCGACTACGGTTCGGTGCTGCGCGACGCGGCTGCGCTCGTGACGCTGGCATCGGAAAGCGGCGCCCCGACTGCCACGATCTCGAATGCCGTGCTGCGGGTGGAGGCGGCGCGTGGCCAGACGGCGTTCACGTCGACACAGGAGAACGCCTGGATGGTGATGGCCGCTCGTGCGCTCGCCAAAGACGCGCAGAAGGTGTCGCTCGACGTGAACGGCGAGCGCACGCAAGGCGCTGCTCAACCGCAACCTGCGGGCAGCCGAGCTCACGCAGCCGTTCAAGGTCACCAACACAGGCGAGGGCGATTTGCAGGCCGTGGTCACGGTATCGGGCGCACCGACGCAGCCTGAGCCCGCGGCCGAGCGCGGCTTCAAGATCGAGCGGCGCTACTTCATGTTCGACGGCAAGCCGGTCGACGCCAGCCGCGCGAAGCAGAACGACCGCTTCGTCGTGGTGCTGCGGATGACCGAGCCGCAGCCGCAGTTCGGTCGTATCATCGTCGCCGACTATCTGCCCGCGGGCTTTGAGATCGACAATCCGCGGCTGGTGTCGTCCGGCGAGACCGGCCGGCTGGCGTGGATCGAGGATGCCCAGGATCCGGTGCATTCCGAATTCCGCGACGACCGTTTCAGCGCGGCGTTCGAACGCAAGGCCGGCGATCCTGCGGTGTTCGCGGTGGCGTATGTGGTGCGCGCGGTCTCACTCGGCCGCTACGTGCAGCCGCAGGCTTATGTCGAGGATATGTATCGGCCCGATCGCTTCGGCCGCACCGCCACTGGCTCGCTCGAGGTGACGGCGGCAAGGTGATGCAAAGCACGTGGCTGCTGATATGGGCTCGTGATCACGCTTGGTTCCAATGAACAGAGGTCGCGCGCCGGACACAGTCTCCACCTCCCCCCTTGAGGGGGAGGTCGGCGCGCATCGCGCGCCGGGAGGGGGGTATTTTCTTTCTGATAGAGCTTCCCAGTTGCCACCCCCCTCCCTAACCCTCCCCCGCAAGGGGGGAGGGGACCGACCGACTGTATGGCGAAGGATTCGCACAAGCCTCGTCATCGCATCGCTAGCAATCACTTCGGTCGTTGCCGCGTTCGCAACCTGGATCGCGTTGCTCGGCCCGGCACCGCTCGGGGAAAATCTCAGCTATTCGACGCTGGTCGTCGATCGGGAAGGACGGCTGCTACGTCCCTACACCACGTCCGAAGGGCGCTGGCGGCTGCCGGCGACACGCGACGATGTCGACCCACGCCTTCTCGCCATGCTGCTCGCCTATGAGGATAAGCGGTTCGCCAGTCATCATGGCGTCGATGCGCTGGCGCTTGGCCGCGCGGTGTCGCAACTCGTTGGCAGCGGACACATCGTGTCGGGCGCCTCGACGCTCACGATGCAGGTGGCGCGCTTGCTCGAGCCGCGCGCCGAACGCAGCCTCGCGGCCAAGCTCCGCCAGATGGTGCGGGCGGTCGAGATCGAGCGCCGGCTGTCCAAGGACGACATCCTCGCGCTCTACTTCAGCCTCGCGCCTTATGGCGGGAACCTGGAAGGCATCCGCGCCGCGTCGCTCGCTTATTTCGGCAAGGAGCCGCGTCGTCTGACGCTCGGCGAAGCAGCCTTGCTGGTCGCGTTGCCGCAATCGCCCGAGCAGCGCCGGCCCGACCGTTCTGCCGAAGCGGCGCGCAGCGCGCGCAATCGCGTGCTCGAGCGTGTGGCCGCCGCGGGTGCGGTGCCGGCGGATGAAATCGAGCGTGCCAAGCACGAGCCGGTGCCGGATGGCCGCAGGCCCATGCCCTTGCTGGCGCCGCACGCCGCCGATGCGGTGGTGGCGTCGGCGCCCGCGCGGCGCGTGCATCGGCTCACCATCGATGCCCCGCTTCAGAAGATGCTGGAGGACTTGGCGCGCGATCGCGCGCGGGCGCTCGGCCCCGACATGTCGGTCGCAATCCTGGCGGTCGATCATGAGAGCGGCGAAGTCCTGGCGCGCGTGGCGTCTGCCGATTACTTCGACATCCGCCGCGCTGGCCAAGTCGACATGACGCAGGCGATGCGCTCGCCTGGCTCGACGCTCAAGCCGTTCATCTACGGCCTCGGTTTCGAGGACGGGCTCATTCACCCGGAATCGATGATCGAAGACCGTCCGGTCCGTTATGGCAGCTATGCGCCGGAGAATTTCGATCTGACCTTCCAGGGCACGGTCACGGTGCGCCGGGCCTTGCAGATGTCGCTCAACGTCCCGGCGGTGGCGGTGCTCGACAAGGTCGGCGCCAGCCGTTTCACCGCGCGTCTGGCGCAGGCCGGCGGTGCGCTGGTCTTGCCTAAGGGCGAGGTGCCTGGGCTCGCCATGGGCCTCGGCGGGGTGGGCATCAATCTGCAGGACTTGGTGGGCCTCTATGCGGGTCTCGCGCGCCTCGGCACCGCCATATCGTTGACCGAGCGGCTCGACGATGTGTCGGACGTCCCGGTCCCGCACCGGCTCCTCGACCCGGTCGCCGCCTGGTATGTGGGCAATGTGCTGCTCGGTACGCCGCCGCCCGAGAATGCCGCCGGCGGCCGCATCGCCTACAAGACCGGCACGTCCTATGGCTATCGCGACGCCTGGGCCGTCGGCTTTGACGGCAAGCGCACGATCGGCGTCTGGGTCGGACGGCCGGACGGTGCGCCGGTGCCGGGCCTGCTCGGCCGCACTGCCGCCGCGCCGATCCTGTTCGACGCGTTCTTCCGCACCGGAAAACTGCCGGCGGCATTGCCGGCAGCGCCGCGCGGCGTCCTTATTGCGTCGAGCACGAAGCTGCCGCCACCGCTGCAGCACTTCCGGCCGGGTGCGCTCGCGGGCGACAGCAGCGACCCGCCGCTGCGCATCATGTTTCCACCGCATGGAGCGCGGCTCGAACTCGCCACCGCCGGCGACGGCAAGCCCGATCCGATCGCGCTCAAGGTGTTGGGCGGCGTTGGGCCATTGACCGTACTGGTCAACGGCCTGCCGATCGAAGATACGCGCGGCCGGCGCACGTTGTTCTTCGAGCCTGATGGTCCAGGCTTCGTGCGGCTCACCGTGATGGATGCCAAAGGCGCGACCGACAGCGTCGTCGTGCGTCTGCAATAGGCGTGCCCTCGGCGCGTCGCCATGGCAGTTCCCAAGCTCGGTCGCGGCATGTAGGTTGCGCGCGGAAACGCTCACGCGACGAGGCTCGAATATGCTCTTGGATCATCGTACCTACACGGTTCGCGCCGGCACGCTGCGCAAGCAGATGGCGCTCTATGAAAAGCATGGCTTCGCCGTGCAGAAGCGACATTTCGGCGAACCGCTGGCCTGGCTGGTGGCCGAGAGCGGTGACGTCAATTCCTACGTTCACATCTGGGTTTACGAGAACGCTGAAGACCGCAACCGCAAGCGCGCCGCGATGTATTCCGATCCGGAATGGCAGGCCTACATCGAGAAGAACGCCGAGGCCGGATATCTGCTGACGCAGGAATCCAAGCTGATGTCGCCGGCGCCGTTTGCGCCGATCAAGCGCTGAGCGCCGACATGATCCGCGGGAGAATCGACATGGCTGGATCGCAGGCGGTGCGTTTGATCGCGGCGGCCGTGGTGGGAGTTGGTCTCGTCGTCGCGGCCAGCGCGCAGGAGTTTCCCTCGCGTCCGATCCGGCTGGTGATGGGATTTGGGCCGGGTGGCCTAGGCGACATCGCTGGCAGGGCAATTGGTCAGGTCATCACCCAATCGACCGGACAGGCGGTCGTGGTCGAGAACCTGCCAGGCGCCGGGGCTTCCAACGCTGCGCTGGCGCTGACGCGCGCGCAGCCCGACGGCCACACGCTCCTCTGGGTAAGCAGCCAGAATGCCATCGCGACCTCGATGTTCAAATCGCTGCCTTACGACTGGTCGCGCGACTTCACGCCGGTCGGGCCGATGGCCACGTTCGATTTCGTGCTGTTCGTCCATAAGGACAGCCCGCTCAAGACCGTGCGCGACGTGATCGAGGCCGCCAAGACCAATCCCGACAAGTTCAATTTCGGCTCGATCGCGGTCGGTACGGCGCAGAACCTCTCGACGCTGAACTTCGTCGCGATGGCCGGCCTTAACGTCCCGACCGTGCCGTTCCGGACGACCGGGGAGGTGATCACCGGGCTTGCCTCGGGAAACATCCAGGCGGCGTTCGAGACCATTCCGGGCGTCATCGGTCAGATCAACGCTGGAACGTTGCGGGCGATCGCCGTGTCGTCCAACCGGCGCGTACCGTTCCTGCCGGACGTGCCGACGGTTGCCGAGAGCGGCGTGCCGGGCTACTGGACCTATTCGTGGAACGGCATCGTGGCGCCGGCCAAGACGCCGCCAAACATCGTGGCGAAGATCAACAACGTGATCAACAGCGCGATTGCGACGCCGGAAATCCAGAAGCGATTCCGCGAACTGATCATGGAACCGCGAACCGGCACGCCGGAAGACCTGCAGAAAATCTACGACGCGGATGTGTTGATGTGGCGCAAGGTCATTACTGAGGCTAAGATTCAGCCCAATTGAAACCTGAACCAGGCTAGCCGGTGACGGGCACGAGGAGCTTATCGATGAACACTGTTGCGAAGATCAACCCTGCCACCGTGCAGGCGGCCCCGCCGCCGGGAATCGATCCGCTGGAGTGGGAGACGCGCGTCGATCTCGCCGCGGCCTACCGGCTGGTCGATATGTTCGGAATGACCGACCTGCATCTCAACCATATTTCGGCCCGCGTGCCCGGCGCCGAAGAACACTTCCTGATCAATCCGTTCGGGATGATGTACGAGGAGATCACCGCCTCGTCGCTGATCAAGGTCGATCTTGACGGCAAGATCACTCGCCAACTCGAATCCCGAGTTCGGCGTCAATCTGCCGGGCTATGTGATCCACAGCGCCATCCACGGCGCGCGCCACGATGTCGGCTGCGTGCTTCATACCCATACGAACGCCGGCATGGCGGTGTCGGTGCTCAAGTGCGGGCTGCTGCCGATGACACAGACCGCGATGCGCTGGCCGAAGATCGCCTATCATGATTTCGAGGGTGTTGTGGTCGATCTCGACGAGCGAAAACGGCTGGTCGACAATCTCGGCGACTGCGAGGTGATGATCCTGCGCAATCACGGCCTGCTGGCGGTCGGCAAGACCATCGGCCAGGCGTTCAACAACATCTACCGGCTGGAGCGCGCCTGCCAGACGCAGCTTCTGGCAATGGCCTGCAATGCCGAGATCAACATGCCGCCGCAGGAGGTGATTGCGCGCTCGAACACGCAGCTCGCCATCATGCCGTCGCCTGACGCCAAGGGTAAGCGCCAGCCGCACGGCTCGCTGGAGTGGCCGGCGCTCAAGCGGATGCTCGACCGGCGCGATCCGTCCTATCGGAACTGATCGCCGGGCGCGTCTGAACGGCGCAAGCGCCATGTCGCGGAATATCGCATCCCGACCCGAAGGTCGGGCAGGGCGTGCTGCGCACGCTTTGCGCCGCATGTTTGGTCCAGCAGGGATAGATGCGATGTCGCTGACAGCCGGCGGCGAACGGCAGCAAGCCGCGACGACGCTCAATCCCAAAGCGATCGTCGACTATCGCCACCGGCTCGCATCGGCGGGCAGTCGGCGTTGCTGCTTCGTCGTGTCGCTGCTGTGCTTCCTGCCGGGCTTCTTCAGCATTCCGCCGGTCGACCGCGACGAGGCGCGTTTCGCGCAGGCCACCAAGCAGATGGTCGAGAGCGGCGACTATATCGACATCCGCTTTCAGGACGAGGTCCGCTACAAGAAGCCGGTCGGCATCTATTGGCTGCAGGCCGCGATCGTGCGCGGCGCCGAGGCGCTGGGCGTAGAGGAGGCGCCGCACCCGCATCTGGCTCTACCGCATTCCCTCCCTGCTCGGAGCGATCGGCGCCGTGCTCGCTGACCTATTGGGCGGCGCTGGCGTTCGTCTCGCGGCGCGCCGCCGTGCTGGCGGCGCTGATGATGGCAAGCTGCGTGCTGCTGGCGATCGAGCGGCTGCTTGCCAAGACCGACGCCATGCTGCTGCTCACCATCGTCGCCGCGATGGGCGCGCTGGCGCGCGTCTATCTGCCGGCACAGCGCGAGACGCTCGACGCCGCCGGGCGATGGAAGCTTGGCCGCGGTGTTCTGGACCGCGATGGCGGCCGGCGTGCTGCTCAAGGGCCCGGTCAACCTGATGGTGGTCGGGCTTGCGGTGCTCACGCTGGTCGTGGTCGACCGCTCCGCGCGCTGGCTGCTGGCGCTCAAGCCGCTCGCCGGGATTGCCTGGTTTGTGCTGCTGGTGCTGCCGTGGTTCGTCGCCATCTTCTGGCAAGCGGGCGAGGAGTTCTTCGCGGCCGCGGTCGGTCAGGACCTGCTCGGCAAGGTCGCGCAGCGGCCAGGAATCGCACGGCGCGCCGCCCGGATACTACTTCCTGCTGTTCTGGCTGACATTCTGGCCGGGCGCCGCGCTTGCGGCCCTGGCGACGCCCGCGGTCTATGCCGCCCGCCGCGAGCCGGAGACCAAGTTCCTGCTCGCCTGGCTGGTGCCGTCCTGGATCGTGTTCGAGCTGGTCGTGACCAAGCTGCCGCACTACGTCCTGCCGCTCTATCCGGCGATCGCCATCCTGATCGCCGGCGTGGTCGTGAACGGACGGTCTGTCGCGCGCCCGCTGGCTGCAGCCGGGCGTGATCGGATGGTTCCTGGTGCCGCTGCTGGCGGGGCTTGGCGGACTCGCCGCGTTGATCCTGGTCGGTCGGCAGTTCGGACTGCTGGTCTGGCCGGTGATCGGCGCCGCATGCGTGATGGGCTTTCTGGCCTGGCGGTTCTATCGAGGCCGACGGCGCGGAAATCTCGCTGCTGCGGGCGATCGCCGCCGGCATCCTGATCGGCGTCGCGATGTTCGGGCTGATCGTGCCGTCGCTGACGCAATTGTTTCCGAGCGTCACGCTGGCGCGCATTCTGCGCGACAGCGGCTGCCGCGAGCCGGTGGCGGCCGTCGGCCGGTTATCAGGAGCCGAGCCTGGTGTTTCTCGCCGGCACCTCGACCGAGCTCACCGACGCCGCGGGCGCCGCCGAGTTCCTGCGTGGCGGCGCCTGCCGCTTCGCTTTCATCGAGGCCCGGCAGGAGAGAAACTTCTCGCAGCGCGCCGAAGCGATCGGCCTGCGCTATGATGCGGGTCCGCGCATCGAGCGCGATCAATGTCGGCACCGGCAAGCCGATCACCATCGCGGTCTACCGGTCGCGAGGCTCGCCATGAGCTTCACCGCGCAGACCAAGCCCGCCGTCGCCGGGCCGGACGCGCGCGTGGCCGCAATGGGTCCGCGGCAATGTTGCGGCTTGGTTGGCGTTCTTGCGCCGGTCCGCCGCGCGCGGCGCCGGCGCCGCCTGGTGGGCGGCGGTGCATCCCGGGCTTACCGCCAGCGTGGCGATCGCTGATCGTCGGGCTGATGGTTGGTTCGATGCCTGGGCGATCACGGCCGCGCGCCAGCTGCCGCTCTGGCTGATCGAGATCTTCGACTGGCTGACCGACTTCGGCAAATCGAGCTGGTTCCTCTGGCCGGTCGGGCTGCTGCTGCTCGCCATTCCGTTCCTGGCCGCGCCATCGCTGCCGCGCCTGTCGCGGCTCGTGCTGGCATCGCTTTCCGATGCGGCTGACGTTTCTGTTTCTGGCGGTCGGCCTGCCGAGCCTGTTGGTGTCCATCGTGAAGCGGCTCATCGGCCGGTCGCGGCCGTTCGTCGGCGGCAGCGCCGACCCGTTCCTGTTCGCGCCGTTCGGCTGGCGGGCGGAATATGCCAGCTTGCCGTCCGGCCACGCGACCACGGCGTTCGCGGTGGCGGTCGCAGTCGGCGCGCTCTGGCCGCGCACCCGTCCGGTGATGTGGGCATATGCGCTGATCATCGCGGTGAGCCGTGTCGTGCTCACGGCGCATCATCCGAGTGACGTGCTGGCCGGTGCGCTCGTCGGCGCGTTCGGCGCGCTGCTGGTGAGGAATTGGTTCGCGGCGCGCCGGCTGGGCTTCGCGCCGGCGCCCGAGGGCGGGGTCCGGCCGCTGCCTGGGCCCTCGTTCCGGCGCATCAAAAGGGTTGCCCGGCAGCTTCTCGGCCCATAAGAAGCACCCGCGACCGCCCATCGGCGGCACAAAGCGGCGGAGATCATGAGCGAAACGCGCAGCGAAACCCCGCCGGCGGTGTCGATTGTCATTCCGGTCAAGAACGAGGCCGGCAACATCACGCCGCTTGTCGCCGAAATCGTCGAGGCGCTCGGCAAGTCGATGCAGTTTCGAGGTCGTTTACGTCAACGACGGCTCGACCGACAACACCGATGCCGAACTGACCCTGCTGATGGCGAGCCGGCCGTGGCTGCGGCACATCCGGCATCAGACCTCATGCGGCCAGTCGGCCTCGGTGCGCACCGGCGTGCGGTATGCCCGCGCGCCCATCATCGTCACGCTCGACGGCGACGGACAGAACGATCCGGCCTTCATTCCCGCGCTGCTCAAGGCGATGACGTCGGGCGCCGCGCATCGGCCTGGTCGCCGGCCAGCGCACCGGACGCAAGACGACGGGCTTCAAGCAGTTCCAGTCACGCGTCGCCAACAGCGTGCGCAGCGTCGTGCTGCGCGACGCCACGCGCGACACCGGCTGCGGGCTCAAGGCTTTCCGCCGCGACGTGTTCCTGGCGCTGCCCTATTTCGACGGGCTGCACCGGTTCCTGCCCGCGCTGGTGCGGCGCGAGGGCTTCGACGTGGCTTATGTGGACGTGGTCGACCGTGTGCGGCTGCACGGCACGTCGAATTACGGCCTGTGGGACCGGCTGTGGGTCGGCATTCTCGATCTGTTCGGCGTGTGGTGGCTGATCCGCCGCCGGCGCCGCAGTGCCCGGACGTGCTGGAGGTGAAGCGGCATGCTGATTGATCTCGTGCAATCGGTCGGCAGCTACCTGCACGACGTGTTCATCGCCAAGTTCCAGTGGTGGGTGCTGCTCGGCTACCTGGCGCAGATCATGTTCACGATGCGCTTCGTGGTGCAGTGGATTGCCTCCGAGCGCGCCGGCAAGATGGTGATGCCGATCGCGTTCTGGTTCTTCTCGATCGGCGGCGGTGTGCTCCTATTCGGCTACGCGCTCTACATCCGCGACCCGGTGTTCATTCTCGGGCAGGGGTTCGGCGTATTCGTCTATGCGCGCAATCTTTATTTCGAACTGCGCGACCGGCGCAAAGCCATGCAGGCGGCCTGACCGCGCTGCGCCGTACGTTGCGGCGGCTCGCTGGGTCATTCGCGAAAGTGCACCGCCAGCCAAATCGTGTCGCAGCCGGCTTCGGTCCAGGCGACTCGGTGCCGGCGATGCGCCGGGATGAGGATATGGTCGCCACGGCCGAGCGTGCGTGGGGCGGCTTCATCCTCGAATTGCAGCCCGGCCGATCCTTCGAGCACCGCGACCCATTCGGGCCAGTCCTGGTCGTACCAGAAGCCCTCCGGGCTCGCGTGCGCGCGCGAGACGATGCGCTCGATCCGGACATTGGGCGAGGCGGCAAGCGCATTTACCTGCTCCTGCGGCAGCTCTCGCGGGATACCGGCGAACAGGTTGCCGATGGTCATGCTATGCATCCTCCGACGTCCCTGGAGGCTCGCATGCCGCCCGCGGCGCTCAATCCGGGCTACGCCTGCTATACATCCAGCATCTCTTCGCTCGCGAACTCGGCCTTCTCCTGGATGAAGTCGAACCGCGCCTCGGGCTTGTTGCCCATGAGGCGCTCGACCGAGCCGTCGGTGCCCATGCGCTCGTCGTTCACCACCATGACGCGCAACAGCGTGCGCTTCGACGGGTCCATGGTAGTTTCCTTGAGCTGGCTCGCCATCATCTCGCCGAGCCCCTTGAAGCGGCCGACATCGACGTTGGCATTGGCGTGGAATTCCTTCTTGAGGAGTTCGGCCTTGTGCTTGTCGTCGCGCGCGTAGACGGTCTTGCCGCCGTGGGTCAGGCGATAGAGCGGCGGCACCGCGAGATAGAGGTGACCGTCGTCGATCAGCTTCGGCATCTGCCGGTAGAAGAACGTGATCAGCAAAGATGCGATGTGCGCGCCGTCGACGTCGGCGTCGGTCATCACGATCACCTTCTCGTAGCGCAGGTCTTGCTCGCGGTAGTGCGCGCCATAGCCGCAGCCGAGCGCCTGGATGAGATCGGAAAGCTGCTGATTTTGTGCCAGCTTGTCCTTGCCGGCGGAGGCCACGTTGAGGATTTTGCCGCGCAGCGGCAAGATTGCCTGCGAGGCACGGTCGCGGGCCTGCTTGGCGGAGCCGCCGGCCGAGTCGCCCTCGACGATGAAAATCTCCGAGCCCTGCGCCGCCGTATTGGTGCAGTCGGCGAGCTTGCCCGGCAGGCGCAGCTTGCGCACCGCGGTCTTGCGCGAAATCTCCTTTTCCTGGCGGCGGCGGATGCGCTCGTCGGCGCGCTCGACCACGAAATCGAACAGCTTGTTGGCCTGTGCCGGATTGCCGGCAAGCCAATGATCGAACGGGTCCTTGATCGCCTGTTCGACGATGCGCGTGGCCTCGGCGGTGGCCAGGCGATCCTTGGTCTGGCCCTGGAACTCGGGCTCGCGGATGAACACCGACAGCATGCAGCCGGCGCCGGTCATCACGTCGTCCGACGTGATCGCGGCCGCGCGCTTGCCTTGTCCCACGCGCTCGGCGTGGTCCTTCAGGCCGCGGGTGAGGGCGCTGCGCAGACCCGACTCGTGCGTGCCGCCGTCCGGCGTCGGAATGGTATTGCAATACGACGACAGGAAGCCGTCGACGTCGGCGGTCCAGGCGATCGCCCATTCGGCGCCGCCATGCTTGCCGGTCTTGCCCGAACTGCCGGTGAAGATATCGGGATGCACGAGCGTCGCGCTCTCGAGCTGCGCGCTGAGGTAGTCCTTGAGGCCGTCGGCGAAATGAAAGTTCGCCGTCTCCGGCACGCCTTCGACGCCGCGCAACAGCTCAGGCGCACACGTCCATCGGATTTCGACGCCGCCATAGAGATAGGCCTTGGAGCGCGACATCTTGAAGATGCGCTCAGGCCGGAAATGCGCTTTGGGGCCGAAAATCTCGCCGTCGGGACGGAACCGGACCTTGGTGCCGCGGCGGTTCGGGGCGCGGCCGATCTTTTCCAGCTTGCCCTTCGGCTTGCCGCGCTCGAAAATCATGCGATAGAGCGTTTGTTCCCTCGCGACTTCGACCTCCATGCGCTCGCTCAGCGCATTGGCCACCGATACGCCGACGCCGTGCAGGCCGCCCGAGGTCTCGTACACTTCCGAATCGAATTTGCCGCCGGCATGCAGCGTGGTCATGATGACTTCGAGCGCCGATTTGCTCTTGAACTTCGGATGCGCGTCGACCGGTATGCCGCGGCCGTTGTCGGTCACGGAGAGAAATCCGTCCGCCTCCAGTTCCACGTCGATCCAGTCGGCGTGACCGGCCAGCGCCTCGTCCATGGCGTTGTCGATCACTTCGGCGAACAGGTGATGCAGCGCCTTCTCGTCGGTGCCGCCGATATACATGCCGGGCCGGCGGCGTACCGGTTCCAAGCCCTCCAGGACTTCGATGTGCTTGGCGGTATATCCGGTCTCGCCGCCGCCACGCGCCGGCGTGCGAGCGGACGGCTTGGCCCGTGTGGCGGCGCGATGTGCCGATGAAACCGGCAGTTCCGCGAACAAGTCGCGAGTCTTGGGGGCTGCCTTGGTGGCTGTTTTTGCGGCTGACTTTGCAGTTTTGGCCATGCGGTTCCGTAGATCGTCTCAGGGTTCGGCGAATCAGTTTGGATGACTATGACACGGGACGAGGGCGGCATCGTCATGGCGCCTGCCGAACAGTTGGCGGCAACGATTCACGCGGCATCACGTACTATTGCTGATGGAACATTACGATCAATTCATTTTGAACCCACCGGATGGCCCCCGCAGCGCCACGATAGTTACGCATTCATGCGGCCAAACAGAGCAAACTGAGAGGAGATATGCATGTTCGACCTCAACCGTTTGCTGCGCGCGAGAACCTCCCGCCCCGCGGTAGATTTCAATGCGATGTTGAACTGGAAGCTGCTGCGAGGCAGTCACGAATTTCCCGGCCCCGATGGCGGCACCTGTATCAACGAAGCGGCGATCGTCGCCGCCGGTTATCCGTATCGCTCCGTGCAATCGGTCGACGATTGCCCGGCGTCGTTCTCGCGTCCGATGTCGCTGTTCGCCATGTGCCTCAACGATGCGCTCGATGACGACCTTCGGCAGGAATTGCTGATGCGGTTCGTCACGCGCCTCGCGGGCTCGGCTGATTTGCAAAGCGTCGAACTCGAACGTGCGCAGTTGCTGATGACCCGCATCGCGACCGATGTGCTGGCGCCCGCGCTCGCGCAGGCCGGGCTGAATGATTTGGCGGATCGTTGCCGCTCGATCACGACCCCGCAGGATCTGTTCTACCTCGCCCATGCCATCCGCAGCGAAGCCCGGCTCAATTCGGGCGTACATCTGTTGCTGATCTCCGCTTGCGATCATGCCGCCGATGCGGCGGAGCAGTGGGGCTCGGCGCGCGCAACCGACATCGTGCTGAGCGCGTCGCGCGTGGTGGGCGAGGTCGCCGCCGCGGTGTCCGACCACGTTCCGCCGTCCTATCGCGACCGCACGACCGCGGATGTCTATCGGCAGGCGGCCGTGATCCTCGAGGATGCACTCAAGATCGGCAACCAGGTCGACATGACGAGCGATGAGATGGCGGTGCTCCGTCTGGAGGACGCCAAGCACGCCGCGGCCAAACGCGAACGGGCGGCGGCCTGACGAGGTCGCTGGCCGGGACGATCCCGGCGGGACTCGCCATGAACATCGCGGCAGGCTAAACCCCTGACCTGTTCGTCAGGACGCCTCCCGCATGTTTGCAAGCCTCGAGGCCTACGGCCACCAGGTCGTGGAGTTTGTGAAGAGCCATGAGGCGTGGGCCGCGCCGGTGGTATTCGCGCTCGCCTTCGGCGAATCGCTGGCCTTCATTTCGCTCCTCATCCCGGCGTGGGCGGCGCTGGTCGGCATCGGCATGCTGATCGCCTCCGGCGGCCTGAATTTCTGGCCGATATGGGTCGCGGGCGCGCTCGGCGCTGCGTTCGGCGACTGGCTGTCTTATTGGATTGGCGTCAAGCTCGGGCCGCCGGTTGCGCATATCTGGCCGCTCTCGCGCCATCCCGACCTGATCCCGCGCGGCGAGCGTTTCGTGAAGAAATGGGGTGTGCTGGGGATATTCATCGGCCGGTTTTTCGGACCGTTGCGCGCCTCGGTGCCGCTGGTCGCGGGCATTTTCGCCATGCCCTACATGCGATTCCAGATCGCGAACTTCACTTCCGCGTTTCTGTGGGCTGGCGTGCTGCTGACGCTCGGCGACGTCGTCGCGCTGGCCGTGAGGTGGCTGTGGCCGAGTTAGCGCCTTTCGTTCGAGCCGACTAGGGCTCTATCCCGCTCGTTCCCGCGCAAGCGGGAACCCAGGGCAAAGTATTCGGTGCTTGGAGCACTGGGTCCCCGCTTACGCGGGGACGAACGGAGAGCATCGATTCCATCGAAACGAGACCTGCTTTGGCGACGGCTGCAGCGCGCCGCCACCCGTCGCGCGCGCTGCTCACGGATAGAGCAGGCGCAGCACCGATCCGACGATGTCGGAATAATCGTCGGTCCACACCCATTGCTTGCGATCCGGCTCGCGAACCTCCCACTCCGAGGAGTTCGCCAGGACGCCGAAGTCGGCGTCGTCGCGCGCCAGCGCCGCGACCAGGCCGGCGTATTTGTATGGCTCGTCGGGATCGACGCTATCGTGGATGCGGGTGATGAGCCCGTTGGCGGTTGCGATGCCCGCGACCACCGACGCGAGCTCCAGGTGGCGGTTCGAGATGTGCAGCACGATCATGCCATGTGGAGCGAGTTTCTTGAGATAGATCGCTATCGCTTCGCGGGTCAGCAGGTGGATCGGAATGGCGTCCGACGAGAACGCATCGACGATGATGAGATCGTAGCTGGCGTCCGGCGCCTCCTCGAGCGTGAGACGGGCATCGCCCAGCACAATCGGCACGTCGGGCCGGCATTCGCTGACGAAGTTGAACAGTGTGGGATCGCGTGCGATCCGGATGGCGGCCGGATCGATCTCGTAATAGGTCACGGTGTCTTCCGGCCGCGCGAAGCAGGCGAGCGTGCCGGCGCCGAGCCCGACCACCGCATAACGCATCGGCGCGGGAGCCAGCCGCTCGCGCACCGCCTCGACAGCCTGCGAGATGGCGGAACCCTCGAAATAGTACAGCAGTGGTTCGGGCCTGCCGGTCACCGGCAGTCCGGCATCGTCGCGGATGCGCTGCGCACCATGCATGGTGGTACCATGCTGCAGGACGCGGAAACGGCCGTCGGACGATTCCACAACCTTGAAGATGCCGAAGAAGCTGCGCACCGACTGCGACCCCGACTGCTCGAACACCACATGTGCGGCGATCAGCACAAACGCCACGGTGGCGGCGAGCGGCAGCGGCGCGCGCCAGAACAGCACGCAGGCGAGGAGCAGCCCGAAGACGATGCGGTGGAAGGTCGCTTCGGTCATCACCGCGCTGGAGTTCGCCCACCAGACCAGCACGAACGCGCCCGCCGCGATCATCGCGAACAGGCCGAGGCGCAGAACGATGTTCTGCGGCAACCACCGGCCCGGGCGGCAGAGCACCGCGAGCGCGATCAGGATCGGGTACTCGGCGACCCAGTTGAAGGCATATGGCGCAGCGAGCGCGGCCGCGATGCCGCCGATCATGCCGCCGGCGGACATCCAGAGATAGAAGCCGGTGAGGTAGCGCGCCGGCGGGCGCCGGCGCGCGAGTTCGCCGTGGCACATCAGCGCACAGACGAAGAACACCACGAGGTGGACCGCGATCAGCCCGACGATGGTCTTCAACGGCTCGAACACGATCACGTAGATGAAGCCGATGACGAACAGCGGCTGGGCATCGACGACCAGCCAATGGGGAAGGATCGGCCGCCGGGCGAACACGATGATGAAGGTCAGAAGGTAGAGCGCGAGCGGCAGCACCCACAGCAGCGGCACGGCCGCGACGTCGATCGAAATGTGAGCGGTGACGGCGACCAGCAGGCCGGACGGCACGGCCGCGAGCGCGATCCAAGTCGCGGCATCCCGCCAGGTCGGCAGCGCGGCCTCGGCCGCATGGTCCTCGCCGGCGTCCGGCAACTTTGCCGATGAGCGCCATAGCAACGCCCCACAGCCGGCGATCAGCGCAATGAGAACGAGATAGCCCAGTGACCACAGCCGGGTCTGGTCGCCAAGCCGGATGAACGGTTCGACCAATACCGGGTACGACAGCAGCGCCAGGAAGCTGCCGACATTGCTCGCCGCGTACAGGAAGTACGGGTCGGCGGCCGAAGGATGGCCAGTGCGCGCGAACCAGGCCTGCAGGAGCGGCGCGTTGGCGGAGAGCGCGAAGAACGGCAGCCCGATCGACGCCGTGAACAGGCCGATCAGCCAGAACGCTTCGCCGACCGCGGGCGGTCGGCCCCAGCCGGACGCAATGGAGAGCGGCAGCGTGACCACAGCGGCGGTCATGACGGCCAGGTGGGTCAGGACTGCGCGCCGAACGGGAAGGTAGCGGGTCAGCGCATGCGCATAGGCGTAACCGGCGAGCAGCGCCGCCTGGAAGAACACGATCGCCACCGACCACACGGCCGGCGCGCCACCGAGCCGTGGCAGCACCATCTTGGTGAACATCGGCTGCACCGCGAACAATAGCGCGGCGCTGACGAAGATCGCGCCGACGAAGGCGGCGAGCAGCAACGCATAGTGGGTCGCCGTGGTGCCCGGCGCTTTGCTTAGCGGAAGATCGGGGGCGGTCATGTGCGGGATTTTGAACTCGATCAGTCGAGGCGCATGAGGCCCCGGGCCGGGCAGGGGGCGTACGCGTACATAGCCGGTTTCCTCGCTGCCCTGACGGTATGCCGCCACTTGGTTGGTATCGGCTCGAACCGACCGGTGCCGGGAAACCTGACCCGCGTCGTATCATCGCGCGGTGCTGGTGCGAAGGCGTCATTTTCGCAGCTAAGTAATACCACCCCGGCTTGTTCTCGGTTCGCGGCCGGGTCTAGCATCCGGACGATTAGCGCTTGGTCCGGCGAGGAAGCTGACAAGAGGCCGGGCGGTCCGAGGGAGAAGGTCGATGATTCATACGACGCAAATGACCCGCCGCTCCGTCCTCGCAGGCGCCGCGGCCGCGACCGCCCTGACGCCGTTGGCGGCGATGCCCGTGCGCGCGCAAGCGCCGCAGTCCACCAAGCAGGCTCCGGGCTTCTACCGCTACAAGGTCGGCACCACCGAGGTGACTGCGGTGACGGACGGCGCGTTTGCCAATCCGCTCACCGACACGTTCATCCGCAACGTCAAGCGGGAGGACGTCAACAAGGCGCTCGAGGCGATGTACCTCGACAAGGACAAGGTCACCGTCCCTTACACGCCGATCGTGGTGAACACCGGCAGCAAGCTCATTGTCATCGACACCGGCCTCGGCCCCGCGCTCTATGAGCAGAGAAAGGGCATCGTCGGCCAGTTCCACACCAATCTCGCTGCCGCCGGCATCGACCGCAACGCCGTCGACACGGTCATCATCTCGCATTTCCACGGCGACCACATCAATGGCCTGGTCACGGCCGACAACAAGCCGGCGTTCCCGAACGCTGAAGTGATGGTGCCGGCCGGCGAATGGAAGTTCTGGAACGACACCGGCGAGGAGAGCAAGGCGACCGGCAATGTCCTGGTCGAAGGCAACTTCAAAAACATCAAGCGCGTGTTCGGTGCGCTCGGGAACAAGGTCACGCAATACGAGGCCGGCAAGGAGGTCGTGCCCGGTATCACCTCGATGGCGACATACGGCCACACGCCGGGCCACGTCTCGCATGTCATTTCGTCGGGCAATTCCAAGGTCATGGTGCAGGCGGACGTCACCAACGTGCCGCTGTTCGTGCAGAATCCCGGCTGGTTCATCCAGTTCGACATGGATCCCGTCGTTGCGGAAGCAACGCGCCGCAGGTTCTACGACATGCTGGTTGCCGAGAAGATGTTGGTGCAGGGCTTCCACTATCCATTCCCGTCACTCGGCCATGTCGAGAAAGCAGGCAGCGGCTATCGGGTCATTCCGGTCCCCTGGAACCCGACGATTTGAACCGCGATGATGGCCGCCGCGGAGACGAGCGCCCTTCTGTGTCGTACTGACATGATGTAACATTGCGTTCAGACCGCCCGAGCGCCACGGCGCGCAACGACAGGGCGGCGACCAGGGAGGAAGGCAATGAACGAACTCACCCGACGCACTGCTTTGACCGGTGTTGCCGCGGCCACCGCCGCCGCCATCGTTCCCTTCAGTGCAGCGTCCCCCGTGCGCGCCGCCGCGCCGGTTGCAGGCCGGCAGGCTCCGGGTTTCTACCGCTACAAGCTCGGCGATTTCGAGATCACCGTCATCACCGACGGCGCCAATCGCATGAAACTGCCCGACAACATGGTGAAGAACGCCACCAGAGATCAGGTCAATGAGGCGCTCGCCGCCGCGTACCTGGAGAAGGACGTGTTCGTCGGCCCGTACAATCCGATCGTGGTCAACACTGGCCAGAAGCTCGTGCTGATCGACACCGGCACTGGCGAAGCCGCCTTCAATTCCAGCAAAGGTGCGAGCGGGCAGTTCCTGACCAACGCCGCCGCCGCCGGCATCGACCCCAAGGCGATCGACGCGGTCATCATTTCGCACTTCCACGGCGACCACGTGAACGGGCTGCTCCGTGCGGATAACTCGCTCGCATTCCCGAACGCCGAGGTCCTGGTGCCAGCCGCGGAAATGAAGTTCTGGATGGACGACGGCGAGATGAGCCGCGCCCCCCAGGGCCGCATGGAAGGCCTGTTCAAGAACAATCGCCGGGTATTCGCCGGCGAGGTGATGAAGCGGCTGCGCACCTACGAGGAAGGCAAGGAAGTCGTGCCAGGGATCACCGCAGTCGGGACACACGGCCATTCGGCCGGGCACAATTCTCACATCGTGGCGTCCGGCTCGAGCAAGGTGTTCGTGCAGGCCGACGTCACGCACGTGCCGTTCCTGTTCGTGCGCAATCCGGGTTGGCATGCCTTCTATGACCAGGATCCCGTCATGGCCGAAGCGACGCGCCGCAAGGTTTACGACATGCTGGTCGCGGACAAGATGATGGTGCAGGGCTTCCACTATCCGTTCCCCTCGATGGCCCATATCGAGAAGAGTGGATCGGGCTATCGCGAAATTCCGGTGCCGTGGAATCCGACCATCTGAACGAAGCTGCGCCCGACATCAGGCCGCCCCTCGGGGCGGCCAATTTTTTTTCCAAGCGATTTACGCCGTCCTTCGCTGAGGGCTCCTCTGCCGCTCCGGTAAATTTTCCTCGCATGCATCGCGGCGGGTTGACGCGTGCCCTATACGCACGTATTAGTTGTCGATAGGTGGATATGCTCTCCGAGATTGCGGATGGACGTCCTGGAACTGGTCCGGTTGCGGCCCTTGATGGCGTTGACGCAGGGTCGTGCCGACGTGGTGGTCGGTCTGATCGATGGCCCGGTCGCGACGCGCCATCAGGCGTTCGGCGCGACCGGTTTCCGTGACCTGTCAGGGGAGGGGAGTTGCCGGCACATCACGGCCAGCGCCTGTGAGCACGGCACGCTGGTGGCGGGCGTGCTGGCGGCGGCGCGCGGCTCGGTGGCGCCTGCCATTTGCCCCGCTTGCACGTTCCTGATCCGGCCGATCTTTCGCGAAGGTACCGGCATCGATCAGGCCGCCGCGACGCCGGAGGACCTGGCGGCCGCGATCGTCGCGACAGTCGATGCCGGCGCGTGCATTCTCAATCTTAGCGTCGCGCTCATGCATCCCTCGGCCAAGGGCGTCGCCGAACTCAATCACGCGTTCGACTACGCCGCGCGGCGCGGCGTGATCTGCGTCGTAGCTGCCGGCAATCAGGGCAATGTTGGCGGCTCGGCGTTGACCCGCCATCCGTGGGTTCTGCCGGTGGGCGCATGCGGAGTTGATGGACGGCCGATGGCATCGTCGAATCTCGGCAGTTCGATCGGGCGGCGTGGTGTGGTGGGGCCGGGTGCCGACGTCATGAGTTTCGGGGCTGACGGCCGTGTACGGGCGTTTGGCGGAACGAGCGCGGCCGCGCCGTTCGTCACCGGCACGCTCGCACTCCTTTGGTCGCTGTTTCCGATGGCGAGCGCGGACCAATTGCGGAAGGCGATCGCGCAGGGCGCCGGTCTCGCGCGCCGGACCGTCGTGCCGCCGCTGCTCAATGCCTGGGCGGCCTACGAGCTCATGCTGGCCGCCGGCCAACGGAGGATTGCGTCATGAGCGAAACCGCCAACGCCGCGCCGGCGCAAGCGTCGCATCGCGAGTGCCCACCGGCACGCATCCGGCTGCCGGGTCTGGTGACCGACGAAGTCGGCCTGGGCGATGCGATCAAGCATGTCGCGACCGCGGTCGGCATTCCCCCCTGCGGCGGCTGCGAAGCGCGCGCGGCTGCGCTCAACCGCTGGATGATCTTCTCACGCTGATCAGAACGCCGGACTACGTCACCATCGACGAGGGAGGGAGTGAGATGGACGCAATTGATGACACGGAGAGCGTCTTGCGCCCCGCGAGCATGGACCCTTCAACGCCCGCGCAGCCGGGCATGGGCGATCCGGTGTGCGGCCCGCTGTTGCCGCAGCAGGCGATCGAGCCGTGTCCGACCTGCGCGATCCCCGGCACCGAGGCGGCAGCACCACCGTCATTTGTGTATGCGATCGGCGAGATCGACTTCCTGGCGTCGAGCGAGTTGCTCGAACAGGAAATGGCGCAGGTGATGGAAATCCGGAAGGGCGATCTGCTGAAGGATGTGACGAGCGCATTCGAACAGCAGAAGAAGATCCTGATGGCCCCGGAGTACCGCTACATCGTCCGTCAGCTTTGCTGGGTGCTCCGGATCGAAACGCTGCAAACCTATCTGTTGCAGCCGCGCGATCCTGCCGATTTCGCGCTGCTGGTGGAGGCATTCAGTCCGCACAGTCGCGATAATGTCGATGTCGTGATTGGCGTGCGCGGTCCGATGGCGCCGCCCGGGATGTGCGGCGGGCTTGGCTTGCCGATCCTGTTGTTCGACCAGCTCTATTATTTCGACAAGCCGGCACTCATCGGGTCGATCGTCAAGTCGCTCAAGGCCAAGACCAAGGGCGCGGATGAAAGCGCTCGCCAGTTGTTCGACCGCATTCAGCAGATGACCGACAACCACGGCGCCACTGACGAGCACCGTGCGCTCAACTACCTCGCGGTTCGCGCCCCCCGGATTTACGACTGCGCCAACGAGATGAGCACGGATGGTTTCTGGCTGACCGCCATCGACGTCGTGCCGTCGCGGCTGAGTGGCAGCCGCGGCCGCAAGCTGCTGGATGCGATCTTCACTTACAGCAATCCGACCAATCGCGTGGCTCGGAAATGGTTCTGGCGCGTCGACGTGACCGGCGAGTTTCCGTTCATCGTCACCGGCCAGCAGGAATACTTCGACCGCTGACCGCGGGCCGTATTCAGCGCAGCCGCCTTGGGCGTGAAGGCCCGAGGCCCAACCCAGGAGGTACCAACATGCGCATGCCAGGATTCGTCGTGGAAGGGCCGCTGCGGTCCGCGAGGCCCGCGGCCGTCGTCGGGCGCCCCGGCGCCGTCATGGTCAGCGGGGTCGTCCCGCAGCAAGGCTGCACTTCGGCCAAGTGGAACGAATGTGTCGGCAAGGCCGGTGCGTGTATCCCGCTGTGCGCAAGCGGCAACTGGATTGCGTGCGTGCTGTGCTTCCTGCGGGACGCGCCCGACTGCCTGCCGTGCGCGTTCGGCGGTTCAATGTGATCGACTGGATAGAGCGGCCATCGCGGTTCCGGCGATGGCCGTGTTGCTTTAGGTCATTGATCGCGCGCGATCCGGTTGACGGCCGCTTGGCAACCGGATTATACGGCCGCTCATGACGACGTTCGCCGATCACACGTTGCGCCGCCGCCGCATCCCTGCGGCACGGGCGTATCGCGGTTGATCGCTACTCGTGCCGCCGGACAGGCTCCGCGGCACTGTCATTCGCCCGCCGCCAGCCTTCCGGTCACTCTGTTTGACGGGAGACTGAGCCATGGCCGCCGCGGCCGACACGACTACCTCTGCCAAAGCCAGGATCGGGGTTCTGGGCGCGTCCGGATATACCGGAGCGGAGCTTGTGCGGCTGCTGCTGCGGCATCCGCACGCCGAGATCGTGCTGCTGACCGCCGACCGGCGCGCCGGGCAGGATATGCGCCAGGTGTTTCCGCAGTTCTCGCCGTTCAAGCTGCCGCGGCTCGCGTCGCTCGACGGCATCGACTGGGCGGCGCAGAACCTCGATCTGGCGTTCTGCGCCTTGCCGCACGCCACGACGCAAACGGTGATTGCCGAGCTTCTGGCGCGCGCGCCCAGGACTCGCGTGGTCGATCTCTCCGCCGATTTCCGGCTGACCGATCCGGCCGCCTATGCGCGCTGGTACGGCCACGAGCACCACGCCCCGCAACTGCAGCCGGAAGCGGTCTACGGATTGGCCGAGGTCTATCGCGACAAGGTCAGGTCGGCGCGGCTTGTCGCCAATCCGGGCTGCTACACGACCTGCGCGCAACTCGCGCTCATTCCGCTGCTGCGTGAGCGCGCCATTGACCCCGACGAGATCGTGATCGACGCCAAGTCAGGGATGACAGGGGCGGGCAGGGCGGCGAAAGAGGAGATGCTGTTCTCCGAAGTATCGGAAGGCTTCCACGCGTACGGCGTCGGTCACCACCGCCACATGGCGGAACTGGACCAGGAATTCAGCAAGGCCGCGGGCTGCACCGTGACGGTCAGCTTTACGCCGCACCTCGTACCGATGAACCGCGGCATACTCTCGACCATCTATGTACGAAGCGCGAAGGGCGCGGCCGCGGATGATGTGCCGCACGCGCTGCACGCCATTCTCGACAAGACCTACGCCGGCGAGCCGTTCGTGCACGTGCTGCCGTTCGGCGAGATGCCGCACACCCGCCACGTGCGCGGCTCCAACATGACGTTCATCGGGGTCGCGAAGGATCGTATCCCGGGGCGCGCCATCATCGGCTCAGCGCTCGACAACCTCACCAAGGGCGCATCCGGTCAGGCCGTGCAGAACATGAACCTGATGCTGGGCTATCCCGAAACTCTCGGGCTCGAGCAGGTGGCGCTGTTTCCCTGATTCAGCTTCGACGGAACGCGTACCTATTCCGGTGCGACCTTCGCCAGTTCGGCCAGTCGCTGGCGCGCCATCTGATGGGCGCCGCGCGAGTTGTTGTATTTCTGCGGCGAGGCGGCGAGCGCGGCCTTGTAGTCGGCGCGGGCGAGATCGAACGCTTTCCTGCGCTCGTGGACTAGGCCGCGGTTGATGAAAGCGGCCGCGTAGTCCTGGTCGAGCGTGATCGCTGTGCCGTAGTCGGCGAGCGCGCGATCGAGATCGCCCTTGTCGCGCCAGGCATTGGCGCGGTTGTTGAAGGCGAACAGATCGCTCGCGTTGAGCCCGATCGCGACGTCGTAATCCTTGATGGCGCCGTCGACGTCGCCCTTGCGCTTGAGTTCGACACCGCGGTTGGTGTGCAGCTTCGCCAGTTCGGCGCCGGCAAACTGCCCCGACTCGATGGCGCGCGCGCAAGCCGCGATGGCGACATCGCCCGAGCCGCGTTCACACGTCATCCGGTCGTCGGCCGCGGCCGGCGCGGCGCTCAGCGCGCAGATGGTGAGCAGCATCAACAGCAAGGCCGGCGATCGGTTCATTTCGTCCTCCAGAACAGGCGGCCGATGGACACGTCCGATGGGGCAAGAGCGTGGCCGCGCCATGCGCTCGCAGTATGGGGGTCAGTCTCGGACCTTCACGTAACGGCCCGGTGCGTCCTCGATCGGACGGTACCTGCTGCCGCCCGGCTCGCGCGCTGGAACCTCGGTTGGGTCCAGGGCCTTGAGCCAGGAGATCCAGTCCGGCCACCAGGAGCCCGGATGCTCCTCCGCCTCGGCCAGCCATTTCTCGAGATCGGTGCCGGCAGGTCGCGGTCCGGTCCAGTACTGATACTTCTTCTTCACCGGCGGATTGACCACGCCCGCAATGTGGCCCGAGCCCGCCACCACGTATCGCACCGGCCCGCCGAAGAATTGCGAGCCCAGCATCACCGATTTCGCCGGCGCGATGTGGTCTTCGCGGGCTGCCAGGTTGTAGATCGGGATCGTCACCTTGCGCAGATCGAGCCGGTCGCCGCCGATCGCCATCTCGCCCTTGGTGAGCTTATTCTCGAGATAGCAGTTACGCAGGTAGAACGAGTGGTTCGCCGACGGCATGCGAGTGGCGTCGGCGTTCCAGAACAGCAGGTCGAAGGGCGCCGGCTCCTTGCCCTTGAGATAGTTGTTGATGACGTACGGCCAGATCAGGTCATTCGAGCGAAGCAGGTTGAAGGCGCGCGCCATCTTGCTGCCGTCGAGGTAACCGCGCTCGTGCATCTCGCGCTCACGCGCGGCGATCTGCTCCTCGTCGACGAACACCATCAGATCGCCCGCGTAGGTGAAGTCGACCTGGGCGGCAAAGAAGGTCGCGGAGGCGATTCGGTCGTCGCCGCGGTTGGCCATGTCGGCCAGCGTGGCGGCAAGGAGCGTGCCGCCCACGCAATAGCCGATGGTGTGCAGCTTGGTCTCGCCTGCGGTCTGCTCGGCGACTTCGACCGCCTTGAGCACGCCGTCGCGCGCGTAGTCCTCGAATGTTTTCTGCGCCAGCTTCTCGTCCGGGTTGACCCAGGAGACGACGAACACCGTCAACCCCTGGTCGACGCACCACTTGATGAACGATTTCTCCGGCGTGAGGTCGAGGATGTAGAACTTGTTGATCCAGGGCGGCACGATCAGCAGGGGCCGCTTGAGCACCGTTTCGGTCGCCGGCGCGTACTGGACGAGCTGCATCAGCTCGTTCTCGAAGATCACCTTGCCGGGGGTGAGCGCCAGGTTGCGGCCGACCTCGAATGTCTTAGCGTCGGACTGCCGGATCTTGAGCTCGCCATGGCCAGCTTGGATGTCTTCGGCCAGCATGTGCATGCCGCGCACCAGATTGTCGGCGTTGCTGCTTAGCGTCTCGCGCATCACTTCGGGGTTGGTCAGCACGAAGTTCGAGGGCGAGACCGCGTTGGCGATCTGGCGCAGATAGAATTCGGCCTTGTGCTGGGTGTGCGGGTCGAGCCCCTTGGCGTCCGTCACCAGATGGTCGGCCCAGTGCACGGTGAGCAGGTAGGCCTGCTTGAGAAAGTCGTAGAACTGGTTGCTCGTCCATTCGGGATCGGCAAACCGCTTGTCGCGCGGCTCGGGCTCCGCCACCGGCGACACCTCTTCTCCGGCCATGCGCTTGACCGTGTTCGCCCACAGGTCGAGATAAGCCTTGCCGAGGCTGGTTTGCAGTTCCAGCGTGCGCTGCGGGTCGGCGAACCAGTATTCGGCGACCCTGCCGAAGGTTTTGACGACGTCGCTGATTTCGGCGTTCTGCTCGTCGACGCGGCCCTCTTCCCGCGGCTTGAGATAGGCGGCCAGCGCCTTGCCGCCCTCTTCGACCATGCGGGCGACGTTCCGGGCGAATTCCTCGATGTTGACGGAGCCGCTCGAGACCGGTTCCGGCGGGGCTTGCACGTTCTTGCCTCGGTTTGAATGGCTTGATTCACCGGCCCCGCGCGGGACGGCAGGATTTTCTGACATGGACCCTGTGCGCGACGGTCGCAAGACGCCCATCCTGTGTGAAGCCCAGGCAAGCGGCGTGCCGGATGCCACCTGCCGGCTTAAACCTTGCTTTGGTCATATTGTGCCATAAACTTTCGGCAATTGCTTGATAGGTCAACGATTTCGCGCGTCCGAGGGGAGCGCGCGTCCGAGGGGAGCCGGAGCCGCTTCCTGCCAACGCTGCGTTTTGGCTGGCGAAATCCGGAATGAAGTTGATGTTGATAGCCAGGCACTGGCGCGGAATCCCACGGCGTGTTTTTGCCGCAGTCACGCTATTGGCGGCCGCCATCGCGCTGTCGGGCTGTGCGTCCACCATCGCGGACAACATGCCGGCTGCCGTTGGCGGCTTGCCGGACACGGCCCCGCAGCGGCCGGCAACGCCACCGGCCTATCCGGCCGTCCACGACATGCCCCCGAAGCGTTCCGGCACCGTCCTGAGCGGCGCCGAACAGAAGAAGCTGGAAGACGAACTTGCTGCCGCGCGCGCCCGTGCGGCGGCTGGTACTGCCCGCAACCCGTGATAAAAGCCCTCCGCCGGCCGGCCGCCGGCGCGGCGACATCAAGCGTCAGAGTGGATTGACGGCCGGCCGGGCGAGCGGGCCGAAGGAGCTGGGGTCATGGAAGAATTCCATCGCATCAAGCGTTTGCCTCCGTATGTGTTCGAGGAGGTCAACCGCGCCAAGGCGATCGCGCGTAACGCCGGCGCCGACATCATCGACCTCGGCATGGGCAATCCGGACCTGCCCGCGCCCGCCCACGTCATCGAGAAGCTGAAGGAGACGCTCGGCAGGCCGCGTACCGACCGCTATTCGGCCTCCAAAGGCATTCCGGGTTTGCGGCGTGCCCAGGCCGCCTATTACGCCCGGCGCTTCGGCGTGAAGCTCAATCCCGACACGCAGGTGGTCGCCACGCTCGGCTCGAAGGAAGGCTTTGCGAACGTCGCACAGGCGATCACCGCGCCGGGCGATGTCGTCCTGGTGCCCGACCCGAGCTATCCGATCCACGCGTTCGGATTTCTGATGGCGGGCGGCGTGATCCGCTCGGTGCCGTCCGAACCGACGCCGGAATTCTTCACGACGCTCGAACGCGCCATTAAGCACTCGATCCCCAAGCCGCTCGCGGTCGTGGTCTGCTATCCGTCGAACCCGACGGCGTTCGTCGCGAGCCTCGATTTCTACAAGGACCTTGTGCCGTTCGCGAAGAAGCACGGCGTGTTCATCCTGTCCGACCTCGCCTACGCCGAGGTCTACTTCGACAACGAGCCGCCGCCCTCGGTGCTGCAGGTGCCGGGCGCCATGGACATCACGGTCGAATTCACCTCGATGTCGAAGACCTTCTCGATGCCGGGCTGGCGCATGGGCTTCGCGGTCGGCAACGAGCGCATCATCGCGGCGCTCGGGCGGGTAAAGTCCTATCTCGACTACGGCGCGTTCACGCCGGTGCAGGTCGCTGCGACTGCGGCGCTCAACGGACCGGAGGATTGCATCCGCGAGATGCGCGCCATCTATCATGGCCGGCGCGACGTGCTGGTCGAGAGCTTCGGCCGCGCCGGCTGGGAGGTGCCGCCGCCGCGCGCCTCGATGTTCGCCTGGGCGCCGATTCCCGATCCTTACAAGCCGCTCGGCAGCGTCGAGTTCTCCAAGCTGCTGGTCGAGAAGGCGGAGGTCGCGGTGTCGCCCGGCACCGGCTTCGGCGAGCGCGGCGAAGGCTTCGTGCGCATCGCGCTGGTCGAGAACGAGCAGCGCATCCGGCAGGCCGCGCGCAACCTTCGCCGGTTTCTTGAAACCGGCGGCGAAACGTTGCACAACGTCGTCCCTCTCGCCAAGCGGCGCTGAAGCGCCGCCATCAGCACCAAGCGGCGCTAAGCCGCCGCCACCAACAGACGACGGACGATGGCTCAACCGCTGAGACTAGGTATTGCCGGCCTCGGCACGGTCGGGTCTGCCGTGGTGCAGATGATTGTCCAACAGCAGGCTGCGCTAACCGCCCGCTGCGGCCGGCCGATCGAAGTGGTGGCGGTCTCGGCGCGCTCGCGCAACAAAAAGCGCGCCGTCGACATGCGCCGGCTGCGCTGGGTGTCCGACCCGCTGCGGCTTGCCGCCGACCGTGAGATCGACGTGTTCGTCGAACTCATGGGCGGCGCCGGCGATCCGGCCCGCGCGGCGGTGAAGGCCGCGCTCAAGGCCGGCAAATCGGTGGTCACCGCCAACAAGGCGCTGCTGGCGCGGCACGGCATCGATCTCGCCGCCGCGGCCGAGAAGAGCCGGGTGGCGCTGAACTTCGAAGCTGCGGTCGGCGGCGCGATCCCGGTCATCAAGACGTTGCGGGAAGGGCTCGCCGGCAATTCGCTGGCGCGCATCTACGGCATTCTCAACGGCACCTGCAATTACATGCTCACCCGCATGGAGCAGGAGAAGCTGTCCTATGCCGACTGTCTCGCGGAAGCGCAGCGGCTCGGCTACGCCGAAGCCGACCCGACCTTCGACGTCGAGGGCTACGACACCGCGCAGAAGCTCGCGATCCTGGCGAGCCTCGCCTTCGGCACCAAGGTCAACCAGTCCGCCGTCTATGTCGAAGGCATCTCGTCGATCGCGCCCGAAGACCTCGAATGGGCGGACGAACTTGGCTACCGCGTCAAGCTGCTTGGCGTCGCGGTCAGGACCGAGAAGGGCATCGAGCAGCGCGTGCATCCGACGATGGTGCCCAAGGTTTCGCCGATCGCCCAGGTCATGGGCGTGATCAATGCGATGACGATCGATGCCGACGCCATCGCGCCGATCACGCTGGTCGGCCCGGGCGCCGGCGGCATGGCGACCGCGTCCGCGGTCGTGTCCGATATCGCCGACATCGCGCGCGGCGTGCGCATCGCGCCGTTCGGACGGCCGGTGGCGAAGCTCAAGCGCAGCGCGCAAGGCGCCGATGCAGCGCCATGAGGGCGGCTACTACATCCGCCTGCTGGCGCGCGACCGGCCGGGCACCGCCGCGACCATCGCAAAGCGGCTCGCGCAGCAGAACATCTCGCTCGAATTGATCGTCCAGCGGCATGGCGGTCCGCGCGGCGAGGACCACGATCTCGCCAGGCGGGCGAATGCGCCGGTGCCGGTGATCCTGATCACCTATGCGACCACCGAGGATGCCGTGCGCAAGGCGCTGGCCGCGGTTTCCCGCGACAAGGTCATTTCCGGCAAGCCGCAAGTCATCCGGATCGAAAAGAACTGAATCAAACCAGAATTACGGTTCGCTCTGTTGCGGCGCACCATTAGCTGGGGATACCGCGCGCGCAGTTTCACGCTATGACACAGCCGTGATAAGGCGGGACGAAGAATGCCGGGCCCAGGCTTGGGGGCGCTCGGGCAGGGGATGCCATGAACAACGCAGCGGGGCACGCAGCTATGCCGACCATCACCGTCCAGCCGCACCAGGTGCTGGAACGCATCCTCACGATCGAGATCGTGCGGGTCACCGAGCGGGCGGCGGTCTCGGCCGCGCGGCTGCGCGGGCGTGGCGCCGAGAAGGCCTCCGACCAGGCTGCCGTCGATGCCATGCGGCGCGAGCTCAACAAGCTGCCGATCGACGGCACCGTGGTGATCGGCGAGGGCGAACTCGACGAAGCGCCGATGCTGTTCATCGGCGAGCAGGTCGGCACCAAGCACGGCCCGAAGGTCGATATCGCGGTCGATCCGCTCGAGGGCACCACGCTGTGCGCCAAGAACATGCCGGGCGCGATCGCCACCATCGCGATCGCGGAAGGCGGCACGCTGCTCAACGCGCCCGACGTCTACATGGAGAAGATCGGCATCGGCCCCGGCTATCCGAAGGGCGTGGTCGCGCTCGATGCGCCGGCCGAAGAAAACATCCGCAATCTCGCCAAGGCCAAGGGCGTGAAGCCCGAGGAGATCACCGCGCTCATTCTCGACCGGCCGCGCCATGCCGAACTGATCGCCGGTGTGCGCAAGGCCGGCGCCTCGGTGCAGCTCATCACCGACGGCGATGTCGCCGGCGTGATCCATACCGCCGATCCGGCAAGCACCGGCGTCGACATCTATCTCGGCATCGGCGGCGCGCCCGAGGGCGTGCTGGCGGCGGCGGCGCTGCGCTGCATCGGCGGGCAGATGGAATGCCGGCTGGTGCTCGACACCGATGAGCGGCGCGAGCGCGCGAAGAAGATGGGCATCAAGGATACCCGCAAGATCTATTTGATCGAGGACATGGTGAAGGGCGACTGCCTGTTCGCCGCGACCGGCGTCACCACCGGCGCGATGCTCAAGGGCGTGCAGTTCGAGCCCGAACCTTATCCGCACCCAGACGGTGGTGATGCGTTCGGTCGACCGGCACCGTGCGTTATATCGAAGCCGAGCATCGCCAGCTCGAGAAATTCCATCTGGATTGAGCGATGATCGGCCCTGCGGCGCTCGGCATCGCGTTGGCGATCGTGCTGGGACTCTCCGCGTCGGCGGCTGCGCAGAGCTATGACTGCCGCCGCTATCCGCCGTCCGACGTGATGGCGTCGCTTAAGACACAGGCCGAAGCGATGCGCAAGATCGAGCTTGAGACCGCCGACCGCATCCGCGGCCTCGATACCCGCCCGTACGACTGGCTGCTGGAGCAGGCGCGCTCCGCCGAGAAGGCGATCGCCGTGCCGGCGCTGCTCAAGGCTGAAGACGCGCTGTTCGAACGCTGCCGCAATGCCGTCAAGCCGGTGCGCCGCGGTTGCGCCGCGGCCGCGGCAGCGCTGGTCGAGGTTCTCACCGAATTCGCCGAGTCCGACCGGGCGCGCAAGGAATCCCGGCAGGTCTATCTGCAGACCATGCCGCTGTGCGAGCGCTGGCTTGGCCTGACGCCGCAGGAAAGCGCATTGCGCACGGTGGATTGACCTAGCCCGACCAAGCAGGAGCTGTTCAATGCCGCAGCGTCATGTTCATCTCGTCGGCAGCGTCCCGCTCGCCGATGCTGCGACAGTGTTCGAAACGGTCAGTGCGGCGCTCGGGCCGCGGCTTCGGCGGATTCCCGACGGCGAGACCGGCGAACGCAGCGACTGGATCGCGCATCTCGAACCGATCTTTGCCGACAACCCTGTGCTGGAGAAATCCGACGAGGTCTTTCGCCTGCATCCGACCGCCCCCGGCCGTACACGCTACCGGCTCAGGCCCGGCGTCTCGCCGGCCGACATCCGCTTCGACAATCTGCTCTATGCCGACACCGCCATCCGCTCCTATGCCGAGTTCGCACGACTCAAGCAGCAGGGCGTGATCCCGGCGCATTGCCGCTTTCAGGTCGATCTGGTGCCGGCGCATTCGGTGATCTGGCTGTTCCTGCAGGACGACCTGCATGCGCCGGTCGATCCGATCTTCAACGAAGCGTTGCTACGCGAGATCGACCGGCTCGCCGCCGCCATTCCGCACGGCGACCTCGCGATCCAGTTCGACGTGGCGTCCGCGGTGTTCGCGCGCCTGCAGCGCAACGAGCCGAACGCCTACGGCCGCGATCGCGACGAGATGCTCGCGACCTTCGGCGCCATCCTGGTCGAGCTCGCGAACCATGTGCCCGGCGGCATCGAGCTGATGTTCCACTTCTGCTACGGCGATTCCAACCATAAGCACGTGATCGAGCCGATCGACATGGGCGACATGGTCGATGTCGCCAACCTGCTGTGCGCCGAAATCAAGCGGCCGATCGATCTGATCCACATGCCGGTGCCGCGCGACCGCGACGACGATGCCTATTTCGCGCCGCTCGCACGGCTGCGGCTGCAGCCGCAGAACCGAGTTGTGCCTCGGGTTGGTGCACTATACCGACGGCGTCGCGGGCACGCGCCGGCGGCTCGCGACCGCGGAAAAACATGTGCAGAATTTCTCGATTGCGACCGAATGCGGGTTCGGCCGGCGTGCGCCTGATACAATCCCGGAACTCTTGCGCATCCACGCCGAGGTGGCTGGATAGATCGCGCCACAGGGCGGATCGCGATGATGGCGGATCGAACAATGGAAAATGTCGCCATCCGCCCGTTGCGGCCCGACGAGCGCGCCGACTGGGAGCCGCTGTGGCAGGGCTACCAGGTGTTCTACGAAACCGATATTCCCGAGAGCACAACCGCCGTGACCTGGGCGCGGTTGCACGATCCGGCCGAGCCGATGGGCGCGCTCGGCGCATATGTCGACGGCTAGGCTCTGCGGCATCGCGCACTACATCTATCACCGCTCCTGCTGGACGCATCGGCAACTACTGCTATCTGCAGGATCTGTTCGTGGCCGAGGCGGCCCGCGGGCGCGGGCTCGGCCGCCGGCTGATCGGCGCGGTGGAGGACATGGCGCGGGCGGCCGGCGCAAGCCGCATCCACTGGCTCACGCACGAGACCAACACGGACGCCCGCGCGCTCTACGACAAGCTCGCGCAGCGGTCCGGCTTCATCCAGTATCGTAAGCTTTTCTGACAGTGCTTCACAGCAACAACACCATGAATATCGCGGTTGCATCTCCGGAAATGTCGACACGGCGCCTGTTCCTCGGCGTCGAGCATTCGGCGTGCGGCCGCGCCTGGCGCGACCGGCTCGATGAGCGCGGCGCGGCGCGCGCGCTGGCGATCGCGCAGCGGCACGACAACGTGCCGGAATTGCTGGCGCGCATTCTGGCCGGGCGCGGCGTCGCGGCCGAGGAGGTCGAAGGCTTCCTCGATCCGACCGTGCGGGCGCTGATGCCCGACCCGCATACGCTCGCCGACATGCCGGCGGCGGCCGTCGCGCATCGCCGACGCGATGGTGCGCGGCGAGACCGTCGCGATCTTCGGCGACTACGATGTCGATGGCGCGACCTCGGCGGCGACGCTGGCGCGCTTTCTGCGCCACGGCGGACTCGACCCGCTGATCCATATCCCCGACCGGATTTTCGAAGGCTACGGCCCCAACGTGGAGGCGGTGCGCGCGCTCGCCGCCCAGGGCGCGACGCTGCTCGTGACGGTCGATTGCGGCACCACCAGCCACGAGCCGCTCGCCGAGGCGAAGCGGCTCGGCCTCGACGTCATCGTGATCGACCATCACCTCGCCGACGAGGTGCTGCCGCCCGCGCTGGCGGTGGTCAATCCCAACCGGCTCGACGATCTCTCCGGCCTCGGCCATCTCGCGGCGGTCGGCCTGGTGTTCATGACCGTGGTGGCGGTCAACCGCGAACTGCGCGCGCGCGGTTTCTGGACGGCGGAACGGCCGGAGCCCGACCTGCTCGGCGCGCTGCATCTGGTCGCGCTCGGCACGGTGGCCGACGTCGTGCCGCTCAAGGGCCTCAACCGCGCCTTCGTCACCAAGGGCCTGTTGGCGCTGCGCCGGCGCGAACATCTCGGGCTTACCGCGCTGATGGATGTCGCGCGGCTTGGCGGGCCGCCCGAGCCTTGGCATCTCGGGTTCCTGCTCGGGCCGCGCATCAATGCCGGCGGGCGCATCGGGCGCGCGACGCTCGGCGTCGACCTGCTGCTGCAGGACGATCCGATCCGAGGCCGGGCGTCTCGCCGACGAACTCGACCGCCTCAACCGCGAGCGCCAGGTGATCGAGGTGGCCACTGTCGCGCAGGCCGAGGCCGAGGCGATGGCCGCGCTCGGCCACGAGGAGAAGGGCGCCGTCGTCGTCACCGCGGCGGAAGGCTGGCACCCGGGCGTGGTCGGCCTCGTCGCGGCGCGGCTGAAGGAGCGTTACGGCCGGCCGGCGTTTGCGATCGCGCTCGAGCCGGGCGGCATCGGAACCGGTTCGGGCCGCTCGATCGCCGGTGTCGATCTCGGCCGCGCGGTGCGGCAGGCGGTGGGCGAGGGGCTCCTGCTCAAGGGCGGCGGCCACGCCATGGCGGCCGGCGTCACGCTGCGCAAGGATGCGCTCGCGGCGTTCCGCGCCTACCTCGAACGATGCGCTCGCCGCGGACGTGGCTGCCGCGCGCCGCGACGATTCGCTGCTGATCGACGGCGCGCTCAGCGCCGCCGGTGCGACCGGCGAGACGGTGGCGAGCATTGCGCGGGCCGGGCCCGTTCGGCGCCGGCAATCCGGAGCCCGTCATCGCGCTTTCCCAACCACACGCTGGTCTATGCCGAGGATGTCGGCCCGTCGCACGTACGCGCCCGGCTGCGCGCGGGCGACGGCGCGGTCATCAACGCGATCGCGTTCCGCGCCGCCGGGCAGGCGCTTGGCACCGCGCTGATGCAGAGCCGCGGGCAGGCCGTGCATGCGGCCGGCACGCTGACGCTCGATCGCTGGAACGGCGTCGAGCGAGTGCAATTGCGCCTGCTCGACATCGCGCCGGCCGACTCCGGCCTGCGTGTTCATTAGGTTGAAGATGTGAGGCGCACCTAAAGGTCCGACACCTGAAGCCGGTATGCTTGGCGATACGAGCCAGCATGCGCGGACCGATCTCGTCGTCGTCATGAAATGCGAACACGTAGTCCGCCCAGCCCGACCGCTGCAAGGTTCGGTGCGAGCCGGCCTGTCGTTTGATGATCCAGCCAATGCGCAAAAGCGCTGCCAAGACACGTCGCGCCCGTGTCGCTGGCCAGCGGCTCATATCGTCTCGAAGACAGCCGCGATCTCGTGGGGCAACGGTTCGCCGTGCTCGAACCGGTCAGCGATCACCCGTAACGCCAAGGCTTTCGCCCGATCGGGGGCTTCGATCTCGGTTGCGCCATAGGTGAGAACTCCAGGCAATCCAGGAACTTCCGCGATCCAGCGGCCGTCATCCTCACGTTCGCTTTCGATCTGCAACATCAGAAGGTTCCTACGACCATCTAGGAAAGCTATGCGATCTGATGTGGCGGAATCAATGGCGAAGCGCGGCAAATCTAGCGTGCCGCCGGTGCGGGCGAGCGCAGGCGCGCCAATGTTTCGGCGAGCGGCGTCAGCGCCTGACGCGCAGCGTCTCGGCTGCCCATGTCGATGACCAGCAGCGCGCCGACGAGACGGACGTCGATCTGCATGAACTCGCTGGGCCATTCCGCCTCGCCGGCCAGGTGCGGCGGTCGGTCGGCGGCGAAGCGCTCGGCGAGGTGCTGGAACGACTGTCGCAACCGGTGGACTGCCGCCGCGGTCTCTTCGCGGCCGCGGGTTTCGAGCGTGCGCATCGCGGTCTGATATTCCGCCGAGGTCTCTTCCAGTGCGCCGTCGAAATTCGCCGCGCGCGCCGGCCTGCGCCGCCGCGGCCGGCCGCGAATCCCAGCGACCAGCATCGCCAGCAGCATGGCTCGCATTCCCTGGCGCAGGCGACACGCGAACGGCATGGTTGCTCCGGACATGACGGCAAGGCTAATTAGCCACTCCAAAACTTGCAGAAAGATAAAGCCTGATGTCGAAGCTCCAGTTGTCCGTTGCGGTCGGCAATTATGACCGGGTGCGCCCGCTGATTGACGGCGCGGTGCAGATCGACGGCGTCGATCCGGTGTTCATGACGCTGCCGCCCGAGGAGATCTTCTTCCGCGCGTTCCGCGGCCAGGACTTCGACATCTGCGAACTGTCCATGTCGAGCTTCACGGTCAAGACCGCGGACGGCAATTGTCCCTATGTCGGCGTGCCGGCCTTCGTGTCGCGCGCCTTCCGGCACAACTCGATCTGGGTGCGCACCGACCGCATCAAGACGCCGGCCGACCTCAAGGGCAAGCGCGTCGGGCTGCCGGAATACCAGCTCACCGCCTGCGTCTGGGCGCGCATCATTCTGGAGGACGACTACGGCGTGAAGCCGTCCGACGTGATCTGGGTGCGCGGCGGCATCGAGGATCCGGGCCGGCCGGAGAAGATCTCGATCAAGCTGCCGGACGGCGTGCGCATGGAGGATGCGCCGGCCGGCTCCACCATTTCGGAGCTGCTGGAGCGCGGCGAGATCGACGCCTTCATCGCGCCGCGCGTGCCGACGCTGGCCGGGCGCAAGCAGCCCCAACATCGGCATGCTGTTTGCCGATCCGATCGCCGCCGGCAAGGACTACTTCAAGCGCACCGGCATCTTCCCGATCATGCATATCACCGGCATCCGCCGCGAACTGGTGGAGCAGCATCCCTGGCTGCCGGCGGCGGTGTTCAAGGCGTTCTCGCAATCCAAGGCGAAATGCCTGGAGGCGCTTGAGGACACCGCGGCGACCAAGGTCACGCTGCCGTTCGTCGAGGATCAGTTGCGGCTTGCGCGCGACTTCATGGGCCACGACTTCTGGTCCTACGGGCTAGAGCCGAACCGCAAAGAGCTGGAGACGTTCTTGCGCCACCACCACGCGCAGGGACTGTCGTCACGGCTGGTGAAGCCGGAAGAGCTGTTCCATCCCTCGACGCACGAGAGCTTCGCGATTTGAACGTCCTCGTGTCCCGGACGAGCGGCGGCGAGCCGCGCGAGCCGGAGCGATGATCCGGGAACCAGGGGAAACCGATGGCCGTAGGCCATCTCGATGCTGACTGCGTCTTGCGCGTTCGCGACTTGCGCTGGGTCCCGGGTCTCGCTCCGCTCGCCCGGGACACGAGATGAGAGCCAGTGCCGCTACTTCTTGCGCGGCGGAATCTGGATCAGTTCGGAAAGCTGCTGCGGCGTCAGCGGCGCCGGAATGAACTTCAGGTTCACGGCTTCCTTCACCAGCGTGTCGAGCCCCTGAATCTCGTCCGGATTGAGCAGGCTCTTGGGGAAGAACTCGTCGCGTACGCGCTTCGCCATCGGCTCCGGCACTTTGACGAATTCGGCGTAATCCTTGATGATCTGCGGATTGTCCGAATACATGTAGTCGATGGTTTCGCGATAGGCCTGCATGAAGCGGTCGATCACGTCCTTGCGCTTCTCCAGCGCCTGCGCGTTGGCGACGATTACCCGGATGGTCTGACCGCGCACCAGCGCGGCGTCGGTGGCCTTGGCGATGACGCGGATCTTGCCCTCTTCCTGCTCCTTGAGGCCGAACGGTGGCGAAGCCCAGCCGACATCGACCTGATCGGTCATCACGGCGGTCAGCGTCGCCGCCGGGTTGCCGGTCGACATCGGCTTGGCGGTGAGCTTGAACTCGTCGATGAAGGCGCGGACGATGCTCTGCGTGGACGAGCCTTGCGTCGAGAACGCGATGGTGCGGCCGTTGGTGTCCGGCAGCGTCTTGATCGGCGAAGTCGCCTTCGCATACCAGTAGTCGGCGGCGCCGGTCGCCTCGGCGCCGATGATGCGCACCGGCGCACCCTTCGCAAACGCCGACATGGCGCCCTGGGTGCCGACCGCAAATCCCATGTCGGCCGAGCCGGCGATCACCGGCTGCAGCGTTTCGCCCGAACCCGAGGTGTAGAGGATCTCGAGTTCGATGCCGTGCTTCTTGAAGATGCCGGCCTTGTCGCCGAGATGCGCGATCGCGGTATCCCAGTTGCCGCGCTGGCCGACCGTGATCTTGACGGCGTCGGCTGCCGCAGCGGGCGTTACCGCGGCGAGCGCCGCGGCAACGATGAGGGCGGAGGTGAGATGCTTCACGGTAAACTCCTGGATTCCTCCGCCGCTCCTGTCACTTCTTCTGACCTTCCGTCCCGCGCAACATTGCCGCAGTGGTGATCGCCGCATAGCCGGGCTCGACCCGCACGTCGACGACGGCGACCTGGCCGGCTTCGACCGCCTTGATGGCCTTCTCGAAGGTCGGCAGGAGGTCGGCCTGCTTGGTGACGGGCTCGAAGCCGACCGCACCCTGCGCCTTGGCGACGGCCGAGCAATCGATATCCGGCTCGGAGATGCGCTGACCGATCCAGCGGTTCTCCACTGGCCGGTTGCGGATGCGGGCGACGCGCTCCTGGTGCAGTTCGTCGTTGAAGAACGAACGGTTGTTGCAGACCACGATCAGCATCGGGATCTTGTAATGCGCGGCGGTCCACACGGCCGTCGCGCCCATCATGTAGTCGCCGTCGCCGCAGACGCCGACGACCAGCCGGTTCGAGCCCTTGAGCGCCAACGCCGCGCCGACCGTCAGTCCGGGACCGGCGCCGATGCCGCCGCCGCCGTCCGAGCCCAGATAATCGAGCGGATGGCGGAAGTGCCAATTCGCGCCGTTCCACGATAGCGGCAGGTGCGTGAGGGTGACGTCGCGGTCGCCGCAGGCGGACTTGAGCGCAAGCGTGAGATCGTCGACCCGCAGTGGGCCATCGCTCGCCTTGTACGGCTCCGCCTTCGGCTTGACCGCAGCGGGCTTGGGTGCCTTGGCGCCGCCGAGCGCTGCCAGGATCGCAGGCACGGCCTGCTCGGGCGTCGTCGCCAGCAGCACGTCGGTCGGCGGCAGCGCCTCGTAATCCATGCTCCAGCCGTTGTGGACATGGAAATCGGCACTGATATTGATGATCTTCGCCTTCGGCAGGTCGAAGCCGAAACCCGCCCGCAGCACGCCGTTCAGGTCGATGCAGTCGAGCGCGAGGATGACGTCCGCGGCCTTCAGTGCCTCGACCGCCTCGGGCGCGAGCGCGTTGCCGGCTGGCGCGCCGGCATGCAGCGGATGTTCGGTGGGGAAGCCAGAGGCGCACTTGAGGTCGGTGATGACCTTGGCGTTGAGCGTCTCGGCGAGTGCGACGCGCTCGTTCCAGTCGTCGACGCTGCGCGACGTGCGGCCGACCACGATGATCGGGTGCTTGGCGCCCTTAAGGAGCGCTGCCGCCTGCTTGACCAGTTCGGGCGAAGCGGCAGGGGTTGCGTCCGGCATGAAACGCGCCACGTCGATCGGCGGAAGCTGCTCGGTCAGCTTGGCTTCCTGCAGCTCTGCGTCGAGGTTGATGTAGACCGGACCCATCGGCGCGGTATTCGCCATCCAGGTCGCGCGAATGATCGACTCGCGGGTCGCTGCCGGCGACGCGGGCTGGTCGTCCCACTTGGTGTAGTTGCGCACGATCGCGCCCTGGTCGCGCGAGGTGTGAATCCAGTCGATCCACGGCCGGCGCTTGGCGGCGTCGACCGGCCCCGTTGCGCCGAGAACCACGATCGGCATGCGGTCGCACCAGGCGTTGAAGATCGCCATGGTGGCGTGGAACAGGCCGACGTTGGAGTGCACCGCCGCCGCCATCGCCTTGCCGGTCACCTTAGCGTAGCCGTGCGCGATCGCGACCGCGCTCTCCTCGTGCAAGCAGAGCAGCATCTGCGGCGTGTCGTTGCCGAGATAGTTGACGATCGAGTCATGGAAGCCGCGGTAGCTCGCGCCGGGATTGAGCGCGATGTAGGGAATCTCCAGCGCACGCAGCGTTTCGGCGGCGACATCGCTACCCCAAGCGGGCGCATTGTCGGGCGTCAGATTGACCGGCCGGTCGAGCTCGCGGAATGAAGGATGGGCCTTGGCAGGCGCTTTCGCGGCGGCCGGTGCCGCCTTAACGTTTGCAGTCGTCACAGGTTGATCCTTGGGTTCTGGTGGGCAAATTCGGCCCCATAGAACCGGATCACAGGCCCTGACGCAACCGGGCGAGCAGCTTCACGCCCGCATAGCCGTCCGCCGGTTCCATGCCGACTTTACGCTGGAAATTTCGAGCCGCGATCATCGTGGCATTGCCGACCCGGCCATCGCTGCCGCCGGTGTCGAAGCCGAGCGCGGTCAGCCGCTTCTGGATTTCCTGCAACTCCGCGAGCGTCGGCGTGCGCTCGCCGCCGGGGAATTGCTGCACCAGTGGTCCGGCGCCCATGATGCGGTCGCCGGTGAGCACGATCGACAGCGCGTAGTTCATCGATGGGTTGTACGAGCGCACCGCGTAGAAGTTGGGACCGAGCAGGAACGCCGGTCCGCCCGGCACCGGCACCCAAAGTTTTGCGGTCGCGGATGGTTGCGGGAACGGCTTGCCGTCGGTGCGCGTCACGCCGGCCTTCTGCCAGGCCTCAAAGCTGCGCGACGCATCGCCGCCACCGCCCGGTGCCCGCACCTCGTAGCCCCAGTGTTCGCCGGCGCGCCACTTCCCGCGCTTGACGAGATATTGCGCAGTACCGGCGAGGGCATCGTCAGGCTTGCCGAACGGCGAGACCCGGCCATCGCGGTCATAGTCCACGCCGGTGTTGAGCCAGACCTCCGGCATCCACTGGGTGTGACCCATCGCGCCGGCCCAGGAGCCGCGCATCTGTTCAGGGGTGGCCCAGCCGCGGTCGACGATGATCAGCGCGTTGAGCAGTTCCTGCTCCCAGTACTTGCGCCGTCGTGGCTCGCCCCAGGCGAGCGCGGCGAGCGCCGGGAGCACCGGCCGCATGTGGTTCTGCTGAACGATAGGATCGCCGAACGCCGACTCGATACCCCAGAGTCCCAGCATGGTGCCGCGTTCGACGCCGTAATCCTTCTCCAGCCGATCGAACAGCGCGGAATATTCCTTGGCCTTCTGCTTGCCTTCGGTGACCCGCCAGTCCGAGACGCGGCGGTTGAGGTACTGCCAGAGTTCTTCGCTGAATTCCGGCTGCTTGCGGTCGAGATCAAAGACCGCTGTGTCGGGCTTGAGGTTGCCCATCACGCGGGTGTAGGTCGCGTCGGAGATGCCACGCTCGCGGGCCCGTGTGCGGAAAGCGTCGACCCAGCGGTCGAAGGACGTCTGACTGTTCTGCGCCTTCGCCGGCATGCTCCACGGCGCCGCCATCGCTGCCATCATGATCGGCAGACACGCCCGCCGGGTCAGAAGGGGTCTCGTCCACTCGCTCATCGCGCGGCATCCCGTTGTCGATTCGGCTAGGTGCCGGCGACTTTACCGCGGTTTCTGTCGGCTTTGCGGCCGTCTCGGTGGCCGGTTCCTGGGCAGCCGGCGTGTTGGCGGCGGGCGTTTCGGCGGTGGGTGCATGAACGACCGGAACATCGGCGACCGGGACGTCCGGCGGGCCGGCGGGCGTTGCGGCCGGCGCTGTGACGGGTGGCTCGGTCGTGGCGGGAGCGGCCGCGACCGGTACGCTGGTGCCGTCCTCTCGCAGTTCCTGGCCGCGCCCGCGGATCAGCCGCTCGTAGGCGGCGACCAGCGTCATGTACGGATTGACGAACACCCAGCCGTACTTGGTCGGCACCTGCAGGTCGAAGTGCAGGTGATAGGTCGTGGCGTTTTCGCGATACCAGTAGTTGCCGACCCTGCCGATGACCTCGCCTTCCTTGACGAACCGTCCGCTGACCATGCCGTCGGCGTCGAACTGCTTGGGCGACATGTGCAGGTAGCGGAACCGGACGCGTTCGTCCGGCGCGTTGACCACGATGTAGAGTGCCTGCTGGCCCGGCGCGCGCATCACCGCGCCGTCGCGCACCGCCACGACCTCGTGCTCGTTGGGCTCGCAGCGCGCACCCGGTCCGCGCTGGCGGCAATAGGCCGGCCGGAGGTCCTGGCCCTGGTGGCCGAGCCCTTTGCCGCACTGGCCGACGAAGAAGGCGCGCGGTTCGCAGAAGTTGTCGCGCCAGGGATAGGAGTAGTTCTGCGGCGAGCCTTCGCTGCGGGCGAACTGGGTGTTGGCGAAGGCGGGCGCGTCCAGCATCGGGAAGCGGATCTTGGAATAGACCGTGTAGTCGGCGTCGCCTTTCAGCTTTCCGCCGGGGCGTCCGAGTTCGCCGGGCGCGTAGTAGGTGAAGACCGTCGAACTCGGCGGCCGGACGGTCGATAGTGCTGGCGGCAGCCGGCCTGGGCGCGGCCGGCGGCTGGCCGCCCGCGAGCTGCAGCGCCTTGAGAACGCGGACCGCGACCTTGTCGGCGTCGCGGCAAGCCATACGCCGGAAGCGGGCGCCGCCGTCGTGGCATTCGATCGCGACCACATAGGGCACGCCGTAGCGCTCGAAGGTGTAGCGCACGTAGTTTTCCAGGAACATGCGCTTGATGCCCGGGAAGTCGGTCTCGAGGCCGGTGTTGACCGGCCAGGCGATGCGGCCGGCCGGCTCGTCGATCTCGTAGACCACGCCGGCGCCCGAGATGTTGATCAGGATACGATCGGCAAAGCTGATGCCGAGGTCCTTCAGGTCCTGAGCGCGCGCCGTGACGACGGCGTCGTACCCGCCCGGGCCGGCATGAAAGAACGGCGCGCCGTCGAATCCGGCGAGGTAGCTGCCCGGTTCGCCGCCGGGCGCGGTGCCGCTCGCACGGTCGCGCAGGAACGCCGCGGTGTCGAACGGCAGCAGCACTGGAACGCTGCTTGCCGCGATGTTCGGGAACCGCTCCGCGAGGGCGCGGTTGAGCGCGCCGATCGGGTCGCTTGCCGGGACCGCCGGCGCGCCGTCGCCGTCCTCAGGCGCCGGCTTGAACGCCTCGCTGGCCTGCAACTCGGCGACCACCGCGTTCCAGTCGACCTGCGAATGTGAGATGCGCGGCGCCTTCATGTCTTGCGCAGCCGCCACGGCGACGCCGGCGGCGAGCGCGAGGCCCGCGAGACAGGGTGCTCTCAATTGCGATGCTCCACACTTCAACAACGCAAACGCACCCGAGCCGCCGCCATGTAACCCGTCCGGGCAGCCGTCAGTATTGTCGCACCATTCGTGCACAGCCAAGCGAGATCGCCACGCGGCCCCCCGATAACGCGAAGGGTGTGGCTTTGCTCACACTGATTGCGGCAACCGGCCGCCGTCGCGCGGCGTCAGTCCTTGGAGCGCTCGACGTAGGAGCCGTCGGCCGTCATCACCACGATCTTGGTGCCGACCGCGACGAACGGCGGCACCATGGTGCGCACGCCGTTGGACAGCACCGCCGGCTTGTAGGAGGAGGCGGCTGTCTGGCTCTTGATCGCCGGCTCGGTTTCGACCACTTCCAGGGTCGCCTTCTGCGGCAACGTGATCGAGACCGGCAGGCCGTCGTAGACCGACAGTTGCACCTTCATCTCCGGCGCCAGATAGGCGCCCTGGTCGCCGATCATGTCGGTCTGCAGGGTGACCTGATCGTAGTTCTCGGCGTTCATGAAATGGAAGCCGTCGCCGTCCTGGTAGAGGAAGGTGAAGTCCTGCTCCTCGACGTGGGCCCGCTCGACCTGCTCGGTGGTCTTGTAGCGCTGCGCGGTCTTTACCCCGTCGCTGATCCGGCGCATGTCGACCTGGGTGGTCGGCGTGCCCTTGCCGGGATGGAAGCTCTCGGCATTGAGCACGACATAAAGCTTGCCGTCGTCGAGCTCGACGATATTGCCTTTGCGGAGTGAACTCGCGATGACTTTCACGGCCGGTATCCTCGGTTGTCGGTCGGGTCGGTGCCGGCGCGAATCAGCCGTAGCGGCGGGGCCGGTCCCATGTTTCGGGCCGCACCTTACTGATCCTGCGACCGTTCGCCAGCCCTTTTCGCAGCGATTTCGCGGCCCCCGGACTTGATCGCCATGAGCGAATCCTCGCCGTTCTGGACCACTCACGCCGACCGGAGACCTTTCCTGCTCGGGCGGGCGCGCATCACCGCGGCGCTGCGGCAGTTCTTCGCGGCCCGCGATTTCGTCGAGGTGGAGACCAGCGTGCTCACCGTCTCGCCCGGCAACGAAACCCATCTGCATGCCTTCGCCAGCGATCTGGTGACGCCGGCCGGGGAGCGCCGGCAGCTCTATCTCCGCACCTCGCCGGAATTCGCCTGCAAGAAGCTGCTGGCGGCCGGCGAGCCGCGCATCGTCGAGTTCGCCCGCGCGTTCCGCAACCGCGAGCGCGGCGCGCTGCATCATCCGGAATTCACCCTCGTCGAATGGTACCGGACAGGCGAGCGTTACGAGGCGCTGATGGAGGATTGCGCCGGTGTCCTGGCGCTGGCGGCGCGCATCGCGGGCGCCGAGCGGTTCGCCTACCGCGGAGCGAGCATCGACCCGTTCGCGCCGCCCGAACGGCTGACTGTGGCGGACGCTTTCGAGCGTCACACCGGGATCGATCTGCGCGCAATGCTCGCGCCTGACGAACCGGCGTTGCTTGCGGCGGCCGCGCGCGGCATCGGCATCCGGGTCGCCGCCGACGATACCTGGGGCGACGTGTTCAGCCGCGTGCTGGTGGAGAAGATCGAACCGAAGCTGGGGCAGGGGCGGGCGACCATCCTGTACGAATATCCCTCGGTGCAGTCGCCCTTGGCGCGGCCTACAAACGCCGACCCGCTGCTGGCTGAGCGCTTCGAGCTCTATGCCTGCGGCGTGGAACTTGCGAATGCGTTCGGCGAACTGACCGACCCGGTGATGCAGCGCCAGCGCCTCGAAGAGCAGATGGCCGAGAAGGCCCGCATCTACGGCGAGCGCTATCCGATCGACGACGACTTCATCGCGGCGGTCGGAACAATGCCGCAGGCGTGCGGCATTGCGCTCGGGCTCGACCGCCTGGTGATGCTGGCGACCGGCGCCACGCGCATCGAGCAGGTGCTGTGGACGCCGCTGCCGGAACATGGGAAAGATCGGTAACAGAACAACGCTCGAACGAGGAAACGCGATGCTGGCGCTCTACCACAACGACATGTCGCTGTGTGCGCAGAAGGTGCGGGTCGGTCTCGCCGAAAAGGGACTCGAATGGGAAAGCCGCCACCTCGTTCTGCGCTCGGGCGAGCATCAGCAGCCGTGGTACATCAAGCTCAACCGCCGCGCCGTGGTGCCGACGCTGATCGATGGCGACAAGATCATTCCGGAATCGAACGTCATCCTGGAATACCTCGAAGAGAGCTTTCCCGAACCGGCGCTGATGCCTAAGGAGCCGTACGCGCGCACCAAGGTGCGGCTGTGGACCAAGCAGCTCGACGAGGACGTTCACGACTCGTCGGCGGCGGTCATGAGCTTCGGCATTGCTTTCCGCCAGCAGTACCTCGATCGCGGCGAGGCCGGAAAAAAGATGCTCGAGGAGATTCCAAACCTGATCAAGCGCGAGCGCCGCCGCGACGTGATCGAGAAGGGTACCGGCTCGCAGCATTTCATCATCGCGGTGCGGCGCATGGTGCTGCTGCTCGACGAGATGGACGAGGCGCTTGCCTCACATGCGTGGCTTGCGGGCGACCGATACACGCTCGCCGACGTCGCGTTCACGCCTTATCTGGCCCGGCTCGAGCACTTGAACATCGTGGACCTGATGGGCGAGCGGCGGCATGTCGCCGACTGGTACCGGCGCTGCAAGGCCCGGCCGAGCTTCCAGGAGGCGATCGGTAAATGGGAGAACGCCGACTATCTCAAGCTGATGAAGGCGCGCGGCAGCGACGCCTGGCCGCAGGTGCAACAGATCGCGCGTTCGGCCTAGGCTGCGGCGACCGATGTTAGACGAGCAAAACATAATCCAGGAAGGAACGCCCATGACCGCGATCCGTAACGTGGGCTGCGCGCTTGCGCTCGCAGCCGTTGCTGCGATGACGATGGCGAAGCCGGCCGCAGCGCAGACCTATCCTACCCAGAACATCTCGTTCGTGGTGGCGTTCGCCGCCGGCGGCATCGCCGACGTCGTGGCGCGGCTGGTCGGGCTCAAGCTCTCCGAGCGGCTGCGCCAGACCGTGGTGGTCGAGAACCGCGGCGGGGCAGGCGGCAACATCGCCGCCAAGCTCGTGGTCGGCGCCGCCCCCGACGGCTACACGCTGCTCGCCACCACGACCGGGCTCGCGGTCAACGAGACGGCGTCGAAGAACAAGGGATTCTCGGTCAACGACCTGCGGCCCGTCGCGATCGTGGCGATGAGCCCGGACGTGCTCGCGATCAATCCCAACAATCCCGCCAAGGACCTCAAGGAGTTCATCGCCAATGGCCGGGTGAAGGGCTTCACCTATGGCAGCGCTGGCGTCGGTACCGGGCCCCATATCGGCGCCGAATATTTCTTCCGCGAGGTCGCCAAGGTGAAGGCCACGCACGTGCCGTTCACGGGCGGTGCGCCCGCCGTGCAGTCGGCGATCGGCAATCACATCGATGCCATCGTACTGACCTTGCCGACGGTGGTGCCGCCGATCACGCAGGGGCTGCTGCGCGGCATCGGGCTCGCCAGTCCGACGCGCAATTCGGCGGTGCCGGATGTGCCGACCTACGGCGAGATGGGTTTCCCGAATGTCTATTCCGGCTCGTGGGTCGGCTTCTTCGCCCCGGCAAAGACGCCGGACGCCGTGGTGCTCAAGCTCAACGCCGAGATCAACGAGATCATGAAGGACCCCGAAGTGCTGCAGAAGCTCAAGTCGATCGGCTTCGACCCGATCGTCAAGACCGAGCCGGAGGCCGCGGAATACTTCAAGAGCGAGGTCGCGACCTGGGGCAAGATGACGAACGCGATCGGGTTCGTCGGCAACTGACAAGAATGAAACGCCGGACCGGCGGGGCGGGATGTCGGCTTGACGTCTCGCGAGCGCCGGGCAGCGGCGAATTGACGTAAGCCGCGGCCGGGAGTGGTGATGCGAGAATTCTGGGTGGCGGCGAGCCTATTGTGGTTCGCCGGGGTGGGGCTGCGTCTGACCATTCTGGCCGTGCCGCCGGTGATCACGCTGATGCAGCACGATCTCGGTCTGTCGGGGACGCAGATCGGCCTCCTGTCTGGCTTGCCGGTCATTCTGTTCGGGGTTGCAGCACTGCCGGGATCGCTGCTGATCGCGCGCTTCGGCGCCTTGCCGACGCTGGTTGCGGGGCTACTGGTCACGGGTCTTGGATCGGGCCTGCGCGGCGCGTTCCTCGATGTCTGGTGGCTTTACGCCACCACCGTCCTGATGAGCGCGGGCGTCGCCATCATGCAGCCAGCGTTGCCGCCGCTGGTACGCGCCTGGATGCCGCAGCGCGTGAGCTTTGGCACCGCGCTCTACACCAACGGATTGCTGGTCGGTGAGATCATTCCGGTGATGCTGACGGCGCCGCTCCTCCTTCCGCTCATTGGCGATTCCTGGCGCTGGAGCTTCGTGGTCTGGGGCATCCCGCTGGTCGCGATCGCGTTGGCGACGCAGGTCCTGGCGCCACCGGTGACGGCGGCTGCCGCGCCGGCGGCTGGCGGCCGTAGCTGGTGGCCGAACTGGCGCGATCCACTCATTTGGCAACTCGGGCTCCTGTTCGGGTGCGTCAACTGCGCGTACTTCTGCACCAACGCCTTTCTGCCGGTCCATCTGGCCGGCGCGGGCCGGTCCGATCTGATCAGCGGCGCGCTCACCGCGCTCAATTTCGGTCAGTTTCCGGCCTCGCTTGGCATGCTGGTGATTGCCCACCGGCTCGAACGAAAGGTCTGGCCATTCGTGGCGTCGGGCATGCTGCTGCTGATTGGAATTGCCGGCATGGTGATGACGGCGAGCCTGTGGACGTTCCTGTTCGCGGGATTTCTCGGCTTCGCCTGCGCCGTGGTCCTCACGCTCGGCTTTGCGCTGCCGGCGCTCTTGGGCGATCCGGCCGACGTTGCACGCATGTCGGCCGCGATGTTCACCATCAGCTACAGCGAGGGCCTCGTGGTGTCGGTCCTGAGCGGCGTTGCGTGGGACATGGCCGGCAGCGCGCCGTTCGCGTTTCTGCCGATCGCGGTCGCGATATTCCCGCTCTTGATTATCCCGTGGTTCATCCCTTTCGGCCGCACCCGCGACGCCGGTCTGATATAGGTGTTCGCGAATTTTCCAGAGCGGCGAGGGGATATGTTTCGGACGGTAGCCAGATGCGTCGGATTAGGTTTGCTGATCGCCGCTGTGCTGTTCGGGATCGCGACCGTCGCCACCGCGCACCGGGGCGATCGAAACCTGTGGCCTGCCGCGCCGGGCGTACCCACGGCTGAGGTGTTCGTTGTCAATCACGGCTACCATTCCGGGATCGTCATCCCGCGCGAGTTGATGGGCGAACAATCCGGCCGCCGGGACTTCGGCGCGCTCCGCGAGGTTGCGCGCCGCTTTGCCGACTATGATCGGCTCGAAATCGGTTGGGGCGATGAAGGTTTCTATCGGGCGGTCCCGACGATCGACGCGTTGACGGTGGGTTTAGCGCTGCGTGCGCTGCTGCTGCCGGGTAACCCCTCGGTGCTGCATGTGGTCGGCGTCAAGGACGATCCACGCGCGATGTTCTCCCGTTCGGAAATTGTCCGGCTCGATCTCAGTGAGTTGGGCTTCGAGCGCCTGCTTAACAAGCTCGATGCGACCTTCGCCCGGGTCGATGGCTTGCCACAAGATCTCGGCCCCGGGCTCTACGGTCCGAGCCTGTTCTTTCGGGCCAATGACGCGTTTCATCTCTTCAATGTCTGCAACCACTGGATCGCTGGCTTGCTTGATGCTGCCGGAGTGCCGACCGCGCCGGTGCTCGCGACCTTGCCGTTCGGACTGCTGCTCGATCTTGAGTGGCGATCCGGCCTCAGCCCGCTGCCGAAAGGCGTGACGCCGCCGCCGTGAGCGGGGAATACTGACGCTCTTGTTGCACATTGGCAGGAACCAAAATAGTAATGCCAAACCTCAAGCTGACGCTCGCCTGCTGGGACTACGACCGCACACGTCCGTTGATCGACGGCCGGGTGAAGCCCGAGGGCATCGACCTCGACTTCCGAATTCTGCGCCCGCGCCAGACGTTCCAGCGCATGCTCGACAGCCAGGAGTTCGACGTCTCCGAGCTGTCGCTGGCGTCCTACACGGCGCTCAAGGGCCGCGGCGCGTGCCCGTTCGTGGCGGTGCCGGTCGCGTTGTCGAAAATCTTCCGCCACTCCTGCATCTATGTGCGCGCCGGCAGCGGCATCGCGACGCCGCAGGACCTGCGCGGCAAGCGCGTCGGCACCTCGCAGTACTCCTCGACCGGGCTCGTCTTCATGCGCGGCATGCTGCAGCACGACTACGGCGTGAAGTCGGAGGACATGCACTGGTTCATGGGCGGGCTGAACAGCTTCGTCGAGCCGCCGCTGATCCCGCTCGACCTGCCGAAGGCGATCAGGCTCGATTTCCTGTCCGCCGGACAGACGCTCGAAGCCATGTTCGATACCGGCGAACTCGATGCGCTGCTGTCGCTCTACATCCCGAAGAGCTTCCTCGCCGGCGCGCCGCACATCTCCCGGCTGTTCCCGGACTTTAAGGCGGTGGAGCAGGACTACTACCGCCGCACCGGCATCTTCCCGATCATGCACACCGTCGTGCTGCGCGAGGACATCTACCGCGAACATCCCTGGGCGGCGCGCAGCATCTACCGCGCGTTCTGCGAGGCGCGCGATCTCGCGGTCGGCGGCCTCTACGACACCGATGCGCTGCGGGTCGCGCTGCCGTGGCTGATCGACCACGTCGAGGAGACCTGGCGGGTGTTCGGCAAGGATTTCTGGGCCTACGGCCTCGAGCCGAACCGGGCGACGTGGGCCGGCGGTCGGCCGCTACGTCCACGAGCAGGGGCTTTCGCCGCGGGTGGTGAGCGCTGACGAATTGTTTGCGGAGGGGGTAGAGTAAGCGTGGAGTGCAGGCGCAGTACTCCGTCGTCATTCCGGGGCGCCGCAATAGCGGCGAGCCCGGAATTCGATTTTCACGACGGTAGTTATGGATTCCGGGCTCGCGGCTTCGCCGCGCCCCGGAATGACGGAGGAGGGGAGCGGAACGCATGATCGACCTCAACAATCGCTACGGCGGCCCGAACCTGATCGTCACCGCCAAGACCGCGCACAAGGTGCACTTTATCGACGCCGCGACGTTCGCCACCACGGCGACCATCGACATGCCGGGCTCGACCCACGAGCTGGCGCTGTCAGCGGACGGCCGCACTGCCTACGGCACGATTTACGGCGACGGCATCTTCGCCAGGCGCGTCAATCCCGACCGCCGCATCGTGGTGATCGACCTGCCGTCGAAGTCGCTCACGCGGGTGATCGATCTCGGCGCGGTCTATGCGCCGCACGGCGTCATGATGGACGAGCACGGCACGCTGTGGTCGTCGGGCGAGCTCGGCCAGGCGGTGCTGGCGATCGAGCCGGCAAGCGGCAAGGTCGAGAAGGTCGACGTCGGCTCGACCGCGCACTGGGTGGCGATCAGTCATGCCACCGGCAAGGTTTTCGTTTCGGTGAAGCAGGACTGGCTCGCGGTCGTGGACCGGGCGCGCCGGACGATGGTCGATCGCATCCCGCTGCCGCACGTGGTCGAGGGCATCGCGATTTCGCCCGACGGCGCAACGCTCTATGCCTGCGCGCAGGACGCCGCCGAATTCTATGTCATCGAGGCGCGGACGCATGCGCTATTGCGCGCTGTGCCGATCGAAGGCGCCGATGCCGCGAAGCGGCAGATGCGGCGCGTGCGGGTGTCGCCCGACAATAAGTACGTTCTGGTGTCGTCGAACCAGGATCACCACGCGGCGATCTATGAGGCCGAGGGCCTGCGCCAGATCGCATCAATGCCAATCAAGAAGGGGCCGATGGGCTTCGGTTTCGCGGCCGACGGCAAGCACGCCTATGTGTGCTGCCACGACGACGCCGAGGTGTTCGAGTTCGAGCTCGCCACCGGCCGCGTCACCCGCACCTTTGCCGACTGCCGCCGGCTGCGAGTTCATCGTCGGCTATCATTGATCGTCAGGTGCGCCATCCGAGCGTACGGTGCATGTGATTGCGCCCTCTCCCCTCGGGGGAGAGGGCAGCGCAGCGGTTCAACAACAATGATTGGGTGAGGGGGCTGGGGGCCGGGGTCGTGACCCACGCCCCCTCACCCAATTGAATTCGTCGCACGACCGTTGAGCCCTCTCCCCCAAGGGGCGAGGGCACTAAGGCGAGCGCCGCCGCGCGTCGACAGGCGAACGGCGACAGGCCTCACTCGCCCTTGATGTTCATCGACTTGATGACCGGCCACCACTTGTCGATCTCGGCCTTCTGCAGCGCCGCCAGCGCCTCTGGCGTCTGCTGCTCGCGCGGCATGATGATCTGCCCGAGATCGGTCAGGCGCGCCTTCACGGCGGGATCGACGAGCGCTTGCACCGCGGCCGCATTGAGCTTGGCGATCGCCTCCTTCGGCGTGCCCTTCGGCGCCCACAGCCCGCCCCAGACCGAGGTTTGGAATCCCGGAAATCCCGACTCCTCGGCGGTCGGGATGTCCGGCGCGGAGGCGATCCGCGTGTTGGTGGTGATGGCGTAGCCGCGCACCAGCCCGCTGCGGATCAGCGACAGCGAGCTTGCCGGCGAGGTGCACATCGCATCGATCCGCCCGCCGACCACGTCCTGCAGCGCCGGCGCCGCGCCGCGATAGGGCACGAACGGCCAGGTCGCGCCGGTCACGCGTTGCAGTTCGATGCCGCAGAGGTGAAGCGCGCCGCCCGCGCCGTTGTGCGCGGACGAGACGTCTTTCGCATTGGCCTTGAGCCAGGCGGTCAGCTCCTTGAGATTGGTCGCCGGCACGGCGTTCTTGCTGACGATCAGGTTTGGGCCGTCCATCAGCAACGAGATCGGTTCGAAGTCCTTCACCACGTCGTACTGCAGCGGGTAGATCGCTGCGTTGATGACGAACTGGTCGCCCGAACCGATCGCAATGGTGTAGCCGTCGGGTGCCGCGCGCGCGACGCGGCCGACCGCGATGCTGCCGCCAGCGCCGCCGACGTTCTCGACCACGACCGACTGGCCGAGCGGGACGCGCATGCCCTCGGCGAGCGCCCGCGCGATGCCGTCGAACAGGCCGCCGGCCGGGTAGGGCACCACGATGGTGACCGGCCGCGTCGGGAAGGCCTGGGCTGCGGCCGTTGCGATCGTTCCGAGCAGCGCCGCCAGCGCAAGACCGGCGGCGCAGGTGCGTTTCCTGATTGTCATGATGGGCATTACGAGCCTTGTTTGATCTTGGGAGGGATGACTTTCGCTACCAGCGACCGCCGCGATGGACCAGCCGCAGCACGACCAGCAGCAGGATGGCGCCGAGCGTGGCGGAAATGATCGAGCCGAGGAGGCCGCCGAAGTGAATGCCGAGCGCCGGAAACAGCCAGCTTCCGATCAGCGCGCCCACGATGCCGAGACAGAGGTCGGTCACCAGCCCGTAGCCGGTGCCGCGGACGACGATCCCGGCCAGCCAACCGGCAATCAGGCCGACGAAGAGAATGACGAGAAGACTTTCTGCCGACATGGTGCGCGCCCCGCTTCATGTGTGGACCAAGGCGGCCAGCGTGGTCCTTCTCATGGTGCGGTGCAAGTAGGTGTCGCATGCCTGCGCGCCGCGGGCATCCAAATCGTGCCGCGCATGGATGCGAATTCCTGTCCCGGAGCGCAGGTCAGGTTCGGAACGGCTTGCTCAGAAAGCGCGAGCCGGCGAGGCCGTAGCGCCACGGCAGGCCGGCCGCCTTGGTGATGCCGATGCGTGGGCCGACCGCGATCTCCGGCGCTTCCGTGCGGGCGCGCAGTTCGAACGGCGGCCGGTCGAGGGCGAGCGCGTTGTGGGCGTGCGTAATGCCGAGGGCCGCGCACAGCCGCCCGGGTCCGGAGCATAGCAGCCGCTCGTCGGCGAGACCGCGGCGGCGCCGCATCGTCGCGAGGCCACTCGTCGGCGCCAGCGCGCGGATCAGCACCGCGCTCGCCGAGCCGTCCGCCTCGCAGACGAAATTGACGCACCAGTGGATGCCGTAGGAGCGATAGACATAGGCGTAGCCCGGCGGGCCGAACATCACCGCATTGCGCTCGGTGCGGCCGCCATAGGAATGCGCCGCGGGATCGGTGTGGTGGTAGGCCTCGACCTCGACAATGGTGCCGCCGACGCCGTCGACCGTCAGCGTCGCGCCGATCAGGTCGGGCGCGACGTCATGGACGCTGCGCGCGAAAAATTCGCGCCTGAGCCGGGCAGGTCTGGTCATCGACGACAGGTCATAGCGGCCGGGTGGCTTGCCGCCTAGCCGCAGACCGCCCCGATGTGGCCGGCGTCGACCAGGGCCGAGCCGTTCCGCTGGCTCGGGCAATGACGACGGCTCGCCGAACCGGCATTCAAGGCCGCGACCGTTCGATCAGGTAGTCCACGATGAGCGGCTTCAAGTCGTCGCGCTCGCAGGGATGCTGCGTCATGAATTTCTCGATCCAGGTCCGGCGATCGGCGTCCGGCGCTTTGGGAATGCGCCGCAGGATTATTCGTTCGGACGTGTGACACCCGGCGCAACCGCGACGGAAGGCGTCCGCGGGAGTCTGAGCATTCGCACCGGGACTTTCGATCGGGGCGGCGGTGGCGAGCAGGGCCGCCAAGAGGACAGCGCGCATGTTTGAACCTCGCGATGGCAGCGTGGGTGACCAAATCTTCGGTGAAAGGCTGGGATCGCAGCCAGCGGGCGTGCCGCTGACTGCGATCGCCATGGCATTAGCGGCGATCGTCACCGCCCCGGTGATGCCGGCCATCGCCCCGATAATGCCGGTCGTCGCCGTCGCGGTGGTACCCGCGGCCGTCGCGATCCGCGCGGGTCACGATCGTCCCGTTGGCGGGATCGAAGCGCACTTCGGTCCGCACACCCTTGCCGTCGATCAGGTTCGCTTCGCCGCAGCCCTGCTTAAGCTCGATCTTCCGCACCGTGTAGCCTTGCGCCACGAACTTGGCGGCAATGTCCGAGGTCGAGAGCCATTGATCGGCCGGCGTCGCGGAACAAGACACCGGGTAGTCACGCGCCTGCGTCAGCGTGGCGCTGCCGAGAACGGCGATCATCGTACCGAGGATAACGATCTTGCGCATTGTTGCTCTCCCGTCATTCGCGCCCTTCGCACCATCGCGCCGGGCGGTATGGCGGAGATTGCCCTCGCCACGATGACAGCAGCCTGTTGATCTATGTCAGCGATCGGTCAGGTGCCGGCGGCCATATTGGCGCGTCCCAATTGGTACAGAATTCATGGTCATGCGCCTTAGGACAGCCCTGTTCTGGTTCGCGCTTGCCGCTGCCGCGGTGCCAGCGGCGCCTGCGAAGTGCGACCCGCACGATCACGACGCGGTGCGCATCGCGGTCGAGCGCGGTGAAATCCGGCCGCTCGTGGAAATTCTTGCGATCGTGCGAACCGGTCTCCCCGGACAGGTGACCGGTGTCGAGATCGAGCGCAAATCGGGCCGCTGGATCTATGAATTCCGCGTCGTGAACGCCAAGGGCGGGCTGTTCGAAGTCTACGTCGACGCGCGCACCGGCGAGATCATTCGTATCAAGGAGAAGTAATGCGCGTGCTCGTGGTCGAGGACGATCGGCGGATCGCGGCCGACGTGACGCAGGCGTTGCAGGCCGCGAGTTACGTCGTCGAGACGGTGCGCGACGGCGAAGAGGCTTGGTTCCGCGGCGATACCGAAGATTACGGCGTGATTATTCTCGATCTCGGCCTGCCCGGAATGGATGGGTTGTCTGTCCTCAAGCGTTGGCGCGCAAACGGCCGCCAAACGCCGGTCCTGATATTGACCGCGCGCGGCAGTTGGGCGGAACGGGTCGACGGCATCGACGCCGGCGCGGACGACTACCTGCCGAAGCCGTTTCGCATGGAAGAGCTTCTTGCGCGGTTGCGGTCGATTGTCCGGCGATCAGCAGGCCATGCATCGTCGCAGGTGAGCGCGGGCGACATCAGCCTCGATGAGCGGCAGATGAAGATTTGCGCGCGCGGCGTGCCGATCGCGCTGTCGCCGCTCGAATACCGGCTCGCAGCCTATCTGCTGCTGCACCGCGGCCGCGTGGTCTCGCAGCAGGAGCTTAGCGAGAACCTCTACGGCCAGGATGACGCGCACGATTCCAACGCCATCGAGGTGCTGATCGGCCGGGTGCGCAAGAAGCTCGGCCCCAGCCTGATCGAGACACGGCGCGGCTTTGGATATCTGGTGCCGGACCAGGTCGGATGACCAGGAATTCGCTCCGGCTGCGGCTTGTGGCCGGCGGCGCGGCGGCCTCTTCATCGCGCTGGCCCTGGCCGGGGTAGCCTTGACGCTGCTGTTCGAGCGTCACGTCGCTCGCACAATTGCCGAGGATTTGGATGTCCATCTCAAGCAGCTTCTGGCCGGGATCGAGATCGATCCTGCGAGCCGGATTGTCGTGACGCGGCCGCCGGCCGACCCGCGGTTTTCCAACCCGTTGTCCGGCCTCTATTGGCAGATCGGTGACGATGGCGATCAGCTTGTGCGTTCGCGCTCGCTCTGGGACATGACCCTGCCGCTGCCGATCGACGAACCGGCGCCCACGGAACTGCATCAGCATGAAATTCCCGGACCCGCGGGCGCAAAACTGCTGGTCGCCGAAAGGCAGGTGAAGCTGAAGATCGGGGATCGGCAGGTGCCGGTGCGCGTGGCGGTGGCGGTCGACCTCGCGCGCTTGACGGCGGCACGCTCCGCCTTCGCCAGCGATCTCGTCGTCGCGCTCGGAATTCTCGGGCTCGTCCTGGCAGCAGCAACGTCGGTTCAAGTTAGCCTCGGGCTGCGTCCCCTTGATTGGCTCCGGCGCGGTGTCGCCGACATCCGCTCGGGGCAGGGCCGGCACCTGGCTTCCCAGGTTCCTGACGAGGTCAAGCCATTGGTCGATGAGGTCAATGCCCTGCTGGACGCGCGCGAACGTGACATCGCGCGCTCGCGACACCGCGCGGCCGACCTTGCGCACGCACTGAAGACGCCGCTGGCCGCGCTGGTTGCCGACGGGGACCGGTTGCGCCAGAAGGGGGAAGCCGCGATCGCGGATGAGATCGAATCCGCGGTCGATACGATGCGACGGCACGTGGATCGCGAACTCGCCCGCGCTCGCCTGCGCGGCGGCGTTCCCCTGCAGGGTGGTGCCGGCATTCAGGTGGAGCCGCTCGTGCGCTCGCTGATCGCGACGCTGTCGCGCACGCAGGGCGGCGAGCGCATACGGTACGACGCCGCGATCCCGGAAAACGTCTTGGCGCCGTTCGATCGGACCGATCTCGCCGAAGTGCTGGGCAATCTTCTGGAGAACGCGACGCGGCATGCCAGGACCGGCGTCCGGATCGTTGCACAGGCCTCGGACGACGGTCTGGCGATCATGGTCGAAGACGACGGACCGGGAATTGCCGAGGGCTTGCGTCCGGTGGCACTGGCCCGCGGGGGCCGCCTCGACGAGCGACCGGGCGGCTCGGGCCTTGGTCTCGCCATCGTGCAGGACGTGCTCGAAGCCTACGGCTGGACGCTGCAACTCGACGTTTCGGCGCTCGGCGGGCTGAAAGCCACCTGCCGAGCCAAGGTCCGTTCGGCAGAAAGATTCCCGACAGCGATAGGCCGCAAGCTGTAACTCCCAACGGTGGCGGTCGCGCGGTGTGCGATGTTGCGCCGACCATTCTTCGTATAGCTGACGCGACGTCAGCGCTCGACCGCCAAGGCTTCGCTGCTCTAAATTGCACCCATGCACATTTTCCTCGCCGGCGCTTCGGGCGCCATCGGACGTCGTCTCGTGCCGCTGCTGGTGAAAGCAGGGCACGGCGTCACCGGCATGACGCGTTCGGCCGCGGCCGCCGCCGAACTGGCGCGGGCAGGGGCCGTGCCTGCCGTCGTCGACGTGTACGATGCGCCGGCGCTGACCGCCGCCATGACGGCCGCGCGTCCCGACGTGGTCATTCATCAGCTCACCGATCTGCCGCGCGAGTTCGACCAGGCGAAGATCGCGGCATCCTACGCCGCCAATTCCCGCATCCGGACCGAAGGCACGCGCAACCTGATCGCGGCCGCCCGGGCGGCGGGCGCGCGGCGGCTGATCGTGCAGAGCATCGCATTTGCCTATTTGCCCGGCGGCGAGCCGCATCTCGAAACCGATCCGCTGAACCTCGACGATCCGGCGCGCGCCGTGACGGTGCGGGGCGCGGCCGACATGGAGCGCCAGTCGCTCGACGCCGGGATGGAGGCCATCGTGCTGCGTTACGGGCTGCTCTACGGCCCCGGCACCTGGAGCGAAGGCCCGGCGCGCAAACCCGCGCTGCACGTCGATGCCGCCGCGCAAGCGGCCGCGCAGGCGCTGACGCATGGCGCGCCCGGCATCTACAACATTGCGGACGACGACGGCGCGGTGTCGATCGCCAAGGCGCGCGCCGAACTGGGTTTCGATCCGCAGATTCGGTACTAGAGCCAACTCCGATCGCCCCCGCCCAGGGGAGGCGAAGCAATCCAGACTTCAAGACCGATCTCTGCCATTCGACGATCAATTTTGACGCACTGCACGGCAGCGTTCTCGCGCTACGGTGTGGTAACGTGCACGGGTCCCGGTCGGTCAGAGTGAGCCCATGAGGCGGCGCGAATTCATTACCATTCTCGGCGGCGCGGCGGTGTGGCCGCTCATTGCGCGCGCGCAGCAGCCAGCAATGCCGGTGATTGGATATCTGACCAGTCTGGGGCAAGACGACCGGCCGAATCTGAAAGCGGCATTCCGCCGCGGCTTGAGCGAGGCCGGTTACACCGAAGGCCGCAACGTAACGATCGAATACCGCTTCGCTGAAAACCAGCATGATCGCCTGCCGGGGCTTGCAGCCGATCTGGTCGACCGCAAGGTTGCGGTGATCGCCGCAAGCGGAGGCGGCAGCGCTGTTCTCGCCGCCAAGGCGGCGACCACCGCGATTCCGATCGTGTTCACGTTCGGTGGCGACCCGGTCCGCGAGGGCATGGTGGCCAGCTTGAATTGTCCTGGCGGCAACGTCACGGGGGCGACTTTTTTCGCTGTCGAGATCGGCGGCAAGGCGCTCGGGTTGCTCCACGAACTCGTTCCCAGCGCCGCACTCATCGCCCTGATGGTAAACCCGAGAAATCCGGAATCCGCGCACTGGACGAGTAGCGCACAGGAGGCGGCGCGCACACTCGGCCGGCAACTGCTCGTACTCAATGCCAGTACGCCGGCCGAGATCGAGACCGTATTTGTCACTTTGCGACAACAGCGCGTTGGGGCGCTGCTTGCCGGTGGCGATCCGTTCTTTAGCGCTCGACGTCAGCAAATCGTCGCGCTGGCTGCGCGTGACGCCATCCCCGCCATCTACTCCAACCGCGAATACGTCGCGGAGGGCGGGCTGATGAGCTATGGCAACGATATTCTGGATGTGTATCGCCGGGCAGGCGTTTATGCAGGACGGATACTCAAGGGCGACAAACCGGGAGATCTGCCGGTTGATCTGGCGACAAGATTCGAGTTCGTGATCAACCTGAAGACCGCCAAGACGCTCGGACTTGAAGTCCCACCCGGACTATCGGCCCGCGCCGACGCGGTGATCGAATAGCGAGGTAAATTTGCTGCGGTGCGTGGGTCTGGAAATGGCCCAGCGCGTTATTTCGTTGCGATGCGATGACTTGTCGCTTTTCGGTGGCAGAGCGGACACGGACTAGCAATTGCCGAGCAATCGAAATTATGAGTACACGCCCTAGGGCGTGTACTCATAAGCGCGCAAATCGAAGGTCCGCTTTCGGCGCATTGCGGAAGTCGGCTGACGACAGGCAAGACTCCGGCCATGACGCGAATGACCCATCTTTGCCATTCGACAGTCAATTTTGCCGCACTGCACGGCAGCGTAATCGGGGAACGGCGTGGTAGGTTCGGCTCCCATCCCCGAGGAGGGGAAGCCATGAGACGGCGCGAGTTTATCACCCTGCTCGGCGGCGCAGCGGCGGCGTGGCCGCTGGCGGCGCGCGCACAGCAGCAACAGATGCTGACCGTTGGCTTCCTCGGCGGACTTTCGGCAACCGACCGCCCCGAACTTACGGAAGCACTTCGGCAGGGTCTGAACGACGCCGGCTACAACGAGGGGCGCAACGTTAAGATCGAATACCGCTATGCCGACAATCGAACGGACCAAATACCAGCGCTGGCCACCGACCTGATCAACCGCAAAGTCGCCGTCATCGCTGCGGTTGGCGGAAACAATACCGCTCTGGTTGCCAAATCGCTCACGTCGACGATCCCAATTGTCTTCACCAGCGGCCTCGATCCGGTCGAGGCGGGACTTGTCACGAGCCTCAACCGGCCGGAAGCGAATGTGACCGGGGTGAGCTGGTTCTCCGCCGAGCTTGGGCAAAAGCAAGTCGAGCTATTACGCGAGCTCGCGCCTCAGGCAGACATGATCGGCTTGTTGGTGACTCCAAATTATCCCGAGGGCGCTTTCCACCAGCAATCGGCGCAGGACGGGGCCCGCGCCCTTGGGCGGAGGCTGCTCGTCGTCAAGGCAGGTACCCCGAACGAGATTGACGGCGCGTTCGCGACACTCGTGCAACAGCGGGCGAACGCTGTGCTCGTCGGAGCGGGCCCGTTTTATCCCACGCGCGCTCGCCAGATCGCCGTTTTGGCGGCACGGCATGGTCTTCCGTTGGTCTCGGGGGTTCGGGAGCTGCCGGCGGCCGGCGGCCTAATCAGCTACGGCAACAGCCTAACCGACGCATACCGGCGGGCCGGACTCTGCATCGCTCGTATCCTCAACGGCGCGAGAACGGCAGATATACCGATCGACCGCGCGACCAGGTTTGAACTTGTCATCAACCTGGGGACCGCCAAAGCGCTTGGCCTCGAAGTCCCACCGATGCTGCTCGCGCGCGCCGACGAGGTGATCGAGTAACGACGGATTGCTGCGATTGCTCAGGTCTGGTTGTGGCCCCATCGCGTTATTTCGTTGCGATGCGATGACTTGTCGCCTTTCGGGGGCAGAGCGGACACCGACTAGCAATTGCCGAGCAATCGAAATTATGAGCACACGCCCTGGTGCTCCAATTCCAACATCAGGAATATGAGGATTTGCCGACCGGCAACGAGCCGTGATATGCTGTGCCTGAAGGAGCCCAGCATGAAGCCGATCGCTCGTTCCCCTGGTCTCGACCGCCGTGCATTGCTCTCGACCTTGGCGCTGCTTCCAGCCATGTCGGCACCGCTGTTTTCTGCGGTCGCAACCGCGCAAACGGCGGCGGACGCCCCGCTGCCGTCGTGGAACGACGGGGCGGCGAAGCAGGCGATCATCGACTTCGTGCGCGCCACCACCGAGCGGTCAAGCCCGAACTATGTCGCCCCGGAGGAGCGCATCGCGACGTTCGACCAGGACGGCACGCTCTGGGTCGAGCATCCGATGTACACGCAGGTGATCTACTGCCTCGATCGCGTCCCGGCGGTGGTGGCGAAGAAGCCCGAGTTGAAGAACGTCGAGCCGTTCAAGACCGTGCTGTCCGGCAATCGCGAGGCAATCGCCAAGCTCCCGATGACGGATCTCGAGAAGATTCTCGCCGCGACGCTCACCGGCATGACGGTCGAGGAATTCAAGGCCGAGGCGAAGAAGTGGCTCGAAACGGCGCAAGCATCCGCGCTGGAAGCGGCCCTACACCGAGCTCATCTATCAGCCGATGCTCGAAGTGCTGCGCTACCTGCGCGACAATGGCTACAAGACCTACATCGTGACCGGCGGCGGCCAGGACTTCGTGCGCGTGTACGCCGAGAAGGTCTACGGCATCCCGCCCGAGCAGGTCGTCGGCACCGCGGGCGGAACGAAATACGGCTACGGCAAGGACGGCAAGCCGTTCCTGACCAAGGAGCCGAAGCTCCTGCTCAACGACAACAATGCCGGCAAGGCCGGAGGGAATTCACCTGATGATCGGCCGGCGGCCGTACGCCGCCTTCGGCAACTCCACCGGCGACCGGCAGATGCTGGAATAGACCGGCGCCGGCGCAGGCGCGCGGCTCAAGATGCTGGTGCTGCACGACGACGCCACGCGCGAATACGCCTACGGCCCCGCGGCCGGCCTGCCCGACAGCAAGGTCGGCACCTTCACCCAGGCGCTCTACGACGAAGCCAAGAAGAAGGGCTGGGCGGTGATCAGCATGAAGAACGACTGGAAGCGCATCTTCGCATTCGATTAGCGCCCCAACGAGTCCGGCCAAGAACGGCGACGGCAGGCGAGCATGATGAAGAAGCTGCTGATGATCGTGGTCGCACTTGGCGTGATCGGCGCAGCCGCCGGGGGCGCGCTCTACTACTTCTACCCGGTCCAGGTATCGATCTTTGCCGGTCTGACGCGCAACTATGTGCTGACCTGGTTTGCGCCGCGAGGCACGACAACGACGGAATTGAACGCGGCATACAAAGACGCCGGCCCTCTTTCGCTCGCGCCTCCAGCCGCTGCGCCATCGCCCAGCGTCACCGCCGGAGATTGGCCGAGCTACAACCGAACACTCGCTTCGGAGCGCCACTCGCCGCTCAATCAGATCAATACGACGAATGCCGGCAGGCTGAAGGTCTTGTGCACCTACGACGTCGGCCAGTTCGCTGCCTTCGAGTCCGGTCTGATCATGGTGGACAATGCCCTGATCGGCACGACCGAGTTCGATATTTTCTCCCTCAACCCGGCGACCTGCGCTGAGAACTGGCGCACGCGCGAGGTCTACCTTCCAAGCCTGCTGCCGGCCAACCGCGGCGCCGCCTACATGGACGGCATGCTGTTTCGTGGCACCCAGGACGGGCGGGTGCTGGCCTATGACTTCAAGACCGGCAAGCGAATGTGGGAAACCGCAATCGCGGACGCGAAGCGTGGCGAGTCGGTCCCGTCGGCGCCCATTGCCTGGGATGGCCTGGTCTTCGTCGGCAACGCGGGCGGAGACTTTAAGGGTGGCAAGGGGCGCATGTACGCGCTCGATGCCAAGAGCGGCAAGATCGTCTGGGAGTTCTTTCTGGTTCCCAGGGGCGAGGGCGAAACGACCCGCGGCCCGCAAGGCTCAACCCCGCTCGATCTGTCGACGTGGAAAAATGCGAGCGGCATCCCGATCAGCGGCGGCGGGACCTGGACGTCATATACCCTCGATCCGAAGACCGGGCGGCTGTACGTGCCTGGCGGCAACCCGGCTCCAGACTTCGCCATCGGCGCGCGCGAGGGAGACAACCTCTTTACCGACTCGGTCATCGTGCTCGACGCCAAGACCGGCGACTACAAGCATCATTTCAGGATTGTGCCGAAGGACTGGCACGACTGGGATGTTTCCAACCCGCCTGTGCTGATTGAAACGAGGGGCGGCAAACAGCTCATGTCGGTCGCGCCCAAGGATGGGCACCTCTACGGTTTCGACCTTGCCAGCAACGATCTGCTCTACCGCGTGCCGGTGACGACAGTCGAGAATGTCGCCGCAACCTTCTCGCCCGGCCAGGCGGTGCATTTCTGTCCGGGCTCGGTGGGGGGCGCTGAGTGGAACAGCCCGGCCTACGATCCGCGGACGAACCTCATCTTCGTCGGCGAAGTCGACTGGTGCGATACGGTCACGCCGAAGAATGTCGACGAACTGCGGGCAGTGAAGGTCGGGCAGCCATGGACCGGCATGGCGACGTGGAACCCGTTCTGGATGTTCGGCAGAATGGGCGGGACGGACGGACACTGGGCCGGGTGGGTCTACGCCGTCGACGCCGACACCGGCGTCTGGAAGTGGCGTTTGAAGTCCAACTACCCGATCGTCGGCGGCATGACTCCGACCGCCGGAGGCGTGGTGTTCTTCGGCGACATCGGCGGCAATTTCTACGCGCTCGACGCTGCCAGCGGACAGAAGCTTTGGGGACAGGAGCTCGGCGGCGGGATCGGCGGCGGTGTGATCACCTATGCGGTGAACGGTGCGCAGAAAGTCGCCGTTGCGGCCGGCTTTACGCACATCGCCTGGCCGACGAAGATCGTGACCGCCAAGGTCGTTGTGCTGGGCCTCGACAGCGCCTCCGCAGGCCGGTGAGGAGCCCGCCGGTAACGACGCGCCAGCGGCGGGCCTAATTTCGAATTCGCGGTGAACCGATCGGCGCCCCCGCGCGACCACTGATGTGGGATTGCTCTTTGTCATCGCACGATCGACCGAAGCCGGCGGAACGCGCCAACGCGCGGTGCAAGCTGATCGAAATTTCTTCCCGGCTCGGGAAGCGCAGGGAAGTTCCGGGAACACCTGGGAGGACTCTGCGACACGGAAGAGGGCGGAAATGCCCGGAAAAGTGGCGAAGCGCCGTGAAGTTCGGCAATTCGCAGGTCGGCGGTGTGACACGCAGACGACAAGCTCAGGGAGGGATTAACGCTGATTCTAAACTGTTGCAGCGGCTGTTAACCCTTTGTTAACCGTGTGACTTGCCTGCAACACGCAGAGATCATAGTGATCTGTCAGGAGGTTGGCGCCGCTATTTGGCCATACGCCTCCCCGAGATCGGATGGGTCGCGGACCCAAACAACGACTCGAAGCGCCGCGTACAGAGGCCACAACGTCAGATGGACGCCAAGACCAATCTCAAATCCAAGTTGCCCAGCCGCCATGTGACGGAAGGTCCGTCCCGTGCCCCGCACCGCTCCTACTACTACGCGATGGGGCTGACGACCGAGCAGATTCATCAGCCTTTCGTGGGGGTTGCGTCCTGCTGGAACGAGGCCGCGCCGTGCAATATCGCGCTGATGCGGCAGGCCCAGGCGGTCAAGAAGGGCGTCGCCGCCGCCGGCGGCACCCCGCGCGAGTTCTGCACCATCACGGTCACCGACGGCATCGCGATGGGCCATGCCGGCATGTACTCCTCGCTGCCGTCGCGCGAAGTCATTGCGGATTCAGTCGAATTGACCATGCGCGGGCACGCCTATGACGCGCTGGTGGGGATCGCCGGCTGCGACAAGTCGCTGCCCGGCATGATGATGGTGATGTGCCGCCTGAACGTGCCGTCGATCTTCATCTACGGCGGTTCGATCCTGCCCGGCACCTTCAAGGGCCAGCCGGTCACCGTTCAGGACGTGTTCGAGGCGGTCGGCAAGCACTCCGTCGGCCAGATGTCGGACAAAGACCTCGATACCCTCGAGCGAAATGCCTGCCCGTCGGCCGGCGCCTGTGGCGCCCAGTTTACCGCCAACACCATGGCGACGGTGTCCGAGGCGATCGGGCTGGCGTTGCCGTATTCGGCCGGCGCACCGGCGCCCTACGAGATCCGCGACGCGTTCTGCATGACCGCGGGAGAGCAAATCATAGACCTGATCAAGGCCGGCCTGCGGCCGCGCGACATCGTGACCCGCAAGGCGCTGGAAAACGCCGCAGCGGTGGTTTCCGCCTCCGGCGGCTCGACCAATGCTGCGCTGCACCTTCCTGCGATCGCTCATGAATGCGGGATCAAGTTCGACCTTTTCGACGTCGCCGAAATCTTCAAGCGGACCCCCTATATCGCCGATTTGAAGCCCGGCGGCCGTTATGTTGCCAAAGATATGTTTGAGGCAGGGGGTGTCCCACTGCTGATGAGGACGCTTCTCGATCACGGGTATCTGCACGGTGACTGCATCACCGTGACTGGGCGTACGATCGCGGAGAACCTCAAGCGGGTGAAGTGGAACAAGGACCAGGACGTGGTCCACCCCGCCGATAAGCCCCTTTCCGTCACCGGGGGAGTCGTCGGGCTGCGAGGCAACCTCGCGCCGGAAGGTGCGATCGTTAAGGTTGCCGGGATGGCGGACTTGAAGTTTTCCGGCCCAGCGCGCTGTTTCGACGGGGAGGAGGCGTGCTTCGAGGCCGTCAAGAAAAAGAAGTACAGGGAAGGCGACGTGCTCGTGATCCGTTACGAAGGGCCCAAAGGCGGCCCCGGGATGCGCGAGATGCTGGCGACCACCGCGGCCCTTTATGGACAGGGCATGGGCGGGAAGGTTGCACTCATCACCGACGGGCGCTTCTCCGGCGCGACCCGCGGATTTTGCATCGGACATGTCGGACCGGAAGCCGCCGTGGGCGGCCCGATCGCGCTTTTGCGCGACGGCGATCTCATTACCATCGACGCCCATAAGGGCACGCTCGAGGTCGACCTGACGAAGGCGGAACTCGCCGCGCGGCGCAAGGCGTGGAAGCCGAGAAAGTCGGACTTCACGTCAGGCTGTTTGTGGAAATATGCCCAGCAGGTGGGAGCGGCGCGCGACGGCGCGGTCACCCATCCCGGCGGCGCAGCCGAGAAGGCGTGCTATGCGGACATCTGATGTGGTGCTGACGCTCAGCCTGCTCGGCCTCGCCTTCGGTCTCACGCCGGCGGTGAGCTTCGACGGCACCCGCACGCCCGAGGGTGCGCAGGTTTCGACGCCGCTCCCGGCCCCGACCCCAAATACACTGAGCCGCGCTACGCCGCTCGCAGCCGAGCCGGGTGCCCCGCTGGGCGTTCCGACCCGGCCCGGGCTCTCGCCGTTCGAGTCGTTCCGCTCCGGCACCCAGGCGCTGCGCGAAGGCAAGGTCGACAAGGCGGTGGCCGAACTCGAACGGGCTGCGCGCCAGGGCGTGGCTGGCGCCATCTGGAAGCTCGGACGGATGTATGCGGACGGCGACGGCGTCGCGAAAGATGAGGCCCGCGCTTTCGAATATTTCCGCCAGCTCACCAACCATCCGCAGGCGGACGACAGCGTCGGGACCCCGCAGGCACGCTTTGTGGCGAACGCCTTCGTGTCGCTCGGGCAATACTATCTCGAGGGTATTCCGAACGTCATGGCGCCCGACCCGGCAGTGGCGCACCAGATGTTCCGATATGCGGCGTCCTATTTCGCCGACTCCGCCGCGCAGTACAATCTCGGCCGCCTCTACCTCAACGGCAAAGGCACGCCGCAGGACGCCATCCAGGCCGCGCGCTGGCTTCGGCTCGCCGCCAACAAAGGCGAGCACCGGGCGCAGGCCTTGCTCGGCACCATGCTGTTTAAAGGGCAGGGCGTGTCGCGGCAGGCTGGGCTTGGCCTGTTCTGGCTGATCGTCGCCAAGGACAGCGCCGGTGCGGATGAGGGCTGGATCACCGACACCTACGGAACCGCGTTCGCGCAGGCCACCGACGAGGAACGTGCGCTAGCCTATAAGTACTTGGAAAATTGGGTCAAAAGGCGCGCCTCGCCGCTTGAAGGACCGCGCGAATAGTCTCTGTGGCGGCTTTAACACACCCTCTGGACATTCGCCCCGCCGCCTCGCGCCGGTTATAGAATCGCTGCATCCGCATTCGTATATTTCGCCGCAAGTGCGCAAGGGCGCCCAGGCGAGGTATTGATGAGGAAAGTGCTGTGCGGAAGCATGGCTGCGCTGGCCTTCATGGCCGCGCCGGCCGTTGCTGCCGACCTCAGTGTTGTGCCCATCTACAAGGCGCTCCCCGCCGCGCCGACGAATTGGACCGGGGCCTATATCGGGCTCTCGGGCGGTGGCGTGTGGGGCACTGCCAAGGTCTATAGCGGAACGACAGGGCGCGACGAAACGCCTTGGTTCGACCTGCGGGGCGGCCTTATCGGAATCACGGCCGGGACGCAGTTCCAGAGCGGCAACTGGGTTCTGGGCCTCGAGGCCGATGCCTCGCTCACGAACAAGCACGGCAGCGCCTTCCAGGTGCCGCCGGCGATTGGCTTCAACAACGAGGTCAAGGAACGCTGGCTGACGACCTATCGGGGCCGTATCGGCGTGGCGAACGACAACTGGCTGTTCTACGCGACCGCTGGCGGTGCGCTCGCGAGCTTGCAGCAGAGCATCACCACGCCAGGTGGCGTCCAGGCCTCGGAAACCAACTGGAATTGGGGTTGGACTGCGGGCGCGGGCGTCGAGGTCAAGATCAATCAGGACTGGTCGGCGAAGCTCGAGTACCTGTACGTCGGTCTGCAGGACAAGTCGTACTTCAATCCTTCGCCGAACGTCGCGATCCAGAACGACCAGCGGGTTCGACTGGACGACCACACCGTGCGAGTGGGGTGAACTACAAGCTGCCCTGGACCCTGCTCGACGGCTTCTTCAAGAAATAGCCGCCGCTCAAATCGCGAAATCCGCCCAGACCGGCACGTGATCCGAGGGCTTTTCCCAGCCGCGCACGTGCTTGTCGATGCCGACCGCGACGAAGCGGTCGGTGGCTTGCGGCGACATCAGCAGATGATCGATCCGGATGCCGTTGTTCTTCTGCCAGGCGCCGGCCTGATAATCCCAGAAGGTGAACAGCCCGCCGGCATCGGTTGAGGTCCGGACGGCGTCGCTCAGTCCGAGATTGCAGAGCGCGTTGAATTTCGCCCGGGTCTTCGGCAGGAAAAGCGCATCGCCCCGCCAGATCTGCGGGTTGCGGGCGTCGGCGTCACCTGGGATCACGTTGAAGTCGCCCGCCAGGATCAGCGGCTCCTCCAATTCAAGCCGCTCATTCACATAGCGAATAAGCCGATCCATCCATTTGATTTTGTAAGTATATTTTTCGGTGTCCGGCGGATTGCCGTTCGGCAGATAGACCGACGCGACCCGCAGCGCTCGCTTACCGGTCGTGACCACGGCTTCGATGAAGCGGGCATGGTCGTCCTCCAGGTCGCCCGGGAGGCGCGGGGTCACCTCGTCGAATCGGAGCTTGGAGAGAACCGCGACCCCGTTGAAGGTCTTCTGCCCGTGAACTGCGACATTGTAGCCGAGGGCCTCCAGCGGCTCTCGCGGAAACGCCTCGTCGACACATTTGGTTTCTTGTAGGCAGACGATGTCCGGTTGGCGTTCGGACAACCATGCCGTCAGATTGTCGAGACGTTGCTTAACTGAGTTAACGTTCCAGGTCGCAATGCGCATGTGCGGGACAGACCGAAGCTAGGTGAAAAAGGAGGCCGAAGTCCGCGTAAAACTAGCATAAACGCCAGCTTTCGCGGGGGAATGTCGGATAACGCGACTGGTGCGCAGCCGATACGCTTATGGTAGATGTTGCGTTCAGCAAACCAAAAAAAGGAATCGTCGGCGGCTAGAGGTACAGAGAGGAGCCCGGGCGCGCTGGGTATAGCGCAGCCCGGCAATCGAATGAAAAAACGGACTTTGGTGTTGGGCGTAGCCGTGCTTCTGGCGGCGGGGGCAGTCTTTGCCGCGACGCGAAACGGTCTATGGTTTCCAACTGGCGCCGTTGCCCAATCGCCTCGTCCGCCTGCGGCGCGCGCTATACCGGTCGAGGTCGGACTCGCACAAAAAACCAAAGTTCCGGTGCGCATCGATGCGCTTGGTTCGGTAACTCCCATCGCCAGCGTGGCGGTCAAGACCCGGGTCGACAGCGAAATAATCGGAGTCCATTTCCGCGACGGCGCCATGGTACGGCAGGGGGATCTGCTCTTTACGCTCGACAGCCGCGCCATCGAAGCTCAGATCAAACAAGTCACCGGTGTGCTCGAGGGCGCCAAAGCGCAGCTTGAGCAGGCCGAGCGCGACGTTGCGCGCTACACGGAACTCTTCGCCAAAAACGCCACCACCCAGGTGACCCTCAACAATGCGCGGACCCAGGTGACGCTGTGGCGCGCTTCCGTCGACTCCAATACCGGACAACTCGAAAATCTTCGCATTCAACTCAGCTATTGCACCATTCGCGCGCCGATCTCGGGACGCGTGAGCACCGCCTCGTTCAAGGTCGGTAACTTCGTACGTCAGGCCGATACCGCACCGCTCGCAACGATCAACCAGATCGCTCCGATCTATGTGACGTTTTCGATGCCGCAGCGCGGCCTGCCGGAGGTCCGTGAGGCCTTGACGCAGGAGACCACGTCTGTGGACGTGGTCGTGGCAGGCGAAAATCGACGCGCAAGCGGACAAGTTTCGGTCATTGAAAATACCGTCGACCCGAGCACCGGCATGGTGACGGTCCGGGCCGCGATGCCGAACACGGACGAAGTTCTGTGGCCTGGCTCGCTGGTCACTGTGCAACTGACGCTGCGCGAGGAAGAGGCCGTCGTGGTTCCCTCGATCGCCGTACAGGTCAGTCAGGCCGGCACCTTCGTGTTCGTTGTGAAGGACGGCGTAGCGCAGGTGCGTCCGGTGAAGGTCGCGCGGATCGTCGATGGCCGGTCTGTGATCTCGGAAGGACTCGAGGGCGGTGAGACCGTCGTGACCGACGGTCACTTGCAACTCTCGAACGGGACGAAGGTCACCATTCGCGAACGGAAGGCAGGGTCCTGAACTATGGGTCTCTCCGAAGTCTGTATTCGCCGCCCGGTGCTGACGACGCTCGTAACGGCCGCCATCCTTGTGTTTGGAATATTTGGCTACCGGCTGCTTGCCGTCGCGGCGTTGCCTGCGGTCGATTTCCCGACCATCAACATCACCGCGACGCTGCCAGGCGCCAGCCCTGAGACCATGGCGGCTTCGGTCGCCTCGCCGATCGAGCGACAGTTGTCGACCATCGCGGGCATCACCTCGCTGACCTCGTCGTCCGCGCTGGGCACCACCTCGATCACCATCCAGTTCGATCTCAATCGCAACATCGACGGCGCCGCGCTCGACGTGCAGACCGCGCTCGCCGTGGCGGCGCGGCGGCTGCCGATCGAGATGACGACGCCGCCGTTCTTCCGCAAGGTCAATCCGGGTGACTATCCGGTTGTCTATTTCAGCCTGAATTCCGATACGCTGCCGTTGTCGCTGGTCAACGACTACGCAGAGCTCGTCCTGTCGCAGCAAATTTCGCAGCTGCCGGGCGTCGCGCAGGTGCTGGTCTATGGGGCGCAACGGTTCGCAGTCCGCGTCCAGGTCGACCCGGTCGCGGCCGCGATGCGCAATATCTCGCTTGACGACATCCGCAACGTGGTGGCGAAGACGAATTCCAACTCGCCGGTCGGCACGCTCGTCGGCCCGCGCCAGAACATCACGCTGACGGCATCCGCCGCCATGACCCGGGCGGAAGAGTACCGCAAGGTCGTGGTCGCGTATCGCAACGGCGTGCCGGTCAAGCTTGACGAGGTCGCCCGCGTCATCAACAGCGTGGAAAACGACAAGGTCGCGAGCTGGTTCAACGATCGCCGCTCGATCGTGCTCGCGATCCAGCGCCAGCCCGACGCTAATGCGGTCGCGGTGGTGGATTCGGTCAAGGAGCGGCTGCCGACGTTCCGCGCGCAGGTGCCGGCGTCGATCAACATGGACCTGCTCAACGATCGCTCGGTCTCGATCCGCGAGTTGGTCTACGACGTGCAGGAGACGCTGCTCATCGCCGTCGTGCTCGTCATCATGGTGATCTTCCTGTTCCTGCGGAAGGTCTCGGCGACCCTGATCCCGGCGCTTGCCGTGCCGGTGTCGATCATCGGCACTTGCGCGGCGATGTATGCGTTCGGGTTCTCGATCAACAACATGACGCTGCTTGCCCTGACGCTGTCGGTCGGCTTCGTGGTCGACGACGCCATCGTCATGCTGGAAAACATCGTACGCCATATCGAAGGCGGCATGCGGCCGTTCGAGGCCGCGCTCAAGGGCGCGCGCGAGATCGGCTTCACCATCGTTTCGATCACGTTCTCGCTGATCGCGGTGTTCATTCCGGTGCTGCTGATGGGCGGCATGGTCGGCCGTGTGTTCCGCGAATTCGCCGTGTCGATCGCGGTGGCGATCATCGTTTCCGGATTCGTGTCGCTGACGCTGACGCCGATGCTGTGCGCCCGCCTGTTGAAAGCGCACCAGGAAAACGAGAAGGAAAACATTGTTCTGCGGGCGTTCGAGGCGATGTTCCGCGGCTGGCTGCGGGCCTACGAATGGGCGCTCGACAAGGTGCTGGCCTACAAGTCGGTAATGCTGGTCATCACGCTGGCGACGCTGGCCGGCAGCGTCTACCTCTACGTCATCATCCCGAAAGGCTTCTTCCCGATCGAGGATACCGGCTTCATCGCCGCCACGACCGAGGGCGCGTCCGACATTTCGTTCCAGGCCATGGTCGAACGCCAGCGCCAGGTCGCCGAGATCGTCCGCAACGACCCGTCGGTTGCGTATGTCAACTCGACAGTCGGCGTCGGCGGTCCCAATCCGACCACCAATTACGGACGCCTGTTCATCGCGCTCAAGGATCGTAAGTCGCGCGAAAACTCGACGGCGGTCATTCAACGGTTGCGCCGGACGGCCAATACCGTCACCGGCATGATCGTCTATTTCCAGAACGTGCAGAACATCAACATTACGGGGCGGATCTCCAAGAGCGAGTATCAGTATACGCTGCAATCGAGCGATACCGAGACGCTCTACCGGATCGCGCCCGAAATGCGCGACAAGATCGCCAAGGTCGAGGGACTGCGCGACGTCACGACCGATCTGTACATCAAGAATCCGCAGATGACGATCGAAGTCGATCGCGAGCAGGCGGCGATCTACGGCATCACGGTCGATCAGATCCGCCAGGAACTGTTCAACGCCTTTGGCAGCCGCCAGGTAGCGACGATCTTCACGCCGTCGAACGACTATCAGGTGATCCTGGAGAGCCTGCCGGAGTTTCAGGCCGATCCTGCCAGCCTGTCGAAGATATTCCTCAAGACCAACGTCAATACGACCGGTGGCGGCGCCACCATTACGGCGGGCGCGCAAGGCGCGCCCGGTGGCGGCGTCGGTGGCGTCGGTACGCTGTCCGGCCCGTCAATCCCCCTGTCCGCGGTCACCCGCATCATCCCGACGGTCGGCCCACTGCAGGTCAATCACCAGGGCCAACAGCCGGCGGTCACGATCTCGTTCAACCTCGCGCCCGGAAATTCGCTCGGCGACGCGGTCGACGCCATCAAACAGATTGAGCGTGAGTCCAACTTGCCCGCGCAGATCGCGACCGGCTTCCAAGGCACCGCGCAGGTGTTCCAGCAATCGCTGAAGGGCCAGGGCGTGCTCGTGCTGGCGGCGATCTTCGCCGCCTATGTGGTGCTGGGCATCCTGTACGAGAGCTTCATCCATCCGATCACGATCATCTCCGGCCTGCCGTCGGCCGGCGTCGGCGCGCTGCTGATCCTGATGGCGTTCAACATGGACCTGTCGGTGATTGCGATGATCGGCATCGTGATGCTGGTCGGCATCGTGAAAAAGAACGCGATCATGATGATCGACTTCGCCATCGAGCGGCGGCGTGTCGGACTGTCGGCCGAGGCGGCGATCCGCGAAGCATGCCTGCTGCGCTTCCGGCCGATCATGATGACGACGTTCGCGGCGATCTTCGGCACTCTGCCGATTGCGCTCGGTACCGGCGCGGGCGCGGAACTGCGCCAGCCGCTCGGTGTCGCGGTGGTCGGCGGGCTGTGCGTGTCGCAACTGCTCACGCTGTTCATCACGCCGGTGATCTACATCTACCTCGACCGCATCGACCGCATGCTCAAGCGGCGGCTCGAGCCGCAGCTTCAAGAGGTGCCCGAACACACCGAGCGGCCGACCGCGGTGGCCGCCGAGTAGCCAAGGCACATCGTTCCGATCCGACGGCACGGTCCTTGCTTCGTTGCCTTCGTCTTTTGACGGAGGAACGAAGGATGCGGCGATGCTGGTTTGCAATCTTGATCGTTGCGCTCGGGACGTGCGGCGACGCGGCCGCACAAAGTTGGCCGTCGCGGCCGATCCGCGCCATCATCCCGTTCGGTCCCGGCAGTGCGGTCGACGTCGTGCCGCGCATCGTGTTCGAGCAAATGTCCACGCAACTTGGCCAATCGATCGTGGTCGAGAACCGCGGCGGGGCGGGCGGCACGATCGGCAGCGCCGCGGTCGCGAAAGCGGAGGCTGACGGCTACACCATCCTGGTGCACTCCTCCGCGCACACCATCACGCCTTCGATCTATCCGAACCTATCCTATGATGTGGCGCGCGATTTCGTGACCGTGGGCGCCATCGGCAGCGTACCGAACGTGATGATCATCGCGCCGTCGAAGGGCTTCAAGACCGTTCAGGATTACGTAACCTGGGCGAAGGCCAATCCAAACGCCGCCAATTTCGCGACCGTCGGCGTGGGCTCCGCCGTGCATCTGAGCGCGGAACGCTTTCGTCTCAGCGCCGGCTACGACGCCGTGCACATTCCATACAAGGGCGGCGCCGAAGCGATCACCGAAATCATCGCCGGCCGGATCGACTATTACTTCTGCCCGATCGCGACCGCGTTGCCGCACATCCGGGAGGGCCGTCTCCTTGGTCTCGCGGTCAGCAGCCCGCAGCGGGCGTCTGCGCTGCCCGACATTCCCACGACTTTGGAGTCGGGCTACCCGGATTCAGACTACACGTTCTGGATGGGGGTGTTCGCGCCCGCAAAGACGCCGCCCGACATCGTCGCGAAGTTGAACCAGGAACTGCAGAAGGCGCTGCAGGCTCCCGCGGTCAGGCAGAAGCTCGCGACCCTCGGCGTCGAAGCGATGCCGCTCACCGCCGCCGAATTCGATGCCCAGGTGAAGAAGGAGATCGGCGTCTACGCCACCTTTGCGAAGGCGGCCGGGCTGAAGCCCAACTGACGCGCGCCGTCAGAGCGAAAAGCTCGTGCCGCAGCCGCAGGACGCGGTCGCCTTGGGATTGTTGATCTTGAACGATGCGCCGATCAGGTCGTCGACAAAGTCGATCTCCGAACCTGCGAGGTAGGTGAGCGAAGTGTGATCGATCAGGACGGTCGCATCGTCGCGCTGGATCACGACATCGTCGGCCGCCTGCGTCTGCTCCATATCGAACTTGTACTGGAAGCCGGAGCAGCCGCCGCCCTCCACGCTCACCCGAAGCATGGTGCCCGGCGCCTCGCGCCGCAGAATTTGCCCGATTTGCCGGGCTGCGCGTTCGGTGACCGTGACGTTATCCATGGCGCTGGGACCTGCAACGATTGCCAGAGGCTCGATGCGATAGTTAAGTGCGCCCAGTGCTCCGGTCAATGAGGCTGGGCCAGCTAGTAGTCCAATTCCAACATTCGCGCCCACTTCAGCAACCGCTTTTGCGAATGTTGGAACGACAAGGACCACTAGCAAACTTATGTTTCTAGTGGAGTTTTGGATTTGACATTCGCTTTGCGGGCATGCGGCTTGGCGGGTAGCGAATGTCAAATCCACTCCACTAGCAGGCGGGTGAATCGAGCATGGCGATCGAGACGCCGGTCCCAAGGGCGCCCTACGCGTCGGACCCGGGGCGGAGCCGCGGCCGGGTCCACCCCGAGGCCGCGAGCCCGACGCGAAGCGTCTTCCGCCGTGATTGCGACCGCATCATTCATGCGAGCGCCTTCCGCCGCCTGGCGCACAAGACGCAGGTCTTCGTCTTCCATGAGGGCGATCACTTTAGAACGCGGCTGACCCACACTTTGGAAGTCACCCAGATTGCGCGCTCGTTGGCGCGCGCGCTCGGTCTCGACGAGGACCTGGCCGAAGCGCTTGCGCTCGCCCACGATCTTGGCCACCCGCCATTCGGGCATGCCGGTGAGCGGGCGCTCGATCGCTGCCTGAGCGCGGGTGGCGGCTTCGATCACAATGCACAGACGCTGCGGGTCGTCACGTCGCTCGAACGGCGCTACGCGATGTTCGATGGGCTCAACCTTTCCTGGGAAACGCTGGAAGGGCTGGCCAAACACAACGGTCCGCTGACCGACCGCGGCGGCAATCCGGTCGGTCGCTATCGCCAGCGCGGCGTGCCCTATGCGATTTGCCGCTGTCAGGAGACGGTTGATCTCGACCTGTGGAGCTTCGCGAGCGCGGAGGCGCAGATCGCCGCGCTTGCGGACGATATTGCGTATGACGCCCATGACATCGATGACGGGCTTCGCGCGGAACTGTTCAAGCTCGGCGACCTGGCCGAGGTGCCGCTGGTCCGCGACATCCTGGCCGAAATCGACCGGCAGACGCCGGGTCTCGATCCCAGCCGGACCGCGCATGAACTGGTGCGCCGCCTGCTCACGCGGCTGATCGAGGACGTCATCAATGAAACCGGCCGGCGGCTGCAATCGTTGAGGCCGCGCAGCGTAGACGACGTGCGGCAGGCATCGGAGGGCGTCGCGGCTTTCTCGGACGCGATGGCGGATGCAGAACGGGCGATCAAGGGCTTTCTTTATCCACGCATGTACCGCCATCCCCGCATCATGCGCATCATGGGCGATGCCGAAAGCGTGGTCTGCGACTTGTTCGCCCGGTATGTGGACCGGCCACACGACATCCCGGCGGAATGGGCGCAGAATATCGGTGCGGACGAGGAGGGAGCCCGCCTGCGGCGGATCGCCGACTTCATCGCCGGCATGACGGACCGCTATGCGCTTGTCGAGCACGCGCGCCTGTTTCCTTCGACGCCGGAATTGCGTTAGCCCCGGTTGGCTAAGGTGCGCGACCGATCTGCTGCAGGATCGGTGCCCATTTGCGCTGCTCCTCGTGAATGAACGCGGTGGTTTCGGCGGGCGACATCAACCGCTCTTCGCGGCCGAGCTTGGTGAGGGTCTGCCGGCTCTCCGGATCGCTCAGCGCCTTGATCAGATCGCCATTGATCTTGCGCACGGTCGCCTCGGGCGTTCCGGCTGGCGCGACCAGCACCTGCCAGCCGGACGACGCGAAACCGGGGAGGGTTTCCGCCACCGTCGGCAGATCGGGAAGGCGGGCCAGGCGCTCCGTCGACGCCACCGCCAGAGCCTTGATGGTGCCGGCGTCGAGCGCCCCGGCAATTCCGGAATATGCCTCGATCACAAGCGGAATGCGCCCGCCCATGATGTCGTTGAGCACCTGCGCAGTACCGCCGGCGAATAGGGCACCATGAGCAGCTTGATGCCGGCGCGATGCTGCAGCAATTCGCCGGTCAGGTGGGTGAGCCGGCCCGGTCCGTTGGTGCCGTAGGCGATCTCGCCGGGCCGCCGCTTGGCGAGCGCAATCAGGTCCGGCAGCGTGTTCACGCCAAGAGCCGGAGCGGCAGCGATGAACAGGGGTGAGCCGCCGAGGGAGCCGACCGGGGCGAAGTCGCGCGGTACCTCGATCGGCAGGTTGGCGGCCGCGCCGGGAGGGGCGACGAATGCGGACAGCGCCGGGATGGCGAGGGTGTAGCCGTCGGGCGCCGCGCCGGCTGCGACACGCGCCGCAATGGCGCCTCCGCCGCCCGGCTGGTTCACCGCAAGCACCTGCTGCCCCCAAATTCGCGTCAGGCGGTCGGCAACCACCCGCAGGATGACATCGACGGCGCTGCCGGGAGCCGAGTTCGGTGATGATGCGTACTGGCCTATTCGGATAGTCCTGCGCGGCCGCGCGGTCCGATCCGCCGACCACGAGGGCGGCAAGCAGGAGCAACGCGAACGGGACACGGCGGATAGGTTCGATCATGTTGCCCTGGAGCACCGTTCGTGCTGTGCCGTCGCCCGGGCGGGGAGCAAAACGATACGTCACGGAATGGCAGGAGGAAAGCGCGCACTGCCGCCTTTTTGACTTGCCCGCCGAATTGCGTTAGGCGGCCCGCTTTCTCAGAGCGCTCACGATGAATGCCAGTCCGACGAACATTTTCGCGGTGGTCCTGGACAAGGTCCATCAGGCGAACCGCGCGCTCGTGGCCGAAGGGTTGCTTCCCGCCGGGATCGATCAGTCGCGCGTCGTCGTCGAGCCGCCGCGCGAGGCCTCGCATGGCGACATGGCGACCAATGCCGCGATGGTGCTGGCAAAGGACGCCGGCCGCAAGCCGCGCGAACTCGCCGAGGCGATCGCGGAAAAACTCCGCGCCGATGCGCTGGTCGAGAAAGTCGAAGTCGCCGGTCCGGGCTTCATCAATCTGACGCTCAAACCGATTGCCTGGGTCGATGCCCTGCGAGCGGTGCTGGACGCTGGCGCCGAGTACGGCAAGGGCGGCGCCGGGCAGGGGACCCCGGTCAACGTCGAGTATGTTTCGGCCAACCCCACCGGCCCGATGCATGTCGGGCATTGCCGCGGCGCGGTGTTCGGCGATGCACTCGCCAATCTACTGGCGTTCGCTGGGTTCGAGGTCACGCGCGAATACTACATCAATGACGCCGGCGCGCAGGTCGATGTGCTCGCGCGCTCGGCATTCCTGCGGTACCGCGAGGCGCTTGGCGAAGACATCGGTCCGATCCCGGAGGGGCTCTATCCCGGCGACTATCTCAAGCCGGTCGGCGCCGAACTTGTCGCCGAGTACGGCCACGACCTGCTGAATTACGCTCCTGAGCGCTGGCTGCCGATTGTTCGCGCGCGTGCCATCGACATGATGATGGCCAATGTCCGCGACGATCTCAAGGCGCTCAACGTCGTGCAGGACGTGTTCTTTTCCGAGCGCTCGCTGATCGCGGACGGCACCGATCACGTCGGGCAGGCCATCGCGTTTCTGCGCGAGCAGGGGCACGTCTACGAAGGCCGGCTGCCGCCGCCCAAGGGCGCTCCTGTCGAGGACTGGGAGGATCGCGAGCAGACGCTGTTTCGTTCGACCGACTTCGGCGACGACATCGATCGGCCGCTGATGAAGTCGGACGGCAGCTATACTTATTTCGCTTCCGACATCGCCTATCACAAGAACAAGCTCGACCGCGGCTTCAAATCGATGATCGACGTCTGGGGCGCCGACCACGGCGGCTACATCAAGCGCATGAAGGCGGCGGTCAGCGCCTTGAGCGGTGGCTCTGCTGATCTCGACGTGAAGATCGTGCAACTGGTGAAGCTGCTGCGCGGCGGCGAGCCGGTCGAAAATGTCGAAGCGGTCAGGCGAGTTCGTCACGCTGCGCGAAGTCCTGGACGAGGTCGGCCGGGATGCCGTGCGCTTCATGATGCTCTACCGGAAGAACGACGCGGTGCTCGATTTCGACCTCACCAAGGTGATCGAGCAGTCCCGCGACAATCCGGTGTTTTATGTCCAGTACGGACACGCGCGCGGGCACTCGGTGTTCCGCAACGCCCGAGAATCGGTTCTGCCGGACCTGCCCCGCGACCCGAAAGCGCGCGCCGCGATGCTGTCGAACGGGCCGCTTGACCGTTTGGAAGACTCTGGCGAACTGGCCCTGATGCGGCGGCTGGCGCTCTATCCGCGCCTCCTGGAGGCCGCTGCGCTGGCCCATGAACCGCACCGCATCGCTTTTTATCTATATGATTTAGCTAGTGAATTCCACTCCCTGTGGAATAAGGGGATGGATGCGCCTCATTTACGCTTCATTATCCCGAATGATCCACAAATGACCGTGGCCCGTCTTGCCCTCGTGCAGGGCGTTGTCACCGTTCTCGCGTCTGGGCTAAGTATTCTGGGCGTCGAGGCGCCTGAGGAGATGCGTTGATCTCGCTCGGTGCTACCGGCTCGAAGGACCGATGTTTCGATCCGTCCCGGGCCAACCGAGTGCGACGCCAGAACCGGAAACGGCAAGTGTATGGCCGACGACTATAAGCGACCTTTTCGTTCCAATGATCCGACCCGACGCCCGGCTGAGCCGCCGCGTTCAACTGACAACGGCGATCCGCTGGCCGAGCTTGCTCGTCTGATCGGGCAAAACGATCCGTTCGCCGAATATGGGCGGACTTCTTCGCGCGATTCGCAGTCGCGTGAAATGCCGCAACCGCGTGACCTCCCGTTACGCAATCCGCCGTCACGTGATCTGCCGCCGCGGGACCTGCCGCCGCGGGACTTGCTGTCGCGTGACCTGCCGCCACGCGTGACTCCTGCCACGTGACTTGCCGCAACGAGATTTTCACTCGCGTGACCTGCCGCCGCGTGGCTATCCGGCCTCGCAGGCGACGCCCGAGTGGCCACCTTCGCTCGGTTCGTCGAGCGACCGGCGATATGAAGCCGAGCCGCGCAGCGCGGGGCGCGACAGCTATCCGGCGTTCGGCGATTATGCGCCGTCCCGTTCAACGGGACGGGACGCGATCGCGCAGAGCGACGAATACCTGGCGGCGCGTGGCGTTGGCCGAGAGACGTATGTGCCGCGTCCGACCTATGACGATTATGCCGCCCAAGCGCCGGTGTCCCAGGCGCCGCCGCGCGAGGATACTCGCTGGGCCGACACCCAACAGTACGGCGACACGCCGAGCGAATCGACGGCGCAAGGCCACGACTATCCCGACGAGGCGGCGCAGGCCGCCAACACGTACGACGAGAACGACGGGCAGTACTACCAGGATGACGCTCCGCTGCAGCCGGAGGACGAGGAAACCTATGACGACGCTCCGAGCGCATACCGACGGGGCGGCATCGCCACTGCGCTGGCTCTGATCGGCTGTGCTCTGCTGGGGACCGCCGGCGCCTACGCGTATCGCAGCTATGCGCATCCGACCGTCAAGGAACCGCCACCGGTCATCTCTGCCGACAATACGACGCCGACCAAAGTGCCGGCGCCGGCGGCTGACGCCAGGTCGAGCAAGTCGATCAACGAACGTTTCGCCACGGCAGGCACGAGCAGCGAACAACTGGTCTCGCGCCAGGAAGAGCCGGTAGCGTTGCGGGAGCCAGGCACCGCGGCCGCGCCGCGCGTGATACTGCCGGCCCCGGTGCAGCCAGCGCCTGCTCCGCCCGCGCAGGCAACCGCTCCGACGCCACCAGCGTCGGCCGCCACGCCGACCGCGCCGGGCAGCGAACCGAAGCGGGTTCGCACCGTCACTATTCGTCCTGACGGAACCGATCCAAGTGGCCGGCCGGTTGCGGGCACGACCACGCCACCGGCGCCGCGCGCGACCGGGACTACTCCGCCGGCGCCACGCGCCGCGACGCCGCCGCCTCCGCGCAGTGGCGGGCCGTTGTCGCTCGAACCGAACGATCCGCGCCCGCGTACCGCGAACGCGCCGCCTCCGAGTTGCGATCCATTCGCCAGCTTCTCGCCGTCGGGTGGCTATGTGGTGCAGTTGTCGTCGCAGAAGACTGAGAACGAGGCGCATGCTTCGTACCGCAGCCTGCAAGCCAAGTTTCCCAACGAACTTGGCAGCCGGCAGGTGATCATCCGCCGGGCCGATCTCGGGACCAAAGGCGTGGTCTATCGCACCAACATCGGGCCGTTCGGCAGTGCGCAGGAGGCGCAGCAGTTCTGCTCCAGTTACAAGGCTGCCGGCGGGCAGTGCATCGTCCCCACGAATTAATCGCGGACGCTTGACCGCTGCGGCGTGCGAAGGCTAATCCGCGCCGATGAGCGCACGCGCTTTCATCACTGGGCTTTCGGGCGTCGACATCACGCCCGATGAGCGCGAGTTCCTGCGCGACAGCGCGCCTTGGGGACTGATCCTCTTCAAGCGCAACATCGACCATCCCGACCAAGTGCGCCGCCTGGTGCGAGATTTCCGCGACGCGGTAGCGGCCGACGCGCCCGTTCTGGTCGATCAGGAAGGCGGCCGCGTGCAGCGGCTCGGTCCGCCGCACTGGCCGGCTTATCCGGCTGGCGCGGTTTACCGCCGGCTTTATGAGAACGACCACGCGACCGGGCTTGCGGCGGCACGGCTCGGCGGCCGGCTCATCGCCGGCGATTTGAGAGAACTCGGCATCGATGTGGATTGCCTGCCGCTGGCCGATGTTCCGGTCGCGGGCGCGGACGCGGTCATCGGCGATCGCGCCTATGGCGATACTCCCGATCAAGTTGCGGCGCTCGCAGCGGCGATCGCGGCCGGCCTGATGGATGGCGGCGTGCTGCCGGTGCTCAAGCACTTGCCCGGTCATGGCCGGGCGACGGTGGACAGCCACCAGCGCCTGCCCGTGGTCGAAACCGACCGTGACACGCTCGAAGCGACCGATTTCGCGGCGTTCCGGCCGCTCGCCGGCTTGCCGCTCGGCATGACCGCACATGTTGTGTTCAGCGCCTACGATGCATTCGCGCCGGCCACAACATCCGTCACAATGATCGGGCAAGTGATTCGCGATTCGATCGGGTTTCAGGGGCTCCTGATGAGTGACGACATATCCATGGGAGCGCTCTCCGGCACGCTCGCCGAACGCGCGCGGGCGTCGCTCGCGGCGGGCTGCGACGTGGTGCTCCACTGCAATGGCGATCTCGACGAGATGCGCGACGGTTGCGGCCGCGACGCCGATGCTGTCGGGCGAGGCAGCGGCGCGCGCCGACGCCGCGCTTGCCCAGCGGCATGAGCCGGCCGCCCTCGATCTTGCGCAGGCACGCGTTGACCTTCGCGGCGCTGCTGAGGGGTGAACGTCCGGCCAGTGCACGGATGGCATCATGAACGCGGAGGACGTCAAGTTCGAAGCCGACCTTGCGGCCGATCGGGCAACCGATGAGCCTGCGCTGGTCGTGGACGTCGAAGGCTTCGAAGGGCCGCTCGACCTGCTGCTCGCGCTGGCGCGGCAGCAGAAGGTCGATCTGGCGAAAATCTCCATTCTGGCGCTCGCCGACCAGTATCTCGGCTTCGTCGAGGAGGCGCGCAAGCTGCGGCTCGAACTTGCGGCCGACTACCTGGTCATGGCCGCTTGGCTTGCCTATCTGAAATCGCGTCTGCTGCTGCCCGATACCCATGCACCGGAGGGCCAGAGCGCCGAGGACATGGCAATGGCGCTGGCGCTGCGCCTCAAGCGCCTGGAGGCGATCCGCGCGGTCGCCCAGCAGCTGTTCGATCGCGCCCAGCTCGATCGCGATGTGTTTCGCCGCGGCCAACCCGAGCCGATCGCTCATATCAAGCATCCGCAGTGGTCGGCGACGCTCTACGATTTGCTGTCGGCCTATTCGCGCCAACGCCAGCAGAACGCGCTCGCGCGCGTGCGCCTTGCCAAGCGCACGGTCTGGTCGCTCGCCGAAGCGCGCGAGACGCTCGAGCGCCTGATCGGGGAAACGAGCGACTGGGCGCGCCTGGACGAGTTCCTGGTGGCCTACGTGGTCGATCCGGCGCACGCCGCGACCGTGATGGCGTCGAGCTTCGCCTCGACGCTTGAACTGGTGCGCGAGGGGCGGATGGAGGTCAACCAGCATACGGCGTTCGCGCCGATTTACGTGCGCAAGCGTCAGAGCGCACCCGAGGGGACTGCTGGGCCGGGCGTGGCGGCGCCCGCCGGCGGCGAGAGTTGAGGAGGGCGTAGCGATGCCGAATTTGAAAGTGGTCATGCCGCAGGAAGACGTCGAAGTTGAATTGGAGGAGCGCGCCGAACAGCGCCCGGAGGAGCTTCGCCTGCTGGAGGCGATGCTGTTTGCGTCGGCGGTGCCGCTCGACGAAAAGGAGCTGGCGGCGCGGCTGCCGCAGGACGTCGATGTGCGGGCCGCGCTCGCGCAGTTGCAGGAGGAATATGCGACGCGCGGCGTCAATCTGATCCGGGTTTCGGGCAAGTGGACGTTCCGCACCGCGAACGATCTCGCGTGGCTTCTCAGCAAGGAGACGGTGGAAACCCGCAAGCTGTCGCGTGCCGCGATCGAGACGCTGGCGATCATCGCCTATCACCAGCCGGTGACCCGGGCGGAGATCGAGGACATCCGCGGCGTCACCACCTCCAAGGGCTCGGTCGACGTGCTGCTCGAGACCGGGTGGATCCGTCCGCGCGGGCGCCGCAAGGCGCCCGGCCGTCCGGTCACCTATGGAACCAGCACCGAGTTCCTGTCGCATTTCGGGCTCGACGCGGTGGGCGATCTGCCGGGCCTCGAGGAACTCAAAGGTTCCGGCATGCTCGACGGGCGGCTGCCGCCGGGCTTCTCGGTGCCCATGCCGTCGGACGATCCGGCGCTTGCAGGACGACGAGGATCCGCTTGAGCCGGGCGACCTCGATCTTGACGCTGGTGCCGCGCGCCAGAGCGCTCCGCGGAGGACTGACGCTTTACGTGGTTAATTGCGGCGAATGGCCGCTGCGCCAGCGGCCATTCCGGCGGACGCAATTCTCCGCGAGCGGTGTCGGAACCGCCTGCGGTGCGGGCCGAACTCCTTGTTTTTGCCGCCCGTGGAGCCTACGTTCCGGGGAAAAATCGGGTTCGGCGATCGGTCGGCTCGAACAATGCACGGCCGTGAAGCGCAGATCGACGGCTGATGGGGCGCCCCGGCAGCGCGGAGGATAACCAATGGGTTCGATGAGCTTGTGGCATTGGGTCATCGTGATTGCGGTGGTCCTGCTGTTGTTTGGGCGCGGCAAGATTTCCGAGCTGATGGGCGACGTCGCTCAGGGCATCAAGGCCTTCAAGAAGGGCATGACGGAAGACGAAACCGCCAAGGCGGATCCGGCCAAGACCGAACCCGCCAAGACGATCGATCACCAGGCGGCGGGCGCGAGCCCAGCCTCGGTCCAGCCGCAGACCGAGCCCCGCAAGGCGGGCTGAACGCCGGTTGCGGCGCGGACGCGGGTGAGCGGGAGCGCGGTGCCGGTCGCGTCTCCGGATCCTGCGGAGTTGGAATCGCCATGTTCGACATTGGTTGGGGCGAGTTTCTCGTCATTGGCGCGGTCGCGCTGATCGCGATTGGGCCGAAGGAGCTGCCGGGCGTGCTGCGCACGGTCGGGCAGTGGATGACGAAGCTGCGCCGGCTCGCCTCCGAATTCCAGGGCCAGTTTCACGAAGCGATCCGCGAAGCCGAGATGGCCGACCTCAAGAAAGAGGTCGACGAGATGACCGAGAAGGCGAAGAGCTACACGAACTTCGATCCGATCGGCGACATCCAGAAGGACATCGAGAACACCATCGCCGACAAGCCGGCCGAGCCGCCCTCGGCCGCCGTTGCGGCTGATCCGGCCGCGGACACCGACCAGCGTGCCGGCTGCCGAACACGCCCGCGGCCGTCAGCCCCGCCGTTGCGCACGAGCCTGCGGCGGCTGCGGCCGAAGGACTGCCGGAGACCCGCCACGACGGCATGCCCGATGCGGGAGCCAAGCCGGCATGAGCCGCGACGACGAAGAGAAGGAGATCGAGGCCACCAAGGCCCCGCTGATGGAGCACCTGATCGAGCTGCGCTCGCGGCTGATCAAGGCGCTGATCGCGTTCTTCATCTGCTTCATCGGCTGCTTCTTCTTCGCCAAGACCATCTTCAACATCCTGACCTGGCCGTTCGTATGGGTGGCCGGGCCGGAGAACGCCAAGTTCATCTACACCGGCCTGCTCGAATATTTCCTCGTGCAGCTCAAGCTCGCGATGTTCGGCGCGGCCTTCATCTCGTTCCCGATCGTCGCCACCCAGATTTACATGTTCGTCGCGCCCGGGCTCTACCGCAACGAACGGCAGGCGTTCCTGCCGTATCTCGTCGCGACGCCGGTCTTCTTCCTGCTCGGTTCGATGCTGGTCTATTTCCTGGTCTGGCCGATGCTCGCGCAGTTCTCGCTCGGCATGCAGCAGGCCGCGACCGCCGGCCAGGCGGCGATCGAGCTGCTGCCCAAGGTCGACGACTACCTGAACCTGATGATGAAGCTGATCTTCGCGTTCGGCATCGCGTTCCAGCTTCCGGTGATCCTGACGCTGCTCGGCCGCGTCGGCATCGTCACGTCGGACCAGCTGAGGGCGAAGCGGCGCTACTTCATCGTCGGCGCGTTCGTGATCGCCGCGGTGCTCACCCCGCCCGACGTGCTGAGCCAGATGTCGCTCGCGATGCCGCTGATGGTCCTCTACGAGGGCTCGATCTGGTCGGTGAAGCTGGTCGAGAAGCGGGCGGCCGCCGACAAGGCCAAGGCCGCCGCCGATGCCGCCGCCAAGCCGGCGGAGTGAGCGCATGGCACCGCAGCATCCCGTAGATGCGGAGAAATGACCTGCGACGTGCGCAGCTCTTTCACCCGCCCCTGGAGGGGGAGGGTCGGCGAAGCGCGAGCTTCGCGAGACGCGAGCCGGGGTGAGCGTGACCTCTCACCCGCACCCCGCCGCTCACTGCGTTCGCGCGACCCATCTCCCCTCGCAGGGAAGGGTAAGATCGCGGCACGAGCGCTGCTATAACGGCGCATCGATTCCTGGGCTGAGTCTCCATGCACGACATCAATGGATTCGCGAGCACGCCGACGAGTTCGACCGCGCGCTGGCGCGGCGCGGGCTTGCGGGCGAAGCTGCGACGGCTGATCGCGCTCGACGAGCGGCGGCGCACCGGCGATCCAGAAGGCCGAGGCGGCGCAGGCGCGCCGCAACCAGGCCTCGAAGGAGATCGGCGCAGCGAAGAAGAGCGGCGAGGAGATGACCGCGCAGACGCTGATGGCCGAGATCGCGCAGCTCAAGGCCGACATCCCGGCATTGGAGGCAGAGGAGAAGAAGGCCGGCAAGGAACTCGACGACGCGCTCGCCTGGATTCCCAACCTGCCGCTGCCGGCGCCCGACGTGCCCGACGGCAAGGACGAGCAGGACAACGTCGAGCATCATCATTTCGGAGCGAAGCGCGAGTATGGCTTTGCGCCCAAGCAGCATTTCGAACTGGGCGAAGGCTTGCGGCCAGATGGATTTCGAGACCGCCGCGAAGCTCTCGGGCGCGCGGTTCGTCGTGTTGAAGAACGGGCTCGCGCGCATGGAGCGCGCGCTCGGGCAGTTCATGCTCGATCTGCACACGACCGAGCACGGCTACACCGAAGTCGCGCCGCCGCTGCTGGTGCGCGACGATGTGATGTTTGGGACGGCGCAGTTGCCGAAGTTTGGAGATGATCAGTTTCCGACAACGCGTCGCAAGACCGAGGAGGACGTTTGGAATGATGCGTTTCAAGATATCTTGTCGAGCCCATGGAATAAGCAAGCCGTTCGATATGAAAGACGAGCTGTTCTACGACGAGTTCAACAAGCGGTTTATGATGGCTCCGAAAGAGGAGCGTCTCTGGCTCATCCCCACCGCCGAAGTCCCGCTCACCAATCTCGTCCGCGAATCCATCCTCGACGAAGCGCAATTGCCGATGCGCTTCACCGCCTGCACGCCGTGCTTCCGCGCCGAGGCGGGCGCCGCCGGCAAGGACACGCGCGGCATGATCCGCCAGCACCAGTTCACCAAGGTCGAGCTGGTCTCCATCACCACGCCTGAGCAGTCGCAAGGACGAGCACGAGCGCATGCTGTCCTGCGCCGAGGAGGTGCTGCGCCGGCTCGACCTGCATTACCGCGTCGTGACGCTGTGCGCCGGCGACATGGGCTTCGCCGCGCAGAAGACCTACGACATCGAGGTCTGGCTGCCGGGGCAGGGGATGTATCGCGAGATTTCGTCCTGCTCGGTCTGCGGCGACTTCCAGGCGCGGCGCATGAACGCGCGCTACCGCACGCAAGGACCGCGCGGTGCGTCCCGTGCACACGCTCAACGGCTCGGGCGTCGCGGTCGGCCGCGCGCTGATCGCCGTGATGGAAACCTATCAGCAGCAGGACGGCTCGATCGCCGTGCCCGACGTGCTGCAGCCCTACATGGGCGGCCTCAAGACCATCGAGCGTGAATGAGAAATGGCGAGCGCTCGCTCGCCTCCCCCGGAGTGGTGGCAGCCGGTTGATCGGCCTCCTGACGCAACGGGAGAGACGAGAGCAACTGATGCGCATCCTGGTCACCAACGACGACGGCATCCATTCCGAGGGCCTCGACGTCTGCGCCGACATCGGCCGCGCGCTCTCCGACGACGTCTGGGTCGTGGCGCCGGAATTCGACCAGTCGGGCGTCTCGCATTCGCTCTCGCTCAACGATCCGCTGCGGCTGCGGCAGGTCGGCGAGCGGCGCTTCGCCGTCAAAGGCACGCCGACCGACTGCGTGATCATGGGCGCGCGTCACATCCTGAAGGACCGCCCGCCCGACCTCGTGCTGTCCGGCGTCAACCGCGGCCGCAATGCCGGCGAGGACGTGATCTATTCGGGCACGGTCGCGGGCGCGGTCGAAGGCACCATCCTGGGCATCCCGTCGTTTGCGCTGTCGCAAGCCTACATGTCGCGCAGCGCCCAGCCGCCGCACTGGGACACCGCGGCGAAGTTCGGCCCGGACATCATCCGCCGCGCGCTCGACGCCGGCATTCCGCACGACGTGCTGATCAACATCAACTTTCCCGAACTGCGCGCCCGGCGAGGTGAAGGGCATCGGCGTGTCGCAGCAGGGCCGCAACAAGCAGGAGCGGCTGCAGATCGAAAGCCGCCAGGACGGCCGCGGCAATTCCTACTACTGGATCATGTACGTGCGCACGCGCGCGCAGCCGCCGGTCGACGGCACCGATATCTCGGCGCTCGCCGCCAACCGCATCGCGATCACGCCATTGCGCCTCGATATGACCGACGAGCCGTTCATGACGAAGCTCGCCGAGCTGTTCGACTGAAATCACAAGCGTGACGCAAAGGGCGCCTGCCGGTCTGTTCAGCGGAGCCGGGAGTGCTAACGTTGCGTGCCGCGAGCGGCGGCGCGTGGCGGGCATCGAGGAGGATCAGGCGTGGCCACAGGACGCCCTGGCGACGAATCCGTGGTTCGCATGCAGTTCATGCTCGACCTGCGCCGGCGCGGCATCAGCGACCAGGCCGTGCTGCGCGCCATGGACGAGGTGCCGCGCGAGCATTTTGTCGAGAGCCCGCTGGTCGGCGAAGCCTACTTCGATCGTGCGCTGCCGATCGCCTGCGGCCAGACCATCAGCCAGCCCTATCTGGTCGCCTACATGACCGAGCAACTCGGCGTGCAACCCGAGCATCGCATGCTCGAAGTCGGCACCGGCTCCGGCTACCAGGCCGCCGTGTTGTCGCGGCTCGCGCGCGAGGTGATCAGCATCGAGCGCTACCGCACACTCGCAGATGCTGCGCGCAGCCGGCTCGCGACGCTGGGCTTTCGCAACGTCGATGTGCGGGTAGGGCGACGGTCTGCTCGGCGTACCGGAGCGAGCGCCCTACGATCGCATCATGGTGACGGCCGCCGCCGAAACAGATCCCGGAGCAGTTGGTCAACGAGTTGGCCGACAACGGTGTGATGATTCTGCCATTGGGTCCGCACGATGGGGCGCAACGGCTCGTCAAGATCACCAAAAGCAAGGATGGCATCCGGCAGGAAGAGCTGATCGGCGTGCGTTTTGTGCCATTGCTGCCGGGCCAAGCGCGCGAATTGTAAGAAATTTACCATTCATTCGTTAAGGTTGAAGGGACGTAATCGCTTAAAGCTCCTCTTTACTTTCCGGCGATTAACTCAGCGCAGGTGAGTACGCGTTTTTGTTGCGTTGAGTGGGGGGCCATGTCCTGCGTTGTCGGGCTATTGCGCTCGCGGCTTTGGCCGCTGGCATCGATGCTGGCGCTGGCAACTGGCCTCGCCGGCTGCAGCGGGGAATCGACCCGCTTCAACGAGAATCCTTTCGCTCCAAAGCGCCTGCGGACACGACTGCCTCGGTTCCGCAATATCAGGCCGCGCCTGTTGCGCCGCATTGAGAGCCAGCCGTTGCCGCCGGCCGCCGCGCGACCCGCGCCGGTCGCGGCAAATCACGGCACCGTCGGAGGCGGGCGTGGCCTGGCCTCGTATACGCCCGCGGCCGCCGAGTCGACGCCGTATCCGGCGGTCGCTTCGCGTCCGCTTCCGCCACCTGACGTCACCGGCTCGGTGGTGCCCGCCGCTTCGCAGCGCGGCCGCCAGCGGGCGGCCGATGGACCTGGGACGGCGGTACGCCGGTCACCGTCGCGCAAGGCGATACCGTCGAAGGCATTTCCCGCCGTCACGGCGTTCCGCCGACGGCGCTCATGCATGCCAACAACATCACCGCGCAGGCCGCGCTCTATCCCGGCCAGCAATTGGTGATCCCGCGCTACGTCGCTGCCCAGGCTGCTACGCCGCCGGCAGCCGCCGACGCGCGTTGCATCGGCGTCGCCCTTGGCGACGCGGCCGGCGTCCGTGCCGGTCAGCGCTCCGGCGGCGACGCCGGTTGCGGCAGCCGGTACACCGGGCGTGCATGTCGTGGCGCCTGGCGAGACGCTGAGCAAGATCTCCCGTCTCTACGGCAAGCCGATCGGCGAGATCGCCAAGGCTAATAACATTCGTCCGACCGTCGCCGCTCAAGATCGGCGATCGTCTCTCTATTCCGGGCGTGCGGACCTCGGCGGCCGCGCCGAAGGTCAGCGTGTCGGTCGCGCAGGCGAAAGCCGCGGTTCCCGCCGCTTCGAAGGAAGTGGTGAGCGAGCCTGCCCATAGCGCAGCGATGGTCACGCCGAGGCGGCCGAGACCTCGCCCAAGGACGCCGCGAAGACCGCGGAAGCCGCCGGCGCGCTGCCGACGTTCCGCTGGCCGGCGAACGGCCGCGTGATCGCCGGCTTCGGCACCTCGCCGAACGGCGTGCAGAACGACGGCATCAACCTTGCCCTGCCGGAAGGCACCTCGGTGAAATCGGCCGAGGACGGCGTCGTCGCTTACGCCGGCAATGAGCTCAAGGGTTACGGCAATCTCGTGCTGGTGCGTCATCCGAACGGCTACGTCACCGCCTACGCGCATGCCAAGGAAATCCTGGTGAAGCGCGGCGATCAGGTGAAGCGCGGCCAAGTGATCGCGCGCTCCGGTCAGACCGGAAACGTCAACGCGCCGCAGCTCCATTTCGAAATCCGCAAGGGCGCTTCGCCGCTCGATCCGATGCGCTTTCTGAAGGGGGCTTGAGCGGTGCTGAGGCACTGCTTACGACGAATGCGAAGCATTCGAGTATCGCGAAATCTAGTTAGATCATTTCAAGTTTCAGCGCGCGCGTCGGGTTCAAGTCCGTTCGCTGGATGCAACACGCACCGAATTCGAGTCTTACGCCAATATGGAAAACCGGTCTCGAATGCGTACCCGCAGTGCGGTCTTTGGCTTGTGGCACGTCTGCGATCGGTCGGGAAAGATGCGATGCGACAGGGCCGGCATGACCAGCGGCCATGAGGCCAAGTCGCGCCCGGGCAAGCTCGCGCGCGCCTCGTTGCTCTTGTTCGCGGCCATGCTGGCGTTCGCCGGATCGATGCGCGCGGCGGCGGCGCAGGCGCCCACCGTCTCCGCCAGCTTTCGGCGCCGCGACGATTCAGGTCGGCAGACACGACCAGGCTGTCGTTCAAGATTCAAAAACAACACCTCTCGTACCAACAGTCTCGTGGCCTTTGCCGACTCGCTGCCCGCCGGGGCTGGTTGTTGCCACGCCGCCCGGCGTCGTCAACTCGTGTGGGGGCATCGTCTCGGCCAATGCCGGCAGCAACTTATTCCAAATTTCGGGCGTGCGTTGTAGATCCGCGTTCGTCCTGCACGGTTTCGGTCAACGTGACCGCTGTCAGCGCGGGCGTGAAGAACAGTATAACCACTCCAGTGATCGTCCGCGGTTGGTAGAGGACCTGGCGGCGTCAATCGCAATCACGGTGTTTGCTCCGAGCACGTCAGTCGCCTCGGTCAGCCCGACCAGCGGCACCACGTCGGGCGGGACCCGGATCACCATCACCGGCACCAATTTGGCCAGCGCGACCGCGGTCACGGATTGGCGGCGTGGCGGCGAAGAGCTTCGCGATCGTCAATTCCAACACCATCACCGCGATCACGCCTGCCCACGCGGCCGGTGATGTCGATATCGTGGTCTCGACGCCGCGTGGCACGGCGATCGGGAAGGGCGCTCTACACCTATGATTCGGTTGACTCGCTTGTGCCGGTGGTGGTCATCGGCGGCGCTGTTGCGGCGGGCTTGGCGGTTGGGATCGCGACGCTAGGTGGCGGCGGTACGGAGGCGCCGCCACTATACCCACGAGTGCTCCGGTCGTTCCGGCCGTGACGTCGATCAGCCCTGGCAGTGGCACCATCTATGGGCGGCACCAGCGTCACCATCAAAGGCACCAATCTGACCGGCGCGACGACAGTGAGGATCGGGGGCGTGACAGCGACGAATGTCACGGTCGTCAACTCCACCACGATCAATGCGATTACGTCCGCGCGTGCGCCCGGCGCCGCGGATGTCGCGGTCACGACGCCGGTCGGCACCGGCACGGCGCCAGCGCTCTACGTTTACGTGGCGTCCGCCCCCATCCGTGACATCGCTTAGTCCGAACAGCGGCACCACCCTGGGCGGTACTACCGTCACCATCACGGGCACCGACCTGACCGGCGCCACCGCGGTGACGATCGGCGGCGTGGCGGCTTCGAGCTTCACGATCGTCAACGCGACCACCATCACGGCCGTCACGCCCGCCCATGTGGCTGGCGCCGTGGATGTTGTGGTCACGACGCCGGGCGGCGCAACCACGGGCACAGGCCTCTACACGTTTGTGACGCCGCCTCCGACCGTGACGTCGATCACTCCGGCCAATGGCACCACGCTGGGCGGCACCAGCGTCACCATCACGGGCACCAATCTGACGGGCGCGACCGCGGTGACGATCGGCGGCACGGCGGCTTCGAGCGTCGTGATCGTCAACGCGACCACCATCACAGCGATCACGCCCGCCCATGCGGCTGGTACCGTTGATGTTGCGGTCACGACGCCGGGCGGCACAGGTACGGGTACAGGCCTCTACACGTTTGTGACGCCACCCCCGACCGTGACGTCACTTGGACCGACCAGCGGCACGACCCTTGGCGGCACCCTCGTGACAATTACCGGCACCAATCTGACGGGCGCCACTGCCGTGACGTTCGGCGGCGTGCCAGCGACGAGTTTCACGGTGGTCAATCCCACCACCATCATCGCGGTCGCGCCTCCTCATGCGGCTGGCGCCGCCGATGTGGTGGTCACGACGCCGGGTGGCACAGGCACAGGGGCGGGCCCCTTCACCTATGTGACGCCCGCGCCGACCGTGACGTCGATCAGCCCGACCAGCGGCACCACCTTGGGCGGCACCATTGTCACCATCACGGGCACCAATCTGACGGGCGCCAGCGCGGTAACGATCGGCGGCGCGGCGGCTTCGAACATCGTAATCGTCAACGCGACCACTATCACAGCGATCACGCCCGCCCATGCGGCCGGCGCCGTCGACGTGGTGGTCACGACGCCGGGTGGTACAGGCACGGGGGCTGCCCTTTACACCTATGTGACGCCTGCGCCGACCGTCACGTCGCTCGGCCCGTCAAGTGGCCCCGCCGTAGGTGGCACCGTGGTCACCATCACCGGCGCCAACCTGAGCGGCACGACTGCAGTGATGTTCGGTGGCGTGCCGGCGACCAACTTCACGATCGTCAACTCCACCACCATCACGGCCATCTCGCCCGCCCGTGCGGCGGGGCCGGTCGATGTCGTGGTCACAACTCCGGGCGGAACCTGGATGGGAACGGCGCTCTTTACCTTCGTGTTGCAAACGAGCGCGACATCGACAAGCTCCTCGGCAAACCCAAGTTCGTTTGGGCAGGCGGTGACCTTAACGGCAACGGTGAGCGGAACGGGGGCCACTCCCTCCGGAACGGTTACCTTCCGGGATGGCGCAGTCACGCTCGGCAGCGGCACGCTCAACGGTGCAGGCCGGGCGACATTTATCACTTCGTCGCTCAGCGTTGGATCGCACTCGATCACGGCGGTCTATGGCGGCAGCGCCGCTTTCACGGCCAGCACGTCGGCGGCGTTCGTCCAGGTCGTTGGTATTCCGGCCGATAGCGCAAAGCTGCAGGCCTTGCAGACCGCGGTGACCAAGCTGGTCGCGCAAAGCTCGGGCCAGACCATGTCGGGTGCGGTCGACAACGCAATCGCGGAAGGCTTCAGCGACGGCGGAGACTTCATGACGCCGAGCGACAACGGGGTGCGTTTCAATTTCCCGGCCGATTCGGATAGGCGCAGCACCGTCGACGAGCGGGTGGGCGGCAGCTTTGCGGCGCTTGGTCAGGCCGGGAGCACGAACGTGTTGAAGGCGCCGCCTCCGCCACCGCGCATACCGAGGGAGTGGCTTGCCTGGGCGGAGGTGCGTGGCACCGGCTGGAGCACGAGCGCGCAGTCCGGTGATATCCGCGGTGGGCAAGTCAACGCGCTCGCGGGCCTCACCCACAAGGTCACGCCGGATTTCCTCGTCGGCATTTTCGGCGGCTATGAAACCTTCGACTACACGTCGCAATCGCTCAACGGCACGCTGAAGGGCGATGGCTGGACCGTCGGCGGCTATCTCGGCTGGCGGGTCCTTCCAGGATTGCGGTTCGATGCCAGCGTGGCGCGATCCGGCATCACTTATGACGGCGTCTCCGGCGCTGCGAGCGGCAGTTTTCCCGGCCAGCGCTGGTTCGCGTCGGGCGGCCTCACCGGCACCTACAAGACCATGCAGGGCATCGAGATCGAACCCTCCGCGCGGATCTATGCGCTATGGGAAAGTGAGAGTGCCTACGTGGACAGTCTCGGCATCCAGCACCCGGATCGCAATTTCTCCACCGGTCGCGCCAGCACGGGCGTGAAGTTCGCCTATCCGTGGCTGTGGTCGCCGGGCACGACGGTCACGCCGTATGCGGGTGTTTACGGCGACTATTATTTCAACAATGACGACGCCGTGCTGCTCGGGGCGCCATTCCTGCTTCCTACCGAGCATGTGCACGGGTTCTCTGCCCGCTTCGTCTCCGGCATTGCGGTCGCGATCACGGGTGGACCCAGGCTCTCGCTCGGCGGTGAAATCGGCGGGATCGGCAACGATTTTCTGAACTGGTCGGTGCGTGCACGCGGGGCGCGTTCCGTTCTGATGGGAAACGGATTCAGCGGCTGGATTTCGCGGCCGCCACCGCTCGAACGCAGATGCGCGCCGCGCGGCTCACTTGACGCTGAGCCGCACGCCCAAGCGCCCTGCGAGGTCCTGTACATACTGCCAGGCGACGCGGCCTGAGCGCGCGCCGCGAGTGGTCGCCCATTCCAGCGCTTCGCGGCGCAGTTCTTCGGGCACCACCGGAATGCGGAAATGCGCGATGTATCCGTCGACCATGGCGAGATACTCATCCTGGCTGCAGCGGTGAAAGCCGAGCCAGAGTCCGAAGCGATCCGACAGCGAAACTTTCTCCTCGATCGCCTCGCCGGGATTGATCGCGGTGGCGCGTTCGTTTTCCATCATGTCGCGCGCCATGAGATGGCGCCGGTTGGAGGTTGCGTAGAACACCACATTGTCCGGACGCCCCTCGATGCCGCCTTCCAGCATTGCCTTGAGCGATTTGTAGGTGGTGTCCTCGGCTTCGAACGACAGGTCGTCGCAGAACACGATGAAGCGGAGATCGGTGCTGCGCATGAGCGCCATCAGTTCGGGCAGGCTCTCGATATCCTCGCGATGGATTTCCACCAGCTTGAGCTTGCCGGAACCGGTCTTGCCGCCGTGGGCGCTGTTGATCTCAGCGTGGACCGCTTTGACCAGCGAGGACTTGCCCATGCCGCGCGCGCCCCAGAGCAGCGCGTTGTTCGCCGGCAGTCCGCGTGCGAACCGCTCGGTGTTCTCGACCAGAACGTCCCGTACCCGGTCGATGCCCTTGAGCAGCGACATCTCGACGCGATTGACGCGCGGAACCGGAGCCAGCCGCCGGCCATCCGGGTACCAGATGAAGGCGTCGGCGGCGGCAAAATCCGGCGCAGGCGGGGTCTGCGGTGCAATTCGTTCGAGCGCCGCGGCGATGCGCAGGGAGGTCTCGGCGGCAAGGAGGTCTGAAGTCTTCCGTTGTGGGGCGCGCCGGCCGGCCTTGGCGGCGGGCTTTGGGGGGCGTTTGGCCATCGGGTTCCTTTCGTTGCGCCGCAGCCTTAGCGACCCCCCGGCGGACCCGCAAGATCGGGCCAAATTTGGCGCGAATCCGCCCCAAGGCGCGCCCAACGCGGCGTTGCAATTGAGCCTGTGGCCGCTATAGTCCGCGCCGATTTCGGCCGCCAGACGATTGTGGCGAAATTGATACGGTGCGCGGCCCGGCGCTCCCAAGGCAGAAAGAGGACGGACGATGTTGGTGACGCCAGCTTACGCCCAGGCCAGCCCCTTGGGCGGCGACGGCATCCTGATGCAGTTGCTGCCGTTCGTCCTGATCTTCGTGATCATGTATTTTCTCATCCTGCGGCCGCAGCAGAAGCGGGCGAAGGAACACCAGGAACTGATCAAGAACTTGCGTCGCGGCGATACCGTCATTACGTCCGGAGGACTGCTCGGGAAGGTGACCAAGGTTGTCGACGACGAGCAGATCGAGGTGGAGATCGCCGACGGCGTCCGAGTGCGGCAGATCCGTTCCATGGTCTCAGGCGTGCGTGCCAAGGGCGAACCGGTCAAGGACGACAGTTCGAGCTGAACGCTCGTCTGAGGCCGATCGACGCGCGAAGCGGGACAGTCACGACCCATGCTCTACATTTCGAAGTGGAAGGCTGCCGCGATCATTCTCACCGCGCTCGTCGTATGCCTGTTCGCGGTCCCGAACTTCTTTCCCGAAATCGACCGTCGCAAAGTGGCCGGCATGGGCGCAGCGCCATATCGTTCTCGGCCTCGATCTGCAGGGCGGCTCGCACATCCTGCTCGAAGTCGACGTCAACGACGTGCGCCGCCAGAAGGTCGAATCGCTGCGCGACGAGGTCCGCAAGGCGATGCGCGACGCGCGCATCACGCTGACCGGCGCGCCGGCGATCCGCGGCAATACCGTCGATGTGCGGGTGCGTGAAGCCGACGTGCAGCAGGCGCTGACCAAGCTGCGCGAACTGTCCACGCCGCTCGGCGGCTTCCTCGGCTCGACCGGCGGCCGCTCGCTCGATGTGGTTAACGCCGGGGGCGGGCTGATCCAACTGACGGTTACAGACCCGGCGATCCTTGAGCGCGTTCGCCAGGTCGTGGCCCAGTCGGTCGAGATCATCGAGCGTCGCGTCAACCAGCTTGGCCTGGTTGAGCCGTCGATCCAGCCCCAGGGCGCTGACCGCATCTTGGTGCAGGTCCCCGGCCTCGGCGACCCGCAACAGCTCATCGACATCATCGGCAAGACCGCCAAGCTGACGTTCCGGCTGGTCGACATGTCGATGACGCCCCAGCAGGCGCTGCAGACCCGCCCGCCGCCGGAATCCGAGATTGTCTACGGCTCCAAGGCCGAAGGCGGCCAGCCCTACCTCCTGGAGAAGCGCGTCATCGTCTCCGGCGAAGAGCTGACCGACGCCCAACCGGGCTTCGACCAGCGCACCAGCGAGCCGATCGTCAGCTTCCGGTTCAATTCCTCCGGCGCCCGCAAGTTTGCACAGGTCACGCAGGAAAATGTCGGACGGCCATTCGCCATCGTGCTCGACAACGAGGTGATTTCCGCGCCGTACATCCGCGACGCGATCCTGCAGGGCGCCGGGCAGATTTCCGGCAACTTCACGGTGGAGTCGGCCAACAACCTCGCCATCCTGCTGCGGGCCGGCGCGCTGCCGGCGAAATTGACGGTCATCGAGCAGCGCGTGGTCGGCGCCGGGCTCGGCCAGGACTCGATCGAGAAGGGCAAGATGGCGTCCTACTTCGGCTTCGCCCTCGTCGCTCTCTTCATGCTGCTGGTCTATGGCAAGTTTGGACTGATCGCCAACATCGCGGTTGCGATCAACGTCGCCATGATCTTCGGCGTGTTGTCGCTTCTGAACGCCACCCTGACGCTCCCCGGCATCATCGGCATCGTGCTCACCGTCGGAATCGCGGTCGACAGCAACGTGCTGATCTATGAGCGTATCCGCGAGGAAATTCGTTCGGGCCGCACGCCGATCAGCGCCATCGACGCGGGCTTCACCCGCGCCTTGGCGACCATTCTCGACTCGAACATCACGACCTTCATCGCCGCCTCGGTGCTGTTCTTCATCGGTACCGGGCCGGTGCGGGGTTTTGCCGTTACGCTGGGCATCGGCATCATCACCACGGTCTTCACCGCGTTCACGCTGACGCGGTTGATGGTCGCCTATTGGGTGCGTTGGGCGCGCCCGCAGCGCCTCGCCATTTCATAAACGGAATATCCTGTGCGTTTTTTGCCATCTATACCGCTGCTGCGGATCGTCCCGGACGATACCAAGTTCGATTTTATGCGCTTCCGGCACATCAGCTTTCCGATCTCGGCGCTGCTGTCGATTGCCGCGCTCCTGCTGTTCTTCTTTCACGGCCTGAACTTCGGCATCGACTTCATCGGCGGGACGCTGATTGAGGTCCAGTCGAAAACCGGTCCGGCCGACATGGCGAAGATGCGCACGACGCTGTCGGGGCTTGGCCTCGGCGACGTTCAACTGCAGCAGTTCGGAGCGCCGACCGATGTGCTGATCCGAGTCCCACAGCAGCCAGGTGGCGAAACGGCGCAACAAGCCGCGATCAATAAGGTGCGCGAGGCGCTGGGCACCGAGGTCGATTACCGGCGCATCGAGGTGGTGGGGCCGCGCGTCTCGACCGAGCTTCTGGCCTACAGCACGATCGGGCTCGGCATGGCGATCTTCGCCATCCTGATCTACCTCTGGTTCCGGTTCGAGTGGCAATTCGCGCTCGGCGCCATGATCGCCAACGTCCACGATATTGTGCTCACGATCGGCTACATGTCGCTGACGCAGATCGACTTCGATCTGTCGAGCATCGCTGCGCTCCTGACCATTCTGGGCTATTCGCTCAACGATACGGTCGTCATCTACGACCGAATCCGAGAGATGCTGCGGCGCTACAAGAAGATGTCGATGCCGGAGATGCTCAATATCTCGATCAATTCGACATTGTCGCGCTCCATCATCACGCATGCCACCGTGACGCTGGCGCTGCTCGCGCTGCTGTTGTTCGGCGGTCATGCGATCCACAGCTTTACCGCGACCATGATCTTCGGCGTCGTGCTGGTCGGCACCTACACCTCGATCTTTATCGCGGCGCCGATCCTCATCTATCTGGGCGTCGGGACGACGCGCCTGGAGACCGAGGAGACGGCCGAAAAGGTTCCGGTGCGGACCTAAATTTCGAGCGCTGCCTCGTACGTTTCCGAAGCGGGTCGCGGCTCCGTAAATCCGCCAACGGAATGGCTGGCGCGCATGTCGGATGCGTTTGCCCACTGCGAAGCGCTGGTCCGCACCGCGAACCGCGAGCGGTTCCTGACCGCTCTGTTCGCGCCCGCGGAGCGCCGCGCGGCGCTCTTTGCGCTTTACGCTTTCAACATCGAGATCGCGCGGGTGCGCGAAGCCGTGCGCGATCCCCTGGCGGGGGAAATCCGGCTACAGTGGTGGAGCGACGCGCTGGCCGGGTCCGCGCGCGGCGATGCAGAGGCCAATCCCGTGGTCGTCCGCGCTCGCCGCCACCATCACGCGTTACCGCCTGCCGGTGGATGGACTCCAGGCCGTGATCGCCGCGCGCCGCTTCGACCTCTACGACGAGCCGATGGCGACCATGGCTGAGCTTGATGCCTATGCGCAGGGAGTATCCAGCGGTCTGATCGGACTGGCCGCGCGCATCCTCGCCGGTAGTGAAACGATCGATATCGCGGCGATGGTCCGTCACGCCGGCATCGCGCATGCGATCGCGGGATTGCTGACGGCGCTGCCGGTCCACGCGGCCCGCGGTCAGGTCTATGTGCCGCGCGAGGTCTTGCAGCGTTACGGCGCGGATGCGGCTGACGTGACGGGGCGCATTCTCACACCGGGCGTGCGATCAGCGCTCGCCGAATTGCAGGGAGCCGCGCGGGGACATCTCGCCAAGGCGCGCGACCTGCTGGACGCTGTCCCGCGCGCAGTGCTGCCCGCGCTGCTGCCGGTCGCGCTGGTGCCTGCCATGCTCGCACGCATGGAGCGTGCCGATGACGATCCGTTTGCACCGAAGGAGATTTCGCCGTGGCGGCGGCAATGGCTGATCTGGCGTGCGGCTCGCCGGCCACGACGGATTTTCGGCGGTTAGCTAGAAAGAGAAGCGGTCGCGCAGGTTGCGTCGGTCGGCGATGATACGCCGGACCACATCGCGCTCGTGGTCGCTGGAGATCAGCGGCTCGATCTCATCGACCTGGTTCAGGCGATCAGCTGCAAGATTTCGCTGCGGACCTCGCCGGAGGCGCGGCGCGGCAGTTCCTCGATCACTTGCAGGTGCTCAGGTGGCTTGGGCCGCGGCCGCGGTCACGAATTCTCGCAACGCCGGAGCCGCCAATCCAGGTGCGCCTTCGACGAATGCATACAGCCCGGTCCCCGACCGCCGGTCAGGGTAGGCCGCGATCGCGACTTCGCGGACCTGCGGGTGAGTCTTGAGCCGCGCCGCGATCAGCGGCGCGTCGTGCACCAGGCGGCGCCCGCCGCCTTCGCGGTCGGTGAAACGGAACAGGCCGCGCGTGATGGCGTAATAGACCTTCTTGCCGGTCGCCATCCAGACGCGGGTAGGCAGGCTCTTCTTCGCCAGCACGCGGCGCTCGGCAGCGGTGAGCGCTTCCGGCGCATAGCGGCGCTTGTGCTTGAGGAGGTGCCGCAGGTCCTCATAGGCGGCGAGCCGGAACAGCGCGTTCCGGCGCTTGAAGGAGGCGGCGAGCTGGAAATCGGTGAGATAGGCCCTGCCGTCGCGCCCGCGCAGCCAGTTCTGCTCCTTGGCGAGATCGTTGTGGCAGATGCCGGCGCGATGCAGCTTGCGCAGCGCCGCCTTGGCGGAGCGGAAATAGTCGCGCATCGCCGTACGGCTTGGCGATGTGCAGGGCGACGCCGTCGATCCAGCTACGGACCAGGACCCGCCTGCCGGCAAACAGCAGCGCGGGCGCGATCCCGAGCGTTGCCGGCGACCGCAAGCGCGCGCCGTTCGCGCGCGAACAGATGAAATGCCAGCGGCGAAATCCAGCCACGGAATCTGGTCGAGCCGGCGTAGCACCGCCTCGACCTCGCCGCTCGTCGCCACGGAAGCGGCCGCGCTCCACGGTCGAGAATACGTCGCGCTTGAGCACCATCTCGGTGCGCCAGCGTCCTTCGATTTCACCCGGCAAGGTCATGCGTTGTTCCCGCCGCGCTTCTAGCACGATCACGCGTCTGCAGGATAGATGTGCCGTCATTCCGCGGCGGCTGCCTGGCCGTCGCCGGCGATCCAGCGCTCGAGGTCGTTGAGCGCGCGGCGCGCTCAGCGCCTGTTTCTTCGCCAGCGTCTTCTCCGGTCCGCGCAGCCGCGGTCCCGTCAGGATGCCGGGTCGGCGGCCTGTGCGAGCGGCGGGAACAGGCCGAAATTGACGTTCATCGGCTGATAGGAGCGCGGCCCGGCATCGATGGTCTCCATGTGGCCGCCGGTGATGTGCGCCAGCAGCGCGCCGTGCGCCGTGGTCGGCGGCGGCGGCGCGAGCCGCTCGCCCAGCCGTTCGGCGGCGGCGAAGCAGCCCGGCCAGCAGCCCGATCGCGGCGGACTCCACATAGCCCTCGCAGCCGGTGATCTGGCCGGCGAAGCGCAGGCGCGGCTCGGACCTGCAGCCGCAGGCTCTCGTCGAGCAGCTTCGGGGAATTGAGGAAGGTGTTGCGGTGAAGCCCGCCGAGCCGCGCGAACTCGGCCCGCTCCAGGCCCGGGATCGTGCGGAAGATGCGGGTCTGCTCGCCATGCTTGAGCTTGGTCTGGAAGCCCACCATGTTGAACAGCGTGCCGAGCCGGTTGTCCTGGCGAAGTTGCACGACGGCATAGGCCTTGGTCTGCGGGGCGTGCGGATTGGTCAGCCCGAACGGCTTCATCGGGCCGTGGCGCAGCGTCTCGCGCCCGCGCTGCGGCCATCACCTCGATCGGCAGGCAGCCGTCGAAATAGGGGGTCGAGGCTTCGAACTCGTGAAACGAAACCTTGTCGCCGGCGAGCAGGGCATCGACGAAGGCCTCGTACTGCTCGCGGGTGAGCGGGCAGTTGATGTAGTCGGCGCCGGAGCCGCCGGGCCCTGCCTTGTCGTAGCGCGACTGCAGCCAGGCGACCGACATGTCGATGCTGTCGTGATGCACGATCGGCGCGATGGCGTCGAAGAAGGCGAGCGCGTCCTCGCCGGTCGCGGCCGCCAGAGCTTCGGCCAGCGCCGGCGAGGTGAGGGGGCCGGTCGCGATGATTGACGCTGTCCCAGTCGGTCGGCGGCAGGCCGGCCACCTCCGCGCGGCGGACTGTCGATCAGCGGATGGGCGGTCAGCGCGGCGGTGACAGCGGCCGCGAAGCCGTCGCGGTCGACCGCCAAGGCACCGCCCGCCGGGACCTGGTTGTCATCCGCGGCCCGCATGACCAGCGAGCCGAGCCGGCGCATCTCGGCATGCAGCAGACCGACGGCGTTGTGCTCACGGTCGTCCGAGCGGAACGAATTGGAGCAGACGAGTTCGGCGAGCGCGGAGGTCTTGTGGGCCGCGGTCGTGCGGACCGGGCGCATCTCGTGCAACACGACCGGGACGCCGCGCTGCGCGATCTGCCAGGCGGCTTCGCTGCCTGCCAGGCCGCCGCCGATGATGTGAACTGCCGTGGGTCGCGTTTCGGTCATGGGGCAACGTACGGCTGCGGGGTCGGCGCCACAATGCCCGCCGGCCAGGGCCGATACGCCGAGCCCCAAAAGCAAAGCGCCCGCTCGGGGCGGGCGCTTTGTCCAGGGACTTCCGGGAGACTTAGCGGTTCGCGGTATCCCAGGCCACGCGCGGAATGTCCGAGCGGCTGATGCCGATGTCGGCCAGTTCGCGGTCGCCGAGCTGATTGAGCTCGCGCAGGCTGGAGTTGTAGCGCCGCCACGCCTGCAGGAAGCTGATGATTGCGACTAGCATTGTCGTTGTTCCTTTTCTTGGCTCCGGCCCACCGCCGGAACTCATGTCGGATCGGAGATAAGAACTGATTGTGCGCTGCAAAAGGCAACATGCTGCGCTGCAGATATGCAGAATTTGCATATCTCAAGTCATTGTTCCTTAACAATAATAATTGAATTGGGCCTCCGGGAGCGGAGGCCTGAGCGGCGGCCGCAAGCGGTTGAAAGCAGGCTGTTTTCGCGGCGAATCAGCCTCCTACGCTGGCGCCGCCGAAGCGTTCCTTCCAGCGTGGCAGCACGTCACGATTGTAAACGTTGTCCGGAATGCCACCCTTGAGCGCGGTCACTACCGACCGCGTCGCCCACTCCACCCCCTGCCGAAGCTCGCCGCCCTCCGTGAAGGACGCCGAATGCGGGGAGAGCAGGACCCGGTCGCCGAGCCCGCGCAGCGGCGAGTCCATCGGCAGTGGTTCCTCCTCGAAGGCGTCGATCGCGGCGCCGCGCAGCCGCCCTTCCTCGATCGCCTTGGCGAGGGCCTTCTCGTCGAGCACCTTGCCGCGGGCGGTGTTCAGTACGATGGCGTGCGGCTTCATCAGCTTGAGTTGTTCCGCGCCGAACATGTAGCGCGTCTCCCGGTTCAGCACGACGTGAAACGACACCACGTCGGACTCCCGAAGCAGCGTCTCGTAGTCGACCGCCTGGACGCCGTGGGTGAGGAAGTGCGCCGGCGGGACGTACGGATCGTAGGCGATGACCCGGGCTCGCCAGGGCGCCAGCAATTGCGCCACCCGCGTGCCAATCCGGCCGAAGCCGACCAGCCCGATGGTTTGGCCGCGAAAGCCGTCCGATGCCCGGCTGCCGACGTAATAGGCGAAGTTCTCCTGCTCGCGCCACTTGCCGGCCCGGACGTCGGCGTCGCGCTCGCGCAGCTTCTTGAACAGCGCCAGCATGAAGGTGACGGTGGTCTCGGCGACACCGAAGCAGTTCGACTCGGTCGGCGCGTGGCACACCATCACGCCGAGATCGGTGGCCGCTTCGGTGTCGATGTCATCGACTCCGACCGTGTATTTCGCGATCAGGCGCAGGCGCTGGGACGCCTGCAAAATGCGGCGGCTGATCGGGGTGTGACGGATCGACGTGCCCATCAGCGCAACCGCGTCGCGGGCGGCTTCCACCACCTCGTCCTCCATGTTGCCGGCGCGCGGCAGTTGCCACTCGTATTTGCCGAATACGACCTCACAGCCCAGGCCTTCGATCGCCTTGATGGTCTCGGGCGGCTCCTCGCGCCGCGCGAAAATCAGAACCTTGGGTTTGGACATGAATGCTCCGTGCTGGGCTGCTGGTCGTTTGCGATGATGAGATCGCAGGGTCGCTCAATTCAATTGGATTCCGCTGTCTTTGAACACCTTGCCCCAGCGGTCCGTCTCCTTGCGCAGGAACGCGTCGAATTCCTCCGGCGTCGAGCTGACCGCGCTGATGCCGGACTTCTGCAGCGTTTCGGCGATTGCAGGATCGGTATACATCGCTGCGATCTCGCGTTGAACCTTCTCGACGATGGCGCGCGGCGTGCCGGCGGGCGCGACAAACCCGATCCAGGTCGAAATGTCGTCGAGTGCCGGATTGCCGGCCTCCACCGACAGCGGCCGCACATCCGGCAGTGCAGGGAGCGGCCGGCTGTTGAGCTTGGCGAGCGCGCGCAACTGCCCCGACTTGATCAGCGAGAGGTGGGAGGCGGTGCCGTCGACGATGTAGTCGACGGCGCCGGTGAGCAGGCCCTGCACGGTCGGCGCGCTGCCGTTGAACGGGATGTATTGCACGTCGATGCCGGCCTCGCGATTGAACAGGTAACCGGCGAGCCGCGTGGTGATGATGCCGGCGCCGTAGTTGAGCTTGCCGGGGTTGGCCTTGGCGCGCGCGATCAGGTCCTGCACCGACGCCGGGCCGTCGGCGGCCCGCACCGTCAGCAGCGAGGTGTTCTTGGCGGCCAGGCTGATCAGCGTGAAATCCTTGAGCGGCTCGTAGGACAGGTTCTTGTTGGTGAGCGGATTGAGCACCATGGTGACGTCCATGGCGGCGAGCAGCGTGTAGCCGTCGGGCGGCATGCTTGGCGACGCGCGCCGCCGCGATGGCGGTGTTGGCGCCCGGCTGGTTTTCGATCACCACCGGCTGGCCCCACACTTCGCTCAGCCGCTGGGCTACGACGCGAGACAGAATATCGGTCGGACCGCCGGCCGGAAACGGCACGACCAGCCGCACCGGCCGGTTGGGATAGCTCTGCGTGCCGGGATCGGGCGTTTGGGCGGCAGCGCTTGTGGCGGTGATCAGGCCGATAAGGCCCAGCGCGGTCCTGCGGGATACAAACATCGCGTGATCCTCCGCGCTCAGTCGTACCTCATCCCGGTTTCCTTCACGACCGGCCCCCAGCGCTCGGCTTCCTTGCGGATGAAGGCGGCGAACTCCGCCGGCGTGCTGGTGGCCGGAAACAGCCCAGAGGCGTCCGCCTTCGCCTTGATGGCGGGATCGGCCAGGATTTTCGCCACCTGCCGCGACAGCGCCTCGACGATCGCGTCCTGGCGTGCCCTTCGGCGCGACCAGACCGAGCCAGACCGTGATCTCGTCGAGCTTCGGCACCTCGGCGGTCATGAGTGGAAGGTCGGGCGCCGGCGGAAATGGGCGGCGGATCGAACTTGGCCAGCACGCGAAACTGGCCGCTGTTGATCAGCGACAACGACGCCGACGGGCCGTCGAAGGAGAAATCGACGCTCTTGGTCAGCAGCGCCTGCGCCACCTCGGCGCTGCCGTTGTAAGGGACCAGCATCGTCTCGATGCCCGCCGCCTTGTTGAACAGGTGGCCGGTGAGCTTGGTGGTGATGGTGCCGGCGCCGTAGTTCAGCTTGCCCGGCTGCGCCTTGGCCTTGGCGATCAGGTCCTTGACCGATTTCACGTCGCTCGCCGCATTGACGATCAGGAGCTGCATGGTCTTGGCGGTGAGCGTGATCGGAGTGAAATCGTTGAACGGGTCGTAGGGCGGCGTGCGGTAGAGGTACTGGTTCATGGTCAGGGTCGAGTCGATCGCCATCAGCAGCGTGTAGCCGTCGGGCGCGGCCTTCGCGACCTGCTGGGCGCCGAGCACGGTGTTGGCGCCGGGGCGGTTCTCGATCACCACCGGCTGGCCCCAATCCTCGGTCATCTTCTGCCCGATCATGCGGGCGAGCACGTCGGAGGGGCCGCCGGCCGGGAACGGCACGACGATCTTGATCGCGCGATTGGGGTAAGCCGTCCGGCCGATCCTGTGCGGCGGCGGCGACAATCGCCAGCGCCATCAGTGGCGCCAGCACAAACAAGCGACCCAGATATTGCATGCGACCCTCCGCTCAATCGAGCTTGATGCCGGTTTCCTTGATCACCCGCGACCAGCGGTCGGCTTCCTTGCGGATGAAGGCGGCGAACTCCTCCGGCGTGTTGGTCACCGGATAGTTGCCGGTGCGCTCGGATTTCTCCTTGACGCCGGGATCGGCCAAAATCTTCACGACCTCGGCGTTGATCTTGTCGATGATCGGCTTGGGCGTGCCCTTCGGGGCGACGAGCCCGAGCCAGACCGAGATGTCGTCGAGAGTCGCGCAGGCCGGCCGCGTCGGCGAGCGGTCGGGATGCCGGCCATGGACGGGCGGCGCATCGCGATCGAGCTTGCCGAGCGCGCGAACCTGGCCGCCGGCGATCAGCGGCGTGACGATCTGGTTCGCCGCATAGATGAGTTCAACGCTGCCGGTCAGCAGGCCGTTGACGGTCTCGGGCGTGCCCTTGAACGGCACGTAGACGATGTCGAGCCCGGCCGCCTTGTGGAACAGGTGGCCCATGAGCTGCGCCGTGATGGTGCCGGCGCCGTAGTTGAGCTTGCCGGGCTGCGGCCTTGGCGCGCGCGATCAGTTCGGCCGCGTCCTTCGGGCCGTCGGCGGCCAGCACCGCCAGCACCGACATGGTCTTGGCCGTCAGCGTGATCGGCGCGAAGTCGTTGAGCGGATCGTAGGGCAGGCTCTTGTAGAGGAACTGGTTCATCACCAGCGTCGAGTCGATCGCCATGAACAGCGTGTAGCCGTCGGGCGCCGCTTTCGCGGCCGCCTGCGCGCCGATGATGGTGTTGGCGCCGGGGCGGTTCTCGATCACCACCGGCTGGCCCCAGTCCTCGCTCATCTTCTGGGCGATGACGCGCGCCACGATGTCGGATCGGACCGCCGGCCGGAAACGGCACGATGATGCGGACCGCACGGTTGGGAAAGCTCCGGGCGTCCGCGTCGGCTCGGTCTTGCGCGGCGGCGCCGCCACAAGCCAGCGCGGCGAGAACGGCGAGCGCGACCGTCGGTGCCGAAGAGTGCAAGGCGTCCTCCCGCCATTTGTGTTCTTGGCCGCAATTGTCACCGTTGCGCTATTGGCTGGCAAGCCACTAATGCGGACATGGCGGTCATGCCATTCAATCCGCCGCCGCGATGCGATATATGCTTCGTGTCGTCAGGCCCACCCGTTCCGGCTCAAGGGGGAAACGTGCTCGCTCGCGCATCCGCACAGACCGACCGCCGGTCGATGTACAACGCCAACAAGCTGAAGATCGGCCTGTTCGGCGCGAACTGCTCCTCCGGCCGCGCGGTGACCCTGGTGCCGGAGCGCTGGTCGGGAAGCTGGCCGGACAACCTCAAGCTCGTGCGCATGGCGGACGAGGCCGGCCTCGATTTCATGCTGCCGATCGGCCGCTGGAAGGGCTATGGCGGCGACACCGACTACCAGGGCGCGACGCTCGAGACCATCACCTGGGCGACCGGCCTGCTGGCATCGACCAAGCGCATCACGGTGTTCGGCACCGTGCATGCGCCGCTGTTCAATCCGATCATCGCGGCGAAGGAGATGGTCACCGCCGATCACATCGGCGAGGGCCGCTTCGGGCTGAACATCGTCGTCGGCTGGAACGAGGGCGAGTTCGAGATGTTCGGCGTGCAGCAGCGCGAGCACGAGCAGCGCTACGAATACGCCCAGGAATGGATCGACGTGATCAAGATCGATCTGGTCGGACAAGGAGGATTTCGACTTCAACGGCCAGTATCTCGACCTGAAGAAGATCCGCGGCAAGCCGAAGCCCTACGGCGGCACCCAGCCGGTGATCATGAATGCCGGCGCCTCGCCGGTCGGCCAGGCCTTCGCGATCCGCAACTGCGACGCGTTCTTCCTGCAGGCGTCGCGCACGTCGCTCGACGAGACCGCGCAGCACGTCGATCAACGCCAAGTCCCAGGCCAAGGAGCAGGGCCGCGAGCTTGGGGTCTATACCGTCGGCGTCGTCACCTGCCGGCCGACCAAGAAGGAGGCCCAGGACTACTGCCATCACGCGATCGTCGAGCACGCCGACTGGAACGCGGTCGACAGCATCCTCGCGCTCAAGAACATCACCGCGCAGAATACGCCGGCGGAGAAATTCCAGCAGATCCGCAACGGCTATGCGCAAGGCATGGGCGGGCTGCCGATGGTCGGCGACCCGGACGACGTGGCGGCGGCGCTCGCCGATCTGAGCAAGGCGGGGCTGACCGGGATCGCGATCTCGCTGGTCAACTACACCGACGAACTGCCGTTCTTCTGCGACGAGGTGCTGCCGCGGCTCGAGCGCATGGGGCTGCGGGAGAAGCGCTGACGGGAACTCAGTTTACCCCACCGTGTCCCGGACGCGGTGCAGCGCCATCAGCGCGTTCACGCGCCTCTTCGACGCGCTGTGGCGCTGCACCGCTGATCCGGGACCGTTCCGAAGGAGCAGTGTATGTGACGGTCCGGGTCTGCAGCGTATCATTCGGTTCGCTCATGCTGCGCTGCGCCCGGGACACAGACGACGGCGACGCCGCGCTCCGTAGATTTCGATTTCAATCGAGTTTCAGCCCGACGTCCTTGATGACCTTGGCGCGCACGTCCGCCTGCGCGCGGATGAAGGCCGCGAAGTCCTCCGGCGACTTGCTGGCGGCGGGCTCGATCCCGGCGGTGAGCAGCTTCTCGCGCACGTCCGGCATGTTCAGCACTTTGTTGATCGAGGTGAACAGCCGCGCCACGATCTCGCGCGGCGTGCCGGCGGGCGCGACGATGCTTTGCCAGATGCCGAGGTCGTAGCCGGGGAAGGTCTCGGCGATGGTCGGGATTTCGGGCGCGAGCGACAGCCGCTGGGCGCTGACAAGCCCGAGAATCTTGAGCTTCTTGTCGCGCCACAGCGGCAGCGACACGTTGATGCTCTCCATGCCGAACGGGATGTCGCCGGCCAGGATGCCGGTGATCTGGGTGGTGCCGCCGCGATAGGGCACCATCGTGAAGTTGGTGCCGGCCATCTGGTTGAGCAGTCCGACGTTGACCTGCGAGGTCGGCGTGCTGATGCCGATCTGGAACGTGCCGGGCTTGGCCTTCTCCCGATCGACCAGTTCGCGGATCGAATTCACCGGGACATTGATGTTGCCGACGACCGCGGACGGCACCAGCGCCACCAGCGAAATCGGCGCGAAGTCCTTGAACGGATCGTAGGCCAGCTTGCTGTAGAGGAACGGGTTCATCACCAGCGTGCCGTCGATCGCCATCAGCAGCGTGTAGCCGTCGGGGGCGGCCTTGGCGACGGCCTGCGCGCCGATGATCGTGTTGGCGCCCGGGCGGTTGTCGACGACGACCTGCTGGCCAAGGTCCTCGCTCATCTTCTGGCCGATCAGCCGGCCGAGGAAGTCCGCCGGCCCGCCCGGCGCGAACGGCACGATCAGCGTGATTTGTCGCGACGGATAGCTTTGCGCATGAGCGGCGGCGGCCAAGGCTACGAGCACCGCCATCGCGAGGAAGAGGCGTCCCCCGGACTTTTTCATTTTGCGCTCCGTTATTGCAGGTGCTGCATCAGACCGCCGAGTTGCGGCATCGCCGGCAGCGGCGTGAGTTGTGCTCGCAACCGCTTCATGCAGCCCCACAGCACTGCCTGATTGCTGTTCACGACCGGCTTGCCCAGCGTGCGCTCGATCTCGGTGATGGCTTCGATCTGGGTGGTGTTGGTGCAGCTCAGGAAAATGCCGTCGGCGTCCGGCCGGTCGTGCTGGTGGGCAAGCTCGACCCATTCGCCCGGCGTGACTTTGACGAACTCCTGCGCCTTGAGGCCGAGCGCGATGTCGTGGACGACGACGTGGCCGGTCGCCGTCAGGTAGTCGATCACAGCTTTATTGCTGAGATAGGGCGTCAGCAGGACGAGCTTCTTGAGCCCCAAGGTCTGCAGCGCCTCGAGCACCAGCCGGCTGGTCGCGACCGCCGGGATGCCGGTCGCATCCGTTACGATGTCGAGGATACGGCCTTCGCCCTGCGGGTCCCTGGGTCATCGACGTGTCGGTGCAATGGAACACGATCAGATCGGGCGATACGTCGGAAAGGAGTTGCGCCGAGGTCGCGATCTCGTCCGCCATCGCCGGCAGCGGCCGCTTCCATGAACCCGCGACGCGGGCGCGTGCGACGTGTATGGCGAGCCCTGGCGGGGCAAAGTGATTGAATTGCGGCTCGCTCATGCTGTTGACCGATGGGATGATCAGGCCGATCCGGGCGCGCGGGGCGTCCAGCGCGGTTTCGGCTGGCCTGCGATCGAGGGTAGCGGCATCCATGTTGCGTCTCCGCTTGGGCGTTACTGCACCTTCAGGCCGGCCGCCTTGGCAAGCGGCGACCAGAATGCATATTCCTCCGCGATGAAAGTCTGCACGTCCGCGGGATCGAGGTCCTTGGTCAGAATGGCGAGCTTCTGGAAGTGCTCTTGGACCTTGGGCGAGCGCACGGCGCGCCGCGTCGCCTCGTTGAGCTTGCCGACGATGTCGGCCGGCAGGTTCTTCGGTGCGGTGAGCCAGAACCAGGTATCGCCGCGCACGTCGGGATAGCCCTGCTCGGCGAATGTCGTAATGCCCGTGAAGATCGGATTGCGGCCCGTCGAGGTGACCGCAAGCGGGACGAGCTTGCCGGCCTGGACCTGCTCGCCGACGGTTAGCATCGCGCTCAGCGTCAGTGAAATGTGATTGCCGAGCACATCGGTCAGGCCGGAATTCGGCGCCGGCACATGCTGGATGTCGATCGCGGCCTTGCGCTTGAACTGCTCGATCAGGAGATGGCCGAGCGAACCCGGCCCCGGCGAGGATGATGTGATCGGTTCCCGCCGGGCCGCCGCGCGTTCATTGGCCAGCGTGACGAGGTCGCGCACCGTTTTGGCGCCGAGCGCCGGATTGGCGACCCAGGCGTAGCTGTCGGCGCCGATCATCGCGATGTGGGTGAAATCCTTGAGCGGGTCGTAGCCGATGTTGGGATTGATCGCCGGTCCCGTGAGATGCGGGCCCGATCCGCCGATCAGCAGTGTGTAGCCATCGGCCTCCGCGCGCGCGACTTGCGCCGAACCTATGGCGCCACTGTTGCCGGGCCGGTTCTCGACGAAGAATTGCTGCTTGAAGGTGGCGGCAAGTTCGGCTGCGATCAGCCGGCCGAATTGATCGGCGCTCCCGCCCGGCGCAAACGCAACGACGATCTTGACCGGACGGCTCGGCCATTGATCCGCATGCGCTGCATGGCTGTGTCCGCACAGGATCGACGCCGCCACCGCGGCCGCGGCCACTGGCGATCCGGATCGTGGCCATCGGGTTTCCGGCTCCGGCGATGATACCACCGCAAGGATGGGTCGAATTCCCGTGCGTGTCGAGAGGGGCGGCGGGTTTACCTCGCCGCGTCGCGTCTTCGGCGTATGCGTTGGTTCGGCGCGGGCGAAGGGTCGTTCCGTGACATAATAAGCGGCCGGCAGCTTTTGCCGCCATGCAAGAAGGCGTAGGTGTCGGTCGAACCGGGAGATACGACGATGTGGCCGGACCGCCGTCTGATCGATCTATTCGGAATCGAACTGCCGTTCGTCCAGGCGCCGATGGCTGGCGCGATGGATCATGAACTCGCCGCCGCCGCCGCGGAAGCCGGCGCGCTTGGCTACCTTACCTTGCGCCATGCTGAACGAGGCGCAGGTGCGCGAGCAAGCCGCGAAGTACCGCGCGCTCACCAGCAAGCCGCTCGGACTCGCATTTCTTCTGCCATGTCGCGCCTGTGCCGAACAACGAGCGGGAAGCAAGATGGCGCGACCGGCTCGCGCCGTATTATCGCGAGCTCGCGATCGATCCCGCCGCGCCGGTTCCGACCAGCAACCGTACCGCCTTCGATGCCCGGATGTGCGAGGTGCTGGAGGATGTAAGGCCCGAAGTCGCGAGCTTTCATTTCGGCTTGCCGAGCGAAGCCCTGATGGAGCGCGTCAAGGCCGCGGGCTGCGTCGTTGTGAGTTCGGCCACCACCGCCACCGAAGCGCGCTGGCTGGTCGATCACGGCGCTGACGCCGTCATCGCGCAAGGCAGCGAGGCGGGCGGCCATCGGGGCATGTTCCTGACCGGCGACCTCGCCACGCAGGCCGGCACCTTCGCGCTGGTGCCGCAGGTCGTCGACGCCGTGAAGGTGCCGGTGATCGCCGCCGGTGCGATCAGCGATGCGCGCGGCATCGCGGCCGCCTTCGCGCTCGGCGCCGCCGGCGTGCAGATCGGCAGCGCCTATCTGTGGGCGTTCGAATCGAAGATCTCCGACGTGCACCGCAGCGCCCTCAAGCTCGCGCGCGACGACACCACCGCGGTGACGAACCTGATGACCGGCCGGCCGGCGCGGGGCATCGTCAATCGCCTGATCCGCGAAGTCGGACCGATCTCCGATCTTGCGCCGGAATTCCCGCTTGGCGGCCGGGGCGCTCGCGCCGCTGCGGGCCAAGGCCGAGGCGCAGGGGTCGGGAGACTTTTCGCCGATGTGGGCAGGGCAGGCGACGGCACTTGGCCGCGCGCTGCCGGCGGGTGAGATCACGCGGCGATTGGCCGAGGAGACGCTGGGTCGGCTGGCAAATCTGGCGCGGGCTTAATTCGAAGCTATGACCGGCATCAGGCGCGCTCGAAGCGCACCTGCGTGCCCCAGGGATCGGCGGTGACCAGCCCCGTCGGCGTCGTCTGGAACTGAACCCCGGCCTGTGCGAGCCGTGCCGCCACGGTGTCGAAGGCAGCCGCATCGGCCGCTTCGAACGCGAACCAGGCCAGTCCCGCGCGGTCCGGGTCGCGCATCCCGGCGCCGGCGCTGTGCCAGACGTTGCTGCCGATGTGGTGATGATAGCGCCCCGACGACATGAAGGTGGCGCCGCCGCGGCGGCGGATGACGTCGAGCCCGATGATGTCCCGATAGAACCTTTCCGCCTGGTCGATGTCGCCGACCCGCAGGTGGACATGACCGATGCGCAGACCTTCAGGTGCGCCGGCGAAGCCCTCGTTGCCGCCGGCCCGCACAAGGTCGTCGAGGTCGAGGGCGGCGGTGGTCATCTTCACCATGCCGCCCTCCCAGACCCATTCCTCGGTCCCGCGGTCGCGATAGACTTCGATGCCGTTGCCTTCCGGATCGTCGAGATAGATCGCCTCGCTGACCGCGTGGTCGGAGGCACCGGTGAGCGGCACGCGCTGCTGCGCGGCATGGCGCAGCCAGCGCCCGAGGTCGCCGCGCGTCGGCATCAGGAACGCCGTGTGGTAAAGGCCGGCGGTCCGGGTGTCGTCGGGCTTGGCTTCCGGCGCGTGCTCCAGATGGAGCAGGGGTACGCCGCCGGCGCCCAGCGTGGCGCCATGGCCGTGCGGTCGAGCACCGCGAGACCCAGCGCGTCGCGGTAATAGGCGGTGAGCCGGTCGAGGTCCCGCACCTTCAGCGCGACCGCGCCGATGTGCAGGGGGGTACGGCTCGCAAAGGTCGGGATGGCGGAGGGATTGGTGGCGTCCATGGCCAATATATTGGCGTTTCGGGCGGTGGGCGCAATGCCGGCGCACTGACGCCGGTCGATGCGGCCTGCTGCCGCCTTCGGTCCCCGGAACCGCCTCCCGCGGCGGATTGTTGGTCCCACTTCTGCTTGCTATAGGGACGGTCGCAGCCGCATTCGAGAGCCCCCATGTCCGTTGACGCCGCCACCGTCCGCCGCATCGCGCATCTCGCGCGTATCGCGGTTGCCGACGAGGAGGTCGAGCACCTCCAGAGCGAGCTCAACGCCATGCTGGCGTTCGTCGAGCAATTGTCGGAGGTCGATGTCGCAGGTGTCGAGCCGATGACTTCGGTCACGCCGATGGAGATGAGGAAGCGCGCCGACGTGGTCACCGACGGCGACATCCGCGACGACGTGCTCAGGAACGCGCCGTCGACCGAGGACGGTTTTTTCCTGGTGCCGAAGGTCGTGGAATGACGCCGCGCGAATTCAGGGCGCACACACCGCCCCAATGTAGGAATCGCTGATGTGCTTCGCCTGTGAAGAAGCCGACATGGCCTACCGCTGGCAACTCGTCGAGCAGATCGCCAAGGGCGAGATGCCGCCCGGACTGACCGCGCAAGACCTCGCCAATATGGGCTTGCCGCAGCCCGGCGAGATCGAGACCACGCAGGAGGCGGATGGCACGGTGATCTACCGGCAGAAGGCGCCATCGGCCGTCCAGCCCAATGCGGCCGCCGGCTTCGTCTGCGATACGCCGGACAGCGAATGACCGAACTTACGTCGCTGACGATTGCGGAGGCGCGTGATCGCCTGCGCGGCAGGGAGATTTCGGCGGCCGAACTTGCCGACGCATATCTCGCCGCCATCGAGGCGGCGCGCTCGCTCAACGCCTATGTGCTGGAAACGCCCGAGCAGGCGCGCACCATGGCGCTGGCGTCTGATGCTCGGCTTGGACGCGGCGAGGGCGGGCCGCTCGAAGGTGTTCCGCTCGGCGTCAAGGACCTGTTTGCCACCAAGGGCGTGCGCACCACGGCGTGTTCGCGCATCCTCGGCAATTTCGTCCCGCCTTACGAATTGACCGTCACCGCCAACCTCTGGCGCGATGGCGCGGTGATGCTCGGCAAGCTCAACAACGACGAGTTCGCCATGGGCTCATCGAACGAAACCTCGTTCTACGGTCCGGTGATATCCCCGTGGCGTCGGCGCGGCGCCAACACGCCGCTGGTGCCCGGTGGCTCGTCCGGCGGCTCGGCGGCGGCGGTGGCGGCCAACCTCTGCATGGGCGCGACCGGGACCGATACCGGCGGGTCGATCCGCCAGCCGGCGGCGTTCACCGGCATCGTCGGCATCAAGCCGACCTACGGCCGTTGCTCGCGCTGGGGCATCGTCGCATTCGCGTCGTCGCTCGACCAGGCCGGGCCGTTCGCCCGCACGGTGCGCGATACCGCGATCCTGATGCGCTCGATGGCCGGCCATGACCCGAAGGATACAACCTGCGTCGACCTGCCGGTGCCGGACTACGAGGCGGCGCTCGGCAAGTCCGTTAACGGCATGAAGATCGGCATCCCGAAGGAGTATCGCGTGCCTCGGCATGGCGCCGGAGATCGACAAGCTGTGGGAGCAGGGCGCGCAGTGGCTCAAGGATGCGGGCGCAGAAATCGTCGAAGTCTCGCTTGCCGCACACCAAACACGCGCTGGCCGCCTATTACATCGTGGCGCCGGCGGAGGCGTCGTCCAACTTGGCGCGCTATGACGGCGTGCGATACGGGCTGCGCGAGCCGGCGCGCGACATCGTCGGCATGTATGAGGAGACGCGGGCGCGCGGATTCGGCAAGGAAGTCCGCCGGCGCATCCTGATCGGCACCTATGTGCTCTCGGCCGGCTACTACGACGCCTACTACCTGCGCGCGCAGAAGGTGCGTACGCTGATCAAGCGCGACTTCGAGGACTGCTTCGCCAAGGGCATCAACGCGATCTTGACGCCGTCGACGCCGTCGGCGGCGTTCGGCATCGGCGAGAAAGGGCAGGCCGATCCGGTCGAGATGTATCTCAACGACGTGTTCACGGTGACGGTGAACATGGCGGGCCTGCCGGGCATCTCGGTGCCGGGCGGGCTGTCGGCGGAAGGCCTGCCGCTCGGCCTGCAACTGATCGGCCGGCCGTTCGACGAGGAGACGCTGTTCTCGCTCGGCGATGCGATCGAGCGTGCGGCCGGGCGGTTTTCGCCCGAGCGTTGGTGGTGACGTTGCGGGCGATCCTCGCGCGGTCGGATAAGACCGTCGCCATGACCCTCGCCGAATTCGAAGCCCTGTCCAAGTCGCACCGCCGGCCGGGCTTCGCCCGCGCTCGCCGCGCTATGGTGGGCGGGCAAGGAGAATTGGGACAAGGCGCACGAGATCGTCATGGATGAAGCAGGGCAAGTACTGCGCATGGGTGCATGCCTATCTGCACCGCGTCGAGGCGACCTCGGCAATGCACAGTTATTGGTATCGCCCAGGCGAACCGGCCCGCCGCGACGGGCGGCCTTAAGGCGGAATGGAAAGCAATCGCCGTTGCGCTCATCAACGACGCGCGCACAGCCTGACGTTGTCCTCAATCGCAAAACTCGATACGGTCACGGCGAAAGCGGAACGATCGGAAGGGATTATCGGTCGGTTCCGTGCGCGGTGATGCCGGCCTCCTTGATGAGCGGGCCCCACTTGTTCCAGTTCACTTTTGGAGATAGGTCACTAACTCCTTCGGCGTTGAGGCGGCGAGCAGCACCCCGAGTTGCTCAAGCCGCTCCCGGACGCCGGGGTCGGCCAGCGCCGTGACACTGTCGGCGTGCACCTTCCTGACGATTTCAGCCGGCGTCTTCGCAGGCGACGAACAGCCCGAACCAGGCCGCGAGATCGAAGCCCCGGAAGGCCGGCCTCCGCCATGGTGGGAATTCCGATGCGGCCGGCACCCGCCGCGTGCTGGTAACGGCGAGCCCGCGCATCTGCCCGGCCGCGCACTTGCGGCAGCACCGACGAGATCACGTTGAACATCAGGTCGATGCGCCCCGGGATGAGATCGGCGAGCGCCGGCGCGCCGCCGCGATAGGGCACGTGCGTCATCTCGATGCCGGCCACCCGCTTGAGCAGTTGGCCGGAGAGGTGGATGGAGGTGCCGGCTCCGGAGGACGCGAACGTGGTCTTGCCGCCCCGCTTTCGCAAGGCGATGAACTCGGTCACCGATTGGGCCGGCGATGACTGTTCGGGCACGCACATCAGCGCCGGGATCACGCCGAAGAGCGTCAGACCCGGCTCGAAGTCGGTGAGGAGGTCGTAGGCGACGTTGGGATAGGGAAGCGGTTGACCGCGTTCGGAAACGACCCGAGGAACGCGTGTAGCCGTCGGGCGGCGCCCGCATCGCGGCCTCGGCGCCGATATTGGCGCTGGCGCCCGGGCCTGTTCTCCACCACCACCTGCTGGCCCCACAGTCTCCGGACAGCTTCAGCGTCAGGCCGCGGGCGATCACTTCGTTCGCGCCGCCGGCTGCGAACGGCACGATCAGCCGCACGAAGCGGGTCGGCCAGCCGGCGATGGGACTTGCGCCCGGCCCGCGGCGCGAGTGCGATGTCAGCGCGGTGCAGATCAGTGGCCCAATAAGTCGCGTCGGGTGATCATGTCAGTCGTCGGTCCGATGCCGGCCTCCCGGATGACCGGCCCCCATTTGTCCATCTCGGACTTGAGGAATGCCCGAGTTCGGCGGGGTCGAGCCGACCACCGTCGCGCCGAGCCCCTCCAGCCGCGACATGGTCGCCGGCTCGGCAAGCGCCGCGCTGGCGTCGGAATGCATTTGCCGGATGATCGCAGCGGGCGTCTGCGCCGGCGCGAAGACCGCGAACCACGAGGACACGTCGAAACCCGGCAGCCCGGATTCCGCGATCGGTCGGCAGCTGCGGGGCGGCGGTCGTACTCGCTTGCGCCGTGGTCACTGCAAGTCCGCGCAGCCTGCCGCCCTGCACCAGCGGCAGCACCGCCGCCATGGTGCTGAACATCACGTCGACGCGCCCGGGATGAGGTCGTTGATCGCCGGGCCCGCGCCGCGATACGGCACATGCAGCGATCTCCGATCCGCGCCAGACCGCCGGAAAGCTCGCCGGAGAGATGCACGGAGGTGCCGTTGCCCGGACCGAGGCGAATCGTGACCTTGCCGCGGTTGGCGTTCGCGTAAGGCGATGAATTCCGTCGACCGAGTTCGCCGGCGACGAGATCGGCACCGTCATGACGTTCGGATAGGATTCGCAGAGCAGCGAGACCGGCCGCGAGATCGGCGATCGGATCGTAGCTCAGCGCGCGGAACAGGAAAGCGGTTCACCGCCGAGCGGGAGTCGAGCCGCAGCAGCAGGTGTAGCCGTCGGGTTCGGAGCGTGCGACCGCTTCGGTGCCGATGTTGGTCGCGCCGCCGCCGCGGTTCTCGACCAGAGCTGCCGGCCCCAGATGTCCGATAGCTTGGCAGGCGACCACCGCGCGCAATCGCGTCGGTCCTGCCGCCTTGCGGCAAACGGCACAATCAGCCGCACGGGCCGGTTCGGCCACGTCTGCGTCGGACTGTGCGAACGAATGGCGGAGAATTGGCGCCACGGGCAAGGCGCTCGCGCAACGCCTCCGGCAACCTGCAGAGCCTGGCGGCGGCTCGAGCACAGTCTCACTCCTTGACCTTGATGTTCGCGGCCTTGATGACCGGCGCCCCACTTCGCCATCTCGGCCTTGAGATGTGCCGCGAGCTGCTCCGGCGTCGACCCGACCGGGATCAGGCCCGCTGCTCGAGCTTCGGCTCGATCGGCGGTTCGGCCAGCACGGCGACGGTGTCGTCGTGCACTTGCGCGATGATCTCGGGCGGCGTCTTGGCGGGGACGAAGAACGCAAACCAGGACGAGGTTTCGTAGCCTGGCACGCCGGCCTCCGCGATGGTCGGCATTTCCGGCGCCTGTCTGACCCGCTCGGCGCTGGTGACGGCGAGTGCGCGCAGCTGCCCGCCCTGAACCAGCGGCAGTCCGGACGCCATCACCGCGAAAGTGCAATCGACGCGCCCGGCGATCAGGTCGGTATAGACCGGCGAGGCGCCGCGATAGGGCACGTGGGTGAGGTCGACGCTTGGCCAGGCGCTTGAACAGCTCGCCGCTCATGTGCGGCGAACTGCCGTGCCCGGGCGTCGCGAACGTCACCTTGCCGGGATTTTCTCTTGGCCTCGGCGATCAGATCGGCGACCGAGTTGAACGGCGACGATTTCGGCACCACCAGGAGGTTGGGGAAATGCAGAGCAGGGTCACCGGCGCGAAATCGGCGACCGGATCGTAGTTGATCGAGGGGAACAGATACTGGTTTACCGCCATTCCGGCCGCCGTGATGTACATGGTGTAGCCGTCAGGCGCCGAACGGGCGACGAATTCGGAGGCGATGTTGCCGCCGGCGCCGCGGCTTGTTCTCCACCACGACCTGCTGGCCCCACTTCTCGGACAGCCGCGCGCCGACCATGCGGCCAAGCCCGTCGATGCCGCCGCCCGGCGGGAACGGTACGACAAGCTTGACGAAACGGGTGGGCCACGCCGGCGCTTGCGCGCTCGCCTGGCGCGGCAAATCGGGGCGCAACAGCCGACACGGCGGAAGCGGCGATGAGCCTGCGGCGCGTGATCATGAGAGACTCCGTTTTATTGGTGGGCGAGCCGCTCGTCCGGCGATTGAGCGAGCCTTCCGGCTCGGCGCTCGACAGGACGACATCGCTTGCTTCATTCGATGCGGATTCCAGCGCCCTTGATGACCGGGCTCCACTTGTCGATTTCCGCGCGCAGATGCTTCCGAGTTGCTCCGGCGTCGATCCGATCACCTCGTAGCCGAGCTGTCCCAGGCGCTGCCGGGCCGCGGGCTCGGCCAGCGCCGCCGCCGTATCGGTGCTCATCTTTCGCACCACGTCCGCGGGCGTCCTGCGTCGGAACGAACAGCCCAAACCAGGACGTGACGTCGAAGCCCGGCACGCCGGCTTCTGCGACGGTCGGAATATCGGGCGCCACGGCGACCCGCTTGGGGCCGGAGATCGCGAGACCCCGCATCTGGCCCGCCTTGATCAGGTCGAGCACCACGCCGCTGGCGAAATCATGTCGACGCGCCCGGCGATGAGGTCGGTGTAGAGCCGGCGCCGCGCCGCGATAGGGCACGTGGGTCAATTCGATCCCTGCCATTCGCTTTGAACAGTTCACCGCTCATATGCGGCGAACTGCCGTGACCGGCGTCGCGTAGTCAGCTTGCCGGGATTTTTCCTTGGCTTCGGCCAGGAAATCGTCGACCGAATTGAAGGGCGAGGATTTCGGCACGCACCATGCAGAATCGGGAAAATGGCAGAGCAAGGTCACCGGGGCGAAGTCGGCGACCGGGTCATAGTTGATGGACGCGAACAGACACCGGTTTACCGCCAGCGCCGCGCCGCGATGTACATGGTGTAGCCGTCCGGCGCCGACCGGGCGACGTATTCGGACGCGATGTTGCCGCCGGCGCCGGGCTTGTTCTCGACCACGACCTGCTGGCCCCACTCTCGGACAGTCGTGCGCCGACAATGCGGCCGAGCCCATCGATACCGCCGCCAGGCGTGAACGGCACCACGAGCTTCACGAAACGCGTCGGCCAAGCGGCGGTTGTGCCTGTGCCGGGCTCGGCAATGTCAGCGGCGTAATCGCCGATGCGGCGGAAATCGCAACCATCTTGCGGCGTGTGATCATGAAGTTTCCTTTTCTTTCTTGGGACGCCGACGAAATGCGTGGCGCGACGAGCGCTCGGCTCCAACCCTTCATTCGATGCGGATGCCCGCGCCTTTGATGACTGGGCTCCACTTGTCGATTTCAGCGCGCAAGTGAGCCGTGAGCTGGTCCGGTGTTGATCCGATCACCTCGTAGCCGAGTTGTCCGAGGCGCTGCCGGGCCGCGGGCTCTGCCAGCGCTGCCGCCGTGTCGACGCTCATCTTTCGCACCACGTCCGGGGGCGTGCGGGTCGGAACGAACAGCCCAAACCACGACGTGACGTCGAAGCCCGGCACGCCCGCCTCCGCGACGGTCGGGATATCGGGCGCCACGGCGACCCGCTTGGGGCCGGAAATCGCGAGGCCCCGCATCTGGCCCGCCTTGATCAGGTCGAGCACCACGCCGCTGGCGAACATCATGTCGACGCGCCCGGGAATGAGGTCGTTGAATGCCGGGGCCGAGCCGCGATAGGGCACGTGGGTCATTTCGATCCCGGCCATTCGCTTCAGCAGTTCACCCGCCATGTGCGGCGGCGTGCCCGGACCCGCCGTCGCATAGGTCAGTTTGCCGTTCTTCTGCCGCGCGTAGGCAATGAATTCTGCGACCGACTTGGCCGGCGAGGAATTGGGCACACACATGTAGAAGGCGAAGGTCACGAGCAGCGACACCGGAGTGAAATCGGCGATCGCGTCGTAACTGAGGACCGGATAGAGCGCGCGGTTCATCGCCAGCGCCGAACTGCCGACCAGTACGGTGTAGCCGTCGGGGTCGGCGCGGGCGACCATCTCGTTGCCGATATTGGTGCCGGCGCCGCCCTTGTTCTCGACGACGACCTGCTGGCCCCACGACTTGGCCAGCGGATCGGCAACGATGCGGGCAACCGCGTCGGTCGGACCACCCGAAGCGTAGGGAACAACAATCTTCACGAACCGGTTTGGCCAGGTTTCCGGCGCAGCCGCTGCAGACGCGAAGGCGCGTTACCGGCGGGCAGCAACGCGCACGCGGCGGCGAGTATGGAAAAATCGCGTCGGTCGATCATTGAACGGTGTCCTGCATGGTCTCAGTCACGGACGCTGATAGCGTTGTCCCTGATGACCGGGCCCCATTTGTCGATGTCGGCCTTGACCTGCGCGGCCAACTCGGCCGGCGTCGAGCCGACCACCACAACGCCCATGTCTTCCAGCTTGCGCTTGGTCGCCGGCTCGGTCAGCGCTGCGACCGTGTCCGCGTGAATCTTGTTGACGATTGTTCGCGGCGTCCTTGCCGGCACGAACAGCGCTATCCAGGACGACAGTTCCATGCCGTGAATGCCGGACTCGGTCAGCGTCGGCACGTCCGGCGTCACCGCTGCACGCTCCTTTGTGGCCACCGCAAGGGCGCGGATCTTACCGGACCGTATGAGGGGTAGACTTGAGGTCATGAGATTGAACATGACGCTGACCCGCCCAGGGATGAGATCGTTGAACGCTGGCGCGGCGCCGCGATACGGGACGTGCGTCATCTCGATTCCGGCGGTGCGCCTGAACAATTCGCCGGCGAGGTGCAGTGACGACCCATGGCCGCCCGAAGCGTAGCTGATCTTTCCTGGGTTGGCCTTGGCGTGGGCGATGAATTCCTGGACCGTATGCGCAGGCGAAGAGATCGGCACTACCATCGTGTTGGGGTAGTGGCCGATCAGCGAGACCGGAGCGAAGTCTGCGACCGGATCGTAGGTCGGCGCGCCGGACAACAGAGGCGCGACCGCGTGGCTGGAGGGAGGGACGAAGATCGTGTAGCCGTCGGGCTCGGACCGCGCGACTGCCTCGGCACCGATACTGACATTTCCGGTGCGGTTCTCGACCACGGTCTGCTGCTGCCAGATCTCGCCGAGACGGCCCGCGATGAGGCGCGCGACCGCATCGATGCTGCCGCCGGGCGCGATCGGGCAGATGAACCGCACGGGCCGGTTCGGCCAGGCTTGCGCGTGAGCCGGGCGAGCAAATGGGTTCGCCGCGAGCGCGGATGCGGCAAGCGAGCCCGCGAAGCGGCGGCGGGTGAGCAAGGGCGTCCTCCATTCGCTTCTTGACGAAGCGACCGGCGCGGTGGTTCCGCGCGTCTTGACGGTTTGAGCCTAAGGCTACTGCGGCGGCGCGACGGCTACAACCGGCGACCTTGACGCGGGCCGCCGGCCGCGCAATGGGAGGGGCAGCGAGGCATGCCATGAGCGTTCAGAAGAACCCGTCGAAACTGATCAAAGGCACGACCGGCGACTGGGAAATGGTCATCGGTCTGGAGGTTCACGCCCAGGTCACCTCGCAATCGAAGCTGTTCTCCGGCGCGTCGACCGCTTTCGGCGGCGAGCCGAACACCCACGTATCGCTGGTCGACGCGGCGATGCCCGGCATGCTGCCGGTGATCAACGAGGAGTGCGTCCGGCAGGCGATCCGCACCGGGCTCGGGCTGAAGGCCAAGATCAATCTGCGGTCGGTGTTCGACCGCAAGAACTATTTCTATCCCGACCTGCCGCAAGGCTATCAGATCAGCCAGTTCAAGTCGCCGATCGTGGGCGAAGGCGAAGTGGTGATCGACACCGACGGCGGCGACACCGTGACGGTCGGGATCGAGCGCCTGCACCTGGAGCAGGACGCCGGCAAGTCGCTGCACGACCAGCATGCCACCATGTCGTCGGTCGATCTCAATCGCTCCGGCGTCGCGCTGATGGAGATCGTCTCGCGGCCGGACTTGCGCTGCGCCGACGACGCCAAAGCGTATGTGTCGAAGCTGCGCACCATCCTGCGCTATCTCGGCACCTGCGACGGCGACATGGAGAAGGGCAGCCTGCGGGCCGACGTAAACGTATCGGTCCGCAAGCCGGGCGGACCGCTCGGCACCCGCTGCGAGATCAAGAACGTCAATTCGATCCGCTTCATCGGGCAGGCCATCGAGTACGAGGCTCGCCGGCAGATCGAGATCATCGAGGACGGCGGGCAGATCGAGCAGGAGACGCGGCTGTTCGATCCTGACCGGGGCGAGACGCGCTCCATGCGCAGCAAGGAAGAGGCGCACGACTATCGCTACTTCCCGGACCCCGACCTGCTGCCGCTGGAATTCACCGCCGACTATGTCGAGGACCTCAAGGCCAACCTTCCGGAGCTACCGGACGAGAAGAAGGCGCGCTTCATCCGCGACTACGCCCTGTCCGCCTACGATGCCGATGTCCTGGTTGGCGAACGCGAGACCGCCGCCTTCTTCGAACAGGTGGCCGCCGGCCGCGACGCCAAGGCGGCGGCCAACTGGGTGATCAACGAACTCGCCGGCCGTCTCAACCGCGAGGGCAAGGACATCGGCGCGTCGCCGGTGTCGCCTGCACAACTCGGCGGCGTTCTCGACCTGATCGCCGCCGGGACGATTTCCGGCAAGATCGCCAAGGATTTGTTCGAGATCGTCTGGGCCGAAGGCGGCGACCCGCAGGCGATCGTCGAAGCCCGCGGCATGAAACAGGTGACGGACCTGTCCGCAATCGAGGCGATCGTCGACGGCATCATCGCGGGCAACGCCGACAAGGTCGCGCAGGCGAAGGCCAACCCCAAGCTGGCGGGTTGGTTCGTCGGCCAGGTGATGAAAGCCTCCGGCGGCAAAGCCAATCCGCAGGCCGTGAACGATCTCCTGAAGAACAAGCTCGGTCTCTGACGCGTCGCTCATCGCGCCGCTGCGCATCTCGCGGCGGCGGATCGTCGCGATGCTGCCGGTGCGAATTCGTTGCCGAGTTGGTCGCGCGCGACCGCGCCGCGCCGTAAATCGGAAAACCGAAATTGTCCGCGCGGGCGAATCAGTCGGACCGATTTGCTCGATTCCGATCGAATCCGCCGACCGGAGGCGCCGCGCGCGGGGATTTCTCCCATTTTTTTTCACAGCGTTAACAGCGCATTTCGTGCGCCGCAGCGACGACGATTTTTGCGCGCGTAACTGCGCGGAAAATGTGTCTGCGGCGGTTGTCGCGCAAAGATCGCGCGTATCGAAAGTCCATATTTTATCGGTACTTCTTTGCAGTCGTCGCGAATCTCGCAGCGCGCGTAGCAAGATCGCCGCACGCAAGTTTTTTTCTGCAGCGACCGACATCTTCGATGCGCAAGATGTGGTGTCGCTCAAGCGCCAGCACGCTCCATCATGCGAAAATGCTTTAATTTTTTTCTTGCTAGTGTAATTCGGTTGCCAGTGTTCGCGATTCCCGCGGGCACTGATCGACATCCATCGCCATTGTCATCAATGGCTAGGAGGGCAGCATGGCGAAGAAGCGAAAGACGAAGGCGAAGGCGGCGGCGAAAAAGGGCGCGAAGAAGACCAAGCGCCGGAAGAAGAAGTAACCTAACGCCGCTTCACAGTCTTCGACTTCGAACGACGTCGGTGACTGCGTCAAACGGGCCGGCGGAGGTTGAGGTGACGAGCGCATCGCTGCTCCATCTCGACACGCCGGCTCCGGTCGACGACAGAGGGCGTCGGCGGGACAGAGGTTCGAGCCTCATGCCTAGTGCTTCGCTGAACAAGCGAAGCGGGCGTGAGGAGAGGGTGGATAAGTCCATTCCTCGCCATGCAGAGCGATCTGCTGGTTTCGAGCCTCGGAACTCGCCGACGCCCTCGGTATTTTAGGTTAGGTAGATACTTTACCTGCTGGCGGAATTGTCCGCCCTGCGGCCTATCGAGCGTTTCCGTTCACCGGCCCCCGTAATGTCTTGCGAAGAACCGCGCCGGGAGTTGTCTCGCTTTACGGCTGCGGGATCGCCGGAGCGTCTCGTCGCGCGCTTGAGTGCCGCGGCGCTGTGCGCTTGCATAGGGAACGCCGCAAGGAGCCGCCCTATGCCCCGTCAGTCCAAATCATCCCGTCGTCCGGCCAAAGCGCCTGGGCCGGTCAACAGCCGGCGCAATCCGAAATCCCGAAATGCGAACGCGGCCGCGCGCCAATCGCGTTCGGCCAAAGCGCCACGCCGCTCGCAGCCCGCGATCGACCTCTACTACTGGCCGACGCCGAACGGCTTCAAGGTCTCCATCATGCTGGAAGAATGCCGGCTGCCGTACCGCATGATCCCGGTCAACATCGCGACGGGCGAACAGTTCAAGCCGGAGTTTTTGGCGATCTCACCGAACAACCGCATTCCGGCGATTGTCGATCGTGACGCTCCCGGCGGGCGCCCGATTTCGGTGTTCGAGTTCGGGCGCCATCTTGCAGTATCTCGGCCGCAAGACCGGCAGGTTCTATCCGCACGATGAGCGCGGCCGGGTCGAGGTCGAACAGTGGCTCTATTGGCAAATGGCCAACCTGGGTCCGAAGGCCGGGGAGGCGAACCACTTCCGGCACTATGCGGCGGCCGAGCAGCAGCACTACGCGATCGAACGGTTCACCAACGAGATCAACCGCATCTTCGGCGTGATGAACCGGCGGCTTGCGGATCGGCCGTATCTCGCCGGCAAATATTCGATCGCCGACATGGCGTGCGTCGGATGGGTGCGGCTCTACAAGCGGCTCGGTCAGGACATCGCAGAATTTCCGCGTCTCAAGCGATGGTTCGAGACGCTGCTCGCAAGGCCCGCGGTCGATCGCGGTATTCACTTGCGCGTGGAAGAAGCCAAGGCGGTCGACGTGCAGGACCCGGCGGTGCGTGCGACTTTGTTCGGTCAACGCGCACGCTGACGGCAGTTGCTGCACCGTTTCTCGTGCTCTTCGAGCGCGAAACACATCATGACTGCGGCGCATGCTGGACCCTTCGCTCATCGGAATACCGGAAGTTCGATCGTTCGTTGTCGCGGGCGATGTCGACAGAAGGCATTATGTCACCTGCTATTCGCGGATGATGCGCGCATGGTTATCCCACCGTAATCGCGCCGGTCGGTGCGCGCGCGACGTCGTTGAATTAGTGCCGTGCCTTCGGCACTTGGATGCTTAATGAATTTTCGCTGTGGTGCGCACGTGCGGCGCATTCAGATTCGATTTCATCGCGACCCTTAAACCACCCTTCAAATTTTCCCTGGATAGTCACGGTCACTCGGCCGGGGGGTCGGGACAGTGGGATCCGCGCGAAGCCCGCAGTCTGACGGGACGCAAGGACAGGGGAGGCCGAAATGGCTCGTTTTGAAATGACCGAGGTCGCATTCGCGAGTCTCGGTGAGGCGCCCGCCGGCGCCGACACGTTCTTCCACCTCGGCATGATGTATTCGGTCGGGCGCAACGTCCCGATCGACTTCGTCAGTGCGCACAAGTGGTTCAACCTGGCGGCGATGCGGGGCAATGCCGACGCCATCCGGCTGCGGCGCGAGGTCGCCGAGCAGATGTCGGATGGCGAGGTCGCCGAAGCGCAGCGCGCGGCACGGGCTTGGCTGAAGTCGGCCTGACGGGGGGCGGCGGTACGCCGATAACGGCGACCGAGATTTCTTGGGGGAGGAACACGGCCGGGCCGGTGCGCAAGCACCGGCCCGATCATTTGGCGCGCTCTCTATATACGCGTACGTCTCAGGATATACGCGTACGTCTCAGGACGGACGTAGTGTATGTCTCAGGCGGCAGCGGTGGCCGAGTTTGACCGGCAAGCCCTGAGTTGGTAGGTGTTTCGAGCGCCGGAGAGGTGGCCGAGTGGCTGAAGGCGGCGGTTTGCTAAACCGTTATACGGTCTAAAGCCGTATCATGGGTTCGAATCCCATCCTCTCCGCCATATCCCGGTTCCCGGCGGCCATTACTCGCATTTCTGGCACGCAAGGGACCAGGTAAGCGACCATCGCGCACCGCCCATATAGTGAGTCGGCCGGTGAGCGCGGGCGTCTCGATCGTCCAATTCGGCCTCCTGAACGCCGTTCGGCATGGCGATCGGATCAAAAGTACCTTCAGAACAAATACTTAGTAGCAGAATCGCGGGCCGCCGGCGCCGTAACGATTCCATTAACTCTGATCCGGGTCCGTTAACTCTGGGCCTGTTAACCCTGGCCGTGATCAGTGTGACTGCGGCTTTGGTTCCTTTGCGGGAAATTGAAGATTTTTGCGCTTTCGGGCCGGGCCCGGCACCGGAAGAGGCCTGACACAGAGGCCGGCTCGGCGGCTGCGCAGCCGGTTCTGAAATCCAATAAAATTAGAATAATATCAGTAGTTTATATTGATCTCTTGCGGCCGCCAATCCCGGCGTTCTTGGGCGCTTTGGGCCCGGCGCGCGGGCACCTCAAACGCAAGTGGCAATTGCGCCACACCGGTTTGGAAAGCGAGTTTGGTGGTGTTCAAAAGGCATGTTGATCGTTGCCTGTGCAGGCGTGTTGGTTAATGGTGGCGGTGCGACGGCGGGGGGCATTCCCGAGGTCGCCCAGTTCGGTGGACTGCCTGTCAGGGGAAACAAAGGGCAGACAGAAAGCCGGATGGTGGGGGAGCAAGGGGACCTTCTAGGGTGAGCAGCGCCCGGCGGAGATCGATCCCTCCCAAGACAACAAATGGAGGTTGAGATGAAGATGGTGAAAAGTCTTCTGCTCGGTACCGCCGCGGGTTTGCTTGCGGTTGCTGGGGCGCAGGCCGCTGATATGCCGGTCAAGGCTAAGCCGGTCGAATACGTCAAAATCTGCACCCTCTACGGCGCAGGCTTCTACTACATCCCGGGCACCGATACCTGCCTCAAGGTCGGCGGTTATATCCGCGTCCAGACCGACCTGCACGGTGGCTCCGGCGGCATCGTCGATGGCAGCTTCCAGCAGGCCGGCCAGGGCCGGTTCACCCGCGACCTGACCAACGACATCAACTACCGGGTCCGCGGCGTCGTCACGTTCGACGCCCGCACCCAGACCGAATACGGCACGCTGCGGTCCTACATCCGCGCCGGCTGGGAGAACACCACCCCGGCGGCGACCGGCGGCGGCACCACCGCCACCTCGTACTGGGATCGCGCGTTCATCCAGTTCGCCGGCTTCACGGTCGGCCGGGCGCAGTCGTTCTTCGACATGTTCACGTATGGTGGCGCTTACACCTACCTGAACGTCCGCACCTCGGGCGACACCGGTGCCTCCGGTCAGAACCTGTGGGCCTACACGGTGCAGTTCGGCAACGGCGTGTCGTACTCGCTGTCGCTGGAAGACCCGGCGACCCGCAAGGCCGCCGTGATCGACACCACCTGCGCCGGCTTCCTCGGCGACGCGGCACCGCTGTCCGATCCACGGCCAGACCATCAACGGTGCACCCTGCGCGGCGGCCGCCGGCGGCTTCGGCTTCCGGGTGCCGGACATCATCACCAACCTGCGCGTCGACCAGGCCTGGGGCTATGCCGGTATCTAGCACCGCGATCCATGAGGCGAGCGGCGCCTATTACGGCCAGCCCGAACAACGTCAACAACGGCCATCCGGCCGACAAGTATGGCTGGGCGTTCTCGGCCAGCGGCCTGTTGAACCTGCAGGGCGGCGACATCATCGGCGTCAACTTCGTCTGGACCAAGGGCGCCGTCGGCTATGCGACCAACTCGGCCTGGTGGCAGCTGTACGACAACTCCAACAGCCGGGCGATGGCCTGGGTGTCGGACGGCATCTTCAGCACCGGCACCGACGTCGAGCTGACCGAAGCGTGGAGCGTCAACGCCGCCTACCAGCACATCTGGGGCGCGGCCGGCACGTTCGGCGGCAAGTGGCGGACCTCGGTCTACGGCGGTTACGTGGTCGTGAACTACAACGACAACGCCACCCGCCTGATCAACCAGCGGTTCGCGGCCGGCTCGGCCTGTAACCCGGGTGGCGCGGCAGCGACGCATCGCCAGCTTCAACCCGCAAGCCGGCAACTCGTGCAGCCCGGACTTCAGCTTCTATCAGGTCGGTTCGCGGACCCAGTTCAACCCGCATCCGCTGATGGATATCGGTCTCGACGTGTTCTACACCAAGGTCAACGGCGCCTATAAGGGCCCGGTGAACTGGGCGGCGAACGGTTCGCGGCCGGCCTGCGCCAACAGCGCGATCCTCGGCTGCACTTCGACGACAAGGGCGTCGTGACCGCGCTGATGCGCTGGCAGCGTAACTTCTATCCATGATCGCCCACTTTGGGTGATGGTGGCTTCAACCTCCAGCCTCCCGTCGGAGATTTCCGGCGGGAGGTTTTTCTTGTTTGTGCGCTGGATGTGCGACCCTACGCCCTTTGTGCGTGCTCGGTGAGTGCGGGAGCTGAACGTAACTTCTCTTGCTGCCGGATCGCAGGAAGCGGCGAACGCCGCGATCCGGCCGATCACCTCGGGCTCGGCGAGCAGGGGTGCGTGGCCCTGGTCGGGGACCTCGACCGCTTGCAGTCCCGGATGCCGCGCCTGCATTGCGGCCAGTGTCGCGGTCGACAAGATGTCCGAATTGGCGCCGCGGATGACCATCATCGGCATGCTGGCGAGCGCATCGAATTCCTTCCACATCGACGGCGGCGGCTTGTCGGGATCGAGCTCCGCCAGAATCGTCGCGAGCTTCACGTCGTAGTCCGACACCAGCCGGCCGCCGGCCTCCTTGTAGCTTCGGCTCGCCCAGGCCAGCCAATCCGGATCGCGCAGTTTTGGAAATTGTACGCCCATCACCTGCTTCAGGATCCGGGCGGCGTCCGTGAAGTTGGCCGGCTCCGGCAGCTTGCCGACGTAGCTCTTGATCCGGAGGAGCCCATCCATCTCGATGTCCGGGCCGATGTCGTTCAACACGCAGCCGGCGATCGCGCCGGCCGCGCGGTCGCCAGCAGCATCGTCAACAGCCCGCCGCGTGAGGTGCCGACGAAGACCGCCTGGCCGATGCCGAGGGCAGTGAGCACCGCGATGACGTCGGCGAGCTCGACCGCGAGATTGTAATTGGCCGGGTTCGGGTCGTAGTCCGACTTGCCCCGGCCGCGGGAATCGATCGCCAGCACGCGGCGCGGCCGCTTCGGATCGCCGGCGAGCGCTGCGGCGAGATCATCGAAGTCCGCGCCCGAGCGCGCCAGGCCCGGCAGGCAGACGACCGGCAGCCCGCCGCATCGGCCGCCGGCCGGAAATCCCGGACATGCAGCTTCAGGCCGTCCTGGGCGGTGACAAATCGTCCGATGGCAGTCGTCTGGCTCATGTTCAATCGCTCAGGCCGTTGATTCCGCACCGTCTTTGGGTGTCCGCCTGGGTTTCCCCCGCGCCACGAAACACTCTATATAGCCTCGCCCACGGTCGCCACGATGCCAGGACATGCCATGCCGGTTGCTCCCGATGCACTGCTGCAGGAAGCCATCCTGCTCCACCGGCGAGGTGATCTGGCCGAAGCGGTTCGCCGCTACGAGCAGATCCTGGCGAGCGAGCCGGCCAACGCAGATGCGCTCTACTACCTCGCAATGGTCTCCTGTCAGCAAGGCAGGTTCGCCGAGGGAGCGGATTTTGCGCAGAAGGCGGTCGCCTCGCGCCCGCAGGACGCCCGCGCTCACAATCTGCTCGGCATGGCGCTCGGCCGGCTTGGCCGCAACGATGACGCCCTGGCCGCATTCGATGCGGCGATTGCGCATGAGGCGAATTTCGCCGAGGCGCATGGCAACCGCGGCAACGCGCTCAGCGACCTCGGACGGGTAGAGGAGGCGGTCGCGAGTTACGAACGCGCCGTGGCGTTTGCCCCCGACTCGATCGGCGACTGGATCAATCTCGGAGCGGCCCAGCATCAGCTTGGCCGGCACGAACAGGCGCTCGCGAGCTACGACCGCGTCCTCGCGCTGCGGGCGGATGTTCCCGAGGCGCATTTCAACCGCGGCAACATTCTGACCCACCTGGGGCGTTACCAGGACGCGCTCGCGAGTTTCGACGCGATGCTGTCGCACGATCCGCGCAACGCCGATGGGCTGAACAATCGCGGCCATGCATTGCTCAAGCTGGGCCGGCCGGAGGACGCGCTGGCGAGCTTCGACGAAGCGCTTGCACTTGCCGAAAACCACGTGGGCGCGCTGGTCAACCGCGGCATCGCACTGAAGGACCTCGGCCGCCTCGATGACGCGGTCGCCTCCTACGAGCGCGCCTTGGCGGCCAAGCCGGACGCCGCCGACGCCCACATCAATCTCGGCAAGCTGCTGGTCGCGAGAGGCGAAAATGCACGGGCGCTGGCCTCGGCCGTGCAGGCCCTTGCGGTCGAGACGACCGAGGAAGCGAAAGCCCTGTTCGCCGAGTGCGTGAAGAACCGGCGGCTTGCTTACGATCCGGGCGGCGTGCGTGCCTTGATATTCCGCGCGCTGACGGAGCCGTGGGACCGTCCGGCCGATCTCGCCATTCCGGCCGTGAGCCTCGTCAAGGTCGAACCGGCAATCAAGGACGGCTGCGACGCGCGCGGTGGCCGCCTGGCCGAAGCGGATCGCGGGCGGCGACCTGGCGGGAGGCCTTCCGGCGATCGCCATTGACCCGTTGCTTCGCACGATCCTCGTGTCGGTGCCGGTGTGCGATGTCGACCTGGAGCGTCTGCTGACCGCATTGCGCGTGGTCGTGCTCGCGGGGGCCGTCCGGGGCCAGGCGCCTGCGAACGAGGAGACGTGGCTGGCGTTCAGTTGCGCGCTCGCACGGCAATGCTTCATCAACGAGTACGTCTTCGACGTGACTGCGACCGAACTCGATCAAGTCGCGCGATTGCAGAAGCATCTGACCGAAGGCGCGCGATCCGGGAGCGAGATTTCACCGCACCTGCTTGCGGCTGTCGCCGCATACATGCCGCTGCATGCGCTCGACGGGATTGATGTGCTGCTCGACCGGCCATGGCCGGCTCCGGTTGCGGAACTGCTGACCCAGCAGGTGCGCGAACCGCGGGAGGAGCAAGCGCTGCGCGCGACAATTCCAAGCCTCACGCCGATCGCGGACGAAGTGTCGCTGAAGGTGAAGCAGCAATACGAGGAGAACCCCTATCCGCGCTGGGTCAAGCCGGCGCCCGTCCGGCCGATGACGCTCGCGGCCTACCTCGGCGGCGGCGTGGAGCTGCCGGATTTCGGTGATCGCCGCACGATCGACATTCTGATCGCGGGCTGCGGTACCGGCCAAAACGTCGTCGAGATCGCCCGTCAGATCGAGGGCGCGGATGTCACCGCGATCGACCTCAGTCTCGCCAGCCTGTCATATGCCAAGCGTCAGGCAACGGCGCTGCGACTGAGCAACGTGTCGTTCGCCAGCGCCGACATCCTGAATCTCGGGACGATCGGCCGCAGCTTCGACCTGATCGATGCCAGCGGCGTCCTGCATCATCTGGCCGATCCGTGGGCGGCGTGGCGCGCGCTCCTGACGCTGCTGCGGGAGGGCGGGCTGATGCGTGTCGCCCTCTACAGCAAGAGCGGACGCTGGGCGGTCAATGCTGCGCGGGCGTTTGCCGCCGAGCGCGGCTTTACGCCGACGCCCGAGGGAATCCGCCAGGGCCGGCAGGCCATCCTCGCCTTGGACAACGAGGCGCCGGCGCGGCAGATCGTCAACTATCACGATTTCTTCGCCGCGAGTGAGTGCCGGGACATGCTGTTCCATGTTCAGGAGCACCAGATGACGCTCGCGGAAATCGCCGGCTTCATCGCGGAGAATGACGTCGAGCTCGTCGGGCTGCAGGTCGAACCGCAGCATCTGCTGCGCTTTGGCGAGCGGTTTCCCGGCGCCCAGACCGTCACCGACCTGACCTCGTGGGAGGTCTACGAAGCGGAAAATCCTTCGGCCTTCGCCGGCATGTATCAGTTCTGGGTCCGCAAGAAATCGCGTGGCTGATCGCGTGTATTGAAATGCGGCGGATGCGCAGCGTGGGTTAGTTTCCGGTCGTGCCGCGGCGCAGGTCGGCCTCGATCAGGAGCTTCGAGCCGCCGCCGAACCGCACCCGATAGACCTGCAGGTTCTCCAGGATGCGCTGTACGTAGTTGCGGGTTTCGGAGAACGGGATGCGCTCGACCCAGTCGATCGGGTCGACCTTGGGATCACGCGGGTCGCCGAAGCGGGCGATCCATTCCTTCACCCGGCCGCGGCCTGCATTGTAGCCGGCGAACGTCAGGATGTACGAGCCGCGGTAGTCCTCGATCAGAGTCGCCGAGCTCGGCGGCGCCGAACTGCACATTGTAGACTTCGTCGCTGAGGAGCCGCCGCTCGTCATAGGGCGCCTTGAATTTCTGGGCGATGTATTTGCCGGCGGCCGGCGTCACCTGCATCAGGCCCATCGCCTTGGCGCTCGATACCGTGCGCTGATTGAACGTGCTTTCCTGCCGTGCGATCGAATAGGCGACCGCGGGCTCGATGGTCGGACCGATCGGGCGGTAGTCCGGCAGGCCGACGGTCGGGAACGCATAGTGTTCGAGCGGCAGGCCGTTTCCAAGCGACGCTTTGCCGAGCAGCAGCATGGCGCGGGCGTCGCGATTCTGCGCCATCACTTCGCCGATCGCCGCTAGTCCGGCTGCGTCCAAGGAGCGTTCGCCGAGGTCGGCGGCGATGCCGGCAACCAGGTCGCGTTGCTCGATGGCGTACAGAATCTCGATGGCGCGCGCGACTTCAATCGGCCCGGAGGAGGGCGCCGGCGGGGAGCGCACGGCCAGGTCCTTGATGCCGAGCTTGCCGCGCGCGATCTGGCCGTAATAGGCAGTGGAGTAACGCGCCGCCGCTTCATAGTGCGCTCGCGCCTCGTCCTTGCGCCCGAGTGCTTCCGTCGCGCGTCCTTGCCAGTAGCCGGAGCGGGCAAGCGCGATCGGGTTGTTGCTGGCGTGTCCGATCTTGGCGAAATGCGTGAGCGCGGTGGCCGGGTCGTTGAGGAAGCGAAGCGCGATCCAGCCGGCGGTGAACTGGCTTTCGGACGCGGTAGTTCTCCTTGCCGGGGAGCGAAGCCTCGCGCGCGATGCGGTAGGCCGTCTTGGCATCGCCATCATCGAGCAGTTTGCGGGCAACCAGCCGCCGCTCGATCCACCACTGGTCGCCGTCGACCGCCTGGCCGTGATCTTGCGGCACCGACAGCATCAGCTCGGTCGCTTCCTTGACCTTGTCCGCGCGGCGCAGGAACTGGATGCGGCTGAAGATATAGCCGACATCGCGGCGCGCCTCGGCCGGCACTGCGTCGAGCAGTGCCTTGGCGTTGCCCGCCTTCTTGATCACCGCGACGCGCGCCTTGGCGATGGCTTGCGCATGCCCCCCAGCGCGGTTCGGCCGCCCGCAATCCGCCGTCGGCGTCCTCGGCGTAGAGCCGAATGTCCATGCGGGCCTTGTGATCGGCGTTGGTGATCAGGTCGCTGAAGACGTCCAGCGCCTGGCCTTCCAACTCGCCCGAGAAATTGTCGTTGCGCCAGGCGTCGCGCACCAGGCTGGCCGCGCCGGCGCGATCGCCCTGCAGCAGCAGCGCACGGGCGAGCGCAAACTTGCCTTTGGCGGACAGCGGCCGGTTCTTGCCGAAGTAGCCCTGCACCGTCGCCGGGTCGAGGCGCTCCTGCCAAAGGCTCGCTTCAGCGCGCCGCCGCATCATGCCGATGCTGGGCCACATTGGGTTCTCGGCGATGAACGCGACGTAGCGCGAAAATTCGACCTCGTTGTCGTCACTGCGCAGGATCGCCCACTCGACCAGCTTGCGGGCCAACGGATCGCTGATGGTGCGCTGGATGCCGGCCGCCTGATCGGCTCGTCTTGCACGCGCGGCCGCAATCGCTTCCTTGACGGCGGCGAGGTCGGCCGACGAAGTCGAGGTGGTCGATGCGAAGGCCAGCGGCACCGCCGCGGTCATCTTCCGTGCCGGCGGCGCCGCCGTCGATTTGGCCGGCGCCGGGGCCGGCGTCGACTTGGCGGCCGCGGGGGTCATCGCCGGTTTGGTGGCGGCCGGTGGGGTTGCCGTCTTCGGCGCCGCCTTGGTGCCCGGCCGCGGCTGCGGTGTCGGCACCCCGTTCGCCGCATCGGACGCCTGCGCGAGCAACAGCACGCCGGCCGCGGCGAGGCCGGTCAGAAGCCATATCTGGCGCCAATAGCTCAAGCGTCGGTTCCTGCTGCCGCCATAACTGCTACGCAATCTTTATTCATCTGATAATGTTGATGAACCACTAATTCGCACCCTCCCAGCATCGGCCGTGACAGCGGCAAAAAGGGGGCAGGCGCGAGTTCCAGGGCTTTCATCGGCTAAGTCTTCCCGATATCGTCCCGCGAAATGGGGCCCGGCCGCCGAAACGAATCAAAGGATCGTATCATGACCGTCAAGACGAGCTTCAGGGGCTCGTTCACCGCGCTCATCACCCCCTTCGACAACGGGTCCCTGAACGAAAAAGCATTCCGCAGCCTGGTCGATTGGCAGATCGGCGAGGGCACCCACGGCCTTGTACCCGTCGGCACCACCGGGGAAAGCCCTACGTTGTCGCATGCCGAGCATAATCTCGTCGTCGAATGGTGCATCGACCAGGCCAAGGGCCGGGTTCCGGTGATCGCCGGGACGGGTTCCAACTCGACCCGCGAGGCGATCGAACTGTCGCAGCACGCCGAGAAGGCCGGCGCCGACGCCGTGCTGGTGGTCACGCCGTACTACAACAAGCCCACGCAGGAGGGGATGTACCAGCACTTCAAGGCGATCAACGACGCCATCGGTATCCCGATCATCATCTACAACATCCCGGCGCGCTCGGTGATCGACATGTCGGTCGAGACGATGAAGCGCCTGTTCGAGCTCAAGAATATCGCCGGCGTGAAGGACGCGACCGCCAACGTGCTGCGGGTCTCGCAGCAACGCGCCGCGATGGGCGAGGGCTTCAACCAGCTCTCGGGCGAGGACGGCACCTGCATCGGCTTCATGGCGCACGGCGGTCACGGCTGCATTTCGGTGACCTCGAACGTGGCGCCGCGGCTGTGCTCGGAGTTCCAGGAGGCCTGTCTCAAGGGCGACTATGCCGCGGCGCTCAAGCTGCAGGACAAGCTCCTGCCGCTGCATATTGCGCTGTTCATCGAGACCAACCCGGCGCCGGCCAAGTACGCGCTGTCGGTGCTCGGCAAGTGCGCCGAAACGGTGCGATTGCCGATGGTGCCGCTGGCCGACAAGACCAAGGTTGCGGTCCGCGACGCGATGGTCCATGCCGGCCTGGTCAATTAACGGCTGACAGTTCGCGACAGGCATGCGCCCCGCACGGGGCACAAGCAGCGTGGCGCGTTCCGCCTGCGATTTGGGAGGCAAGCATGCTCGATGAATTCAAGAAATTCGCGATGCGCGGCAATGTCGTCGATCTCGCGAGTCGGCGTGATCATCGGCGTCGCGTTCGGCGCGATCGTCACCTCGCTGGTCGGCGGACATCATCATGCCGATCATCGGCGCCGTTACCGGCGGGCTCGACTTCTCGAATTACTTCATCAAGCTGTCCTCCAAGGTGACCGCGGACTCGCTGGTCGACGCCAAGAAACAAGGCGCTGTGCTTGGCCTACGGCGCCTTCATTACGGCGGTGATCAACTTCCTCATCATCGCCTGGGTGCTGTTCATGCTGATCCAGCTCATGAACCGGTTTCTCAGAAGGAGGCCGCCAAGCCGGCGCCGCCGACCAAGCAGGAAGAGCTGCTCACGGAAATCCGCGACCTGCTGAAGGCGCGCGCGGTGACGAGCCGCTCATCGAATCAGCGATTCGCCAATGGCCGCCAAACCGGACCAGCAACCAGCGCGAAGGTCAGTCGCCCACAATCGCAAGGCGCGCTTCAACTATCGAGACTCGGCGAGACATTCGAGGCCGGCATTGCGCTCACCGGCACCGAGGTGAAGTCGCTGCGCACCGGCAAGGCGACCATCGCCGAATCCTACGCGGATGCGCGCGGTGGCGAAACTCTGGCTGCTCAACGCCAACATCTCGGAATATCTCCAGGGCGGCCGCTTCAACCATCCGCCCAAGCGCGCGCGCAAGCTGCTGCTGCACCGCCGGCAGATCAACAAGCTGATGGGGCGGTCGAGCGCGAGGGCATGACGCTTGTTCCGCTCAAGCTCTATTTCAACGAGAAAGGCCGCGCCAAGATCGAGCTTGCGCTTGCGCGCGGCAAGAAGCTCCACGACAAGCGCGAGACCGAGAAGCAGCGCAGTTGGGATCGCGAGCGCGGCCGGCTGCTGCGGTCCAAGGGGTAGCGCGCCCTCATGCTGAGGAGGCGGCGAAGCCGCCGTCTCGAAGCATGGCCGCGATTCGGCGCTCGGCCGCCATCCTTCGAGACGCGCACTTCGTGCTCTCCTCAGGATGAGGTTCAAGCAAATCGTCCCGTTCCACCTCACGAAGACGTGAATGCGACGGGACGAATCCGCTCTTCGGTCGCGCATCCGTGCAACACGCAGGTCGTATCTCCCGCATCGGCTCGGAACAATTCCCGCGGCCGACCCGAATATTCGGATCAAGCAAAGGGAGCGACCTCCATGTTCAGGCAGATGAAACTCTTCGCGTTTGTCGGCGCGATCGCCGCATCGGCCTCGGCGGCCACCGGCGCTCAGGCGGCCGGCTGGATCGTCGGCCTGGTCGACGGCAAGTCGATCGTCACCATCGATCCGGCGACCCGCAAAGTCGCCTCCAAAGCCGACATCAAGGGCGCCGAGCAACTCGTCGGCATCGACGTTCGGCCGGCCGACGGCATGCTCTACGGCCTCGCGGTCGACGGCTCGCTGGTCGCGATCGACGCCAAATCCGGTCAAGCCACCGTCAAGAGCAAGCTGTCGGAAAAATTCAAGCCCGACGTCGTCACCATCGTCGACTTCAATCCGGTCGTCGACCGCATCCGCGTCATGACCTCGGAAGGCACCAACCTGCGGGTCAACCCCGAGGACGGCAAGTGGGTCAGTCGACGGCTCGCACAAGTTCAAGGAAGGCGACGCCAACGCCGCCAAGAAGCCCAAGATCGTGGCGGGCGCCTACACCAATTCGTGGAAGGGCACGAAGGCAACGACCCTTTACAACATCGATGCCGCGACCGGTTCGCTGGTGACCCAGGCTCCGCCGAACGACGGCGTGCTCAACACGGTCGGCTCCGCTGGGCGTCAAGGTCGATGGACCGGTGGGCTTCAACATCGTCTCGACCGGCGAAGACAAGAACGACGGCTGGCTGGTGAGCGGCGGCGCGCTCTATTCGGTCGATCTCAAGACCGGCAAGGCCACCATGGTGGGCAAGATCGAGGGTCTGTCCGGCAACATCACCGACCTCGCCTGGATCGACTGATTACCTTGCAATCTGCAAGAGCTATCGGCCCGCGGGATCAGTCCCGCGGGCCGTTCGTTTGTGAGGGCGCGATTGACGCACGGTTTGCGATCGGGCAGGGGTGCGTTTAGTGCGCACAGTATCAAGCCGGCCGTGGTCTCGCGCGGCGCAGGTGTCCCGCTGGCCGAATACGCGGAGACGGTTCATGGCTCTGCCCGTCAAACTCGACCACTGCGTGATCCACGTCTCCGACTGGGAGCGTTCGAACACGTTCTACCGCGACGTTCTGGGTGCCGAAATCGTGCCGCGGCCGGTCGGGTTTGCGTACCGGTTCGGCTCGGTGCAGCTCAATCTACATGGACCCGGCTTCAAGCCCGCCGAGGTCGCGCGGCTGCCGGTTCAGCCCGGCAACAGCGATCTGTGTTTCGAATGGCAGGGCCCGATCGCCGATGCGATCGCGCATCTGCAGCGTTGCGGTGTTCCGATCCACGCCGGCCCGATGCGTCGCTTCGGTGCCAGTGGTGACGGCACCAGCGTCTACTTCCGCGATCCCGACGGTTCGCTGCTGGAATTCATTTCCTACCGGCAGGATACTTGAGGACGACGATGCCAGCGACGCCACACGACCCCAATCGGTTGCCCGACGATCTACCGGTCCCGCAGGATGACGGCGCCGCCCGTCACCTCGACGGCCTGCGGCTTCCTTCGCTGGCACTTGGGTCGACCGCGGGAGCAGCAGTGGACTTGTCGAAGCTCGACGGCCGCACCGTGGTCTACATCTATCCGCGCACCGGCGTGCCGGGCCAAACTCCTACCCGATGGCTGGGATGCGATCCCAGGCGCGCGCGGCTGCACGCCACAGTCCTGTTCGTTCCGGGATCATTTCGCCGAACTCAGACGGCTTGGCGTCGCGCATCTCTACGGCTTGTCGACGCAGGATACTGCCTATCAGCGCGAGGCGGTCGAACGCCTGCACCTGCCGTTTGCCCATCCTGTCCGACGCCGAGTTCAAGCTGACGCGTGCGATCGAGCCTGCCGACCTTCACGGTGGTTGGCATAACGCTGCTCAAGCGCATGGTGTTGATCATCGACGGCGGGGTCGTCCGTAAGGTGTTCTATCCGGTGTTCCCGCCCGACAAGAGCGCCGACGGAAGTCGTCGCCTGGCTGGCGGAAGGCTGAAAGCGTCAGCCGCGTCTATGCAGCGCATCCAGATGCGCGCGCGCGGCGGCGAACACGTTGCGAAACATATCGGGCGTCAGCACGCGGGTATTGGTGTTGTAGCGCGAGCAATGATAGCTCGCCAGCAACCGGATGCGGCCGATCTCGAACGAGGCGCCGTGGCCGAATGGTGAGGCCGCGCGCCGCTGGTTGAGCGCCGCCAGCGTGCTGTCGTGTGAAATGCGGCCGAGCGTCACGATGACGGCGAGCTTCGGCATTTCCGCGATGGTGTCGGCCAGAAAGCCGCGGCAGGTCTTGATCTCCGCCGGCGTCGGCTTGTTCTCCGGCGGAACGCAACGCACCGCGTTGGTGATTCGGGTGTCGACCAGTTCGAGCCCATCGTCGGGCCGCGCTTCATACGTGCCGCGCGCGAAGCCGTAACGGATGAGTGTTTCGTAGAGCAGGTCGCCCGCGTAGTCGCCGGTAAACGGCCGGCCGGTGCGGTTGGCGCCGCGCAGCCCCGGCGCAAGGCCGATGATCAGGAGCCGAGCGTCGCGCGATCCGAATGAGGCGACGGGAGCGTTGAACCAGGCGGGTTCGCGGCTGCGCCAATCGTCACGGAAGGCCGCAAGGCGAGGGCAGAGCGGACAGTCACGCCCCGGTTTGCCCGACGAGCCCGACATCCAGTGGTCCAATTCCAACAGTCGTCGAAATCGTCGTCGTCGGCCGCGCCGGCGCCGGCCCGTTGCGGGGCCGTGGAGCGCTGCAGGAACTGCGGCGTGTGACGCTCACCCCGCGGTTCGCGCGGCTCACGAGGTTCGCGCCCCACCCGTTCGGCGGGATCGCGGCCGATTTTCGATTGCAGCTCGACGATGTCGAGGAAGATGTCGGCCTGGCGGCGAAGCTCGTCGGCTACCATCGGCGGCTGGGTCGAGATCGTGGAGACCACCGTTACCCGCACGCCGCGCCGTTGCACGGCCTCGACCAGCGAGCGGAAATCGCCGTCGCCGGAAAACAACACCATGTGGTCGATCGTGGCCGCGATTTCCATGGCATCGACCGCGAGCTCGATGTCCATGTTGCCTTTGACCTTGCGGCGGCCGGTCTGGTCGACGAACTCCTTCGTGGCCTTAGTGACGACGCTGTAGCCGTTGTAGTCGAGCCAGTCGATCAGCGGGCGGATCGACGAATACTCCTGATCCTCGATGACGGCGGTGTAGTAGAAGGCGCGCAGCAGATAGCCGCGGGACTGAAATTCGCGCAGCAAGCGCTTGTAATCGATATCGAAGCCGAGCGACTTGGCGGTGGCGTAAAGGTTGGCGCCGTCAATGAACAGAGCGATTTTTTCCTGCGGAACCATGACTGTCTCTTCCTAACTGTCGAAACCTGTTGCCGTAGCCCCGCCACGAGCCTAGCCGCGGGCGGCTGGCGATGGCCGGTCATGGTATGGGAACGAGGATTTGTGCCGTTCGTAAGGTGTGCCGTCTGTAACTAGGTGTGCCGCTGTAAAGAGTGGCGCTTGCGCCGTAACCAATCGGTAATTTGATGGGCCTCGTGGTTCCGCAGTTTGCCTAACAGAGGTCCGCGGCTGCGCCAAGCGGAATTTCGGGGACAAATTCGCCTTGCGCTTTGGCGGTGAGATGGCTACCTAACGGCAGCATTTTTTCGATAGTTCCATTGCAGGAGCAAGCGCCTATGGCCCGTGTCACCGTCGAAGACTGTATCGACAAGGTTGAAAACCGCTTCGATCTCGTCCTGCTGGCGAGTCATCGTGCGCGCATGATCTCGTCGGGCTCGCAGATCACGGTCGACCGCGACAACGACAAGAATCCGGTCGTGGCGTTGCGCGAAATCGCCGATACCACGATCTCGCCGGACGACCTTAAGGAGGAATTGGTTCATTCCCTGCAGAAGTACGTTGAGGTCGACGAGCCTGAGCCCGAGTCGGTGCCGCTGATCGGCGCCACCGCCGGCACCTCGGTCGATGCCGACGACACCGAGGTGACGGCCGACCGGATGACCGAGGAAGAACTCCTGAAGGGCCTGGAAGGGCTCACTCCGCCGGAGGAGCAGCCGGAGGAAGAGGAGTAAGATTTCGCGGAAACAAGGCATTCTGCCGCGCGGCCCGGATCATGATCCGGGCCGCCGCCGTTTTGGCGGGTCATCGGCCGATGTCTTGTAGCGAACGCGCCGCGTCATGATATCCTGCGAAGAGCACTGGCCCAGCCGGCGGCCGGCGCAAGGATGTTCATGGCGCGCACTTCGTCTGACCTGCCGCGAATGCAGAACCAGTCCAGGGCCCGGGCGCCGCTCGACCGCGGTCTTAATCTGGTCGGACAAGCTTTTGATAATACAGTAAAAATAAACAAGCCGTCGAAGCCGCAGATGATGCGGCAATACGACCTGATCGAGCGGGTCAAGCGTTACAATCCGAATGCCAGCGAGGCGCTGCTCAACCGCGCCTACGTGTACGCCATGAAGGCGCATGGCGAGCAGAAGCGCGCATCGGGCGATCCCTACTTTTCCCATCCGCTCGAGGTGGCGGGCATCCTGACCGACTTGAAGCTCGACGACGCCACCATCGCGGCTGCCCTCCTGCACGACACCATCGAGGATACCGCCGCGACCCGCGCCGAGATCGACCAGATGTTCGGCCACGACATCGGCACGCTGGTCGAGGGCCTGACCAAGCTCAAGAAGCTCGACCTCGTCACCAAGGAGGCGAAACAGGCGGAAAACCTGCGCAAGCTGCTGTTGGCGATCGCCGACGACGTGCGGGTGCTCCTGGTCAAGCTCGCCGACCGCCTGCACAACATGCGCACGCTGTCGCACGTGCCGGCCGACAAGCGCAGGCGTATCGCCGAGGAAACCATCGACATCTATGCCCCTCTCGCCGGCCGGATGGGCATGCATGAGATGCGGGAGGAGCTCGAGGATCTGGCGTTCCGCGAGCTCAATCCCGATGCCTACCGGGTGGTGAGCGAGCGCCTCGACGCGCTGGAGGCCAGGAATCAGGGGCTCGTCGGCGCGATCGAGCAGCAACTCACCAAGAAGCTCGCAGATCGAGGCATCCCGGCGGAGGTCTGCGGCCGGCGCAAGCGGGCCTATTCGGTCTGGCGCAAGATGGAGCGCAAATCGGTGGGCTTCGAGCAGCTCTCCGACATCGTCGGTTTCCGCGTGGTCGTGAAGGCGGTAGCGGAATGCTATCAGGCGCTAGGCGTCGTACACACCACTTGGCCGATGGTCCCGGGCCGCTTCAAGGACTACATCTCGACGCCTAAGCAGAACGACTACCGCTCGATTCACTCGACCGTGATCGGCCCCGGACGGCAGCGCGTCGAACTCCAGTTCCGCACCCAGGAGATGCACGAGATCGCCGAGTACGGCATCGCGGCGCATGCGCTGTACAAGGACGGTGCGGGATCGCCGAACGAGATGCTGTCGCGCGAATCGAAGGCCTATGAGTGGCTGCGCCGTACGATCGAGCTGCTGGCCGACGGCTCCAATCCGGAGGAATTCCTCGAGCACACCAAGCTCGAGCTGTTCCACGACCAGGTGTTCTGCTTCACCCCCAAGGGCAAACTGATCGCCCTGCCGCGCCGCGCCAAGGTGATCGATTTCGCCTATGCGGTGCACACCGACGTTGGCAACACCGCGGTCGGCTGCAAGATCAACGGCAAGATCGCGCCGCTGGTGTCCGAGCTTGAAAACGGCGACGAGGTTGAGATCATCACCTCGAAGGCGCAGACCGCGCCGCCCGCCGCCTGGGAATCTCTGGTCATCACCGGCAAGGCGCGGGCTTCGATCCGCCGCGCCACCCGCGCCGCGGTGCGCCATCAATATGCCGGGCTCGGCCGCCGCATCGTCGAGCGGCTATGTCAACGCGCCAAGATCGCGTATTCGGACGAAAAGCTGCAGGGCGCCTTGCCGCGTCTCGCACGCGCGTCGGTCGAAGACGTGCACTCCGCGGTGGGCCGGGGCGAGTTGCGCGCGGCCGACGTGGCGCGTGCGATGTACCCCGACTACAAAGAGGAACGCGCCGCCACGCTCGCGCAACAGCCCAAGCCCGAAAGCGGCTGGTTCGGACTCAAGCGGGCGAAGGCCGTCAAGGTCAAGTTGCCGGACGCCGCGACCGAAGGGGCGGCCATTCCGATCCGCGGCATCAACAGTGACCTGCCCGTTCGGTTTGCGCCCAACGGCGGCGCGGTTCCGGGCGATCGCATCGTCGGCATTCTGACCCCCGGCGAAGGCATCACGATCTATCCGATCCAGTCGCCCGCGCTGAAGGATTTCGAGGACACGCCGGAACGCTGGCTCGATCTGCGCTGGGATATGGAAGAGCGCACCCCGCAGCGCTTTCCGGCCCGCATCATGCTGCAGACCGTGAACGAGCCCGGCACGCTGGTGCAGGTCGCGCAAGTGATCGCCGAGCACGATGGCAACATCGACAACATCAGGATGACCCGGCAGTCGCCGGACTTCACCTCGCTGACGATCGATCTCGAAGTTTACGACCTCAAGCATCTCAATTCGATCATTGCGCAATTGCGCGCCAAGGATGTGGTCGCGAGCGCCGAGCGGGCGGAGGCGTGACGTCTTTGACTTCGGGCATCGACGCCGGTGCGTTGGCGGCCCCCAACAAGCAGATGAACCTCTGCCGGACCCAAGCTTCAGACCATGACGATCGCCCATCTCCGCCTCGGCGTTAACGTCGATCACGTCGCGACCGTACGCAACGCGCGCGGCGGGCTGCACCCCGATCCTGTCCACGCGGCGAAGATCGCAATCGAAGCCGGCGCTGACGGCATTACCGCGCATCTGCGCGAAGATCGCCGCCACATCCGCGACGACGACATGGCGCGTCTCAAGGTGGAGATTACCAAGCCGCTTAATTTCGAGATGGCGGCAACCGACGAGATGGTGCGGATCGCCGTGCAGACCAGGCCGCATGCCGCTTGCCTGGTGCCCGAACGCCGTGAGGAACGCACCACCGAAGGCGGGCTCGACGTCGTCGGCCAGCGCGGCGCGCTGGTGCCGGCGATCGCTAGGCTGCGGGAGACCGGCATCCGCGTTTCACTGTTCATCGCAGCCGAGCCGCGGCAGATCGAGGCTGCGGCGGCCGTGGGTGCGCCGGTGATCGAAATTCACACCGGGGCATGGTGCGACGCGCTGGCCGAAGACCGGATGGAAGCGGCGGAAGCGGAATGGCTCCGCATCTGCGAGGGCGCCAGGCTGGCGCGGCAAGCCGGGCTGGAGGTCCACGCTGGACACGGGCTGAACTTCGAGACCGCCGAAGCGATCGCCGCCTTGCCGGAGATCGTCGAACTCAACATCGGCCATTTCCTGATCGGGGAGGCGATCTACTCGAGTCTTGCCGGTGTCGTCCAAGAGATGCGCAAGGTGATGGATCACGGCCGCGCCAAGGTCAGCGCATGATTATCGGCATTGGCTCCGACCTCATCGACGTGCGCCGCATCGCCAAGGTGATCGAGCGGCACGGCGATCGTTTCCTGGATCGTATCTTCACGGCCGCCGAGCGCGCCCGTGCCGAGCGGCGGGCCAAGAGCGTCGAGACCTATGCCAAGCGGTTTGCCGCCAAGGAGGCCTGCTCGAAGGCGCTCGGGACCGGCATCCGAGCAGGGGTGTGGTGGCGCGACATGGGGGTGATCAACCTGCCCTCGGGGCGTCCCACCATGCAGTTGACCGGCGGCGCGCTGGCCCGGCTGGCTGCGATCACGCCGGCCGGTTGCGAGGCCCGAATTGACCTGACCATCACCGACGAAGGTCCGATGGCGCAGGCCCTCGTGGTGATCAGCGCGGTGCCGCGTGTGGTGGCCTGACCGAACCGACGTCGGTCGCGTTCTCCGCGGTGCCGGCGGAACCGGTCGGCATGCCGGGAGAATTTGGTGCATCCTCAACACCTTGGAATGAAATGAAAAGCTCACGCGTGAAGCCCGCGCCGTTGCCCATGAATGCGCCAGCGAAAATCGGAGCCCTCGATTGCACCCCGCCGCCCCAGCGGCTAGAACGGCGCGGGGCGCGAAAGCGGCGGACAAGAGGCCGATGAGTGTGACATCCGGAACAAAACGAAAAGAGGGCGGCTTAGCCGAAACCGGGCGCGTGATCTTTCACGCCCTTATTATCGCGCTCGTCATCCGCACCTTCTTGTTCCAGCCCTTCAACATCCCTTCCGGATCGATGAAGGAAACGCTGCTGGTCGGGGACTATCTGTTCGTTTCGAAGTTCTCCTACGGCTACAGCCACTACTCCTTGCCGTTCTCGCCGCCGATCTTTTCGGGTCGCATTCTGGGGATCCGAGCCCCAGCGTGGCGACATCGTGGTCTTCCGTCTGCCGCGCGAGGACTTCACCGACTACATCAAGCGCGTGATCGGATTGCCGGGCGACACGATCCAGATGATCGAAGGCGTGCTCCACATCAATGGACAGGCGGTCAAGCGCGAGCGGATCGAGGATTTCATTGAGACCGAGGAAGGCTCGCGCACCTCGCGGGTGAAGCGCTGGCGCGAGACGTTGCCGAATGGCGTGAGCTACACCACGCTCGATCTGGTCGACAATGGATTCTACGACAACGCCGGCCCCTACAGGGTGCCGGCCGGTCATATGTTCATGATGGGCGACAACCGCGACAATTCGACCGACAGCCGTGTTTTGAGTCAGGTCGGCTACGTGCCGTTCGAAAATCTCGTCGGGCGCGCCCAGATCATCTTTTTCTCGATCCGCGAGGGCGAGAGCGCCTGGCAAGTGTGGCGTTGGCCATGGTCGGTTCGCTGGGATCGCCTGTTCTCGATCGTGCGATGAGCCGCGGGCCGAAAGCCAAGACTGCCCTTGCTTCCGCGCCCCCGACGCCGCCGACCGAAGGCGGAGAGCTGATCGATCTTGCCGCCGCCGGCAACTCGCCACGGCCCGCTCCCAAGGAAAAGAAGCGCCGCCGTCGCGGCACGGCCGAGTTCGAGGAGCGCATTGGCTACCGGTTCAAGAATGCGACGGTGCTGGAGCAGGCGCTCACCCATATCTCGGCCCTGACCGGCGCCCGCAACCGTGCCGGCTCGTACCAGCGCCTGGAATTCCTGGGTGACCACGTGCTGGGTCTCGTCATCTCCGACATGCTGTTCCGCGCCTTTCCGAAGGCCGACGAGGGCGAGATGTCGCGCCGGCTCGCCGACCTGGTGCGCAAGGAGGCGTGCGCCGACGTCGCGCGCGCGATTGACCTCGGTCCGGCCATCCGGCTCGGCGCTTCGGAGAACAACGCCGGCGGACGTAACCGCACCGCCATCCTGGCCGATGTCTGCGAGGCGCTGATCGGCGCGGTGTTCATCGACGGCGGTTACGAGGCGGCGTCGGCGATGATCTCACGGCTGTGGGAGGAGCGCATGCGGGTGCCGGTGCGGCCGCTGCGCGATTCCAAGACGGTGCTGCAGGAGTGGGCGCAGGCGCGTGGTTTGCCGACACCGGCCTACCGGGAGGTCGAGCGCAAGGGTCCCGATCACGACCCGGAATTCCGCGTCACGGTCGAACTACCGAAGTTCGCGCCGGCCGAAGGCCTCGGACGCTCGAAACGTGCGGCCGAGCAGGCGGCCGCCACCGCGATGCTGACACGCGAGGGCGTCAAGGCGGACCGTCTCGATGGCTGATCCTCCGACCGTCGCGGCAACCGGCGCGCGCTGCGGCTTCGTCGCATTGATCGGAGCGCCTAACGTCGGCAAATCGACCCTGATCAATGCCCTGGTCGGCACCAAGGTGGCGATCGTATCGCACAAGGTGCAGACCACGCGGGCGCTGTTGCGCGGCATTGCGACCGAAGGCGAGACCCAACTGATTCTGGTCGACACGCCGGGCATTTTCGCGCCCAAGCGAAGGCTCGACCGCGCCATGGTGACGAACGCCTGGGCGGGTGCGCACGACGCCGACATCATCTGCATGCTGGTCGACGCCAAGCGCGGGCTCGACGAGGAAACCGATGCTGTGCTTGGGCCGCTCGCCGACGCGAGGCAACCCAAAGTACTGATCATCAACAAGGTCGATCTGGTGGACAAGCCGGCGTTGCTCGCGGTCGCACAGGCCGCCAATGCGCGGGCGAAGTTTGCCGAGACGTTCATGATTTCCGCGCTGACCGGCGACGGCGTGGCCGACGTCAAGCGCTGGCTGGCCGCGAACGTGCCGCCGGGACCCTGGCACTATCCGGAGGATCAGATCACCGACGCGCCGCTGCGTCAGCTTGCGGCCGAGATCACGCGCGAGAAGCTGTTTTTGCGCCTGCACCAGGAACTGCCATATCAGTCCACGGTCGAAACCGAGCAGTGGAAGGAACTGAAGGACGGCGCGGTGCGTATCGAGCAGACGATCTATGTCGAGCGCGAGAGCCAGCGCAAGATCGTGCTTGGCAAGGGTGGCGCCACCATCAAGGCTATCGGCGCGGAGGCGCGGCGCGACATCGCCGAAATGGTCGAGGCGCCGGTGCACCTGTTCCTGTTCGTCAAAGTGCGTGAACGCTGGGCCGACGACCCGGAACGCTACCACGGCATCGGGCTGGAGTTTCCGAAGGACTGAGCAGGCATGCAGTGGATCGACGAAGGCATCGTGCTCGGCGTGAAGCGCCACGGGGAGGGCGCGGCGATCGTCGAACTCATGACCTCCGGTCATGGCCGCCATCTCGGCCTGGTGCGCGGCGGCTCGGGCTCGCGCATGCGGCCGGTGCTGCAGCCCGGCAACCGGGTCAGCGCGACCTGGCGGGCGCGGCTCGACGAGCATCTCGGACACTACCAGGTCGAGGGCATTGCACTGACCGCGGCGAGCCTGTTCGCCGCCGGGCACGCGGTCTACGGCGTCACGCATCTCGGCGCGCTCTGCCGGCTCCTTCCCGAGCGCGATCCGCACCCCGAAATCTATTCCGCGCTCGAAGAAGTGCTCGGCAGCCTGCTCGATGTCCTGCATGCCGGCGCGCAGGTGACCCGGTTCGAGATGGCGCTGCTGGGCGAACTCGGCTTCGGCCTCGACCTGTCGCAGTGTGCGGTGACCGGCAGTCACGAGGATTTGACGTTCGTCTCGCCGCGGACCGGCCGTGCGGTGTCACGCGAGGCAGGGCGTCCCTGGGAGGATCGCCTGCTGCGTCTTCCGCCGTTCCTGTGGGGCTCCGAGGCGACGCCGACGGCCGAAGACCTGGCGGACGGCTTCAAGCTGACCGGCTTCTTCCTGGTGCGGCACGTGCTGGAGCCGCGCGGACTGCAATTTTCCGATGCGCGGGGCAGCTTCGTGACCGCGGTGCTGCGGCAGGGGAACAGGCCGTCCGTCGAATTGCCCGCCGTGCGGTAGCAAAAAGAAAGGCCGGGTGGTTGAGCACCCGGCCTGTCGTGGCGACTGCGATTATCACCACCAGTGGCGATGATAATAGTAGCGGTGCCATCGCCAATGATAGCGGTACCGCCACCATCGCACCTGTTCGACCATCTTGGCCGCATCCGCGGCCTGACTGATGGCCGCGCCGTTCGCTGGCGTTGCCAAGGTCGGTGCCGTACCGGCCAGGCCGAGCCCAGCCGCGAGCACCGTCGCGAGCACAATTGCACGCATTTCGGTCTCTCCTCTGTTGATGTCCGTCCAGGGCCGGAGCGCCGTCGCTCGTGGACCGCGTTGCCCCTGATCGGATGAGGTAATATTACCTTCCGTCTCTTAAACTTAAGCTTGCTGGATCGAGCGGCTCATATCGGCTGCGTTGATCCCTTGTTCATCATTCGGGTTCGCATTACCCCTCTGGTATGGGCAAACAGCTGATTCCCCCGCCATCCGGCGGGGTTGAAGACATTGCGCTGCGCGAGGCGCTCGAGGAGCGCTATCTCGCCTATGCGCTCTCCACCATCATGCACCGTGCGCTGCCGGATGCGCGCGACGGCCTCAAGCCCGTGCACCGGCGGCTGCTCTATGCGATGCAGCAGTTGCGGCTCGACCCCGACGCGGCGTTCAAGAAATGCGCGCGCGTGGTCGGCGACGTCATCGGCAAATTTCATCCGCATGGTGACCAATCGGTCTATGACGCTTTGGTAAGGTTGGCGCAGGACTTCGCGCAGCGCTATCCGCTGGTCGACGGCCAGGGCAACTTCGGCAACGTCGACGGCGATAACCCGGCGGCGATGCGCTACACCGAGGCGCGGCTCACCGACGTTGCGAGCCTCCTGATCGACGGCATCGAAGAGGATGCGGTCGACTTCCGCCCGACCTATGACGGCTCGGAGAACGAGCCGGTGGTGCTGCCGGGTGCGTTCCCCAATCTGCTCGCCAACGGCTCGCAGGGCATCGCGGTCGGCATGGCGACCGTCGATCCCGCCGCACAACGCGGCCGAGCTGTGCGATGCCGCGCTGCATCTGATCGACACGCCGAATGCGCGCACCAAGACGCTGCTCAAATACGTGCCCGGTCCCGACTTCCCGACCGGCGGCGTGATCGTCGATCCGCCCGAAGCGATCGCGGAAGCCTATGCGACCGGCCGCGGCTCGTTCCGTGTGCGGGCGCGCTGGCACAAGGAAGACACCGGCCGCGGCACCTATCAGATCATCATCACCGAAGTCCCCTGGCTGGTGCAGAAGGGCCGGCTGGTCGAGAAGCTCGCGGAATTGCTCAACGAGAAGAAGCTGCCGCTGGTCGCCGACGTGCGCGATGAATCGGCCGAGGACATCCGGCTGGTGATCGAACCGCGCGCGCGCACGGTCGATGCCGAGTTGCTGATGGAGTCGCTGTTCAAGCTGAGCGAGCTCGAAAGCCGCATCTCGCTCAATATGAATGTGCTGGTGAAGGGCCGCATCCCCAAGGTCGTCGGTCTTGCGGAGGCGCTGACCGAATGGCTGGCGCATCGCCGCGAGGTGCTGGTGCGGCGCTCGAAATTCCGCCTCGGCAAGATCGAGCACCGGCTCGAAGTGCTGGGCGGCTACCTCATCGCCTATCTGAACCTCGACAAGGTGATCAAGATCATCCGCACCGAGGACGAGCCCAAGCCGGTTCTGATCAAGACCTTCAAGCTCACCGACGTTCAGGCCGACGCCATCCTCAACATGCGGCTGCGCAACCTGCGCAAGCTCGAGGAGATGGAGATCCGCAAGGAGGACAAGGACCTGCGCGCCGAGCGCAAGAAGCTCAACGATCTGCTCGGCTCCGAGAAGGAGCAATGGAAGACGGTCGCGGAGGAAATCAAGAAGGTCCGCGAGAAGTTCGGTCCGAAGACCCCGCTCGGCAAGCGCCGCACCACGTTCGCGCTGGCGCCCGAGCACGACGAGGCGGCGATCGAGGAAGCGATGGTCGAGCGCGAGCCGATCACCGTGGTGGTTTCGGAGAAGGGCTGGATCCGCGCGCTGCGCGGCACCGTCACCGACTTCTCCGGCATCGCCTTCAAGGCCGACGACAGCCTGAAGTTCGCCTTCCCGGCCGAGACCACGTCGAAGTGTCTGGTGTTCGCCACCAATGGACGCTTCTACACGCTCGATGCCGCCAAGCTCCCCGGCGGCCGCGGCCATGGCGAGCCGATCCGCCTGTTTGCCGATTTCGAGCAGGATGTCGACGTGGTGACGGTGTTCCGCCACCAGGGCGGTCGCAAATTCCTGGTCGGCAGCGCGCAGGGCCGCGGCTTCGTGGTGCCCGAGGACGAATGTCTCGGCAACACGCGCAAGGGCAAGCAGGTGCTCAACGTCACGCCGCCCGATGCGGCGTGCGCGATGACGGTGGTCGAGGGCGAACTGGTCGCCGCGATCGGCGAGAACCGCAAGCTCATCATCTTCCCGCTCGAACAGGTGCCCGAGATGACGCGCGGGCGCGGCGTGCGGCTGCAGCGCTACAAGGACGGCTCGCTGTCCGACCTGAAGACCTTCAAGGCGGCCGACGGGCTGACCTGGATCGATGCGGGCGGCCGGGTGTTCACGCAGTCGCTCAAGGAGCTTGCCGCCTGGCGCGGCAACCGCGGCGACGCCGGCCGCGTGCGGCCCGACCGCTTCCTCACCAACAACAGGTTCGGCCAGCCGCCGCTGAACGGCAAGCCGCGCGACGACAAGTGAGCTGACGCAAGCCCAGGCCTCCGGTCATTCCCGCGAACGCGGGAATCCAGTCTTGGAATCACCGCGCGGCGAGCGCTGGGTCCCCGCTTCCGCGGGGACGACCGGGAGGCCGTCACTTCAGGCATGAGGAGATCCGGCCGCTCCTCCGAAACGGGGCCAGAAACTCGCTCCAAATCTCCGAAAGCTGCGCGCTAACGACCCCAGCGATTCCGACCAAGCGGCAATGGCCTATTCCTGAATTGCAATTGCAAACTATTCGCAATAAGGCTATCTCCTGACCATACGTCGCTCATTCAGGCATTCATGACCGCGCTGCTTCATTCGCCCTCGCCCCAAGAGCCCACAGCTCTGCCTACCCCGGACGAGGGCTGGCGGCGCGCGCGGCGCACCCCCTCGCTTTCGGAGGTTTTCGGCACCATCCGCACGCGTCCTACCGGACCGATGTGGAGGAAGCTGCTGGCGTTCTTGGGTCCGGGCTATCTCGTCGCCGTCGGCTACATGGACCCGGGCAACTGGGCGACGTCGCTCGCGGGCGGCTCGAAGTTCGGCTACGCGCTGCTGACCATCGCGCTCCTGTCCAATCTCATGGCGATCCTGCTGCAGGCGCTGTGTGCGCGCCTCGGCATCGGCGCAGGCCGCGACCTGGCGCAGGCCTGCCGCGATGCCTTCCCGCGCGCGGTGTCGTGGCCGCTGTGGGTGCTCGCGGAGATCGCGATCTGCGCCACCGATCTGGCCGAGGTGATCGGAACGGCTATCGGGCTCAATCTGCTGTTCGGGATTCCGCTCGAGATCGGCGTCATCATCACCGCGCTCGACGTGTTCCTGATCCTGTGGATGCAGCGTCTCGGATTTCGCTGGATCGAGGCCTTCATCGTCACCTTGCTCGGCGTCATTGCGATCTGCTTTGCCATCCAGATCGCGCTCGCCGATCCGGACTGGCGGGGCGTGATCCTGGGCTTCGCGCCGACCGTCGAGATCGTCACCAATCCGGAAATGCTCTATCTCTCGCTCGGCATCCTCGGCGCGACCGTGATGCCGCACAATCTCTATCTGCATTCCGGCGTCGTGCAGACGCGGCGCTTCGGCGAGGACGTCGAAGACAAGCGCGAGGCCATCAAGCTCGCCACCATCGACTCCACTATCGCGCTGATGTTCGCGCTGCTGATCAACGCCTCGATCCTCATCCTCGCAGCCGCGACCTTTCACAAGACCGGCAGGACCGATGTCGCCGAACTCGAGCAGGCGCATTCGTTCCTGGCGCCGCTGCTCGGCTCCGCCATGGCGCCGACGCTGTTCGGGATCGCGCTGTTGTGCTGCGGACTGAATTCGACCGTGACGGCCACGCTTGCGGGCCAGATCGTGATGGAGGGATTTCTCGACATCCGCCTGCCGGCCTGGGCGCGGCGCCTGATCACGCGCGGGATCGCGATCGTGCCGGCCGCGATCGTCACCATCTGGTATGGCGAGCGGGGAACCGCGCAGTTGCTGATCCTGAGTCAGGTGGTTTTGAGCCTGCAACTGCCGTTCGCGATCATTCCGCTGGTGATGTTCACGGCCGACCGCAAGAAGATGGGGGAGCTGATTGCGCCGCGCTGGGTGACGGCGCTGGCGGTCCTGGTCGCCGCGATCATCATCGCGCTGAACGTGAAACTGATCTTGGATTTCGTGCTGGGCTCGGTCGGCTAGGGCGAGCCGGCTAGCTTTCCACGCGCTTCCAGCCTTCGGCGCTGAGGCGCTCCTGCGGCAGGAAACGGCCCTTGTAGTCCATCTTGCGCGAGCCCTGCACCCAGTAGCCGAGATAGACGTAGGGCAGCCCCATGCGGCGCGCACGGGCGATGTGGTCGAGGATCATGAACGTGCCGAGCGAGCGCGTCGCCTCGTCGGCTTCGAAGAACGAATAGACCATCGAGAGCCCGTCCTTCAGCACGTCCGTGAGCGCCACGGCGAGCAGTGTGCCGGTTCCGCGCCCATTCATGGCGCTGTCCGGACCGCGGCGGCGGTATTCCACCATGCGGGTCTCGACGTGGCTGTCCTCGACCATCATCGCGTAGTCGAGCACCGTCATGTCGGCCATGCCGCCGTCGCGGTGCCGCGAATCCAGGTAGGAGCGGAACACCGAGTATTGCTCCGAGGTCGGCACCGCCACCCGCATGTCGCCGATCAGGTCGTCGTTGCGCTCCTGGATCCGGCGCATGCTGCGGGTCGGCTGGAAGTCCTCGGCCACGACCCGCACCGAGACGCAGCAGCGGCAGGATTCGCAGGCCGGCCGGTAGGCGATCGACTGGCTGCGGCGGAAACCGCCGTGGGTGAGCAGATCGTTGAGTTCGCCGGCCCGCTCGCCGACGAGATGCGTGAAAACCTTGCGCTCCTCCTGGCCCGGCAGGTAGGGGCACGGCGAGGGGGCGGTCAGATAGAACTGCGGGGTATTGCGCGAATGCTGGGTCACGGGATTCTCAACCGGGCAGATTCGTCCGATCCGGCCCATGCAGGATCGCGCGGAGCAGGCTTTCCGTCAAATGTCTTATTTTCGGATCAGGGCGCGCCCGGCGCAGGGCGGCGCAACGCCTCTGCGCGCGCCGGACTGTTGATCACAACCGTTCCAAGAAGGATATCGTGCAGCAGGCGTCCGCGATGGTTGAAGAAGCCGACCAGCAGGACGAACGGCGTGAGGAACGAGACGGTCAGCCAGTACAGCACCGCATGGGCGCAGCCGAGGACGAAATAGGCCGGTGCGCCGTACCAGGTGCGCATCTCCAGATCCATGAAACGCATGCCGAGCGTCGCCGATGCCGGGCTGCCGAAGGTGAAGCCGTAGTAGCAGATGGCCCAGATCACGATCAGCGGCCAGAACAGCGGCGACAGCAGCGCGAAGAAAATCGCCGCGATCCCGAGTGTCGCGATGGTCGTGGCCAGCATGAACAGCCCGCCCAGGATCACCGGGATGGACAGGATGATCAGATCGATGATGAACGCGATCAGCCGGCGCGCCAGCACGCCGTCGAACAATTCCGGGTTCACCATAGGATCGTAGGCGTGGGGCTTGAGCTCGATCGAAACGCCGATCCGTCGCGGTTCGTTGTCGGCCATGGCCAGGATTTCCTTGCTATGCTTCGTCCGAATCCACCGGCAGATGGAGAGTAGCCTGATTTGGCGCAAGTGGCACGAGGCCAGTGGGCCTTGCAAGCAGAGCGATTCGATGAGAGTTCAATGACGACTCTCGATCACCTTACCCTCCCTGGAAGGGTCGAGGAGCGAGTAGCGAGGCGGGTTATTTCCGAAGCTCACCCCACCCGCCGCTCGGGGTCGCGACCCTCCCCCCAGGGAGGGTGGGCACCAGTCGGGCGGGACAGGTAGACCGGAGGCAGGGGATGACGGTGGCGCTCTCCGACATCGAGGCGGCGCGGCGCGTCATCGCCGGCCATGTGCTTCGCACGCCCATGCTGCCGGCGCCCAAGCTCTCGGCGCTGACCGGCGCCGAGGTGTTCGTCAAATACGAGAACCTCCAGGTCACCAATTCGTTCAAGGAGCGGGGCGCGCTCAACAAGCTCGCCTCGCTGTCGCCAGCGGAACGTGCGCGCGGCGTCATCGCGATGTCCGCCGGCAATCATGCCCAGGCCGTGGCCTATCACGCCCAGCGCCTGCGCATCCCGGCCACGATCGTGATGCCGGTGACGACCCCGTTCGTGAAGATCGAGGCGACGCAGACCTATGGCGCCGAGGTGGTGCTCGAAGGCGAGACCATCGCGGAGGCGCAGGTGCGGGCCGAAGCCATCGCCGGCGAACGCGGTCTCACCTTCGTGCACCCTTACGACGACGCGCTGGTGATCGCCGGGCAGGGGACGATCGCGCTCGAAATGCTCGAAGAGGTGCCCGATCTCGACCTGCTGGTCATTCCGATCGGCGGCGGCGGACTGATCGCCGGCAACGCGATCGCGGCGCGCGCCAAGCGGCCCGCCATCGAGGTGGTCGGCGCCGAGGCGACGCTCTATCCGTCGTTCTGGAACAGGCTGCACGGCGCGCACCTGCCGCTCGGCGGCCCGACGCTGGCGGAAGGCATCGCGGTCAAGAACGTCGGCAAGCTCACGCTGCCGGTGGTGCGCGAACTGGTCGCCGAGATCGTGCTGGTCGATGAGGCGCACCTCGAACGGGCGGTCTATGCCTTCCTGACCCTGCAGAAGGCGATGGCGGAAGGCGCCGGCGCCGCCGGGCTGGCGGCCATGCTGGTCAAGCCCGGGCGTTTCGTCGGCCGCAAGGTCGGGCTCATCCTGTGCGGCGGCAACATCGATCCGCGCATTCTTGCGTCCGTCATGGTGCGCGAGCTCGAGCGCGAGGATCGCATCGTCTCGTTCCGCCTGGCGATCCCGGACCGGCCGGGAGTGCTCGGCCAGATCGCGACCCGGCTCGGGCACCTTGGCGTCAACATCCTGGAAGTCGACCACCGCCGGCTGTTTCTCGACGTGCCGGCCAAGGGCGCCAAGCTCGACGTCACCGTGGAGACGCGCGACCGGGCGCACGCCGAAGAGGTCCTGCGCGCGCTCGCCGCCGACGGCTACGCGCCGGTGCGCATCGAGACCGCATCCGCGATCGAGTGATCGAGACCGTCGCGCGAGGGTATGATCGCCAGGGGCGTAGAAATCACCGGAGAAGGGCAGGGACGTGCGCGAGAAGGAACTGCGGATTGCGCTGGTCTGCTTCGGCGGTGTCTCACTCGCCGTCTACATGCACGGCATCACCAAGGAGATCCTCAAGCTCGTCCGCGCCTCGAAGGCGTTGCACGGAATACCGGACCGCGCGGCCCGCGCCGGCGCGGTCTATCCGGTCGGCGACGAGCCGGCCGCGGCCAGGTTGGACACCGAGCAGGTCTATTTCGAGCTGCTGCGCGAGATCGGCCGCCGCGTCGAACTGCGCGTGATCGTCGACATCGTCGCGGGCGCGTCCGCCGGCGGCATCAACGGCACCATGCTGGCGCGTGCGCTGGCGCACGATCTGCCGATGGAGGTGCTGCGCGACCTGTGGCTCGACAATGCCGACGTCGCGATCCTGCTGGCGCCCGACGCGCGCGCCGGCAATTTGAGCAAGTGGTTCCTGCGGCCGTTCCTCTGGGGCGCTGCAAAGTCCGGCAAGTTCAGCATGTTCCAGGACCTGGAGGTCCGCCGCAAACTCTCGCTGCTTGTACGCTCGCGCTGGTTCAAGCCGCCGCTCGATGGGCGCGTGATGGCGGCGCTGATGTACGACGCGGTGACGTCGATGGAGCGGCGCCAGCCCAGCCCCTCTTCGCTGCTGCCCACCGGCCATTCGCTCGACCTGTTCGTCACCGTGACCGACTACCACGGCTACTATCAGCTCGTGCAGATCCATGATCCGCCGCTGATCCACGAGCTCGATCATCACCACGTGCTGCGCTTTGCCTATCGCCGTCACCCTGGCGGCGAAGTCGATAGCGATTTCGGGCTGGACAATGCGCCGGGGCTGGCATTCGCCGCCCGCGCCACCTCGTCGTTTCCGGGCGCCTTCCCGCCGGCGCGCGTCGTGGAGATGGACGAGGTCGTCGCCAAGCGGCTGGGAACCTGGCCGAGACGCGCGGAGTTCCTGGCCAAAAGCTTCCCCAAGCATCTGCAGGCCGGCGTCGATCCGACGGTCGCCTCGTTCATCGACGGCTCGGTGCTCAACAACCGGCCGTTCCAGCAGGCAATCTCGGCGATCCATGGCCGCCCGGCCTATCGGGAGGTCGATCGCCGGCTGGTCTATATCGATCCGCACCCGGCAGGGGCGGTCGCGGCGCGGCGAGCCAACGTCCCAGGCTTCTTTGCGACCTTGCGCGGCGCGCTGTCCGACATTCCCAGTTCGCAGCCGGTGACCGACGAGCTTGGCTGGGTGCTCGACTTCAACGACCGGGTGCGGCGGCTGCGGGCCATCATCGACAGCGCGCGCCCGCACGTCAGCCAATTGGTCGCCAAGGTTGTCACCGGCGATGTCACCCGCGCGATGACGACCGTCGAGCTGCGCACCTGGCGCGAGCAGGTCAATAATCACGTCGCCCAGGATGCGGGCTTCGCGTATCAATCCTACGTTCGGCTCAAGCTGGCGTCGGTGCGGGCCTTCGGCGCGCACCTGATCGCGACGCTGCGCGGTGCACCGGAGCGGTCTCCCCTGGCGCGCGTGGTCGCCGAGATCATCGACGCCTGGGCGGTTCACAAGGGCATCGTCTACCAGCGCGCAGATAGCGAAGCGCTCGAGTTCGAAGCGCAGGGGACCACAGCATCTGCCTGAGTGGGTGCGCTACCTGCTGGCGTTTGACGTCAAGTACCGCGAGCGCCGCCTGAACTTTCTGATCGAGGGGCAGAACCGGCTCTATGAATTGCTCAGCCAGGAGCGGTTCGCCGGCTTCGATCCGCGCGTCGTTGATCGCCTCAAGCGCGATTTCTACAGTCATCTCGAGAAGCTGAGCCGGCGCGAGGAGGCCGGCTTCTACAGCGCAGAGGTGAAGGCCCTGGTCGCCGAAATCTTTCCGGCCGAGCCGTCCGCCGCCGAGGTCAAGCATCTGCACGCCTATGCCCTGGAGTTCGTGCATCGCCACGGTGCGCAACTCGACCGCCTGATCGAACGGCTCGCATCAGAGATCAATCTCGACGCCAGCACGAACGATCTTGATGAACTGCTCGCCAGCCTCGACCCGGCGATCTGGCATCCGGAAGCCCGCCGCGAAGTGATCGTCAATTATCTTGGATTTCCGTTCTGGGACGTCCTGACGTTCCCCGTCATATCCGGACGCGAGATGGGCGAACTCAACGAGATCCTCGTTGACCGCATCAGTCCGCAGGACGCTCATGCGCTGCGAGGCTTCGCGGGCATCGAACGCCTGAAGGGCGTCGGGCTAGGTCATTTCGCCGCGTTCTTCTCGCGCGCCTTCCGGGAGAACGACTACCTGCTCGGCCGTCTGCATGCGCTCGATCGCCTGATCGACATTGTCTGCGATTCGGCGGGAAGCGAGGTCCTGCAGGATCGCATCGACATCACGGCGCTGAAGAAGCGTGGCTTCAGCCTGATCCTCGACAGCGAGGAGCCCCATCTGGTGCACAGCACCGACCTGATCGCCGCGCTGCGCCGGGTCGTCTCGGAAATGGGAACCTAGTGTGGCGGTTCAGAAGTCCGCATCATTCTTGCCGCGCGTCCAACATGCGGACCTCTGAACCAAAGCCACACTAGATCAATGAATTTCTAGTGTCCTTCGATTCCGAAGTTCGCAAATATGGGTGCCGGAGAAGGTCAAACGCTATGAGAGAAGCGTTCCGTTAGGGCAGGCTTGCCTCGGCAGAAGAGATTGCTGCATTGATCGGCTTTCTGGGCTCTGAAGCGAACACCTATCTGACGGGGCAAACCATCGTTCAGGACGGCGGCCGCCTTTCGGGACCTCCTGGGTGAATGGCGTTGGCCCCTCCCTCAACCAGCCGGTTCTTCGAACTCGCGTCCGGGCTGCCGGACCAATTGCTGCTCGGCGCCGAGGCAGCGGGCAAGCTTCGGGCGCTGCCCCAGGCCTCGACAGCTCGAGAATATCGCCATTCTAGGCATGGGAACCGGCCGCACTTCAGGACTGGTCGTGCGAGCGCTCGGAGCGAACGTCATCCCGGTGCCCATTCTGGTCGAGAGTTCCTACGAGATCCCTGCCGCAATTGCGGACCGGTCGCTCGTTTTCGCCGTCTCCGGAACGGGAGACACCGACGAGGTGAATCATGCGGCGGCGGCGGCGGCCGCGCTTGGCGCGCGATTGGTCGTCGTGACGATCGGAGGCTGGCTTGCCGATTTTGCCCAAGACCATGGCGCGTCCCTCCTGCGCATCCCGCCGGACGTGCCAGCCCGGGCCAGTCTGGGTTTTGTCGTGGGCGCGCTGTTAACGACGCTCCAGGACATTGGCTTTCTGCCCGAGGCGGGACGTTGGATTGAAGGTGCCGACGCTCAGTTGAGGCGGCGTCGCGAGGAACTCGCCCGGCAGAATAATATTGCCGAGACCCTTGCTTCGCTTCTCGTCGGCCGGCATGTGCTCTGCCAGGGAGACGCGCCGCTTGGCGCCGCCGCCGCGGAACGTTGGAAGGCGCAGATCAATCAGAATGCAAACAAGCCGCTTCCGCATCGGAGCAACCGAATGCGAGCCATAACGAAGCGGTTGCCTGGGATTGCCAGAACGAACGCACCAGCTTGAGCGAGGCCGCCGTGCAATTGCGGCATGGCTATGAGGATCCGCGCGTGAGCCGGCGCATGGATCTCCTGGCTCAATATCTGCGGGGCAAAATTCCAGTCCATTCCGTGCGCGGCGAAGGTGACTCGCGTTTTGCCGCCTTGATGGACCTTGTGATGATCGGAGACTTCACCTCATTGCACCTTGCCGTCAAAAACGGTGTCGAACCGGGAGACGTCCGCTTCATCTCGCAAACGGTCAAGGAAGGACTCGTGCCGCCCGCGCGTTGAAATGAAAGCAGCAAGCAAATTCGTGAGAGCAAGTTGTCACATAAGCCGGGGATCACCGGAAAGCATACGGCCTTGGCTTACCCATCGCCCACAGGCTGGCGGCAGCATCGCATCGAATTTGGCATCGTAAGCGGCCAAATCGTCCTCATTCACCACGCCACGCCACCGTCCATTGAGTTCCTTTGAAGAAGAATCCCTGGCTGCCCTCCTTGAACACAGAAGCGGTCCTGGCCATCAGGACTTGACCGTCCCGACGCATTGTCTCGAAACGCGCCGCGTCGACAAGATCAGGCCAGAGGCTCGGCGCGACGGAAATCTCAAGAAACTCGGCGATGCGCTGCATCTCACCCGGTAAATCCGATTTCAAATCGTTGTAGTGGACAAACAACACGTTAGGCAGTTTGCGGGTACGCCACCAACTCTCCTCGAACTGGAAAAAAGACATGTTCGGGCAGCCGTCTTCGTGACCCGGCACCGCTCCCTCAGTAATCCATCGATGAAAATGTTGAGCCGGATCCGCTAGCGGACGTGGATACGGGCGTTGAACCGCCGGGTCTTCCAGACCGGCCTTGTCTAACAGGCCGAGCATCACCTCCGTAAATCCCATCGCGTGGTTATGAAATGACATGCAGGCGTCGCGCCCGTCGCGCGCGAGATGAATGTACTTAACCTCGTCATGGAACGGCATGCCATCCAGGGGCATATGCGACTTGAGAAAACGGCGATGCTCCTGAGCATCGATCTGAGCAATCGCTGCTTCGATCGTCTGGGGGAAGCGTCGATCGAGCCAAGCCGAGATTTGCATTACCGGCATCGGTTCTGGCGTCTGGAACACCAGCAGACCGATAATGCGTTGCATCCAGGTCGTGCCGCACTTCGGATACGATGAGATGATGATGTCGTCTGGACGTGGCCGGTAAGACTGCCAACGCCTGCTGTCAAAAATCCATGTGCGGTATTCACGCTTGGGTGGCTCAATCAGCATTGTCGCGACTCTTCCCACAAATTGGAGACGGCAGCCTATGCTCCAATCATATTATGGCCCATTCTGGAATGGCCAAAGAAGCACGCCGAGACGGCCAGCGACAGGACGGAGCGCCCAGGGGTCAGTGGAGAAAGCCGCCGCCATCGCAGACGATCGTCTGGCCGGTAATGAGCTCCGCGTCGTCGCTGACGAGAAAGGAAATCAGGGCTGCGACATGTTCCGGCTCAACACGCCGCTTTATGGATTGCGTCGCGGTCATCCTATCGAAGGCCTCCTCCCCCGAGTGCACGCGCGTGCCGGGCGTCGCGATCATCCCCGGCGCGACGGCATTGACGGTAATGCCGTCCTCGCCCAACTCGCGCGCAAGCACCCGAGTCAAACCCATCACGGCAGCCTTAAATTCGATATATCCCGCCATACCGGGATATCCGGCGAACACGGCCCGCGAGCCAACCATCACGATCCGTCCACAGCTGCTTCGCTTTAGAAGCGGATAGATCGCCCGCGTGAGCGCATAGAGGCTTAGGTAGTTGACTTGAATGAAACGCGTGAGGTCATCTCTGGATTTTGCGTGCCAAGGTTGGAGATCGGGCAATATTCCCGCATTGTTGACGAGTATGTCGACCTTAGGGTGACGCGATTTAATCGCTCGAACCGTTGCCGCGATCTCATCGTCATTGGTAACGTCACAGAGGCTGGCTCTGGCGTTCCCGCCAGCCGCCGTAATCTCGGCACATAGCCCTGTCGCATCATCCTTGTCGATGATCTCGATGATTACTCCCTCGGATGCCAACCGCCGCGCTGTCGCTCGGCCGATGCCAGACGCGCCGCCTGTCACAACAGCAATTCTTCCGTCAAGACGCCGCATTTTCGAGACCGCCCAACCTCTTGGCAGCACGAGCCGCCAGCTTCGGAGTCATGGCCAATTGCACCAAATGAGCATTTGGCTGTAATAACCAATTTCGATCGGGTTCGATACCCGGCTTGGCTGAATTCGCCCGAAGGCGGGGGACGTTGCGTTGAATTCAGTGAATCTCGCCGACATTCTCGCAGGCCTGGCCGGACGTTGGCCCGAGCGTCGGGCGGTCGTTTCGCCATATCTCACGCTGACCTATGCCCAGCTTCTCGCGCGGGCCGCTCAGGCCGCGCGCGAGTTACAGGCGCGCGGCGTCGGAGCAGGAGCAAGGGTCGGCATCAGTCTTCGCGACTCAGCCGAGTCGGTTGCCAGCATGCTCGCCATCTGGATGCTGGGCGGGACCGCGGTTCCGATCGATTTTCGGATGCCTCTGCCAGAGCGCGATAGACTTGCCGGCGAATTCGCGTTGGGCGCCATCATCGAAGACCGGCAAGCGCCTGCCGCGGGCTTTCAGTCGATCTTCGCCGGGCCATCCTGGTGCGACGTCATCGCGCAACACGCCACCACCCCGCTCTGGACCGACGAAAAGGGGGGCGCCCCCGCGATGATATCGCTCAGCTCGGGCACCACCGGCCAGCCGGTCGGCTTCGTTCTCGATCACGAAGCGATGCTGTTCCGCTCGCTGTTCGAGCCGTTCCACCTGATTGGGGTCGCCTTGCTGAATACGCTGCCACTCTCCTTCTCGGCCTCGCGGACCTACACCTTCGCTGCGCTGCTGCAGGGCTCGACCGTCCATTTTCACCCTATATTGTCCTCCCCGGAGGCGTTGCGGGAGGCGGTCTTGCAGACCAAGGTGACCTCCGTCACAGCGGTGCCGACGACCATCCGCAACCTGCTTGCGCTCGCCGGCGAGCGGGCCTCTCCGCTGTTCGAGGACTTGCGCGCCTTGTTTGCCGTGGGGGCTCCAGTGCCAAGTGCCGAGAAACTAATGGCGATGAAGTTTCTCTGCCGGAATTTCGTCGACGGTTACGGCGCCAGCGCTTGCGGCAGCATCAGCGCGCTCTACGGCGCCGATCTTGAGGCCAATCCAGATAGCGTCGGCCGCATCTTGACCCATGTGGCGGTTCAGATCGTGGACGACCGTGATGAGGTTCTGCCGCTAGGCCAATCAGGAGCCATCCGCGTGCGCTCGCCGGGCGCAGCAAGCGGCGTCGTTGGGACGCGTTCGCGCGGCTCCGGCGACACGATCAAGCAGGGTTGGGCCTATCCCGGCGATGTAGGCGTGATCGACAACAACGGCTTCTTGCGCCTGCTCGGGCGCACCACCGACCTGATCATCCGCGGCGGCGCCAACGTGCATCCCGCCGAGGTGGAAGCCGTCATCGCCGAGCATGAAGGCGTGCGAGAAGTGGCGGTGGTCGGATTTACGCATGCGCGCGAGGGCGAGGAGATTGCCGCTTTCGTGGTTCCTGCCGGCGATCTGACCGAGTTGGCCCTCATGGCCCATTGCCGCAGACATCTTGCTGCTGACAAGCGCCCGCGGCGCTACATATTTTTGCCCGAGCTTCCGCGCAACGCGAATGGCAAGATCATTCGCACCCTCCTTCGCCAAGAGGCCGAGAAAGCCGTCTGACATCTTTTCGAGGCCGGCTATTAAGCCATTGAAAGCACAAAATAGTCGCGGCCGGTCCCGCATGCGGTCCCGCCACAGCGGAAACTCCCTTCGATCCCCGAGCCTTGTTCATCCTTATCATTGCCCTTTTGTAAGAGTTCCCTTTGCGCTCCTTATGCTAAGAGCGGAAGCTCTCTCGGGAAAACTGGGTCACCTCATGCAAACGCGTTGGCTGACGGTCTTGCTCGTCGCCGGCCTGGCGGCCGGCGCCGGCTATTATTATTGGCAGCAGCGCTCCTCGGCCAAGCTCGACATCCAGACAACAGCCGCCACGCGCGCCGACGTCCGGCGGGTAGTGTCGACCTCCGGCACCGTGCGTGCGCTCGGCACGGTCGAGATCGGCTCGCAGCTGTCCGGCAATATCGGCGAGCTCAACGTCGATTTCACCTCCGAGGTGAAGCAGGGCCAAGTGCTCGCCCGTATCGAGCCGTCGACCTTCGTCACCAAAGTGCGCGAGGAGGAAGCGGGCCTGGCCATCGCTACGGCCAATGTTGCTCTCCAGGAGGCCACCGTCGAGCGGGCCGATGCGAATTTGCATAAGGCCGAGCTCGATCTTGGCCGCGCCGCCGAGCTGGTGCGAAAGGGCGTCGGCGCGCAGGCCGTGCTGGACACCGCGACCGCGGCCCAGCAGAGCGCCGTCGCCGACCTCGCCATCGCCAAGGCGCAAGTCGAGAACGCCAAGGCGACGCTCGCGCAGCGCCAAGCGACGCTCGACAGCGCCCGCATCGATCTCGAGCGCACCTTTATCCGCTCGCCGATCGATGGCGTGGTCATCGAGCGCACCGTCGAGGCCGGTCAGACCGTGGCGGCCAGCATGACCGCGCCGAAGCTGTTCACCATCGCCCAGGACCTCGCCCACGTGCAGATCGAGGCGCAGGTCGATGAGGCCGATATCGGCCAGGTGACCAGCGACAATCCGGTCAGCTTCAATGTCGACGCCTATCCCGACGTGACTTTCAAGGGCACGGTCGAGCAGATCAGGCTGGCGCCGACCGCCCTCAACAATGTCGTCACCTATACCGTGGTGATCGCCGCCGACAACCCGCTGGGGCGGCTGCTGCCCGGCATGACGGCCAATGTCGAAATCGTCACCGGCGAGCATAAGGATGCGGTGGTGGTGCCGAACGAGGCATTGCGGTTCCAGCCGCGCGGACCGGCTCAAGCGGCGTTGGCCCGCGATGCCTGGTCGACCGGGTCGGTGCTGCCCGCCGGCGAGCGCGGCGCGCGCCTCCTGCAAAAGCTCAAAGACGAACTTGATCTGGGCGAAGACGAATTGGGCAGGATCCGCGCCGCGCTCCAGGCCGAGTTCGCCGCCATTCAAAATGCCGGGCCGCCCGGCACGGCGCCGCCGCAGGAAGATGTGCGCGAGCAGGTACGCATGCGCATCGCCAAGGTGCTGCGCGCGGAGCTCACGCCGGCGCAGTACAAGAAATTCGAGGAAATGGCGCGGCAGCGGCCCGGCGGGCGGCGCCGAGCGACGGTGTGGACGTACAAGGACGGCGCGTTCTGGCCGAATGAAGTCCGGCTTGGCCTCGCCGACAGCAGCGTCACCGAGGTGACCGAAGGCCTGCCGGAAGGCGCCGAGGTGGTGGTGCGCGTGCGCGAGGCGACGCCCTGATGGCGCGGAAGAAGTCCGCCGCATCGGTGGAGAAAGCCGGGAGCCCGCCGCAGATCGTCGCCCGCAATGTGGTCAAGACCTACCGGCTCGGCGGCAGCACGATCGGTGCGCTCCAGGGCATCAGCGTCGAGGTCGAGCGCGGCGAATATCTCGCCGTGACCGGCGCTTCCGGCTCCGGCAAATCGACCTTCATGAATCTTATCGGCGCGCTCGACACCCCAAGCAGCGGCTCGCTTCAAGTCGAGGGCCGTGAGCTCGGGCAGCTCGGCTCCGATCAGCTCGCGCTTTACCGCAACGAGAAGATCGGCTTCGTGTTTCAGACCTTCAACCTGCTGGCGCGCACCAGCGCGCTCAATAACGTCGCCCTCCCCCTGCTCTATTCGCCGCGCGGGCACAGCCACGCCCGCGACAAGGCCAAAGCCTGTCTGGCCAAGGTCGGGCTGGCGCATCGCGAGGACCATCAGCCCTCCGAGCTGTCAGGCGGCCAGCAGCAGCGCGTGGCCATCGCCCGCGCGCTGGTCAACGACCCGCACATTCTCCTTGCCGACGAGCCGACCGGCGCGCTCGACAGCCGGACCACCGAGGAGATCATCGCTCTGTTCGAGGAGCTGAACGCGACCGGCATTACCGTGATCATCGTCACCCATGAGCCCGACATCGCCAAGCGCGCGCGGCGGCGGCTCACCTTCCGCGACGGCAAGATCGTGGAGGACGCGGCATGAACCTGCTCGCCTCGTGCAAGGTCGCCATCGCCGCGCTCAAAGTGAATGCGCTCAGGAGCTTCCTTGCCATGCTCGGCGTGATCATCGGCGTCGCCTCGGTGATCGTGATGGTGTCGGTGGCGACCGGCGCCGGCCAGGCGATCGAGGAGCGGATCAGGGCGCTCGGCACCAATTTGCTGATCATCTCGCCCGGCTCGTTCACCTCGGGCGGCCGGCGGGCCGGCGAAGGCACGGCGTCGGCCCTGTCGGAGGGCGACCTCACGGTCATTCGCGCCAAAGTCCCGGGCGTCGCCGCGGTCGCCGGCGTGATCAGCGGCTCGGCGCCGTTGGTCGCGGGCGCGAGCAACTGGACCACGCAGGTCAACGGCGTCAACGAGGATTTCCTGGAAGTGCGCGATTGGCCGCTCATTGAGGGCCGCAATTTCACCGAAACCGAGCTGCGCGCCGGCGCCAAGGTGGTGATCCTCGGCGCCACCACGGCGCGCGAGCTGTTCGGCTCGGCCGCGGCGGTCGGCGAGCAGATCCGGGTGATGAACGTGCCGTTCACGGTGATCGGGCTGTTGGCGGTCAAGGGCCAGTCGGGCTGGGGCAGCGACCAGGACGACACCGCGCTGGTGCCGATCTCGACCGCCAGGCGGCGGCTGTTCGGCGCCGAGCAGACCGTGCCGGACAATCTCCGCCAGATCATGGTCGAAGTGTCCTCGGCGGAAGAGATGGTCGAGGCGCAGGCCGAGATCGAAAATCTGCTGCGCGAGCGGCGCCGCGTGCGCGAAGGCGCGCCCGACGATTTCCGCGTGCGCGACATGGCCGACTTCATCCGGGCGCGCAGCGAGACGCAAAGCATTCTGAGCGTGCTGCTCGGCGCCACCGCCGCCATCTCGCTGGTGGTGGGCGGCATCGGCATCATGAATATCATGCTGGTGTCGGTGACCGAGCGCACCCGCGAGATCGGCCTGCGCATGGCGGTCGGCGCGCGGCGGCGCGATATCTTGAGCCAGTTCCTGATCGAGGCGGTGACGCTATGCGTGGTCGGCGGGCTGATCGGGCTTGTGATCGGCGGCGGCGCGGCGCTGGCGATGTCGGTCTGGGGCAACTGGCCGATCGCGCTGTCGCCGTCACTGGTGTTGATCGCGCTGGCCTCGGCCGGGCTGGTCGGCGTGTTCTTCGGCTATTACCCGGCGCGCCGGGCCGCGCAGATGAACCCGATCGACGCGCTGCGCTACGAATAAGGCCCAGCTAGGGTCGCGCGCGCGCCGGACTTTCGCGCTATGGTCGCTGCCGCCTGCGCCAGAGCCAAGGACGGACCGCCCATGCCTCCCATCGACATCGACCCCTGGATCGCCGCCGCGGTGATAGCCGCCACCGCCGCCACCGACGCCATCTATGTGCTGTTCACCAACGCGGTGGTGCGGCGCCGCCGCCTCCCCGCCGCCAGCTGGAGCAGCATCTGGTATCTGCTCTCCTCGTTCGCCGTCATCTCCTACACCCAGCATTGGGCCTATGTGCTGTTCGCCGCGATGGGCTCGTTCATCGGCGCCTATGTTACGCTGACCTTCCTGCATCCGGGCCCGGCCTATCCGACCCAGCCCCCCGGCTCCGCGCCGCTTTAGCGCCAGGAGGACATCCATGAGCGACTGGACGCTTGGCGCCATCAAGGCGCGCAACATGGAGATCGTCGCGCTGTGCGAGCAGGCGGGCTGCCGGCATCTGTTCATGTTCAATCTCGACCAGCTGATCGCTGGCGTCGGCCCCGACTTCGCGCTCGACGACATCCCGTCGATGGCGTGCCCGCAATGCGGCGAACGCCCGCTCACCATCCGGCTGTCCTTCGCCGACCCGCCGCCCGCGGCCGAGGCCGAGGCGGAGTAGTCCTCCTTCACGCAGCACGAAATTTCTCACCGCTTGTCCTCGCTCGAGGCATGGGGGATCCCCCGAAGGGGGTGGCGCGCCGAAAGACGCAAACTTGTAGCTCCGCATCCGTTGCCGGACACGGCGGGCGCCTCGCGGCGCGCCACATGCGCTCAAGTCGCGAAGCGATAGCGCATCAAAAAATGCGCCACACATCTGCGCTAACGTTAGCGCATGCTCTTTTGCGGTGACTTGTCGTACGCCGGCCCCGCTTTCGCTGCACCTGACCCCGCTGCCCGGCCGGACCACGTCTAACGGGCCAGACAGCGTTTGGGATGGACCGGCGAGTTGTCAGCCAGCTCCTGGCAGGGCCTCGAATGGACCCGGGGGAGCCCGGCGCCGCCCCGAGTGACTTGCGCAGCGAAGCAAGCCCCGCGGGGACACCGCACCCCCGTCCCGCCTCACGACGCCTCATGATGCGCCCCTTCAGAGGACGAGGTGGCAGCACTGTAACCGCGTTTCGGCAGCCGGGGATAAGATGGCGATAGACTTCATGACCTCCCCCCTTGCGGGGAGGTCCGGCGTCGCGCTCTTTGCTGCGCTAGTGCCGCCGCGCTTGACCGCGAAAGCGCGGCGCGGGTGGGGGCACGGCGCGCAATTCGCGAAGCGGTGGCGCGTGATAGCCCTCACCCCACCCGGCGCGCCAAAACGCGCGCCGCCCTCCCCCATCAAGGGGAGGGAGTAAGACGCAGACGCGCGTCCGAGCGATGGCTAAGCGGCGGTGACGGCCTCGCGCCCGTTCGGCGCGTCGCGCCGGAGCTTGACGGCGAGCCGCTCCGGCTTCTCGGCCGGCGCCGATTTCCGCACATTGCTGTCGGGCGAGCGCACCGAGCGGCCGTCGAAAAACGCCCCGGCCTCGATCGCCAAAGACTGATGCTGGATGTCGCCGACCACATGAGCGCGCTTCTTGAGCAAGACCTCGCCGCCGCGAATGGGGCCCTCGACCCGGCCGTTCACCACCACGCGCTCGGCCTCGACCCCGCCCGAGATCGAGGCTTTGGGCGAGACGATCAGCGAGGTGCAATGCAGATCCCCCTCGATATGGCCGTTGACCTCGACCAGGCCCTCGGCCGTGACCGAGCCGACGATCTTCAAACCTTCGGCGATGATGGTGCCGCGACGCCTGAACAGACTGAACATGACGCTTTCCCTCCTGACGCAATACATTAAGTGCCCACGTGAGGGAGAACTGGGCGGGGGCATACAAGTTCCGTAGCGTGGCGGGGATTTTGTGGGCGGCAGGATCTAGAGGCTCATCGTAGTCGCTTTAGTAGCCCCGAGGGTATCGGAAGGGCTGCTAGGCCTCGTCTAAGGCGAGGCAACGGGAAGCTAGCGCTTAGAATTGCATTAGCGTGCTCTTGTCTGTTCCTGTCCCCCTCGATGGCACCACCTAGCCGGCGCAACATTTGCTTTGCTAAGTGGGGAGGCACATGTTCATGGAGCGCCCACAACTCATTTTGATGACATCTCCTAATGATTTGTCCGCTGCCGCAAGGACAAAGCCAATGACCTTTGGGCCATGGTTTAGTGAGTAGCACCAAGCGAAGACTACAGCACTTTTCTTGGGCTTGACCCCAAGAACCTCAGCGTAGGCTTCGAGCATCCCTGTGGTGCCGTGGGGACGCTCGCCGAGGCGCCACTTCCCCGTGTTCTCGAAAAACCATTGACTGAGGAAAAAATCGTGGGCGGGGCCCTTCAGGAAGCTGCCGAAAGAAGTGTCCTCGGCGTCGATCAGCCACCGTTCCCACACCCCAAGACAACAGGAACCATCAGCGTTCACGTGCCTTTCTGCGCGGTGCGGTATTCGACCGGCTGTCTCAATGACTTTCGGCTCTGCGAGGGGGAAATTCGCGTCCACCTCTATTTTAACTTCAAAATGGTCGAAGGTCCCCTCGGGACCAGAAAGGACGAACAAGCCCTCAATGATCAGGCGGGGACTTTCCTCGCGAATTTCCAAATGCGGCTGATGTTCTGCGAGCGCGGTCTTTACGGCGGCCAGCACAGACGCTTGCCGCGCCCGAGCGGATTTCATCTCCGCCTATCGAGACCACGGCTTACTCATGGAAGCTCGCGATTCGCCTCACGGGCAGCAGCTTCTGCTCGTCTACTGCGCTCGGCATCATCCAGTGAGGCTATGCTGGCGGCCATTTGCTCCCTCCCCGAACGCAAGACGGCGGGGGAAGTCACGGCCACTTTTCGCTCGGCGCTCGCATTATCTCGGCCCGGAGCACCAGGCATTGAGCACTGCGGGCATCATCACGTTCAAGAAGCTCGACGCGCCTCGTTGACGCGGTGAATAGGAACCCGCCCTCGGCGTTAACTCTCCAAGAACCGAGCTCACGGTTAGCAGGGAAGTCCTCATATGCGTCGCGTCGCGGGCGTATTTTCGCATGTCCATCCGACGACCACTGTCGCGGCGCTGACGCTCGCCGCGGTGCTGGCCGCGGCGGCGCTCTATATCGGCGAGAAGACGGCCGCTTTTCTCCCCGACCCTATCGCCATCAGCTCGTGGCAGCCGCCTCGGCCTGCGCGAGACGACGCCGCGCCCGAGCCGAGCCAGAGCTCGAACCGCGCCAAGAAGGCGGCGCGCGAGCCGTTCCGCATTGGAAGCGCGGCTCGCGCCGGACATCGCCGCGCCCAAGCCGGCCGAAGCCGACCGCGCCGAGCCCAGAGCCAGACGACATGATCGAGGAGAACGGCTCGGCGGCGGAGACCGGGCGCGCGTCGTGGTACGACCTCGACGCAAGACCGCGAGCGGCGAGGTCGATGGACGGCGACGCGCTCACCGCGGCGCATAGCACGCTGCCGCTCGGCACGCCGGTCAGGGTCGCCAATCTCGACAATGGCCGCGCGGTGGTGGTGCGCATCAACGACCGCGGGCCGTTCGCCAAGGACCGCATCATCGATCTGTCGAAGGCGGCGGCCGCGCGGCTCGGCATGATCGCCGACGGCGTGGCGAATGTCGCCGTCACGCCGGTCGCGGGCGACGTCGCCAGCAACGCCAAGTCCGGCGTTAGCCCTCAGCTGACGCGGTAGCATTTCGACCATCCAAGCCGTCATGGCCGGCTTGTCCCGGCATGCCATGGAAGTGCGCGTCATCCCGCGTAACGCGGTCCGGGCGCTCAGCTGTCATCAGCGAGCGTGGCTACTGGATCGTCCGGCATGTCGGGCGATGACGGCGTGCGTTGACGGAGTCCAGATCTCTGCGTCATGGCCGGCTTCATGCGGCCATCCACGTCTTCCTTGCGAGCTGGCTCGGCCGTGGAATGGCCGGGACGCAGCTCGGCCATGCCACCTGAGGATGAGAAGACTGCGCTAGTTATCGAGGAAGCAGCGGAGTTTGCGGCTGCGGCTCGGGTGCTTCAGCTTGCGCAGCGCCTTGGCCTCGATCTGGCGGATGCGCTCGCGCGTCACGCTGAATTGCTGGCCGACCTCTTCCAGCGTGTGGTCGGTGTTCATGCCGATGCCGAAGCGCATGCGCAGCACGCGCTCCTCGCGCGGCGTGAGCTAGGCCAGCACCCGGGTCGTGGTCTCGCGCAAATTCGACTGGATGGCGGCGTCGATCGGCAGCACCGCGTTCTTGTCCTCGATGAAATCGCCGAGATAGGAATCTTCCTCGTCGCCGATCGGGGTTTCGAGGCGAGATCGGCTCCTTGGCGATCTTGAGGACCTTGCGCACCTTCTCCAGCGGCATGGCGAGCTTCTCGGAGAGCTCCTCCGGCGTCGGCTCGCGGCCGATCTCGTGCAGCATCTGGCGGGAGGTGCGCACGATCTTGTTGATGGTCTCGATCATGTGCACCGGGATGCGGATGGTGCGGGCCTGGTCGGCGATCGAGCGGGTGATCGCCTGCCGGATCCACCAGGTGGCGTAGGTCGAGAATTTGTAGCCGCGGCGATATTCGAACTTATCGACCGCCTTCATCAGGCCGATATTGCCTTCCTGGATCAGATCGAGGAATTGCAGGCCGCGATTGGTGTATTTCTTGGCGATCGAGATCACCAGGCGCAGATTGGCCTCGACCATTTCCTTCTTGGCCTGGCGCGCCTCGCGCTCGCCCTTCTGCACGATATGCACGATGCGGCGGAACTCGGAGATCTGCAGGCCGGTCTCGGCGGCGAGATTCTGGATCTCGGAGCGGAGCTCCTTCACCATGCCGCGCTCGTCGCGGATGAAATCGGCCCAGCCCTTCTTCTTCAGCCGGCCGACGCGGCGCAGCCAGTTGGGGTCGAGCTCGGCGCCCTGATATTCGTCGAGGAAGTCCTCGCGCTTGACGCCATAGCTCTCGGCCAGGCGCAGCAGGCGGCCCTCATAGCCGAGCAGCTTCTTGTTGATGTCGTAAAGCGTCTCGACCAGGCTCTCGATGCGGTTGTTGTTGAGCGAGAGCGATTTGATCTCGGCGACGATCTCGTCCTTCAGCACCTTGTAGCGCTTCTCCTGGCCGGAGGAGAGCTGGTCGTTCTTGAGCGCGCGCTCGACCACCTGGTCCTGCAGCTTGCGCAGCTTCTTGTAGTTGGTGGCGACCAGGTCGAAGGTCTCCAGCACTTGCGGCTTGAGCTCGGCCTCCATGGCGGCGAGCGACAGCGAGTTCTCGAGATCGTCCTCGTCGTCGTCGAATTCCTCGGGCTCGGGCTGCTCTTCCTCGCCGTCGGCGGCGGCCTGCTGGCCGCGGCCGCTGGCCGCGGCGCGGCCTGGCCGTTGGTGGCGCCGTCGCCATTGGCGCCCGCCTCGCCGGGCAGCGGCTGGGTCGGCGTCGGCTTGGCGTCGGGGCCCTGATAGGTGGCTTCGAGATCGATGATGTCGCGCAGCAGAATCTTGCCTTCGTTCAGCTCGTCGCGCCAGATGATGATGGCCTGGAAGGTGAGCGGGCTCTCGCACAGGCCGGCGATCATGGCCTCGCGGCCGGCCTCGATGCGCTTGGCGATGGCGATCTCGCCCTCGCGCGACAGCAGCTCGACCGTGCCCATCTCGCGCAGATACATGCGGACCGGATCGTCGGTGCGGTCGGTGGGCTCCTTGGCGGTGGTCTCGGCCTTGGCGACCGGCGTGGCGGCTGACCACGGCGCGCGGCGCTTTCGGCGGCGCCCTCCTCGCCGGCCGGCGGCGCTTCCTCGGCCTCGTCGGTGTCGATGACGTTGATGCCCATGTCGGACAGCATCGACATGGTGTCCTCGATCTGCTCGGAGGAGACTTCCTCCGAGGGGAGCACCTCGTTCAGCTCGTCATAGGTGACAAAGCCGCGCGCCTTCGCGGTCTTGATCAGCTTCTTGACTGCAGCGTCAGACATGTCGAGCACGGGGCCGTCCTGCGTCTCGGCCGGCGCCTGCTCTTGATCCTCGGCTTCAGCGGTTTTGGTTGCCATTCATTTTACTCCGCGGCGCAAATTTTTATGGTCAGGACGCGCCCGCCGTTACGGCCGAGGAGCGCCGATCGGCTCAAGCGCTCCGCCCATGCGCATATTCCAGTAGCGATTAACGGGTGCTCCGTTAATCGTCAATTAAGCATGACCCCGCCCCCAAGCCTTGCCGCCGTCTTTTTTTATACTGGCGCCAAGTTCGGGTCGACTGTCACGCTCCCTAAGAACACGGGCCCGAAAGCCAAGACAGAGGACTCTCGACGTGCCGTTACTTCCGCAACATTGCCCCTTACTTTTATCATCCGGGAGCGCACGTCCATCCCGGCGGGGGTCTGCGTCAGCCCCCAAATCCGGCTTCAAGAGCGTGTCCCGCCTTGAAAACCATGGTCGCGCGGTGGTCGCACGTCTTGCGCATGACTTGGCGAGGGGGCTCCGGGTGTCAAGACCGAAGGCCCGTCCAGCCTGGAATTTCTTGCATGACTTGGATCATGGCCGGCCAAACGTGCAAGAACGGGGCCGCGGGAGGGCCCTGGTCCAGGCGCTCAAACTCAGAGCGACTTGTCACGCCCGGAGGCCTGGAATTGCGCTTCGGCTCGGGGGTCGGCCAGGAATTGGGACACGACCGCGCAGGTCTGATGGACTTCGGCCTCGGTGAGACCCGGAAAGCAAGGAAGGCTTAGCACCGAGCCGCACCACGATTCAGCGCCAGGCAGACGCGTGTTGGGCGCGCCCCATGGAGCGGATTGGCGATGCAACGGCTGGGGAAAGTGGACTTTCGATTCGACGCCGTGACGCGCAAGATAGGTCCTCAAATCGTCGCGACGCTCAGTCCTTATGACGAGCAAATGATGCAGGTCAGCGGCCGTCGAGACGCAAGGCGCGGTCTTCGGGAAGCCATTGCATGTAGAGACTTGCGATCCGACGGCGTTCCCCGATCCAATCATCAAGATGCCCAAGCTTAACGCGCAGGACCGCAGCCTGTATTTCATCCATCCGTGAGGTGATCTGGCGGCGATCACGCAACTGATCGTCGCGGCCGCTCAACGCTCGCATCGTCTCGGCGATTTGCGGATCATTGGTCGTTATTGCGCCGCCATCGCCGTACGCCCCTAGGCTCTTTGTTGGATAAAAGCTCCAGCAGGCCGTCGCGGTGCTTGGCGGTTTCCAGCCATGGGCATGAGCAGCATCGAAGAGTTGGCATTCGAGTTCCTCCTGAGCTCGGCATCCGGCCGTAAAGAAGAACCGGAACAGATTGGGGACGCACGTTCGAGGAGGCGGCCGTCTTCGCCCACCTCATCGGCGGTGATCTGTGCCCCAGACCGATCCAATCCTACCGCAGTGAGAGGCAGCGTGTTGGCGGGAACCCACGCTTCCCGCATTCCCATTGCGGTGGCCGCCAAAGTCAGGGCATCCGTCCCGCTGTTGCAGGAGACACAATAGGCTGTCCGCAATAACGGGCCCATTCCGCTTCAAACGCGTCGATCTCGGCGCCGCGTAAGAACCAGCCCCGATCGATGACGCCGTGCAATTGCCCTGTCGACATCCGCGCGAAGGGCGTGGTTAGCCCTGGTGAGGTCGCAAAAGGGCACGCGATCAATCATAGGCGCAAATAATCATTCCCGGGAGCGGCTCTTCGAAAACCTGCTGCACCATTCCGTCCAATGCATTTTGCATCACCCATGCTACGCCAGTCTGATCGTGCCACTCAGGGATTTTCCACAAGTGACTATTGTACAGGACCATTTTCCCGAAGCGGTCGAGGCGGGATCTTAGCTTCGGCCATAGCTCTTGCCAAGTGGCGACATCGTTTCCGTGGAGGTCCACGACAATCAAGGAGTAGTTATTTTGAGTCGCGGAGAGAAAAGCACTCGCATCGCTCACGACCGCATTCACGCCCTAGGCCTTCCAAGTTTTTTCGTGCACCACGATCCTCGTCGGTCGACCGTCGTGACCCTACAGCCATAGGCCGCCATGACGGCCGCGACATATCCGCGAGAGGTTCCGATCTCGAGCACGGGCTTACCGTCGCAGTTGCTCTGCGAGCGAGGCAACGCGATCCACACAGGTCGGATGCATGGACCAGCCCTCTCGGCCCCATTGAGCATTGTTTCTCATCCATGCGAAGCGCTTCTGAGGAGAGGAACTATCCTCCTGCCAATGGATCGCACCTTCTGCGGACGAGCCGTTCGAAATGCGGGTTTCGGGCTACGAATGCGCGGGCAAAATGGTAGCCCCAGGGTCATCTCGCGATGGCGATGCCGAGCGACGCGTATGCGGGCTGTCCTCGTCGTAACTTGAGCAATTTCTTCAGCGCATGGGCAAAGGGCATTTTTTCTGAGAGCAACGGGTAATCTAGTCTTTTTGCGGAGCCTTGGGCCAGAGCTAATCGATCCTTGCAACGCATTGGCAAAAGGAAATTCGCTTAAAGGAATCGGTATTGCCCCGAGACGACCGAAGGCCGCGGCCACCACGCCCTGCTCACTCATGTTCTTCCGGCCATCGTGGCGCGACAACAAGGGCTGGCCTCGCAACATCGCGAGACATTCGTCCATGTAACGCAAGTTAGGGGGAAGCGACACGAGCCCGGAATAAAGCCGCGTGCCTAAATCCACATGTGCGACATATTCCCCGTACTGCGTGTTCCTTCATCCTTGGTCATGCGCAAAGGGTCTTGGCCCGACTTCCAGGCCGAAAACCATGAGGGAGGAGCAACAATAACCATGTCGCCATCAAGGACCCACTCCGGAGCGGCCGGACGCACCCTTTCCGGAAACCACTTCCACCAATAGCCGAAATGATCAGGGTCGCAGCCAGCCGCAACAAGGACTTCCGCCAACTCAGGATTATCCGCCGGTTCCAATGGCCACCATTCGACGGGCTGATCGGCCCAGGCCAGAACCTCGCGCACTCGCGGCGCGGAAAGACCCGACGTGCAGAGACAATAGTCGACGCTGTTGCCGAACAGTCTGGTCGCTTGCGCAATTGCCGAGCGTGTCACGACGTCGTCCAAGCCGTCGCCCTTGATCCATCGAATGACCGGGCGGCTGCCTTCTGAGAAATACCGTGTGCGCATTTTGGTTAGCGCCCTCTCGCATTAGGGGCCGGTGTGAAGCTAATTTTCAAATTATAGCTGGCGTTGCGGCAGATCGGAATCTGTCACGGGCGGACATCAGCGGGGCGTGTCCGCCTTGGTCAATCTCAGAGGGTCGGCTGGCTTTGCGGCGTCAGCGTCCCGTGCAATTCCGTATCGTCTCGCACCGGCTAGTTGCGCTTCTCGGGGCGGCGGCCGCGCTCGAGGGTTTCCTGCTTCAGCCGGGCCACGGTCTCGCGAAAGCGCTCCGATGCGTCGCGATCGCCGGCATCGTCGGCCGCGTGCTGGCTGCCGACGCTGGCCACCTGCTGCTGAAGCTGGGCGAAGCGCTCGAACTCCGCCTCGCTCGCCTCGGCGAGGTGATCGGCGCCTTCCTGAAGCTCGCGATTGAGGTTGGGCAGTGCGCGGAAGCGGTAGATCAGGTCGGCGAACTGCTCCTCGACCTCGGCCTCGGGACATTCGGGGCTGAAGAAAGGCGACACGCTTGAAGGCGCTTTCCCGCGACAGCCGGGTGAACAGCTTGCCGTGATCGCCGGCGCCAAGCCGTTCCATCAGCTGCTCGCGCGTCAGGCTCGCGCGCCTCGAAGATGGTGCGGCTGACGGCCGGAGCAGGCCCGCGAGCGCCTTGTCCCTGATCTCGAGGCGGCGACCTCCTCGGCGAAGCGGTCGAGCAGCCAAGGGATGATTGACGAGCGCGAGGATGATGACGGTGGCGAAGCCGTAAGACGAGGGCAGCGGCGTCGGCGCGCTCCAGCCGCGGGATCGGGGCGCAGCGGCGGCGCGCTTGCCGCGCCAGGCGCCCTGTCGCGCCAGAGTGCAAACAGCCGGTTCTTCACCTCGCGGCGGTAATGGTCGCTTGACCCGCGGGCATTGCCGATTTGCGCGAGCAGCCCTCGAGCCGCGCCTCGAAGGCGGCGCGGCGCTCGGGCGTGTCGATGGCCTGCGCCTTCAGCTCTCGCAGCCACAGGACGTCGATCAGCGGACGCGCGGCGGCGAGACATTCGGCCAGGGCCTTGCGCGCCTTTGGCGCGCACGAGATCGTCGGGGTCGGAGCCCTCGGGCAGAAAGGCGAAGCGGAACGAGTGGCCTTCGCGCAAATTGGGCAGCATGCGGTCGATGGCGCGCGCCGCCGCCGCTTCGCCGGCCCGGTCGCCGTCGAAACAGACGATCGGCTCGTCGGCGAGCTGCCACAGCAGTTCCATCTGGCGCTCGGTGAAGGCGGTGCCGAGCGTGGCGACCGCATTGGCGAAGCCCGCCTGATGCAGCGCGATCACGTCCATATAGCCCTCGACCACGATCAGCTCGCCACTGTCGAAGGCGGATTGCCGGGCGCGGGCGAAGTTGAACACGGTCGAGCCCTTGTCGAACAGCCTGGTCTCGGGCGAGTTCAGATATTTGGGCTCGGCGCCGGGATCGAGCGCGCGGGCGCCGAAGGCGATGACGCGGGACTTGGCGTCGAGAATGGGAATGGTGAGCCGGTTGCGGAAGCGATCGTAGGTCGGGCGCCCGTCATCGGGCTTGATGACCAGCCCCGCTTCCAGCAGCTGCGCCTCGGTGAAGCCTTTTTTCAGGAGCGCGGTCTTGAGCGCGTCCTTGGCGTTCGGCGCGACGCCGATGCGGAACTCCTTCAACGTTCGCGCGCTGAGCCCCCGGCGCTCGGCATAGAGCAAGCGCCTCGCGCCCTTCGCGCGCCACCAGCCCGTCCTCGAACAGCCGCGCCGCCGCCTCGAGCGCATCGAGCAGGCCGAGCCGCTCCTTGGCGCTGCGCTCGAATTGCGGGTCCGGCTTCGGCAGCTCGAGGCCGGCTTCGCCGGCGAGCCTCTCCACCGCTTCCGGGAAAGACAGGCCCTCGGTCTCCATGACGAAAGCTGAAGACGTCGCCGTGCTTGCCCGAGGAGAAGCAGTGATAGAAGCCCTTCTGGTCGTTGACGGTGAAGGAGGGCGTCTTCTCTTTGTTGAACGGCGACAGCCCCTTCCATTCGCGACCGGCGCGCTTCAGCGGCACGCGGCGCGACACCACCTGGGAGACCGGCAACCGGGCGCGGATCTCATCGAAGAACGAATCGGAGAATTTCATGGTCGAAGTGAGCGCCGCCTTTTGTCAGGACGCTACCGGCGAATCGGAAGCTTCACCGATATCCACCTTGGAACAAATAACGAACTTCGGGCGCGCGTTCCAGATCTAACGCTTCGAATGAGAACGCCCTCCCGCAAGGCAGGGAGGGCGCTGCAATCGGCGTGGCCGGAAGACCGGCAAGGTCGCGTGCTGCTAGTTCTGCTGTCCGCGGCGCCGGTCCGGATCAGCTCGGCGGGAGCAACGACCGCAAGGGTCGCGGCGTCGGCGCCGCAGAGCAGATTCATCGACTGGCGCGCGCCGTGGTCGAACTCGACCATCTCACCCGGGCGCAAGCTCAGCTGACCCGCGACGATGCATAAGGCGCCTCGGCGCCGGCATCCTTCCAGATGATCGCGCTCACCGCGCAAGAGCCGCGCTCGGGCACGAAGAAGGCGATGACGCGCTGGCCCCCATGGTGGCAAGGATGGGCTCGCTCGGTCCGACCGGGCCGAAATTGGTCGTCGGGTCGTCGGCCCGCGGCCGGACCGCCAGCGCACCCCGAGGACGGCCAGAGCCGCCGCAGGGCGAGGCGAACCGCTGAAAACGATAGAATTGGAGCCATGACTGGTCTCCTTTTTCAAATAGCGAGCACCGAATCACTCCGTGCTGCACTGCAGCATAACATATTGCGGTGCAGCGACGATTTTATGTTGCAGTGCGAAGACAAATGGCCGCGTGGCCTCCCGCCGCAGGCGAAAGCCGAAGGGCCGATTTGATTTTCAGATCGAGGCGCGT
>CAWEDK010000021.1:0-103737 GCA_963807865.1 uncultured Alphaproteobacteria bacterium | reverse complement strand
AGTCATTAGCGACCGAGCCAGCTAAGGTCGGGACGTCCGCCGATGTCCGATCTTGCCCCAATTGCGGACAAATCAATGCATCGAAGTCAAATGACGCGGTAGGCCACAAGGCGACATATGCCAGCAAATTGCAGATCACTCGATCACTTCGTCGGCGGCTACAAGAAGTTTGTTGGACGCGGTAAGGCCAAGCGCAGTGGCGGACATTAGGCGGCGTGGACGTGCCTGCTGACAGTCCCGTTCGTCAAATCCTGCCCGAACAAAACATCAATATCCAAAGTGGAGCGGCGCCGGCGATTTTTCCCGCTCGATCGGATTGATCTGAACGAGAATCGCATCGTGTGATTTCCACTCCTGAATGAGAAGTGTGATCGTGGGATTGCCGGAATAGCCTCCGTCCCAGTACGGTTCATCATCAATCTCAGGCCTGAACATCGTCGGCAGACAGGCAGAGGGGAGCAAACGTCCAGCGTAATGGTTTTGTTCCTGACGTGCACGGCCGTCCGAACGTTGGTCGCCGTGATAAAGGACTTGGTAGTTGCCCGCGCCACCCGATCGAAATCGATTATTTCGGCCAAAATTTCACGCAATGGACTCTTCCCCATCGGGTTCAAGTCATAGGGCGACACCATTCGGGACATGAAATCCATGGCGACATAGATGGGCGAAGACTTCCAGCGTCCAACGTCCGAGAATTACGTCGAGCGGCCCGCGCCGTAAAGGACTGAAGCGAGCGAGCGTGCGAGACGCGGCGCCAGAAATTCTCTAGTGCGGTCCGGGCGCCATCAGCCCACCCTTGGCAAGGCCATCGACAAGCACCGCGGCATTCATCAAGCCGCATCTGTCTAAAGGGAGGGTAAAATGAAAAAACTGATCATAAGCTTGCTGGCGCTTGCCACGTTGTCGGCCGCTGGGTACGTGGGACATGCGCAGGACGCCTATCCGTCACGCAACATCCGCTTCGTGGTGCCGTTCACCCCGGGTAGCGCGACTGACACGCTGGCACGCCTGCTCGCAAACAGAATGAGCGTGACGCTCGGCCGCACAGTCGAGTTGTTGAGAACATTGCTGGCGGCAACGGCATCCCGGCGTCTGTGACGTCAGCGCGGGCAGCGCCAGATGGTTACACCGTGATGGTCACCGCCAACACCACGCACGCCGGCAATCAGGCACTCCTCAAGCAGGTTGCCCTAGACGCAGTGGCCGATTTCGAGCCGATTTCCAAGCTCGGCAGCATCACGCTGGCTCTGGTCGTCAATCCCTGGGTACAGGCCAACAATCTCAAAGAGTTGATCGCATATGCCAAGGCCAATCCGGGCAAACTCACTTTCGGAGCTGGGTCCTCCTCCTCGCGCATGTCGGCCGAGCTTCTAAAATCCATCGCCAGATCGACATGCTCTACGTGCCCTATAAGAGCAATCCGCAGGCTGTGACAGACCTGCTCGGCGGTCAGATTTCGATCTTCTTTGGCGATGTCTCAACGACCTTGCCGCCGGTGCGCGCCGGTAAGTTGAAGGGCCTCGCTGTCTCGGGCCTCAAACGTTCGTCGCTTGCGCCGGATTTGCCGACGATCGATGAGGCCGGCTTGAAAGGCTACGAGTTGACCGCCTGGTTTGGAGCCTACGCGCCAGCAAAAACGCCGAAACCGATCATCGACAAGCTCAACTCCGCGTTCCGCGACGCGCTCGCCGACAAGGAGGTGTCGGGCCGGTTGCTCATCGCCGGGAATCGAGCCGGAGGCGAGCACGCCGGATGAACTCAAAACGTTCCAGGCCGCTGAGACCGCGAAATGGAAGAAGATCGCCGCCGACGCCAGCATTGAACCCGAATGAGGGTAAGCAACCTGGCTGAGATTTCGCTCTGGAAGCTTATCGCCAGCGTGGGATCTATTGCGGCTCAATACCTAGGGTCGAGCAACACATACGGGACCGGCTCACTATGTCGGCTCGGCTGCTGGGAATCGTCCTCGGAATTGTCTTGATGGTGGCAACGCCGGCCCTTGTCGGCAAGTCGCTCGACTTTTTCTGAGCAAGGCTGGCTACGCTCGCCGCCGACGCGCACCTCAATCTACCTTGATGAATTTTCTCGCACCGGACCGATCGCAGCCTCGGCAGGTTGGCCAACTTTACGTAGCAACCGCGCGCGTTCTTCGGTTAGTTCGGCCATGCGCGCCCAATGGTCGGCCAGCCTCTCCCAAAACGAGCGCTCTTGCGCTTGTGTGCCCTTAGAAGTCAAATGAGTTCCCGCGGAGACACCATGGAGCAGCTCGGATCCGCGTCACGGATATCTAACTCAAGTGGGAATTCTTGATAGCCGTTCCGCGAGGGGTTTGAAGTGTTTATCGCGCAACAGCCGGTCTGAACTTGCTTGATCAAGAAGCCTTGTGCCCACCATGAACATCCACGCCGTTGGGCGCCACGTATTTAGCTCTGCGAATGCTCGCGGGATCAGCGCGCTCGACGCCAGTGACGGCGCCGCCCTTGATGGTGACACGCTCCATGTAGCGGCGTTGTGGATAATAGTCGTGGACAGCGTAATGCTGAACTGAGCGGTTGTCCCACAACGCGATGGTGTGTGGCTGCCAGTGGTGCCGGAACTGATATTCGGGAACCAAGGCCTGATGGAATAGCGTTTCGAGCAATCCGCGGCTTTCGTTCTCCTCCATCCCATCGATCGCGATGGTGAACTGCGGATTGACGAACAGCACCTTGCGGCCAGACACCGGATGGACACGTACGACCGGATGAAGCTGAGGTGGATACTGCAGCTCGTATTCTTGAAGCTTTCGGCGCTCGTCGATACTCTTGCCGAACAGGGGGCGAAACGGCTTCATATCGTGTATCGCAAACAGCCCCGAAATGTACTGCTGCATGCGGTCGCTCAGGCCGTCATAAGCTGCCGACATGCTCACAAACATCGTGTCGCCACCAACGGCAGGGATCTCCTTAGCGCAAAGGATCGTCGCCATCGGCGGCTCGGCGCGGAAGGTCTCGTCGGAGTGCCACACATCGGTGCCGAAAGGCGGAGTAGTCTCGTCGTTGCGAAACTTGATCAGCTCCGGCGCATTCCTGCCTTCGTTTGGCGCGAACGGATGCACGGTGAGTTCGCCGAACCTGCGGCCGAAGGCCATCAATTGCTCGGAGGTAATGTCCTGGTCACGGAAGATAATCAGCTCGTTCTCGACTAGCGCGATTTCAATCGCCCGGAACTGTATTTCGGATAGCGCCTGACGCAGGTCTACTCCGCTGATCTCGGCGCCGAGATTGACGCCGACGCGACGTACCGTGACGCCTGCGCTCTGCGAGATGACCGGCCGTGCCACACTCGGATTGACGCGCTCGTTCATGGGTAGCCTCCAAGTTGGGCAGGATTATCGGTCTTAGCGACATTCTGCGCAATGTCCGGCCATTGCCGTGATGCAGCATTTTTGGCAGTTTGGTCGCAACGATCGCTAGTCAGAAGCGACTGCGGGGACAAATTGGGAGGAAGGCATGACCATGAAGACAAGGGCGTGCGTGCTGATGGCGACCCTCGCGGCGCTGCTGGGTGCCAATCCAGCGTTGGCACAGCAGCCGATCGAGATGAAGATCGCGTATTTCGTCGGCGACCAGCACGCCATGTCGCAATGGTTGATCAGGTGGTCGGACAAGCTGGCGGCTGATTCAGGCGGGCGCATCGCGGTCAAGCGCTTCCCAGGCTCGCAGATGGGTCCGATGCAGCAGCACTACGACCTTGCGCGTACCGGCCAGGCCGACGTGTCCTGGTTCCTGCACGGCGCAACGCCCGGCCGTTTTCCGCTCACCGAGATTTCTCACTTGCCGTACCTGGTCGGCAGTTCCGAGATCGGCACCAAGGTGCTCAACGATCCGGAACTGCGCTCGAAATATCTCGATGCCGAGCATCGCGGTGTGAAGGTCTTGCTGCTACTCACGCATCAACCCGGTAACGTGCACACCACCAAGAAAGCAATCCGTAGCACCAATGACATGAAGGGCATGCGGCTCCGGTTTGCTTCGCCGACCATTCGCGAATTCGTCGCTGCGTTGGGAGGCACGCCGGTCGGCGTGGTCGCGACCGAACAGGTTGAGCAGCTTCAGAAGGGCACGATCGACGGCACCTTCATCGATTACGGTGGGGCCGGAATAGCGTTCAAGATGGGAGGCCTCTTGAAATACAGCACCGAAATGTATTCCTACATTTCGAGTTTCGCCGTCGTGATGAATTAGGACTTCTGGAACAAGCTGCCGCCCGATCTCCAAGCGCTGGTCACGAAGTCGATGACCGGAGTCGAGAAGGAAGTGGGCCAAGCCTGGGACGGCCTCGACGTCGCCGGCAAGAAGCTCCTGGTCGACGGCGGCGCTGAACCGATCAAACTCTCGCCCGAAGAGAACGCCAAGTTTCGTAAAATCGGTGGCGAGGTTTCCGAGAAGCACATCAAGGAGATGGAGGGCAAGGGATTCCGGCGCGCGCGATCTATAGCCAGATGAAGACGCTTGCTGACAAACACGCCCCCACATCGAAGAATTTCTGGGATTGAACGCCGCTTATCGGTGACGGCACCTGTCGAGGTGAACCGGCCGTCACCGAACGATCCGTTACGTCGTTGCTCTGGTCTGTGTGCCGGCCGGCCACGTCGGTCCGCCACGAAAGGGGTCGTGAGTGCCCGGTTTCCAGGCAAACTTGACCGTGGCGAAGGCATCGGCCGAGGGGCACGCGTGACGCGCTGGCGCGAGATCAGCTCATTGATCTGTGGCGTGCTGGCCTCTGTCGCGCTTGTGGCCATGCTGATGATCACGGTAGCTGACGTCACACTGCGCGCCTTCAACGGTCTACCGATTCGCGGTGCCTTCGAACTGGTCGAGCTTTTGCTCGCCGCTACCTTCTTTCTTGCGCTGCCCTGCGTGTTTCTGCGCGACGAGAATATTCTCGTCAACGCGATCGACGATTTGGCGCCGCGCCTTGTGCCTGGGCTGAAGCGCGCTGCGCTCCTCCTTGCGGTTGTCGTGCTCGCGGTGATGGCATGGCAGGGGTTCATCGCGGCGCGTGACAGCCTCGAATTCAATGATGTCACCGCCGATCTTGCGCTGCCGACGGTTCTGGCATTGGCTTGCCCTGCTTGTTGGCATGGTCGGTGCGGCCGCCGCCGCGCTCGCGATGGCGCTTCGTCGCCAGCAAAATTCCCGAGATGCACGATGAGCGTTACTGTCATCGGCATTCTCGGTATAGTTCTCCTTCTCGTTTTGATCTTCCTGCGCGTGCCGATCGCGGTTGCGCTCGCAACCTCAGGCCTGCTGGGTTACGCGGCGATTGACGGCTGGGCACGCGCGCTGAAAATGGTCGGCCTCGTACCTTACAATCTAGCGAACGCCTACTCGCTTTCAGTCATTCCTCTTTTCATTCTGATGGGGACCGTCGCCGCGCGCGGCAACATGGCGACGGAATTGTTCCAAGCCTGCAATGCGCTGTTCTCCGGAATCCGCGGTGCGCTCGCCAATGCGACAATCGGCGCGTGCGCAATGTTCGGCGCGATCTGTGGATCGTCGATCGCGACGGCGGCGACGTTCTCGCGGGTTGCGATCCCAGAAATGCGGCGCCACGGATATAATCCGGGATTCGCGGCGGGCGCCGTAGCCTCTGCCGGAACGCTCGACGTGTTGATTCCACCTTCGGTCCTGATCGCGATCTACGCAATCGTAGCCGAGCAGTCGCTGGTGAAGCTCTATGCCGCCGCGTTCATCCCGGGATTTTTGCTTGCGGGGCTGTACGTGATCGCCGTCTGGATCGTCGCGGCGCTGCGACCCCACTGGATCCCGCGGGTCGCAGCCATGCCTTGGCACATGCGGCTGCGGGCCTCGCTCGGCATGTGGAAGCTCGCTGTGCTGTTTTTCTTCGCCGTGTTCGGCATCTATCTCGGCTGGTTCTCGCCAACCGAGGCGGCCGCCATGGCGGCATTCGCGGCAATCGTGATCGCCTTTGTGACTGGAGTCATGGGCTGGCGCGGCCTTGCCGAATGCCTGCTCGAAACAGTGTATACGACCGCGGCAATCTTTTTCATCGTTGTCGGCGCGTTCATCTTCTCGCGTTTCATCGTGCTCACGCAGTTTCCAAGCGAGCTGACAAAATGGACGCAGATCGCGGGCCTCACTCCGTTCTGGATTATCATGGCCGTGATGGTGCTCTATATCCTGCTCGGCACGTTCCTCGATGAAGTTTCAACCATTTTGATCACCGTGCCGGTGACGCTGCCGCTGATCACCAGCATAGGATACGACGGCGTCTGGTTCGGCATCTTCGTTACGGTCATGTGTACGATCGGTCTTATCACGCCGCCGACCGGGATGACCGTGTTCGTGATCCAAGCGCAAAATCCCGAGATACCGGTGGCGCGAATCTACCTCGGCACGCTGCCATTCCTGGCGGCGGATTTTGTGCTGGTCGGGCTTCTAATCTTTTCGCCGTCGATCGCGTTGTGGCTGCCGAGTGTGCTTAAGTAGGCCGAAGCATGAATGCTCGATCCGCACCTGCACAGTCGGCGCCGCCGCGGAATCTATATTGACCTGATGGCGTGGACACAGAGTCGCTCGAGCTCAGGTCTGCATAGGATGCGTCGCAGCATGACTTAATGGCGCTCTGTGATCGGCGGGTCACTTTCCATGGATAGATGGTACGTGTGTCTCCCGAAAATCATGTCCGAGCGTAGCAGTGGTGTAGTCCGGACAGGATTGGAACGCTGACAATGGTACCAGATCGCTGCGCTGGGCGGGGGAGGGGAGTGTCCTTGTCCAATCCCAGATGCGTGCGCGTCTCGTTGTAATAGACGAGAGTAGGATTTCAGCACCCGCCGCAAATGCCGTTCCCCGAAGATCAGCACATGATCCAGGCATTCCCGGCGGAGCGTGCCGATGAGCCGTTCGACATATGCGTTCTGCCAAGGCGATCTCGGTGCTGTCGGGCGGTCCCGAATTCCCATTGATCTCAGCCGGTTCTTGAAGACCTGACCATAGGAGCCGTCATTGTCGCGGACCAAGTAGGCTGGCGCGGTGTCCCACGGGAACGCCTCGACGATCTGCTGCGCCAACCATTCGGCCGTCGGATGCCGGGTCACAGCGAACCAAAGCAGCTGGCGGCGCCCGTGACCGATGATAATAAGTGCAAACAGGCGCTCGAATGTCGCCGTGTGAACCACGCACAGATCGATCGCTGCGATCGCGTCCGCATGATTGCGCAGAAACGTTCGCCAGGTTTGCGACGGTGGCCCGCGATGGCGGATCATGTACTTGGAGACCGTCGACTCGGCGACCTCGAACCCAAGCTTGAGCAATTCACCGTGGATGCGGGGCGCACCCCAGAGCCGGTTCTCCCGGCTCATCCGCCGAATGAGTTCGCGCAGTTCGCCACTGATCTTGGGGCGTCCCGGCCGACCGCGAGACTTCCAACGCCAATATGCTCGAAACCCTGCTCGATGCCAGCGCAGGATCGTGTCCGGCCGAACCACGCGCGACAGGCTGAGCAGGCCTGGCCAGAGCCGTGTCATCCAGACCATGAATGCTCGATCAGCTCCGCGCAGCCGCAGACGCTGCGGAGCCTTCCGCATCGCGATATTGAGCTGATGGCGCAAATACAGGTTCTCGATCTCAAGCCGGCGCCGCGACTTGAACCGGTCGAAGACAAGAGCAAAGAGCAGGTGAAGCAGGGCAAACATCGCGATGGAGGATGCGCCGATTCCCTCTCATATTGCCAAGCCCGCGCGGACGGAATTTTCGGGAGGGACAGTGGGGACCAAATCCCAGCCGCAGGCATGCGTGAGTTGATTGGCGAGCCATTCCGCACTCGGATGTGCCGTTACGCCAAGCCACAGGATCCGTCGTCGGCCATGACCCATGATCAACAGACCGTACAAGAGCCGGAACGACACCGTTGGCACCACGAACAGGTCCATGGCGGCGATGCCGTCGGCATGATTGAGAAGAAAGGCCTTCCAGCCCTGCGACGGAGGCTCGCGCCTTCGCGCCATGTACTTGGCTACGCTGGTCTGCCCGACATCGATCCCGAGTTTGAGTAGCTCGCCATGAATCCGGGGCGCCCCCATAGCGGATTGGCAATGCTCATGTCGCGGATCAGCTGGCGGATATCGGCGGGTAGGGTGGGGCGTCCTGCTCGGCTTGATTTCCAGCGCCAGTACGAGCGGAAGCCGGCGCGATGCCAGCGCAAGACGGTCTCCGGCCGCAGGATAGTGAGTGCGCTGCGGACGTTCGGGAACAACTGGCAGAGCCAGCCAAGCACAATTTGTCTGCGGCCCTGAATATTGGTCGGGATGGCCTTCCGCGACGGAGCACGATGATCTGTTGCCGCAGCACCAGGAGTTCAGCTTCCAGCGCCGCTCGTGGTCGGAACAAATCGGCGACCAGGCCTGAAAATTAATCTGACGAGAGCCAGCATCGGGACAGCCTCGCCCGATTCCCTCAGCCGCGACAACTGGATTCAATTTACGATAGGGACACAAGAAAATGATCCGTATTCACGGACAGAATAGCGTTGCCGGCCCGCGTCGCGTGCATTTTGGTGCGCTCAATGAAGCGTTGGGCACACAGCTGAGCACTACGTTAGATCTCTCGCGACCTCCCGCAGAGGCGCGCATGACAGCGCGCCTCGCAAGTTGTTGAACGACGCTTATGCCCCCAGCGCGCCACGCATCCGCTCCGGAGAGAATGGTAGCTCGGTCACCCGCTTGCCGGTCAAAGCGAAGATCGCGTTGCCAACCGCGGCTGCGACCAGCGGCGCGCCATCTTCGCCCGCGCCGGTTGGGCGATTGTCGGTCGAAACCACCTTCACCTCGATGTTCGGCACGTCCGACATGCGCATCACCTCATAGTCGGTGAAATTTGACTGCTGCACGCTGCCGTTCTTGATGGTGATCTGCTCGCGCAGAACATGTCCGAGCGCCCAGATGATGCCGCCCTCGGTCTGCGCTGCGATGTTGGCCGGCTGCACCGCGATGCCGGCATCGATTGCGGCCCAGAAGTTGTGGACCTTGATCTTGCCGGTGGTGCGATCCACCGAGACCTCCGCTACGCCGGCCGCGAGCGTGTCGTCCTTCTCCATGATTGCCATGCCGATGCCGCGGCCGTCTCGTTTGCGGCTCCAGTCCGACATCTCCGCAACTACCCGGGCGAGGTGTTGCGCGCGCGGCGACTGCGCCGTCAGTTCCAGGCGCAAGGCAAGCGGGTCCTTGTTGGTCGCGATTGCTATCTCGTCAAGGAAGCTTTCGATGGCGAAGGCGTTGGGGGCGTTGCCCACGCCCCGCAACGGAGCAAGCCGCGCCCGTCCGTCCTGAACCACATGCTCGGCGAGCTTGTTCGGGATGCCGTACATCGGAATTGGTGTTCCCTTCATAACGATCTGGTCGCTGCGCGGCGGTGTAATGCCGCGTCCGGCGATCATGAAGCGAACCGCCGATTCCGCGACTACACGGTGGTGCCAAGCGACGATCTTGCCGCTAGCGTCGAGCCCGGCCTCGATGTACTGCACCGTCGATGGGCGAAACTTGCCGTGTTTGATGTCATCCTCGCGGCTCCAAATCAGCTTGACCGGCTTGCCCAGGGTCTTAGACAGCCGCGCCGCGTCGAGCACCACCGTGTTCTGCGAACGCCGGCCATAGCCGCCGCCAAGTAATTGCTGGTTGAGCTTTACATTAACTGGATCGGTCTGCAGCACGCCCGCCACTTGGGCAACGAGGCCGGCGGTGTTCTGGGTGCCGGCCCAAACTTCAGCCGACTTTCCGTCAGCCGAAACCGCGACGGTGGCGTTCAGCGGCTCCATCTGAGCGTGATAGACATATCGGGTGCGGAATTCGGCACGCATCACCTTGGCGGCGCCCGCCATTGCCGCCACGACATCGCCGGACTTGTGATAGTCCACGCCGCCTTGCGTCTTGTCGCGAGCGATCGCCGCATAGCGGTCGAGTGCTTGCTCACTGTCCAAGCTCGCGTTCGGGCTATTGCTCCATGTAACCTTGAGCAATTGCTTGGCGGCTTGCGTCGCTTCCACGGAGTTTCCGATCACGGCGACGCCGCCGGGAAGCTTCACGACATCGCTCACACCACGCACTTGACGCGCGCGTGTATCGTCAACAGTGTCGGGCGCGCCGCCCGGATACGGGGAATTTAGCGCCGCCGCGTAGACCATGCCGGGAACCTGAGCGTCCATGGCATATTTCGCGGTTCCCATGACCTTGTCGCGCAATTCTACTCGCGGCACATCCTTGCCGATCAAGCGGAAGCTCGATGTTGGCTTGAGGTCTTTGTCCTCAATCTTGGGTAGCTCTGCGGGCACCGAAGCGAATGCCGCGATCTCACCGTAACTCAGACTACGGTTGGAGGGCCTGTGCAAGACGATGCTCGGCTCAGTCGAAAGCTCACTCGCCGGAACGCCCCATTTGGCTGCGGCGGCATCGATCAGAACGCGTCGCGCCTGGGCGCCCGCCACGCGCATTGGCTTGAAATAGCCTCGCACCGCAAAGCTCGCCGTCGTTGACATCTGGCCGTTATATTCCGGGTTGCCGTATTTCTTGGCGTCCCAGAGCGGTGGTTGGATGATCTTTACCTTCGCCCAGTCGGCGTCGAGCTCTTCACTGACAATCACCGGCAATGAAGTGAACGTGCCCTGACCCATCTCGGCTGCCGGTGACACGATGGTAATCGTGCCGTCTACGCCGATGGTCAGCCAGACGTTTGGCTCCAGCAGGCCTGCGGCTTGGGCTTCACCAGAAGGATTGAACGGAGCGCCTGCGACCGTGAAGGCGAATGCGAGCCCGGCTGCGCTGCCACCAAGGAAATCGCGACGGTTCACCTGAGTGCTCATGGCTCAACCCTCCCGTCCGGCGCGCTGTATTGCGCTGATGATCTTGCGGTATGTGCCGCAACGGCAGATGTTGCCGTCCATGTGCTCGACGATCTGCTCGCGCGTCGGCGTCTTGGTACGGGCAAGGAGAGCCGCAGCCTGCATGATCTGTCCAGATTGGCAGTAGCCGCATTGCGGCACCTGTTCCGCGAGCCAAGCTTTCTGCAGTGGATGGCTGCCGTCGGAAGACAGGCCTTCAATGGTGGTGACCGCGCGACCGTCAACCATCGAAAGAGATGTAATGCAGGAGCGGACCGGCGACCCATCGATGTGCACGGTGCAAGCTCCGCACGCCGCGACCCCGCAGCCGAATTTTGTGCCGGTCAGTTTGAGATGTTCGCGCAATGCCCAAAGCAGAGGCGTTTCGCCGTCGAGCGCAAGTTCCTTGCGTTGACCATTGAGTGTGAAAGCAACCATTGCGCCCTCCTTGGTCAGTGATGTGGACATTTTCCGGTAGGTCTCACGCCTGCTAAAACCTATTGGCAATCAGCCGATCCGCCATTGTTCGCACCAAACATCACGACCTAGGTCCAGCCGAGGCGCGCAAGAATGGCCCGTCCCATGATCCAGTCCTTGTCTTCCTCCGACAAGAACGGCAGTTCCTCGGTGAATTGGGCGATGCGCTGGCGGTAGGTGGCCTTGTCGTAGCCGTTGGTGATGTCTGTGCCCCAATAGCAACGCCGCGGGCCGTATGCGTCGAACAGTTGTCGGATAAGGGGAGAAAGTCACGGAACGGGTAGGCTTCCGTTGAGTTGTTGGGAGCCGCCGACAGCTTGACAGAAACATTCGGATACTTGGCCAGCGAGCTGTCTGCGCGATCGCGTCCGCCAGCTTGCCTTCTTTCACGACATCGCCGACCACGCCCATATGATCGGCGATCAGCGTGAGCTGCGGATGGCGTTCCGCGATGCGGGCGAATTCCGCCGACGGCCTCGGGTCAGGAACATGACGGGAAGCCCGGCTTTCTCGGCTGCCGGCCAGAACCAGTCGGCAGTGCCGTCAGTAAGCCACGCGGCGGCGGGGCCGAGGAACGTCACCCGGACGCCGAGCATCCCGGGCTGTTCCTTCCATTTCGGCAGCAGCTCGCGCCGATTGCGGATTCTTTAAGCGGGATGCGGCCCATGACAGCGAAGCGGTTGGGATATCGCTTGGCCGCTTCGATACCATAATCGTTGCGATCGCCCGGCCAAGACGGCGGCACGATGACGGCGCGATCGACGCCGGCCTCGTCCATCAGCGGCACCAGCTTCTCGATGGTGAACGGCTCGGGCATTTGCGGTTTCATGCCGGGAACCCACGGCCAGTCCGGCGATTTCGCCTTCCACAAATGGACCTGCGCGTCTACGATCATGCGCTTGCGCGCTGGGTTGAACGGCGGGCGTCTGAGCCGCCGCCTGTTGCGAAGTTGCGAGCGCCATACCGGCGGCGAGCGAGCTGTTAAGAAAGCTGCGACGTGACAACATCGGCGGATCCTCCCCTTGGCCTCATTGTTCGGATGACGTTAGCGAGCCAATGTCCGCAGCAATTATACCTGTCCTTGCTCAAAATTAACGTGATGGCAGTTGGACGGGGTGCGAGCAGGAACGTCCAGTCTTTCCCTCAGGCGGCTCGACGCTCATAGCGATGGTGCAGACCGCCAACCTCCGGGAAGGCAATGATATTGCCGGCCGAGGGAGATTGTATGGGACGAGGCCGCGGGCAGTCCTTGCCGAGCGAAAGATGCGTTCGGGTGTCATGATGGTATTGAAAATAGCTCGATAGAACGCGGCGCAAATGGCGCTCGTTGAAGATGATGACGTGATCCAGGCATTCTCGGCGGATCGAACCGATGAGACGCTCAGCGTACGGGTTCTGCCAGGGAGATCGCGGCGCAGTGATGACCTCCGTGATCCCCATCGCTCGAACGCGATGACGGAATGCCGGACCATAGGATTTGTCTCGGTCCCGCAGCAGATAGCGAGGTGCAGTGTCCCAGGGAAAGGCCTCGGTCATTTGGCGCGAAAGCCAATCTTGCGTGGGATTTGGCGTGACCGCAAAGTGGACGACCCGTCTGCGATCAAGACTGAGCACGATCAAGGCGTAGAGCAGCTGGAACGTCGCCGTGGCGACCACGAACATGTCAATCGCCGCAATGTCGGGCAGGTGGTTGCGCAGAAAGCTCCGCCAGGTCGGGGAGGGGACCTTGGGCCGCCACGGCATCCACCGCCCAACTGTGGCCTGGCTGATCTTGATGCCGAGCTTGAGCAGTTCCCCGTGAATGCGCGGCGCACCCCACAACGGGTTGGCTCTGCTCATGCGGCGGATCAAATCACGGATTTCTGGGCTGATCCTGGGCCGTCCCGGACGACGTGATCGCCAGCGCCAATAGAGCCGGAAGCCCTTGCGATGCCATTCGACCACGGTTGCGGGCTTGACCAGGACCATCGCGTCGATGACCTGCGGCCAGATCCGGTAGAGCAACACCCATAGAAGCCGATCCAGGGATGAAAGCTGAGGTCGACCGGGGCGTTGTCGGCGCAGAACGGCCAACTGATGCTGAAGAGCGATAAGCTTAAGTTCGAGCGCGGCGCGGCTGCGAAAACGGAAAGCGAAGATCGATACAACGGCAGAGAGAATTGCCACCATGACCGTGACGGTACGGCCGGCTCGTGAAAATCACCAGCCTCTCTCAGCCCTGTGGAGATTTTGAGCAAGGACAGGTCGGGGCGATGGACTGATCGTCTTCTCATTGAGAAGAAAGGTTCCGGGCTCAGCCTCATTCAAGACCTCAGACGCGACAACGTCCTTGCCAAAGGCGCGCCGATGCACTTTGGTTCTCGATCTCAAGCGGCGACGCGACTTGAACCGGTCGAAGATTGAAGCAAGGAGCACGTGAAGCAGGGCAGCATCGCGGTAGAGGATTCGCCGATTCCGTCTCACATTGCCAACCCACCCGGACGGAATTTTCCGGGAGGTCAAGGGAATTGGCTTTCAACTCGCTGAATCACGGTGCGATCTTGGGCGCAAGGATCTAAAAGCGGCCACTTCGCGATAATTTCCCTGTAGACGCCCGATTAATCAGATTACGGCGTAGTGGCCACGACGTGTGCCGCGGAGGCGAGAATATAAAATGGATCTTGCGGCCCACTCACGCCGGCTTTTAGTCCATCGCCAGCACGCCCTTGGATTTGAAGATCTCGCGAATGCGCCCGGCATAATCATTGAACGCTGCAGGCAGTTTGTCCAACCGGCGCGGGCGTGGCAGGTCGATGTCGATGATTTCGACAATGCGTCCCGGCCGCGGTCCCATGACCACAACGCGATCCGCCAGCAGGACTGCCTCCGGGATGCTGTGCGTGATGTGGAGCGCGGTCTTGCGGCTCTCCATCCAGAGCCGCTGGATGTCCATCGCAATCTGCTCGCGCGTGAGTGCGTCGAGCGCACCGAACGGCTCGTCCATCAACAGCAGGCTTGGGTCATGCACCAGCGCGCGGCAAATGGAAACACGCTGCCGCATGCCGCCCGATAACTCGTAGGGCCGCTTTTTTTCGAATCCCCCCAGCCCCGTGGCCTTGAGGAGGTCCAGCGCGACGGGCTCGTACTTGACGCGATCCATGTGGCGGATGTCGATCTGCAGCATCACGTTCGACAGCACATTGCGCCAGTCGAGCATGATTGCGTCCTGGAACACGATCCCGACGTCGGTCTGCGGCCGGTCGACGAGTTTGTCGCCGATCGTGATCGTTCCGGCGCTGTACGGGATCAGTCCGGCGACCATCTTGAGAATGGTGGTCTTGCCGCAGCCGCTGGGACCGACGATCGCGACGAACTCGGATTGCCTGATGTCGATATTGATGCCCGCGCACGCTTCGATTACGCCATCCTTGGTTTGATAGGTCTTGCTGACGTTCTGCAGCCGAATGTGCGGTCGATTCATACTGTCTTGCCGGGGACACTTCGGGATGATCTTCCCGCGGTCACGAAGCGCGCGGGAAGATCAGCTATCCAGAGATCTACTTCTTGTAGGGCGGGGCCGACAGGAATTCGTTCGTATAGTAGACGTTGACGTCCGGCTGCGCCTTCAGCTTGGCGAACTTCTCCAAGAGATCCTGCGAACTCCTTCCAGTCCTCGGTCGCCGACCATCCGATCGGCTTGCCCTTGGTTTTGTCCGTGCGGATGATCGTCATGGTGCCGTTGATTTCCAGCAGCGAAATCTCCTTGTTGAAGGCCGGAGCGTGCTTCATGAAGATCTCGGCGGCCTCGTCGCGATTGTCGAAGGTGTATTGCCAGCCGCGCTGCGAGGCGCGCAAAAACCGCCTGAGCTGTTCCTGATTTTTCGCGTCCTTGAGCCAGTCGTTGTTGGCGATGATCGCGCTGCTGAGCGTCGTGATACCCGCCATGTCGTAGAGGCGCGTCCAGCCCATCTTCACGCCGGTCTGCAGCTGCATTCGCGGGCCTTGATCCATGAAGTAGCCGAGCAGCGCATCGGCCTGCTTGCTGAGGACCGCCTGCTCCTTGGACTGCGGATTGGCGACGGTGATCAGCTTGACGTCTTCCACCTTCATGCCGAGCTTGCCCATGAAGGCGGTGAAGATCGCAAGGCTGGCGTCGCCCGCGGTGATCGCGATGCGGCTGCCCTTGATCTCGTCGATCTTGGTGGGACGCGGCGCATCCGCCCGGTAGATGAACGACATCGGGCTTTGCTGGAGCGTAACGCCGACCGCCTTGATCGGCATGCCGGCGCCGACGCCGCGCATCATCGTCGCGGCATCCACGTAGGCGATGGGGTTGGTCATGTTGGCGACCAATTGGGCAACCGTAGTGGAGCCGCTGCCCTCCAGGATCTCGACGTCGAGCCCTTCCTCCTTGTAGAAGCCCTTGTCGCGGGCGACGAAGAACGGCGCGTGCTCGCCGTAGAGCGTCCAATTCAGGCGAAACTGAAATTTCTCCGGCGTCTGCGCGCGGGCCGGAGCGTCGAGCGCCACGATCGCCGCGACGGCGGCAAGCAACGCGTACATCTTCGTTGTGCTCTTCACGGTTTCCTCCTCTCGTTTATTTTGTGTGCCGGTCTTGGTGGACCGGGCAGTTGCGTTGTTAGTCGGCGTGTGCGGGAAAGCTCCTTCCACGCGCACAAGCGACATTACATCGTGCCGCTTTCTTCGCGGACCCGATGGGTAACATGCCACGGAATCAGGAGCGTTTCGAGAAATTCAACCGAGTAGAAGAAGACGAGGCCGATGAATGTCAATGCGACAAGGGTGGCGAACATCAAGGACGTCTCCATGTTCGAGTTCGTCACCAGCAGCAGATAGCCCAAGCCCTTGTCCGCACCCACGAATTCTCCCACGACCGCGCCCGCGATGGCCAGCGTCGCCGCCACCTTGAGTCCGCTGAACAGGTAGGGCAGGCTCGTCGGCAACCGGAACTGTGTGAAGATCTGGATGCGGCTTGCACCCATCGAGCGCGCCAGATCGTTCATCTCCGACGACATGGAGCGCAAGCCCACCGCGGTGTCGATGACGATTGGAAAAAACGAAATCAGGAAAGCGACCAGAACCTTCGGCAGTGCTCCGACGCCAAACCAGACCAGGAACAATGGTGCAACCGCGACCTTCGGCACGACCTGAAAGAACAGCATCGTCGGCGTGATGAATTGGTCGAAGCGCTGAGACGACGTGATCGCAATTGCGAGCGGAATGGCGATCGCGACGGCGAGAAAGTATCCCAGCAGCATCTCGTAGGTCGTGACCCAGCCGTTCCGCAGCAGCTTGGGGAGTTCGTCGACGAACGTCCGGGCAATTTCCGTGGGCGCCGGCAAGCAGATACGCCGGCACGTTGGAGAGCATCACCCCGGCCTGCCAGATCGCCAGGAAGACCAGAACGCCGGCGATCGGCGTGAGCCACCTCAGCAGCCTGATTCCGAGCCGCCCGGCCTTGTCCGTTGGGGTATTTTGCAGAGCCATGGTCCTGCCTGGTGCGGTCGAGCAACACAATCTATCAAAGTGTTTGCTGTGGCGACACGGTCATCATCTAGGCTTCCGCCGCAACGCTCAGCGACTTTTCGGCGCGGGTATCAATTGTAATGCCGAGCCCCGGCGCGGTCGGCACAGGGATCATGTCGCCGTTGGCCCGGAATGACGGATCGGTCGTGCCGCGCCCCGCGATATATTGCGGCCCATTGAGGGCGGTCGGCAGGTCCAGGTTGGCCCACGCGAATAGGTGCGCCGTCGCCGCCAGCGACAGATCGGGATCGGTCAAACCAGAGCCGAAGACGAGTAGGTTCGTTCTCGCGCAGTAAAGTCACGATCCGCGATGCGTTCCAAAGCCCCCCGCAGCGGGCAACCTTCATTGCGATGCCGTCAAACATATCGAGCGCGATGAATTCCGCGACTTCGACCGGCGAAACGATGCCTTCATCCATCAGAATTGGCAGCGCGCCCTGGCGCTTCAGAGTTTGATATCCGCGGATCAGGTTCGGCGGGAGCGGCGATTCCAGCCCCTGGAGGCCCGCGTCCGCTAGCTTCGGCGCCATCGCCAGTGCGGTCTCCACATCATAGCTAGTGTTCGCGTCCGCCCAGTGAAATCCGTCGGGCGCAAAACTGCAGACCGTACTGACAAGCTGGAGATCGTATTGTGGCGTCTGCGGATAGCCGATCTTGATATTGAAACTGTCATAGCCGCGCGCATTCGCCAGCGCGAGTTGGGCTTCCGCATCGGCCATCGTTGGCGAATTGACCGTCCAGCTGAGCCGCACCTGTCGTTGTCTGGCGCCACCGAGAAGCTCGGATACGCTACGGTTGGTTTGTTTGCCCCACAAGTCGTAACAAGCCAGGTCGACCGCCGCCTTGCACACCGGCTGGCCCACGGAAAACGATGGCCGGATCGCGCGATCCATCCGTTCATGAATGGCGGCAAGGTCCGACGGGTCCGCGCCCAAAATGACCGGGGCGAGATAGTGCCGCAGCGTGGTCTCTACGCTCTCCACGGTCTCGTACGTCCAGGTTTCGATCGGAACCGACTGACCCCAACCCTGGACTCCGTTATCGTCGGTCAACCGCACAACGATCGACGGGCGTACCCCTTTCGTGAAGAACTTGAATTCGCCGACCAGATCGTAGTCGAACCTGCCGACTTCAATGCGAGCGATTCCCGTCATTGGTTTTTGACCCGGCGTCGGGGCGTCCGCCAGCAATGACGCCGCGTCGATTTTCCTTTATCTTCCTTGCCCGGTCAAAGGATCGTTGGCGTGACAGCACCTGTATTCACCGTTCGAGAAGTGTGCCTCTACGAGAGGGAGGTGCGCTTGCGCCTGCCCTTTCGGTTCGGCGTGGTGACACTCACCGAGGCGCCGCAAGTTTTCGTGCGCGCCCGCATCGAGTTTCCTGACGGTCGCTCGCATTGGGGAGCGGCGGCGGAAATGCTTGTGCCCAAGTGGTTCGACAAGGATCTTGCCCTCTCCAATGAGGAGAATTTCGAGCAACTGCGGCTCGCGCTCGCCCTGGCCACGAGCGCCTACACGGATCCGGCCGGGCCGCGCACTGCGTTCGGCCATTTCGCAGCCCACTACGCAGAGCAAATCGCCGCAGGTGCGGAGCACGGCCTTAACCCCCTGGTCGCAAGCTTTGGCCCCGCCCAGATCGATCGCGCGGTTCTCGACGCCCTTTGCGGCAGCGCAGGCTGTTCGTTCTATGAGGCGATGCGGGTCAATCTGCCCGGGATCGACCCGGGCCTGCTGCCGGCGCAGTTACCAGAGCTGGCCCGCTTCGACATGCAAGGCTTCCTCGCGGAGTTGTCACCCAATGCGAGCATCGCTGCGCGCCACACGGTCGGCTTGGTGGATGTCATTGCCGGCCATCCTGGCGACGTCAATGACGGTCTGCCGGAATTGCTGGAAGAGGTCGTTGCCGCCTACGGCCACACCTTCTTTAAGCTCAAGGTCGGCGGCGTGGCGGACGCAGATCTACGGCGCCTCACGGAAATCGCGGCAGTGCTTGACGGCATCGCCGGGCCCTATCACGTCTCGCTCGACGGCAACGAGCAATATGACGATCTCGATGCCCTACTCGATCTGTGGCGACGTATGCAGGCCGCGCCGCAACTCGAGCGTCTTGTCGCCAGCATCCTGTTCATCGAGCAGCCGATCAACCGCAAGCACGCACTCGACAAGGACGTGTCGTCGCTTTCGCGGATTAAGCCGGTAATCGTCGACGAATCCGACGCAGACCTCGCGGCTTTCCCGTCAGCCCGCGCGCTCGGCTACACGGGCGTGTCGAGCAAATGCTGCAAGGGCCTCTACAAATCCATTCTCAATGCCGCGCGTTGCAAGTCGTGGAACGCTCAGGCTGGCGGCGAAGGCTACTTCATGTCCGGCGAAGATCTCACCACCCAAGCGGGGCTAGCGGTGCAGCAGGATCTTGCCCTGGTCAACTTACTGGGGTTGACGCACGTCGAGCGCAACGGCCATCACTACGTCAATGGCATGGCGGGGTTGCCGGAATATGAGCAGCACACTTTCCTCACCGCCCACCCCGACCTCTATGAGCATGATCGGGGCGCCGTGCGCTTGAAGATTCGAAAGGGGCGTTTGTCGATCGGCTCTCTCGCAAATAAGGGCTTCGCTTCCGGCGCTTATCCTGATTGGGCAACGCTTAAGCAGATCATTCTTCCTTCATCGCCGCAAACGGCGCTGTCCGTGAGTCGCAACGTGACGTCCTGAATGCCAAGAGATGCTCCGACTTTTGTGGCGCCGTGTCCGGAGGCCGCATTTTCGATGAATTGGCGGGTTTCGCTGCTGTAAACCCTTGAGCTATTTCAACGAGCTAGGTCGGCGGTCGAATTGCAGCATTCTCGTGTGGCAGAGGTCCGGCGCTCAGAAATTCCGACGACACCAAAAAGCGACCTGAGCGGCTCATTAGTGGCGGGCTCCTACGTCGCTTTGGCACCCTCCGCCGCAACAAGCCCCAACTGATGACGGCTGATGCTGGACCTGCCGCGGATGCGAGTGGAGATAAGGGGGTGCCGATGGGGCGGCGAGGCTCCATAGTACCCATATTAGTGACTAAGGAGCTGATATGAGGCTAACACTCCAAGAGCGCGAGTTTCGTAACGAGAGACGAGCGCAGTTTGCCGCTGACGGTATCCTTGCTATGGCGGAATATCACGCGCTAGAGCGACGTACGCGCGAAACCGCCAAGCGCCTCAGGACAGAGCGGTTGGTGAGGGAAGCAATGAGCGAGGCAGTCGAAAGCGCACAGCCTCCAGAACCGACGCCACTTCGCCGTCGCAAGGCGAAGAAGCGTTAGCCCGAATGGCCGTACACAAACCTTCGCAAGCCGACGAAGCGCATATCGCTACCGCCGAATACTGGCGAGAGCAACGCGCTGCTAGTGACCGTATCGCGAAGCTGAGGGAAGCCCGGCTCGCGCAAACTAAGGCCAAGGTTGCCAAGCCAAAGCGCAAGATACGCCCGGCGGCTCGTCGCAAGACGAGCGGGTTTGACCGTTGGTCATAATGCTGGACCACGATGCCCTTGCACCCACGCAGGGTCGCTTCATGGCCGCCTATATTGGGCCGCTCCAGCCCGTACTCGCAGCCAGCAACGTTTAGAGGTACCCGCCCCATTGGTGCGGGGATTTCAAAAGCACCTGCCCGAGGTGACGCGACGCCTCCCGGATCGTGCGCTCGCGCTGTGCATCCATCGTAGCTCTAAGCGTCAATCGGCGGAACATGATTGGACATTTAACGCTCGTTCCGCGTCGGTCAAGCATAAACGTTTTGAAAAATATTCCATAATGGACGTTACGCGTGCTAGCACGGCGAGGCGACGCGCTGGCCTAAATCGCGAACTGGCCTGTAACAATCGCACGTCCGCTTTCCGCCTCCATATTGGACGTTCCGCTAAACAGACGCCGATGATTGGCTAGGATCTCTAGATCTCCGAACACGTCCGGGATAGCCGCCGACGACATCGCGGATCACACGATGAAGAGTCGCACAATCTCGTCGCGTTCTATGCAATAGAGTCGCACGCGCAGTCTCTGTCTGCTCGTGTATGCGGAATACCTCGTCTCGCTTGAACCGGCGGCCTTCCGAAGACTTAAATCCCAGTCATGGATCGATTGGCTTCAAGAACTGACGTTGATAGCGGGAGTGCGACCATCAAGCGCTCTGGTTGGCGGCGAAGCTCCCGCAATACTAGGCGAGAAGGTTCTGTTGGCCCGCCAACCGCATGAGATTTGCTGTTGGGACAAAAATCAAAATGGGACCGAGCCGCTGCGAATAGATACAGTGTCGGCGTATCGCCGCGCGTCATGATTATTGCTAAAGGGTTGCTGGACTGGTCGCGCAGAATACAGGGAGGAGACATGATGTCGACATTGCACTGGGCCGCGATCCCACTTTTGTTATTCTGACGCAACCGGTTGAGCAGGTTCGCGGCGAAAATTTTCCGCTCCGAACTGGCTTGTACGCAATTTCATTTCGTCTCGAGCTGCCTCATCTTGAGCGATGGGCAAACGACCACACAAAAAATGTCTGCCTTTCAGAACAGAAAAAGGTAGACGAGCTGCCACTGCCGATAATGAGCGCTAACAATCCTTTCGAAAAGTGCACTGCCGTGAAATTGACGCTAGATAGCGTCACGCTACAGTATGAGATTGTATGTCCGGGACGTGGCTCTGCCAGAGCGCTTGCGACCTACGAGCTCTTCCCCGACGGAATCGCCGGAAGGGTGGCAATGGTAATGGGTGCAAAGAATATGACGATGACTGAAGTGCAACGCGCGAAGCGTATTTCGGACTGCGATTCGAGAGTGCAAGGCTCATCGTTCCGTTTCGCTGGTCGTGATGCAGAACGATCGCCTGAACGACCGCTTCCTAAACATTAATTCTAGCAGTCTCTCAATAACGCTCCAGGTTTAGGTGTGGGCTAAGAGTAGCGCCACCGCGCAATCAAATGCCTCGGCTGGACGATCAACTACAACATGTGTTTTTTATGAAAAAAATGGGACGCGGGTCCGATGAGAACATCGAACCCGCGTCCTTCCATCTTTTGCCGCGCCATCTCCGCCAATCTGCCCTATCTCACAGATTTCGCAAATTTCGGCTCAAAAATCCGCTAGGCGAAAAGCCGCCGAGCAGCGGCAAGGCTTTTTTGCATGGAGGGCGCAATGGCAAACGGGCGCTATTTAGCGAGGCCCTGCCATCTGCTTCGCCTCCTTAATTGCTTCCATGCATTCAGTTTCCTTGCCCTGGCGATCGAGCAGCTGTGCGCGATTTCAGAGCATTGCCTGCTCCGACGGTATCGGCGGTCACAGAGTTAGTGGCCGCGCCGCCAGGCTGCGCTAAGGTCGGTAGCCCCGCGTTTTGACGACGCACGTCTTCAGATGATGTGGCCTTACCTTCGGTCTGCTCTCGCATGATGCTGTTCGGGGGTGCTGGTCCGACGGATTTGGTGCACGTTGACTTGGCGTCTGCGCCCCGGGCGTTGGACCAGAACCCGCGTCTTTGGCTGCTAAAGTCTTGGAAAGTGTAGCGATTTCGATTGTGCATGGACCAGCGCTTGCTGACGTTACGACCAGAAAGACCAGCAATATGCCAGCAATTATCGTATTCGGCTTCATCGCGCTCTCCTCTCTTGGGTTACAGCGGAAGAAACCTCTGAAATTCTCGCGTGTTCCTTCAGTCGGGTCGCAATTTCAGAAAAGGACGTTACCCCATTGGGACCACCTATGCGGCTCGAAATGCCGATCCCACTGACCTGCTCCCCAATTTGCCCTCGTTTATAAGGAGAGTCTGTTCCAGTTATGCCCCTGTTGGGGCGTGCTGCGAACTCGGTTGGTGTGAGCCCGTTGAGGCTCGTGTGCGGTCGGTTGGTGTTGTAGTCGATCCTCCATGCTTCGATGATCTGGCGGGCCTCGTCGAGGTTGGTGAACAGGTGCTCGTTGAGGCACTCGTCGCGCAGCCTGCCGTTGAAGCTCTCGACGAAGCCATTCTGCATCGGCTTGCCCGGCGCGATGTAGTGCCATTCGATGTCGCGGTCCTCCTGCCAGGCCAGGATGGCGTTCGAGGTGAACTCGGTGCCGTTGTCGCTGACGATCATGCGCGGGCAACCTCGCAGTCTCGATGATGCGATCGAGCTCGCGCACGACCCGGGAGCCGGTCAGCGAGGTGTCGGCCACCAGGCCCAGGCACTCCCGGGTGAAGTCATCGACCACGCGTGAGAATGCGGAAGCGCCGGCCGCTTACCAGCGTGTCCATGACGAAGTCGAGCGACCAGCGCAGGTTCCGATCCTGCGGGATCGCCATCGGCGCCCGGGTGCCCAGCGCCCGCTTGCGGCCCCCGCGTTTGCGCACGGTCAGCCGCTCTTCCTTGTAGAGCCGGTAGAGCTTCTTTGGGTTGAGCTTGATGCCCTGGCGCTCCAGCATCAGGCCGAGGCGTCGATAGCCGAACCGCCGGCGTTGTGACGCCAGCTCGCGCAGCTTGGCCCGCAAGCCCTTCATCGCCAGTCCTCTTCGAGGCTAGCGATAGGTCTTCGGGTGCAGGCCGACGAGCCCACAGGCCCGCCGCTGCGAGTAGCCCTTCTCCTCGACCGCCCAGGTCACAGCACGCTTGCGCAAGCTGGGCGTTAGAAGTTTTTTCCGAGCATCTCCTTCAGCGTCGATGCATCCAGCATCGATCTCCGCCAGCAGCTTCTTCAGCCGCGGTTCTCGTCTTCCAGCGCCTTGAGCCTGCGAGCATCGGAGACCTCCATCCCGCCATACCGGGATCGCCACTTGTAGAACGTCGCGTCGCTGATGCCGTGCTTGCGGCACACCTCGCTGGCCGACAGCCCAGCGGCGTGCTCCTTCAGGATCTTGATGATCTGCTCTTCGGTGAATCTGCTCTTGCGCATGTGTCCGTCTCCCGATGGGAACGGACTCTACCCAAAAGCGGGGGCATTTAAGGGGAGCAGGTCACCACATATCGTACCGCCGCAGGGCTCCCAATGAGGCAGCGATACCGAGGGTAAACACGATGGGAACGGTCTTCTTCGCCACAATCACGCTCGCACCATTCAAACTATAATGTTTTTAGCGACCTTCTAGCCGCTGCGCGTGCCAACGGAGATGGTCCTCAATGAACGTGGAAATGAAGAAGTAGGAGTGATCGTAGCCTTCGTGCATGCGCCACGTTAGTGGAACGTGGGCTTGAGCGCAGGCGCGCTGCAGAAGCTGAGGTTTGAGTTGGGATTCCAGGAACGGGTCCCCGGTGCCTTGATCGACGAGGAGTTCAGTCAATTGCGCGCCGTCTTCGAGAAGCGCACAGGCGTCGTATTTTCGCCAATCCTCCTTGTTGCTTCCGAGATATCCATTCAGGGCCTTTTCGCCCCAGGGGCAGTTCATCGGAGAGCTGATCGGAGAAAGAGCCGATACTGATGCATAGCCGGCTCTGTTGCGCAGGGCGATAGTGAGGGCGCCATGGCCGCCCATAGAATGGCCCATGATACTCTGGCGCTCGATATCGGCCGGCAATTCGGAACTTATCAAAGCGGGGAGTTCACGCTCAATATAACTGGCCATCCGGTAGTTCCGGGACCATGGTAGTTGCGTTGCATCGACGTAAAATCCGGCGCCCAGGCCGAAGTCATATGAACCCGCTGGGTCGCCCGGTACTGCTTCCCCGCGTGGGCTCGTGTCGGGAGCGATCAGCAGAAGCCCGAGTTCGGCCGCGATCCTTTGAGCGCCCGCCTTTACGGTAAAGTTTTCTTCGGTGCAGGTTAGACCGGACAGATACCAAACAACTGGGACCTTGCGTTGATCTGCCTGCGGTGGAACGAATGCCGCAAATCGCATTGTGGTTCCTGTTTCGGACGACTCGTGTTGGCAAGTGAACTGTGTGCCGCCAAAGCAGCGCGATCGAGAAACTACTTTCAGTGACATAATATCTCCAATCATCTCGCTCGCAGAGGCGGCACAGATTGTTACGAGAAGGTAATTATCAGGCGGGAGTGCAGGGTGACAAGGTGACGCCGCGTGACAACTGCGCGGCTACTTGGAATGCTTCGGCGATCATTGGCCAGCAGGCGATCCGACTACCAGTGGATCTGCCCAACTACCATGTGATCTGCGGCTCATTTGATGAGCTGGATTTCCGAGCCATTGACCGCGGGAAAACTCGATCTCAATTCCAAAGCAAGAGGTCGAGGGCGGACGAAAGCTCGAAGAAGACAAGCGATCGCTTCCGGATACGAATCCACTCGGCCATTCGGTTTTACCGGCTGGGGCTCGACGGCGACGGCTACAGCGTTTCGAACATTATTTTTCACGTAGTTTACACAGGTCGCGCCCGCGTGTAGTGTTTGTTGAGTTTATTACCTGCTGGAACGAAGAACGAGGAAGCATCATGGCTTGGACCACCCCGACTCTCGTTGAAGTATGTATCGGTCTGGAAATCAACGGCTATCTGCCCGCGGAGTTCTAGTCCGTTCGGTACGGCTCGCGCGTCCGGAGCCGATACTAGTCATCTCTATCGCGGGCGGTTGCACCACTCGTGCAGCGTGATCTTCTTGCGGCGCATTCCAGAGACTGAGACGATCTCGCTTACCTGCGGTCCGGTAGGGCTCGCGAGTGTCACGGGCGCGTGCTTTGGCCCGCGAGAAGGCGATTGCGCACCAGCCAATCGAGCGTGCGCGTCCACGTCACGTCGGTATCGCCGCGCATATCGGCTTGGGCGATCGTGACAATGCCGCCGGTTTTAACGTCGCGAACGAAGATGATCATGTTCAGGATGAGATTCGACACCTTGTAGACGACACCGGTGACCGCGAGATCGGCTCCGATCTGGCCGGCGAGGCGAACGTCGCACCCTCCGCAATACTGCAGATTGTTCGCGTGTGCTTCCGCATTGACGGGGGCAATATCCACGATTGCGAAGCGGTCCGACTCAGCGAGCCGCTCGCGCAACTGATTGCTGATGAGGGCAAGCCGCGCCTGGTGTTCCGCGCTCGGTGGAGCCAGCCGATCCTGCCGGCTGGTGTCGACCAGTTCGAAGTCGAAGACCGCCGTGGGGCGTTGTTGCGCGCTGACCGTGGCAGGGAACAATGACACCAGAAGAATGGTTAGAACCACCATCGAGCAGCCCATGGTGACCTTGGCCGTGTCCATTTGTTTCCGCATGTGGGCGGAGCATATGACAAATTAGTAGTGATTGAAACGCGAGACCCAGGTATTGGTAGGGCGTCAGCGGGGCGCCAGCCGGAGAAGGGCCTTGGTTCGACATCTGTTCGCCACCGGTATCGTGTTAGCGCTAACGTCGGGTGCGCTCGCGGCCGAGCCTACGGAAATTAAGGTTGGTTACCTGCGGCTTTCGGAAATTCGAACCGCGATATCGCCGCTTGACGTGCCGTCGGACAATGACGGGATCGCGGGGGCGCGACTTGCGATCGGGGACAACAACACCACTGGCCGCTTCCTCAATCAGCGATTTCTGCTCGAGGATATCCAGCTAAAGACTGCGAACGATGTACCCGCCGCAGTGGCGGCGCTCGCGGAACGCGGAATTTCGGTCGTGATCGCCGACTTGCCGCCGGATGCCTTGCTCAAGGCAGCCGACGCGGGGCGTGATCAGGGACTGTTGGTTTTCAACGCGGGCGCGATCGATGACCGTCTGCGTGAGGAAGACTGCCGCGCCAACGTGATTCATACAGCGCCGACGCGGTCGATGCTGGCCGATGGACTTTCGCAGTATCTCGTATGGAAGAAGTGGCGGCGCTGGCTGCTTGTCGTCGGCTCACATCCGAAGGACAACCTCTTCGCAGATGCGCTTCGGCGGGCGGCAATGCGTTTCGGCGCGAAGATCGTCCAGGAGCGGGTCTTCGAAGACACCGGTGGTGCGCGCCGCACCGACACCGGCAATGTCCAGATCCAGCGTCAGATTCCGATGTTTACGCAATCCGCCCCCGTCTATGACGTGCTGGTGGCAGCGGACGAGAGTGAAGTGTTCGCCAGCTACCTGCCTTATCGGACATGGGACCCGCGGCCGGTCGCGGGCTCCGCCGGCCTCATCCCGAAAAGCTGGGATCCTGCTCATGACCAGTGGGGTGCTCACCAGCTGCAAAACCGGTTCGGGGCGATGTACTCGCGGCGCATGAGCGCGCTTGACGGCCAATCCTGGGCGGCCGCGCGCATGATCGGCGAGGCGGCCACGCGCACCCGTTCGACCGATCCCAAGACGATGCTGGATTTCCTCAAAGGTCCTGATTTCGCCCTGGCCGCATTCAAGGGCCAACGGCTCACACTGCGCGATTGGAATCTTCAATTGCGGCAGCCGATCCTGTTGTCGGATGGACGGGTTGTCGTCTCGGTCTCGCCCCAGGAAGGCTTCTTGCATCAATTCTCGGAACTGGACACGCTCGGCCACGACCGCCCGGAAACCAAGTGCCGCTTAAATAGATGAGGATAGGAGCATGCTGGTTGCTCGCTTCCTTCTTGGCCTCGCCCTGTCGACCGTCTCAGCCAGTCAGGCGGGAGCCTACTTGGCCTATGTGTCAAACGAAAAGAGCAACACGGTTTCCGTGATCGATACGAACAAGTGGGAGGTCGTACGTACGATCAAGGTCGGCCAACGACCGCGCGGTATCGCAATCACCCGGGACCAGAAGTATGTGCTCGTCGCGGTCGGCGACGACGACACCATCCAGATGATCGATACCAAGACAAACGAGGTGGTCGATACGCTGCCGTCAGGCCCCGACCCGGAGCTATTCATCGAGGACCCGACCCGCAAGATTCTTTACGTCGCCAACGAGAACGACAACACAGTGACGGTCATCGACCTCGAGAGGCGCTCCCGGTTGGGCGAAGTGCCGGTCGGCGTCGAACCCGAGGGTATGGGCCTCAGTCCGGACGGCAAGATCCTGGTGAACACGTCGGAAACGACGAACATGGCGCACTTCATCGACACCTCCACGCGGGAGATCGTCGCCAATATCCTCGTCGATGCCCGTCCGCGGTATGCCGAATTCAAGCAGGATGGTTCCGAGGTCTGGGTGTCGTCTGAAATCGGCGGCACCGTCAGCGTCATCGATCCGGTGAAGCGCGAGGTCAAGAAGAAGATCGCGTTCGAGATTCGCGGGATGCGCCGTGAAGCAATCCAGCCGGTCGGCGTCGCGCTGACGCGCAACGGTAAGATCGGTTTTGTGGCGCTTGGGCCCGCCAACCGCATCGCGGTGGTAGACGGCACCACGCACCAGGTCACGAAGTATGTGCTCGTCGGCCAGCGCGTCTGGCACGTGGCTTTGACGCCCGACGAAAAGTATCTCCTGACCACGAACGGCGTATCGAATGACGTATCGGTCATCGATGTCGCATCGCTCAGAGCAATCAAGACGATTCAAGTCGGCGAACTGCCTTGGGGCATCACCATCTCGCAGCAGTGAGGGCAATTGAGCAGGTAAGGTACATGAGGCGCTTGTTACATCTCCTCGCGGCCGTTGTTGCCAACTGCCTCGCAGCCTGCGGGCCGTCGCAGGCAGCCGATCCGCGATATCCGGACTGGCCATGCGTCCAGGCGAAGGTACCCGAGATTTCCGTCGCCGCGATTTGGGCCGGACCGCCGATCGACGATGCCGAGAAGACGTGGGAGAACGATGCGCGCGTCAAGGAGTTGGTTCTGCGGCTGGTGCCGCGCCGCGTGCCGATCGAGGAAGCGCAACGGCGCATCGCCGAATTTATTGCCGGGAGCGCGGCTGAGCGCGAGGAAAAGGGCAAGCTCCTGTTCGCCGGCCTGCTCGATCGGCTCAATCGCGAACGCACCGAAGTCATGGATGGGATCGAGCGCCTGGGTCGCCGCATGAAAGACGCCGCGGAGAATATCCGTAACGATATTTCCGAGGTTCATAGATTACAGAATGCAGCCAATCAGGATCAGAGCAAGTTGCAGGACCTTTTAAATCGGGTGGAATGGAACACGCGGATTTTCGAAGATCGGCGCAAGACGATGCGCTACGTCTGCGAGGTTCCAACGCTGATTGAACAGCGGCTGTTCGCGCTCAGCCGAGCTGTGCAGCAGGCAATCGAGTAGGCACTGAAGCAGGCGCGTCAACCTGCGCAGCATTCATGTAATTCGTGCAATAATGTTTCGGGCTGACACTAATGTTGCGGCTGCGGTTCCGGCGCCGACTCCCGCAGCAGCAGGCCGGCCTCCGCCCAGCCATCGGTGCCGTCCGGATACCAGACGACGTTGGCATATCCCATGGCCAGGATTCGTTTCGCCGCATTCCACGACATCCAGCAGTCGCGCAGGCAATAAACGACGAGTGTCTTGGTCTTGTCACCGCCGGTCACGCGCGCGAGGTTGGATCGGAAATATTCGTCGGTTTCCGGTGCAAGGGCGCCGTATCCCGTATCCGGCAGCCAGGTGCTGCCGGGAATGTTCCGTCGTGGCTTGTCCCGCCAGATCGTTCCCGGCGGCAAGTTGGCCGGGCGCGGCGTGTGTGGCAGCACGTCGATAAATGCGGCGGTGCCGTCCTTCCAGACTTGCTCGGCTTCGGCGGTGGTGACCGTGCGTGCGCCCCGAAGGGTGGCAGGTGTCGGCGCACGATAGTCCTCAGTCCGGTATTCCTCCGGCTCGGATATGTTCTGGCCCGACACGGACAAAGGCGCCAGCGCGAGCACGAACAAATACAAGCCCGGCGAGCCGGGACGCGACCACCGTCATGGCTTCTTCATAGTGGCGTCTTCGGTGATGGGCTGATCCCTTTCGTCGAGCAACGGAACGCCATAACTCAGGAGAAGTTTGTTGATCTCGGGCTGGTTCGCCTGGATCAGCCCGTTGAGTTCACGCTTCCAGTTCTGGTCCGAGGCTCGGACGCCCATGGCGATGCGATAAGCCAGGCGCGGACCGCCCGTTTCCTTCAAGAGCGGCACAACTTGCATCGATGGATTGGCTTGTTGGGCAAAGAAACCTGCCATTGGACCCCACAGCACGCCGATATCGATTTCGCCCGTCTTCAGGTCCTTGACCATTGCTTCCGCCGACGAATCGAAGCGTGTGTCGACCATCAGGGCATAGGGCTTCATCTTGCCAAGCAGACTATTGACCGCGAGGTATGAGGCCGGTGGCGTTCCGGCGACCACGCCGATACGCTTTTGCTTGAGCCGTTCATCGGCAAGCGAACTGATGCCCTCGAGGTCGCTGCCGCTTTTGAAAATAAGAGCATAGGCGGTGCGGTAATACGGGTTGGTGCTTTGAACGAGATCGTCGCCTTGGGGATAACCCATGATGACATCGCACCGGTGCGCGCCAAGAGTGTTGCGCACGAAGCCCGTAGCTTGCGGGTGCCACGCATAACTCAATTTCTTGGAGAGCTTTTCGGCGAACAACTCGGCCAGCTTGTTTTCAAAACCCGCACCTTGCTCATTGGAGAAGGGTAGATTGTGCGGATCGGCGCATACGCGAAACGCGTGGGGATCGACGAGTTCGATCGAGAGATGAAAAGGCTCGCGGCCCTCGGCCCACGCGAGCGCCGAAATGGCGGTGCCCGCAAACGCGATGGAAAGTGCGCGAACCATCCAGCTCCATTTGCCGGTATCGGTCATATCGAAGCTAGCTCCAGGTTGGCGCAGGTTCGGAACATCGCATGGTGCTGCTCGTACCCGCGGCGGCGCCCCGCCCAGGTCGTTGATCGTCAAATTTTGCCGATGCAGGAGTCTTCCGCTTGCGCGTAGGCCTCGGGTTTCGGTTCACGTTTGGACGGTCGCATCCGGCCCCAGGCGTCATTGGCGCGCGCCCGCATATAGACGTAGAGGTCGTCCATGTAGCAGGCGACGTTTCTGTTGAGGCCGAAGGCCGGCATCACGCTCTCCTGCGAGGTCGTGACATTCTTGCGTCCGGCCGCGATCACGCCGAGGAAGTCGGCATAGTTCATCGTCTTGAGGGAATTTTTCAGCGCCGGTGCGTAGGTCGACCCCTCGCCATCGGGGCCATGGCAAACGTGACATTCGGAGTGATAGCGACGGTAGCCCGAATAGGTGTACCAATCGACGGTCCCATCCGCCTGAATCTTGTAGGTCGGATTGCCGTTCTTATCGAGGTATTTGCCATCCTCCTGCTTGACGGCGGCGGGGTCGCCTGAGCCATCCGCCCACACAGCGCTACTCAGGGCGAGTGCGAATAGGACTACCCCCGTTCTCATTAAACGGATTCTCACGAGCGTTTCCTTTATGCCAGGCCAGAAAACCGTGTCCGGAAAAGCTTGCCGGCGCGCCACGATCTGCGACGCGCCGGCTGCTCATTAGCTTGGACATCGATTCGCAATGCTCAGGGCAGTGCGAACACCGTCAGGCTGCCGCCGAGCGCGGTGTAGTTATTGAGCCCGGCATAGCCGCCCACCGCACCGAGGCCGGCGGTCGGGTCCGTCAGTCCGGCGGCAAGGCCGATGCCCGCCCACCCGCCGACGCCGGACAGGATGGCCACATACTGCTTGCCGCCTTGCTCGTAGGTCATCACGTTGCCGATGATTCCGGACGGGGTTTTGAACTTGTAGAGTTCCTTGCCGGTCTTGGCATCGACGGCCTTCAGGTAACCTTCGAGCGTGCCGTAGAACACCACGCCGCCGGCGGTCGCGAGCGCACCCGACCACACGGAGAACTGCTCTTTGAGCGACCAGGCGATCTTGCCGGTCTTGGCGTCCCAGGCGACGAAGTTGCCCATATGGGTCTCGCCCTTAGGTGGGTACATGGACAACGTGGCGCCGACATAGGGTTGCCCTGCCGTGTAACGAACTCGGAACGGCTCGTAGTCCATGCAGACATGGTTCGTCGGCACGTAGAACAGGCCGGTGTCGGGCGAGTAGGCCGCCGGTTGCTGGTCCTTGGTGCCGAGCGCCGCCGGGCAGATGTTCTTCGTGTTGACGTCCTCGCCCTGCTGGTCGGTCGAATACTGCCTCACAACCGTCGGGCGGCCGTAGGTCGGCGACGACTTGTTCATGTCGACGCCGGTGGTCCAGTTGACCGACGGATCATACTTTTCAGCGACGAGCAGTTCGCCGTTAACGCGGTCGAGCGTGTAGGCCAAGCCGTTACGATCGAAGTGCACCAGCGTCTTGCGCGCGGTACCGCCGATCTGCTGGTCGGCGAGGATCATTTCGTTGACGCCGTCATAGTCCCACTCGTCGTGGGGCGTCATCTGGTAGACCCATCGGGCCTCGCCCGTGTCGACATCGCGCGCGAAGATTGTCATCGACCAACGGTTGTCACCGGGGCGCTGCTTGGGATTCCAGGTCGAAGGATTGCCTGTCCCGTAGTACATCAGGTTCAGCGCGGGATCGAACGAATACCAGCCCCACGTGGTGCCGCCGCCGATCTTCCACTGCTCGCCTTGCCAGGTGTTGGTGCCGGAGTTCGGCCCGACCGGCTTGCCGAGATTCGTGGTCTTCTGCGGGTTGATCAGCGTGTCGCTATCCGGGCCCATCGAATAGCCGCGCCAAACCAGCTTGCCGTCCTTCATGTTGTAGGCCGTCACCGAACCGCGGACGCCAAATTCGCCGCCCGAGATGCCGATGATAACCTTGTCCTTGAACACGTGCGGCGACGATGTGCCGGTCTCGCCCTTGCTCGGATCGCCATTCTTCACCGACCAGACGACCTTGCCGGTCTTGGCATCGAGTGCGACGACCGTCGTGTCGGCCTGATGCAGGAAGATCTTTCCGTCGGCGTAAGCTACGCCACGGTTGACCGTGTCGCAGCACATGACCGGGATGACGTTCGGGTCCTGCTTCGGTTCGTACTTCCAGACGATCTTGTTCTCGTCTTTGATGTTCAGCGCGAAGACCGTGTTTGGAAACGGCGCATGCACGTACATCATGTCGCCGACCACCAGCGGGCCGCCTTCGTGGCCGCGCAGTACGCCGGTCGAGAATGTCCAAGCCACCTGCAGCTTACCGACATTGTCCGCCGTGACCTGCTTGAGCGCGGAATAGCGGGTATTGGCGAAATCGCCCGCCTGCATCACCCACTGCTTGGCGTCCTGCTGCAGCTTCGCCAATTCATCGTTTGCAGATACCGTCCCAGCCGCGAACACCGCGGCAGCGCTCAGGCAAGTCGTGTAAAAGAATTTTCGCATCGCTTTCCTCCCTGCGACGTTGTCGTAGGGGCCCGCCGATGCGAATGCCGAATAAGGCTGCGCTCAGCATAGACCCATAGCTTAGTCAGCGAATTCTCGGCAGCGGTCGCAGGATCGACGTTATTGTTAACTCTGCCTTAGCCTACGACGGATCGTCAGCCTCCCTAGGCGCTGACGTTTCCTGAAGCCGGAACTCGATAAACTCTATGCCGGTGCTTTTTAGGGTGCAACCTAAATCAACGCGGAGCGAATTCACGCTCCCGCCTTGAGGGCCAGCAACCCCCTTCGAAGGCAGCTACAATATTGTTGCCCTACGAGTGGGCGGGGGCCCTCTTGCTTGGTCAATTGGTGGGACGCAACCACTTACCTGCTCGGCGTCGGATGCCGTTTGCTGGGCAAGCCGCCATTGAAGCCAGCGGAGGTACCTCAAATGCTTGGCGAAGGATGTGCGCCGCTTCGGTCAAGCGCGGGCAGAGGATCCTCGCGGCTCGAAACGCGCTGCGGAATCTAACCGAGTATGGTGGAACTAGAAGGCAACGCCAGTACGCCACCGCCGCTACGGCATTCGAATGGGAGTAGAATTGCAGTGCGGCGGGGCGTATTGTTCCCCACTTGTCAGCATCCCAGAACGCGGGAATGAACCATGATCGACAATCCTGTGCCGGTCCGTTCGTCTGACCGGGCTCCGATGGACTTGGCTTTGCTGTGCGTGCCTTATGGCGGTGTTATATATCAGATTCTGCGCCACTTTTGCAGGCTGCAACTCCTGAACCTGAAGATGCTTGGTCGTCGCTCTCGAAGCAGATCTTTAAGGGCCGCCCGCTCGCCGACGGCACCGGCCTTGTCGGTATCGAGATGCCGGCGCGTGCCGAGGACGCGGCAATCGTTCCGGTAACGATGCGCGTGACTCTTCCGCCGGGCGACACGCGGGGTCTCAAATCGCTCACGTTGGTGATCGACGACAATCCCGCGCCGGTCGCGGCGACGTTCAAATTCGGCGACAACGCTGGCGTTTCGATGATCTCGACGCGCGTGCGCGTCAATTCCTACACCAACGTGCATGCCGTTGCTGAGCTGAGCGATAGCAAGCTTTATGTGGTCAAGAGCTATGTGAAAGCGTCAGGCGGGTGCGCTGCTCCCGCCGCGATGAACGCGGATGAGGCAATCGCCAACCTGGGCCAGATGAAGTTCAAGGTTTTCGGCAAGCCGACCAGCGCAGCCGTCAGTACTCCGCGTGAGGCGGAGGTCACGATCCGCCACCCCAACAATTCGGGTTTGCAGCGCAATCAGGTGAGCCTGCTTTATATCCCGGCGCACTTTGTCGACGAGCTTCGCGTGTGGCAGGGCGATGCGTTGCTGTTCAGCATGGAAGCCGGGATTTCGATTTCGGAAGATCCAAACTTCCGCTTCACCTACCGCCCCAATGGGGCCGCGACATTCAAAGTCGAGGTCAAGGATACTGACGGAAAAATATTCCGGCGCGAGTGGCCCGCGGTTGCATCGGAGATGTAACGAGCTAGAAACAGCGTACTTCGGCCTCGGCCTGGGCGCGACGCAGGTCGTCCACCGCTGCCCTTGCCTGTTCCGTCGAGCGGAACTGCGATCCTAGATTTCCGACGACTTGCGACATGCTCAGCACGGTTTCGGCCTTGACGTACCGGTCATAAGGGATCACCGACGCGACCACGTCGATCGAGCAGGAGCACTGTTCGAGCGCACGACGCGTCTCGCCATTGGCCTTCATGCAGGCAAAGACGTAGTCGGCGCGCACAACGGTGGGGTAGTCGTTCATTTCCTGGCAAGATGCCGCGGCACCCGCGAGAAGCAGAGCGCCAATTGCACCGGGCGCGGCCCAGATCACGGAAGGTCTCATGCTTCCTCCCTTCCGATGGATGCGACTACAAGGAGAACGCCGGACGGCAGTTACGGTAGAGCTAGCTTGAGTATATAAGCTCAACGCCTGACACTCAGCAATGACGAGTTTGAGGCTGATCAAGCGGCGCGTGACAGGAGTGAAATTGCAATGAGAAGATTGTGCGTTATTGCAGTAACATTGTTCGCTTCGACAGCGGCCGACGCCGCGCAGCCACGCAGCGGCATGCGGTTTTGGAATCTCACACTTTACACGCTGAATAGCTTGCAGTTCTCGCTACCCGGGAGAAACGAGTGGGGTCATAATCAGTGCCAAAACGATGACGACGGGACGGTCGACCACAATGAGCGGCTGAGGATCACGGGCGTCACGCCCGGGCGGTACGATGCTAAACTTACCGACAAAATCGGACGAACCTGCGTCGTTAAAAACGTGGTCGTTAAGGAAAATGTGTTCGCGATCGAAGAAAAGCAACTTACCAATTGCCAGCAAAAATAGCTTCGAGCCAGCCCGCTCGATTTTGCAGAGAGGAGTTGTCACGACCTCCGCGCGAATCCTTGCGCATCAGCCTTGTCTCGCGTGCGAGGATATTCGCAATGATACTCCTTTACAGTCCATTGCGGGTGTTCCGATCCATTGGGCGATATAGGGCTGTGCAGCCATGACGCACTGCATGAGCGAACCCCGCCACGCAAATTGCAGGCGCTTCTCCTCACAGCGATCCGGCTGCGCGATTGCGCAAACCAGAACGACGATGCCTTTGTCGCTCTGCGCAACGGCTCCTGCCGCTTGCCGATCTTCAGCCGATCGGAGCTTAGCACCTGCCGCGCTCCGATTCCGAGCGCTTAGAACACGACCACGCTTCGAATGCTCTTGCCCTCATGCATCAGGTCGAACCCCTTGTTGATATCGGAAAGCGGCATGGTGTGCGTGATCATCGGGTCGATTTGAATTTTGCCGTCCATATACCAGTCGACGATTTTAGGCACATCGGTGCGGCCCCGCGCGCCGCCGAAGGCGGTGCCCTTCCACACGCGGCCGGTGACCAGTTGGAACGGGCGAGTCGCTATCTCTGCGCCGGCCGGGGCGACGCCGATAACGATGGATTGGCCCCAACCGCGATGGGAGGCCTCCAGGGCTTGGCGCATGACCTTGACGTTGCCGGTACAATCAAAGGTGTAGTCGGCGCCGCCGATCTGGTCGGCGCCGTGCTTGGTCATATTGACGAGGTGCGCGACCAGTTCATCGCCAAGGTCTTTCGGGTTGACGAAGTGCGTCATACCGAAGCGCTCGCCCCATTCCTTCTTCGAGTTGTTGAGGTCGACACCGATGATCATGTCGGCGCCGGCAAGCCGTAGCCCCTGGATGACATTGAGACCGATGCCGCCCAGCCCGAACACCACGCACTTGGCGCCGGGCTCGACCTTCGCGGTGTTGAGGACGGCGCCGATGCCGGTCGTTACGCCGCAGCCGATATAGCAGACCTTATCGAAAGGCGCGTCCTCTCGGATCTTGGCGACCGCGATCTCCGGCAGCACGGTAAAATTCGCAAACGTGGATGTGCCCATATAGTGGTGCAGCTTCTTGCCATCGAGCGAGAAACGCGAGCTCCCGTCCGGCATCACGCCCTGACCCTGTGTCGCACGGATGGCGGTGCAGAGATTTGTCTTGCGCGAAAGACATGATGGGCATTGCCGGCATTCGGGCGTGTAGAGCGGAATAACGTGGTCGCCTTTCTTAACGCTCGTCACACCCGGCCCTACATCGACGACGATGCCGGCGCCCTCATGTCCCAAGATGGCAGGGAATAGTCCTTCTGGGTCAGCCCCCGAAAGTGTGAATTCATCGGTGTGGCAAATGCCCGTTGCCTTGACTTCGACGAGCACCTCGCCGGCCTTGGGGCCTTCCAGGTCCACGTCCGTGACCACGAGCGGCTTGCCTTTGTCCAATGCGACAGCGGCGCGGGTTTTCATGGCGGCTTCCTTTCGTCATTTGTTATCGGCATCCATTGTCGGAAACGCATAGGCAAAATCGGTTCACACGCCGTGCAGGGCTGCTAAGGTATTTGCCTCATAGGGCCCACGTTACAAGGCCCCCGATGGGTAACGTTCGCTGGAAATCAACACAAGTTCTTGCCTGAACGATGCAAGTTTCCATCTTTGAAAAAAATGGCTAGAGTTCAAGAGGCATTGAGCCAAATACGTTACGCGAAAATCAAGGCCTCTTGCAAGAGCGACGAGAACTTGCCTTCGGCAGTATTGATGCCGCTACGAAGATCTAGCACCCTGCACAGAACTAAAACGATTACCACTTTGGGAGGACAAACAATGGCAAGCATCTCAATTCATCCGTCAGTCGACAATGGCGTGAAGCCTGGTTCGCCAAGCTTTGCGGGCGGAACGTTGGTGTGCAAGTGCACAACCAATCCGGTGGAGGTGAGCATTGGGAGCCAGACTGCCTACAATCATGTGTGCGGATGCACCAAGTGCTGGAAGCCTGCGGGTGCGCTGTTCGCGCAAGTCGCCGTCGCGTCCCGAGACAAGGTCAATGTCACCAAGGGTGCGGACAAGCTCAAGGTGGTTGATTCCAACGCCGCCATTCAGCGGCATGCCTGCACGGGGTGCGGCGTGCACATGTACGGTCGCATCGAAAATGCCAAGCATCCTTTCTACGGGTTTGACTTCATCCATACGGAGCTTTCGAAAGAGCAGGGCTGGTCGGCGCCCGAATTCGCCGCGTTTGTGTCCTCGATCATCGAGTTGGGCGCGCGTCCTGACCAGATGGGGGCGGTTCGCGGCCGGCTGAAGGAACTTCATCTTGAGCCCTACGATTGCCTTTCGCCGGCCTTGATGGATGCGATTGCCACCCACATCGCTAAGGCCTCCGGGGTGCTGAAGGCCTGATACGGGCCGCTATTGCCGGTCGGTCACTTGTCGCGCTGCGCTCGCAATGGCGGCGGCGAGTGCTGCCTTTATTCATTTTTTGACGGGCCGCATCCGTCCTGCGCGCGCATTGTGCGCCAAGGAGCGCCCGATTGTGGGCCGTCGAGCGATCCAGACTGGTCGCCTACTTGTGGGCGCCGTCCGGCGCCCAGGGCATCATGATTTTTTCCGCCAGCACGACCGCGCCGTAGAGCAGCATCCCGAGAACGCTGAGCACGACGAGGGACGCCCACACCAGCGCCGAGTTGAGCTGGGAATTGGCTGTCAGCAACAGATTGCCCAGGCCTTCGTTGGAGCCGATGAATTCGCCGATGACGGCGCCGATCACCGCGAGCGTGACGGCGATCTTGGCGCCCGAAAAGATCGACGGCAGCGCCGATGGCAATTGGATCTTGAAGAAAGTCTGCAGCCGCGAGCATTGCAGCGAGCGTGCGAGCTCCAGCAGGTCGGGAGACGTCGATCTCAGTCCTGTCGCGGTGTCGACGACCGCCGGGAAGAATGCGATCACGAAGGCCATCGCCAGCTTGGATTTGATGCCGGTGCCGAACCAGACCAGCAGAATCGGCGCGATCGCGACCTTCGGAATCGACTGGCTTGCGACCAGCAACGGATAGAACATCAGGTTGGCGATGCGCGAATAGGTCATCACCACGGCGATCGGGATACCGATCCCCATCGCAAGCACGAAACCGTAGATGCATTCGAGCAGCGTGACCCAGGCCTCGCTCGCCAGAATTCCGGCATACTCCACCATTGCGACCGCGACTTGCCATGGGCCGGGAAGCACCACGGCAGGCACGTGGAACATGACGACATAGAGATGCCAGGCGATCAGGATGATCGCGGTGCCGGCAATCGGATAGAGCAGGTTGAGCAGCCCCTGTTTCATGGCTTGACCACCCCCAGGGCGATGCTCGCACGCTTCTCCAGGTCGGTGAATTCCTTCAGAAACCGCGTCTGCTGCGAGCGCGGATAGGGAATGTCGACACCGAGCTCCAACGCAATGACCGAGGGGCGCTTGGAGAACACGAACACGCGATCCGACAGATAGATGGCTTCCGAAATGCTGTGGGTCACGAATATGACGGTGGCGCCGGTCACGCGCCGGATATCCAGCAGCAGATCGTTCATCTCCAGTCGGGTCAGTTCGTCGAGTGCGCCGAACGGCTCGTCCATCAGCAGAATCGAGGGCTCATGAATGATGGCGCGGCAGAGCGCGACGCGCTGCTGCATGCCGCCCGACAACTGCCGCGGATAGGCATGCTCGAATCCCTCGAGGCCGATCAGTTTCAGGATCTCGTGCGCGCGCTCCTTGGCCTTGCGGTCGTTCTTGCCGAGCACCTCCATCGGGAACAGGACGTTGCCGAGCACGCTGCGCCACGGCATCAGCGTCGGTGTCTGGAACACCACGCCGACGCCGGGGAAGGGGCCCGTGATCGCCCTGCCGTCCAGTTCGAGCAGGCCGCTGCTTGCCGGGATCAGACCGCCCATCATCTTGAGGACGGTGGTCTTGCCGCAGCCGCTGGGGCCGAGCAGGGAAATCAGATCGCCCTTGCGAATTGAATCGACACGTCCTTTACGGCCAGAACCGACTGGTTGCCGGTTTCGAACGTCTTGGTCACATTGACCAAGCGTCCGAACGGAGGCTTCGTTGCTCTGCCCTCCGTCCAGACCGGTTTCCCTGGTGGCGTCCACGGCCTCGACAATTCCTTGCATTCAGGTCTGTCAGGGCAGCACCGGCTTGCGCCGGCATGAAGCCGGTCGCGTAGACGTCCTGCGGCTTCGGCGCCTTTTCCGGAGAAAAGCCGCCGTTCTCGACCATCCAGGCCACCGAGGTTTCCATCCGCGCCGGCGTGAACGAGCCGATGCCGTTCTTCTTGACTTCGGGCGTGACGGCCAGGTCCTCGACGATCTTCAGTTCCTCGACGGTGATCTGGTTGTTCAGCGCCTTGGCATGCTTCTGGATCAGTTCCGCGGCCTCCTGCGGGTTCTTGAACGCGTACTGATAGCCACGCAGGGTTGCGCGCACGAACGCCTTCACGACCTCCGGGTTCTCCTTCAGGAACGATTCTCTTCGCCCCGATTCCATTGGAATAGAGGTCGAGGCCGTGGTCGGCGAACAGGAAGGTGACCACCTTGGCGTCCTTCACCGCGCGCTCCATCGCGGGCTTGGTGATGATGAAGAAGTCGATCGCCGGAATCTTGCGGGTCGCCAGCATGGCGATGCGTGCCGACGGCTCGATGCTTTCGACGCTGAGCTTGCTCGGGTCGAGGCCCTCCTTGCGCATCATCGCCCTGGCGATGTTCGTGATGTAGCTGCCGGCATTCGAGCCGACCTTCAGGCCCTACGAAGTCCTTCAGCTTGACCTGACGTTGGCGCCGGGATCGAGCGAGAAGAAGCAGAACGGCGCCTTCTGGTAGATCACCGATACGACCTTCACGGTCGAGCCTTCGGCGCGCGCAACGACCAGGCTCGCCACGTCGGTGAATCCGATCTGCGCCAGCCCGCTCTCGACGTTCTGAATGCCCTGGGCGGTGCCCTTGGCGGAGATGACGTTGACGTTGAGACTTTCCTCTTTGTAGAAGCCCTTCTCGATCGCGACATAGAACGGCGCATGCCGTCCGAGCACGATGAAGTCGAGCGAGAACGTGATGTCCGTCATCTTCGGCTCTTGGGCGCGCGCGTCGCCCTGAGGGCCGGCAATCCCCCAGCACACGAGCAACGCCAAACCAACGAAGCCTGCAGCTACACTTGCGCATGTCGGTCTCCTTTCGATCGCCTATACGGTTATTCCTGATCCCTCTCGGCGCCGGTCCGCCTGACGGCGAAATCCGGTGCTCGATGACCGCTCCCGTGAGATTCGCCGATGCGTCTGAGATCAGATAGAGCAGCGTCGGCACGACGCCGTCCGGCTCGCCGATGCCGATCGATTGCCGATACTGCTCGCGCTCCGCCTCGGTGCTGACATCGAGGAATATCGGCGTCGCGCGCACCCCGGGCGAGAGGACATTTGCGCGCACGTTGTAGTCCTTGAGCTCATGCGCCGCGGATTTGATCATTCCGATGAGCGCGGCCTTGCTCGCCGCGTAAGCGCTTGCCCCGGGCCAGCCGGTGAGCGCCAGGCCGGACGTGAAGACCACGATTGCGCCGGCTCGCTGCGATTTCAACATCGGGATAACGCCATGGAGGCAGTAGAACACACCATTGAGATTGATGTCGATCACTTCGCGCCATTGCTGCGCGGTCATCTTGTCGATGTCGGTGCGATACTGGATGGCGGCGCCGAGCACGGCGGCGTCGAGGCGCGGATACTTCTGCCGCAGGTCGGCGATGCAGCGCGGTGACGGCGGCTTCGTCCGAAACGTCGACCTTGCGCAGGTCGATCCGGTGCACGGGCCGGTTCGTCAAGCTGCGAAAGCAGGAGGTCGTGGCTCCGGTCGACCGCAACGACAGTCGCGCCTTCGCGGGCGCAGTGCCGGGCGAGCGCCGCGCCGATGCCGCTGCCCGCTCCGGTCACCAGGATGACGGAGTCGTCGAACCGGTAGGACACCGAGATCGTCACGCCGGCACAGCCTCCGGTTGCAGCATCGCCAGCGCCGCGCTGATACGCAGCTTGCGCCGCGCCCTGCGACATCGGCTGCGATCGCCGCGATGTGGTCGTCGGGGCGCACCAGAACCATGGTGTCGGGCGCGCAGCCATAGCGGCGCGTGAGCGCGTTGCCGACATCGAGCAGCGAGCGGTCGCGAATTCCGGAATTGCGCGGCGGCGTCCCATCGCGACACGACGTAGTGCCTGAGCCAGGGGTGGTCGTTGTCCGGAATGTGCGGGGCGGCGCCGCGCGTCGGTGAAATAGAGCGCGACGAACGAGCGCCCGAACAGATCATGCAGGCGGATCGGAGCGTCCCTGCGCTGTCCTGGACGACGCCGTCCGGCGCGCGGTCGCCGACCTCGACCGGCGGCGGCTCGGCAAATGCCTTCACCATCGACCAGTTGCCGCTGCCGTCGAGGCCGAGCCGGACGCCGAGCAGCGAGCGCGTATAGGCGTTGCCCCAGGCGTGCTCCGCTCATCGCCTTCACGTCGTTCGATGCGGCTTGCGCATGTAGGCGCGCGCGGCTTCGGCCATTTCGCCCGAGCCGCTGTTCGGCGACCGGCTTCTGCTCGCGCTCGAAGCCGTCGAGCAAGCGTCTCGTCGGCCCAGCCGCGCATGCACCCAGGCCATGCGCCAGGCGAGACTGTTGGCGTCGAGAATGCCGGTGTTCAGCCCAAGCGCCCACATCGGCGTGATCAGGTGCGCGGCATCGCCGAGCAGCACGACGCGGCCGTGGCGCCATTTGCCGGCGACGCGGTGGTAGATCTTGAACAGATTTGTGCCGACCACCTCGACGTTCGTCGACGTCGCCGATGAAATGCCACGGCCTTGTCGCGCAGCTCGTCGATCGGTGACTCGCGCTGGCCTTCGAGACACCGGGTAAAGGAAGCGCCAGCACTCCGGCTGGCGCACGAGGATCATCCATTCCTTGGCGTCGCTGAAATAGGCCGAGGTAGGGAAAGTCGCGCGGGTTCTCGACGTCGAGATCGACCTTGAGGTCGACCAGCGAATAGCGCTCCGGCAGCGAGCTGGCCTTCGACCGTGACGCCGAGCCGCTCGCGCACCGTGCTGCGTCCGCCGTCGCAGGCCAGAAGATAGCTTGCATCGAATGTTGTTCTGCCATCCGGCGTGTCGAGTTCGAGCGTCACCTGGTCGGCATGCTGCGTGAAGCCGGTCAGGCGATGCCGGTGATGGATCGTTCCGAATTTCGAGCTCGGCCAGGCAGTCGCGCAGCGCCGGCTCCATGTCGTGCTGCGGCAGATTGATGACAAAGGGAAACCGGGTCTCGTCGCGCAGCAGATGCAGCTTGACCGAGTCGCGCTTGCGGTTGGTCGCGCGCTCGATGTCGCCGATTTCGTCGACCCGCATGGCCTTGGACAGGATTTTGCTCGGCCGCGCCGAAGCGCTGCCAGATCTCAAGCGTGCGGGTCAGCGTGGTGCCGGCCTTGGTCTCGGTCGAAAGGCCGGCGTTGGCCTCGAACACGACGAAGGGGATTTCGTAGTAGGCCAGCGCCAAGCGCGGTGGTGAGACCGACCGGCCCGCGCCGACGATCGCGACCGGAGGCTGCTGGTTAACGGGAACGCGCCGTCATGTCCATCGTCACATGATCCGCCACGCCGCTCCAACCGGCCCTACCGCAGCCGCACGGTCCGGATAAGCACACGCGAAGACGATTGTCCCGGCCAACGCTTTTCACTCGGCCGAGTTTGCCCGCAACAAAAGCATCGCATTCGGAATTTCTATGTGTCAATATATTTTCGAAAATCAGGGAGATTTTCCGATAAGCGTACGAACTGTTGTCAGCGATCGACCTCCGATGAGTTTGCGCAATGCACATCTGGCGCGAAGATCGAGCGCCGGACGGCCACTCGCTCTCGCGCCTATGAGGCGCGGCCGGAAGCAAATCGCCGCGCGGCGGCATTGTGCTGCTGCAGGAAATTTTCGGCATCACCGGCTAATATCCGGCACGTCTGCGAGGGCTATGCGGCGCACGGCTATCACGTCGTGGCGCCGGCGCTGTTCGACCGCATCCGTCCCGGGATCGAACTGACCTATTCCAAGGAAGATCGCAGTGACCGGCCGCGAACTGCGCGAGCCGAGATTCCATGGGAGCAGACCTTCGCCGATCTCGAGGCAGCCAAGGCGCGGCTGAAGCGCGCAGCGGCAAGGTCGCGACGCTCGGTTACTGCTGGGGCGGCACGATCTCCTGGCGTGCCGCCGGCCAACTCGACGGCATTGCGGCGCGGTCTGCTACTACGGCACGCAGATCGCGCCCTATACGTGCGGAACAGCCGCGCTGCCCGGTGCTGATGCATTTCGGCGACAAGGATCCGATCGCGACGCTCGAAGCATGCCGGCGCGCTGCGCGCGGCGCAGGGCGCGCAGGTCGAAATCCAGGTCTATCCGGCCGGCCACGGCTTCAACTGCGACGAAATCCCCGAACTTCACGCGGCCGAGCGCGGACGCTGGCGCTGCGGCGCTCACTCGAATTTCTGGCCGACCCATGTCGGCTAAGGAGCAAACGCTGCCATGACCTTTGGCCAACAGCACGACGGGCCATCGAGCCGACGGTCAACGCGCAGGTGTTCCGTCAGATCCGCACCGACATCGTGACGTGCCAGGCTGATGCCGAACGAGCGCCTCCGCGTCGAGAGCCTTCGCGAGCGCTACGGCGTCGGCGGCAGCCCGATCCGCGAAGCGCTGATGCGGCTCGAGGCCGAAGGTCTGGTAATTCTCGAGCAGAACAAGGGCTTTCGCGTTTCGCCGGTGTCGCGCGAGCACCTGCTGGATCTGATGAAAACGCGCGTCGAAATCGAAGGCCTGGCGCTGCGCTGGTCGATCGAAAAAGGCGGCGTCGACTGGGAGGCCAATCTGCTTGGCCGCCTATCATCGGCTGTCGCATCAGAAAAAGACGCTGCGGGGCAGCGGCAACGAGATCAATCTCGTCTGGTTCAAGGAGCACCGCAACTTTCATCAGCGCGCTCACGGCCGCCTGCGGTTCGCAACATTGCTGATGGGCATTCGCGAGAAGCTGTTCGCGCAGGCCGAGCGCTATGTTGCGCTGTCGATCATGTCGCAAGTGTCCCGCCGCGCAACGACGACAGCGAGCACGAGCAGATCATGCGCGCGGCGCTTGCGCGCAACGCAGCGCGCGCGGTGCAGCTGCATAACCGACCACATCGGGCGGACCAACGATCGCGTGGCGAAGTCGCTGGCGATCGCCTCGCCCAGTGAGGTTGCGCGCCGCCAACGGCGATGACAAGACATGACGAGCGCGCTGAAGCAGGCGACAGGCTGTGCAATCATGACGCTTGATTGTTCATGATCCAGACCAGCGGCACAACCGTGCCGGCCGCTCAATTGACCGCGCTGGTGGCGCGGCTCTTCGTCGCGGCCGGCATCCCGGACATCGGCGGCAAGAACCGTCGCCGGGGCGCTGGTGGATGCCGATCTCGAGGGCAGTTCCTCGCACGGCGTGATGCTGGTCGACATGTACCTCGACCGGATCCGGAAAGGGTCCGTCTCGACTGAAGCAGGCGGCGGAGTCGTCTCGGACAAAGGCACGACGGTCGTTCTCGACGCGCACCACGCGCTTGGTCATCTGACCGGCGACCAGGCGATCAAGATCGCGGTCGAGCGCGCCCGGCGTTTCGGCGCCGGCTGGTCGCGGTGCGTCACGGCTTTCATTTCGGGACGGCGCGGCGTTTTGCGCTCGAAGGCCGCCAATGCGGACTGCATCGGCATCGTCATGTGCAACACGCGGCCGCTGATGCCGGCGCCGGGCGGCGCCGAGCGGGTGGTCGGCAACAATCCGATCGCGATCGCCGTGCCGTCCGATGGCCCGATGCCCGATCGTGCTCGACATGGCGACGAGCGAAGCCGCGATGGGCAAGATCCGCATGGCGGAGAAGGCCGGGCAGAAGATTCCCCGGCACCTGGGCGGTCAAGGCCGACGGCAGCGCGACGACCGATCCCAGCGGAGGCGATTGCCGGCATGCTGCTGCCGGCGAGCGGACCGAAGGGCTTCGGGCTCGCCTTTCTGATCGATCTTCTGTGCGGGGTGCTGTCGGGCGGCGCGACGGGCGAGCGCGGTGCAACCGCTGTATGGCAATGCGTCGACGTTCCCTACGATTCATCGCACCTGTTCATTGCGATCGACGTCGCGCATTTCGGCGACCGCGCAACAGATGCGCGCGGCCGCGACGGCTGCAGCGGATCGCATCCGCGCCGGCGCGCGTGCGCCCGGCGTCGCGCGGCTGTTCACGCCCGGCGAGCCGGAATGGGCCACAGGCGAAAGCGCGGCGGGGCAGGTCATGCTGACGCCGGCGCGTGGTCGAGACGCCTGACTGCGGCTGGCGAAGGAATTGCGGGTGCCGGCCGACGCCTGGCGCCGGATGACGAAGAATACGAAAGGACCTGAAAATGGCGAAGCGTGAAGTCAAGACCGATAAGATCCGAAAGCCGAGTCGGCGTGTTTTCGCAGGCGACCGTGATCGAGGCGCAAGGCCGGCTGGTCTTCATTTCCGGAATGACCGCGCGCCGGCCGGACGGCACGATCGCCGGAGATCGGCGATATCACGGCGCAGACCCGTCAGGTCTGCGAAAACATCAAGTCGGCGGTGGAAGCGGCCGGCGGCACGCTCGACGACGTCTGCCGCGTCGACGTCTATGTGCGCAACATGGAGCACTTCAAGGAAATCCACGCGGTGCGCCAGCAGTACTTCAAGCCGCCGCTGCCGGCGTCGACGATGGTGGAGATCTGCAAGATGACGTCGCCCGACTACCTGATCGAGATCAACGCCATTGCGGTCATTCCGAACAAATAGCTAGTGTCCGATTCTAACATTCGCCTCCCGTTTCAGCAGCTCATTTTGCGAATGTTAGAATCAAAGGACACTAGCAATATAGATTGCTAGTGGAGTTTTGGATTTGACATTCGCTTTACGAGCCCGCGGCTAGGTGGGTAGCGAATGTCAAATCCACTCCACTAGTGCCCGCGAGGAGCAGAACCAATGGCCGACAGAGTCGGGACTGGAAGGCGGCCGAAAAGGGCATCAAGCTCGGAGAAATCGGGCAGCGGATCGTACTCGAGAACGAGCATGTGCGGATCTGGGAGATCAATCTCGATCCGGGTGAGACCATCGACTTCCATCTCCACTACCACCCCTATCTCGTCATCTCTCTCGGCGGCGGCGAGAACGAGATCGAGACCATCTTCGGCGACAAGAGCATGACGAATGAGCCGCTCGGCTCGACGGTGTTCATCAACGACATGCGCCCGGTGCATCAGCCTGACCAATCGCTCCGCGGTGCGCTACCTGTCGCGGCTGATCGAGATCAAGAGCGTCCGCTGGGCCACGGAGTGAGGGAACGAAAATGACAAAGCTACCGGACAATATGCCGTCGCTGGCTGAAATTCTGATCAAGACCGATTCGGTGCCGTGGCGTGCCAAATCGCTCAAGGGCATTCACGAGAAGATGCTCTGGCGCAACGAGGAAACCGGTGCGTCGATCGCCCTGATCAAGTTCGACAAGGGAGCCGGCATTCCGCAGCCGCATTTTCATTCGTCCAATCAGTTCATGTTCTGCCTGAGCGGGCGCTATGAATACACGGCCAACCAGGTCGTGCTCACCGCCGGATCGTTCTATTGCAACCCCAAGGGCAACGTCCACGGCCCGGCGATCGCGCACGAGGAAACCGTCGTCGTCGAAATCTATGACGGCCCGCATTATCCGGAAAAGCCGTCCTGGTACACGGACGAGCGCGACGCGCACTAGCGGTCCAATTCCAACGTTCGCATCCCGCTTCAGCAAGCACCGTTAGCGAACGTTTGGAACTGAAGGGCCACTAGGATGCGGGCTCATTAACGCGCAACCATAGCCTAATCGACGCAAGCTGGACGAATGCAGGTAGTTGGCCGCGAGCTTGTCGTAGCAGGTTGCCGCACGCCGACAGTGCTTAATCTTGATGCACGCGGATGACTGACGTTTCGATCATCTGCACGGCGGTATCATGGGCGCCGACAAGTGCGTTCATGATGTCGGCCCAGACGCCCGCCCGCGGCCAGCGAACGAAGCGGTTGTAGCAGGTGGTTTAGGGGCCGAACTCATGTGGCAGATCGCGCCACCGTGCTGCGGATCGCAAGACCCAGAAGATGCCATTGAGGACACGACGGTCATTCACCCTCGGCCCGCCGCGCGGCTTGTTCGGCAGCATCGGTTGATGCCAGTCCACTCATCGTCGCTTCGGTTTGGGAGGCTTGAATCACGATCCGATGGTCGGTCTCAACATGTCCTGCCGGCCAAAGGCCGCTTTGTTCGTTATCCCCCTGAAAGCGGACTCGTTATGCACACACTGAGTTTTGTCGATCTTGACCCCAAGCGGGCATTACCCGGGTCGAAATATTGCACTGCGCCGATCTGTTGCCATGTTGAGAAGTGCTATCCTCGCCGCGAAAAGGCTGAAGAGGGTCGTCGTCATGAAACTTCCCCGCCGACAATTTCTGCATCTGGCCGCGGGCGCTGCCGCGCTGCCCGCTGTGTCGCGGATTGCGAGGGCGCAGAGCTATCCGTCGCGGCCGATCACGATCATCGTACCCTATGCCGCGGGGGGACCCACCGATACCGTGGGGCGCGTCATGGCGGAGCGCATGCGCGATTTGCTCGGCCAGCCGGTCGTCGTCGAAAATGTGACCGGGGCAGCCGGCAGCATCGGTACCGGCCGCGCGGCGCGCGCCGCGCCCGACGGGTATACGCTCAGCCTGGGTGACGTTAGCACCCACGTGGTCAATGGCGCCGTCCGCTCGCTCCAGTACGACGTGCTCAACGACTTCGAGCCGGTCTGCCTGCTAGCGATCAGCCCGCTGCTGATCGTTGGCAGGAAGACCATGCCGGCCACAAACCTGCAGGAACTGATCGCGTGGCTGAAGGCAAACCCGGACAGGGCCTCGCAAGGCGTTGCCGGCGCCTCTTCTCAGCTCGCCGGCTTCTATTTCCAGACGACGACCGCGACCCGTTTCCAGGTCGTGCCCTACCGCGGCGCCGCTCCGGCCGTGCAGGACATGGTGGCCGGCCACATCGATCTCATGTTTCCCCCGGCGTCGGTTGCGCTGGCGAGCATCCGCGGTGGCGACATCAAGGCCTTTGCGGTCGCGGCCAAGAGCCGCCTCAAGGCGGCGCCGAGCATCCCGACCGTGGACGAGGCCGGATTGCCGGGATTCCACACCTCGGTCTGGCAGGCGTTCTGGGCGCCCAAGGGCACGTCGAAGGACGTCGTCGGCACGCTCAATGCCGCGATCGTGAGCTCCTTGGCCGAGGCAGCGGTGATCTCGCGGCTCACCGATCTCGGGCTCGAACTCCCGCCGCGCGAGCAGCAGACCCCGGCGGGCCTCGGCGCGCATCAGAAGGCTGAGATCGAGAAGTGGTGGCCGATCATCAAGGCAGCGAACATCAAGGCCGAGTGATCCAGCGGCCGGACGTTCGATAAATTCCGCGAATCACAACCGCACTGGCCACTCTTCGAGTTGCCGCTGCGCTGCTCGCGCTTGCCGACGAGTATAGTTTTGGTTATTTGCTGCGGCTGTTCACAGCCGCTTCTGGCTCTTCTCGGACCTACCAGTGGTGCTAACCAATGTCCGGTGTTGGTGAAAGAGCGGACTCCAGTCGGAGAACCCGCTAAGTCGCATAATGACCCATCTGCGACATTAGGTCGACTGAAATCCCGCAGCGCAGCAGTCTCGTGCCGGGGTTGAAGTGTGCTATCCTGTTCTGTTGAAAGCACGGGAGGGCTCGAAACAGTGAAGCGGCGGCAATTCATCACCCTCCTCGGCGGCACAACCGCCGCTTGGCCGCTGGCGGCGCGCGCACAGCAGCCCGGGGGAATGCGGCGCATCGGCGTGCTCATGGCCGCGGCCGCGGATGATCCGGAAATTCAAGCCCGCCACGCCGCGTTCGTGCAGGGCCTGGCGCAATTAGGCTGGACCGTCGGCCGCAACCTGCGGGTCGATACGCGCTGGTCCACTACCAATGCCGACGACCTTCGCAGACACGCCGCCGAATTGGCCGCGCTGGCGCCGGACGTCCTCCTGGGTGCGAGTGGCACCACAACCGCGGCGGCGTTGCTGCAGGCGACCCGCACCGTGCCGATCGTATTCGCGATCGTCGTCGACCCGGTCGGCGCCGGTTTTGTCGCCAGCCTCGCCCGGCCGGGCGGCAACGCCACCGGTTTCCTCTTGTTCGAATACGGCCTGAGCGGGAAGTGGCTGGAGCTGCTCAAAGAGATCGCGCCCCGCATGACGCGGGCGGCGGTGCTGCGGGATTCCGGCCATCGCCTCCGGGATCGGGCAGTTCGGCGCCATCCAGGCGGTGGCGCCGTCCTTAGGAGTGGAGTTGAGCCCGGTCGACGTGCGCGATGCGCTCGAGATCGAGCGCGCCGTCGCGGCGTTCGCGGGCGCTCCGAATGGCGGGCTGATCGTGCCGGCGAGTCCGGCCGCGACATCTCATAGCCATTTGATCGTCACGATGGCGGCGCGGCACAAACTGCCTGCGGTCTACTTCGGCCGCTTCTTCGTCGCTGCCGGCGGCTTGATCTCCTACGGCCCTGATCTGCTCGACCAGTACCGGCAGGCAGCCGGCTACGTCGACCGCATCCTCAAGGGCGAGAAGCCCGCCGACCTGCCCGTGCAGGCGCCGGTGAAATACGAACTGGTGATCAATCTCAAGACTGCTAAGGCGCTCGGCCTCGACGTGCCGGCGATGCTCCTCGCTCGCGCCGACGAGGTGATCGAGTAAGCAGCATTTGCGCATGTTCATTTGCTGCATCTGCTCAGGTCTCCTCTTGGCCCAACCCGGACCTCCCGCCATGTCCGCTTTCACGCCGCTGTTGGGGGACAAGCGGACATCGGTCAGCGATTGCGACCGTCGTGTTTAATGAGTACGCGCACTAGTGGTCCAATTCCAACATTCGCATCCCGCTTCAGCAAGCACCTTTAGCGAATGCTGGAATTGAAGGGCCACTAGCAAATTTAATGCATGGAGTTTTGGATTTGACATTCGCTTTGCGAACTTGCGGCCAAGGGGGTAGCGAATGTCAAATCCACCCCACTAGGCTGCCGAAGCGATGAGCGCGCCGCAGCTTCGCCCGATCGCGGCCGGCGTGCATGCGTGGATCGGAGCCGGCGGGGATTCGAACGCCGGCGCCGTCGAAACGCCGCAAGGTCTCGTCGTCATCGACACCCAGCAGAGCCGTGCGCTCGGCGAGGCGTTTCGCAGCCAATTGCAGGCACGGATCGGCGCACCGGTTCGCGCGGTCGTGAACACCCACTACCATCTCGACCATGTCGCCGGGAACATCGCGTTCGGCGATGCGCCGATCATCGGCCATATCAAGACAATGCAGGCGCTCGAGCGCGAACTCGGGCCCGGCATGACCGAAGGCGTGACCGTCACCGATGCACTGCGCAAGATCAGGCTCTTCTTCGGCACGAACTTCGAGGAGCTGGTTCCTCCGTCGCAACGCGGCTGGTTCATCGAGCGGGTCGGCGGAGAAACGCCGCTGGTCGTCAAAGCTCCGTCCGAAGGATTTGCCGACCGGTTGGAGTTTCGGTTGCCGGCGGACGTTCTGCGCATCGAGCACTTCGGGCCGTCGCATTGCGATGGCGACGTCGTCATCTGGCTCGAACAGGCGCGCGTCGTCTTTCTCGGCGACCTGTTCTTTCATGGCCGGTTTCCGTGGTTCGGCGATTGCGACCTCGACGGCTGGATCGCAACGCTCGACCGCGTCTTGAAGATGGATGTGACGACCGTGGTCCCTGGGCACGGTGAACCGGCAACCCTGCGCGAGGTGCGGGCGTTCCGCGATCTGCTATTGGCCATCCGCGATGCGGTGCGGCAGGCGATTGGATATGGAGCTTCGGAAGACGCCGCCGTCGCCGAGGTAATGCTCCCAGCCTACGCGGCGATGCCCCGCTACAAGGAGTGGATGCCGTTCAATATTCGGGCGGCCTATCGCTATCTGCGCGGGCCATAGCGGCGAACCGCTGGGACCTCCGCAGCAGGCTGCTAGAGTATTTTCAGTAATCGAGGCATCGGCGGTGTACTCCCTCCCCCTGGAAGGGGGAGGGTTGGGGTGGGGGTCTGCTGCGCGCAAACGAAGATGACCCCCACCCGACCGCCTTCGCTCTGCTTCGGCGGTCGACCTCCCCCTTTCAGGGGGAGGTAAGCCCGCGGCACCACCGTGCCTTGAATGGTGCCGGCATGGTTGAAGGTGCTCCAAAAACTCTCTGTTGTCATTCCGGCTGTCCGGAATCCATGGTTCGGCTCTCAAGAAAATGGGAAGGCAGAAATTGTGGATTCCGGGTTCCGTCCTGCGGACGGCCCCGGAATGACAAAGAGGTCCAGTCAGCGAGCGGTTAAATTACGCGCTGCGGCCGAACCACTCGAACTGGCGGGCGGGCGCGGGCTGGCGCGGCAGATAGCGGCCGTTGGCCTTGCGCGACGATCTTGCCGTCGCGCGCGATGATCTTGCCGGCCTTGATGGTCGCCACCGGCCAGCCGCGCAGCGTCTTGCCTTCGAACGGCGAGAAGTCCGACATGCCCTGCAGGTCCTCGGCGCGCACGACGCGTCTCCAGATCGAGGTCGACGACCACGAGATCGGCATCCGAGCCGACCGCGATCGTGCCCTTCTGCGGATAGATGCCGTAGACGCGCGCCGGGACGCGGGTCGCGCGTTCGACCAGCACTTCGAGCGGAACGCCGCGCAGGCGGCCGTAATGCAGCAGCGCGGGCAGATGCGTGCCGAGCGCCGGCAGGCCGGGCCGCGAGCCGTGCAGGCCGGCTTCCGGCTGCTTGGTTGCGCGGCCGCGCGACGTGTTGTCGGTGCCGACGGTGTTGATCGAGCCTTCGAGAAAGCCCTCCCACAGCGCGGTCTGGTGCTCGGGCGTGCGCACCGGCGGGACCATCTTCACCAGGAAGCCGTTCGGATCGTGGCTGTTGATGCCGAGATAGGGCGTCGTGGTCTCGACCGTGAAGTGCAGCGCCGGCGCGGCGCGCGGCGCGCACCACCTCGAGCCCCTGATGGCTCGAGAGGTGCACGACGTAGAGATGCGCGCCCGCGAGCTTCGGCGAGATAGAGCGCGGTCTGGATCGCCAGCGCCTCGGCGACGGCCGGGATGCGCATCCTCCCAGTCCGCCAGCGTGCCGTTCGGGCTTGCGTCGCTTCAGCTCGTTGCGCGCGGCATCGATCAGCGCGCCGGTTTCGCAATGCACGCAGGCGACGGCGTCGGGCCCGAGCGACGCGACCGTCCGGAAGCCGTGCAGCAGGACGTCGTCGGTGACCGACTTCACGATGCCGGGCATGCCGGACATGTAGAACTTGAACGAGCGGATGCCGAACTGCTCGGCGTAGCCGGGAATTTCCTCGATCTGCTGCTCGGTGAAGATCTGCGGATGGAAGACCGAATCGACGTAGCTGCGCTCGTCCATCGCCTTGCGGAACGCCGGCAGGTGATCGAAATAGGAATCTTCGAGGCTGCGCAGAAAAATCCCGATCGTGGTCACGCCGCCCAGGATCGCGGCGCGGGTCTCGGTCTCCGCTTCGCTCTCGTAGGACTGCTCGTTGCCGATATGAGTATGCGGGTCGAAAATGCCGGGCAGAACGGTGCGCCCGGTCGCATCGTAGGTTTCCGCGGCCGGCTGCGTCAGGTTTTCGCCGATCGCGACGATCTTGCCGCCGGCGATGCCGACGTCGGCCTTGACCTGGCCGACGCCGGGAATGACCAGCGTGCCATTGCGGACGAGCAGATCGAGCGATCCCGAACGATCGATACCTGTGCTCATGCTGCTGTCTCACCTCAACCGTTGGACGAGTTCGCTACGCCTTGAGCTCAAGGCAGCAATTCGCGCTGCATCACCGACCGCGCGACTTCGCGGCCTTCCTTGAACACGTGACGCCGCACCGGCTGTACGCGCATCGCCTCGTGGACGGACGGCGCATCGACCACGACCAGGTCGGCGATGCAGCCGGCCGCGATGCCGTAGTCCGGCAGCCGCGCGGCCTTGCGCGCTGTTGACCGTGATCATGTCCACGACCTGCTCGAGCTCGTGCGGCAGGTGAGCTGCGCCACATGCGCCATCATCGACGCGCATTCGAGCGGGTCGGGCTTGCCGAACGGATAGTAGGGGTCGTTGACGTCGTCCTGCGAGGTTACGACGTTGGCGCCGCGCGCCAGCAGCTCCTTCACGCGGGCGATGCCGCGGCGCTTGGGCTCGCGGTCGATGCGCGCCGAGCAGACCAGGTTGATGTGCGCGTTGACCGAGATGGTGACGCCGGCGGTCGCCACCATGTCGACGATCTTGGCGGCGTAGACGTCGTTGTAGCCGGCCATCGCGCCGCAATGGCTGGCGGCGACGCGGCCCTGATAGCCTTCGCGCATGGTCTTGAGCGCCAGATATTCGAGGCTGCGCGAATTGGCGTCGTCGGTGTCGTCCACCAGCATGTGGATGTCGAGATCGTGCCGCTTGGCGATGTCAAAGCAGATGTCGATGTGCGCGGCGCGCGTCCTCGTCGCGTGTACTCGTACCAGGGCAGGCCGCCGACGATGTCGCAGCCTTCCTGGATGGCTTCTTCCATCAGTTCGGCGGCGCCCGGATCGCGCACGATGCCCTCCTGCGGAAACGCGACGACCTGGATCGCGGCAGTATTTCTTCATCTTCTCGCGCGCGAGCAGCAGGCCGCGCGCGGCGCGCAGTCCGCCGATCGTGCCGACGTCGGCGAACAGCCGGAAGAACGTCGTGCCGTTCATGACGCCGATCTCGAGGGCGCGCACGGCGCGCGCCGCAACCTCGGCCGGATCGTAGTTACGCTTGAAGTCGTTGGTGATCTCGATCGCTTCCGGCAGGGTGCCGGACTGGTTCGGCCGCATGATCTCGCCGAGCAGGCACTTGTCGGCGTGAAAATGCAGATTGAAAAAGCCGGGCAAGCACGAGGCTGCCGGCGGCGTCGATCTGATGGGCCGCTTCCGCGGTGAGGCCGGGGCCGACGGCTGAAATCCGCGTGCCGTCGATCAGGATGTCGACGGGCTGCGGCTGGCTTCGGACGCGCGCGTTGCGGATAATCAGGCTATTCACGGTTGCTTTCCATGCTGTCGCGTTCCATCGGACGTCACGTGCGTTCGAGGATGTGAAGTCCGCGTGTGCGGTCGATCAGATAGATGAGCCCGCGGTCGTCGAAGCAGACGTCGTTGCTCTGCACGCGCTTGGCGCCCTTGCGGCACATCGGGCATGAACGACGCGACTTCGCGCGGCGCATGCGGGTTGGCGATGTCGACGATGCGCAGGCCATGAGCGAACCAGGCGATCGGAATCTCGGTGCTGCGGATCTCCTCGCAGGACTGGTGCAAGCCGGTGTAGTCGGGCTTCAGGCGCGCCGTCTTCCTCCGCCACCTGAAAGCTGGCGAAGGGAATTGGCCGCGTTTCGTCGGTGATGTCGACGATCCATAGAAACGAGCGGCGAGCCGGGGCCGAGGCGCACGACGTCTTCGTCCGCCACCAGCATGATCCGGCGTCCGCGCACCGGAAACGGCACCGGCAGCGCCGTGTGCGTCGGCCAGGGAAACGGCGGACTCCAGTCGAGGCCGGAGATGAATTTCGGCTTGGTGATGTCGTCGATGTTGAGGATGACGAAGCCGCCGTGCCAGTAGCTGACGTAGAGCCGGTTGCCGAGGCGCATCGGGTGGTGGCAGCGATGGTCGGTGCCTTCCCAGGTCGGCGTTCTCGCCGCCGGCGGTCCATTGGCCCGGCATCCACCATTTGCCGACCAGTTCCGGCCGCGCCGGATTCTGGAAATCGATGATGCCCACGACGTTGCCGAGATAGCCGTCGAGTTCGGGCGAACCGTAGACATAGCGGCCGTCGAACGTGAATCGGTGCATGCCGCGCGCCGCCCAGGTCGCGATATGCTTGGGGTTCGACGGCGTGCTGACGTCGAACACCTCGAGGCCGCCGTGAAAGTCCGGGTCCTGCCGTCCGATCGGGAAAATCTCCCGGTTGACGAGCATGATGCCGTTCTCGACGCGGACCTTGTGGGAGAGCGTGCCCTTCGGCACCTGGATGTTGGCGAGCCAGCGCGGTTTGGCGGGATCGGCGACGTCGATGATCGTCGTGCCATCCGGCGGCAGAACGTGGCCGACATAGGCGATGTTGTTGCGGACGACGACCTGTCCGCCGCCCGGACAATCGAAATAGCCGACGACCTTGAGCCCCTTAGCTTCGGCCATTGATGCCTCCCCGGTGCCGCGACATCCGAGCGCATCCCGCAAGCCAAGGCGCCGGAAATTCTTGTTCGGGACCGTATAATGCAACCCGGAGCAACGTCAACGCGCGATGGCGGCGGCGCCATCGTTGCCGCTGCGCGATGCCGCAGCCGTTCGCCGACGCATCGCTGACGGCATCGAAGACATGCTGCGCTCGCATGATACCCTGAGCGCAACGTCCTCGACGAAGGCCAGAAAGTCGGCTGAACTGGGGGCGACACGATCAAGGTGCGCCACGATCAGGGTGAGCTATGAACAATCGAAAACTCAACGTGGTCAGCGGCGATGCCGGAACCCTGGTGCTGGATCGTGCCCGTGCGCTGATTCCGGTGCTGGCGTCGCGATCGGCCGAGACCGAAACAACTCGCCGCGTGCCCGACGAAACCATCGCGGATTTCCACCGTGCCGGGCTCTTTCGCGTGGTGCAACCGGCGCGTTTCGGCGGCCTTGAACTCGATTTCGGCACCTTCGCTTCGATCACCCGGGAATTGGCGCGCGGCTGCGCGTCGAGCGCCTGGGTCTATGCCGTCATCGAGGAGTTGTTCTGGGTGCTCGCCACGTTTCCCGAGGAGGCGCAGCAGGAAATCTGGGGCGAAGACCCCAATGCGCTCGCCTGCGCTTCGGTCGTGCCGACCGGCTCTGCGGTGAAAGACGGCGACGGCTATCGTCTGAACGGCGATTGGCACTTCCTCAGCGGTTCGGATCATGCCACCTGGGTGTTCCTCACCGCCGCTTGCGACGATGGCAAGGGCGGCCGCGAACTCCGCAACTTCTTCGTCCGCCGTTCGGAACTCCAGGTGGTCGACGACTGGCACGTGATGGGGCTCGCTGGGACCGGAAGCAAAAGCGTCAAGGTGGACGGCGTGTTCGTCCCGGCGCATCGCTCGGTTCGCTACGACGACATCCTGAACGGCACGGCGCCGGGCGTGCGCGTGCATCCCAACTACCTGTTGTGCCGCGCGCCGCGACGCTACCTGACCGCCTTCTCGATCTCGCCGGTGATCGTGGGGTTGGCCAACCGCGCCCTCGACTTCACCACCGACGTGCTGCGAGGCCGGATCAAGTCCGGCGCGGTCCCGGACGATCTCGAAATTCTCCAGCAGAGGATCGCTGAGAGCGCGGTCGAGGTGAAGACCGCCAATATGATCTTCGAGACGCATCTGCGCCAAAGCGACGATCTGGTCAATTCCGGCGAGCCGATCCGCGAAGCCGACATTCTGCAGAATCGGCTCATGGCGTCGTACATGATCCGGCTGTGCAAGCAGGCGGTCGAGCGCCTCTGCGAGATCAGCGGATCGCGCTGGGCCTTCAACAGCCACCCCATGCAGGTAATCCTGCGCGACGCCCTGGTCGGTGCAACTCACCGCAGCTACAACTGGGACTCGATCGCCCGCGACTTCAGCCAGAGCATCGGGATCGCGCGCGGCAGCATCCCTTCAGTCGGGCCCTAAAGACGAACCAACTCGGATACGGCGAATGACAATTGCGGACGGTGCGGCGACCACGGTCGTCGAGCGGATCAAGCGAGATTTCAAGGTCATCAATCTCGGGATATTTTTTGACGAGCCGCTGCGGGAGCATCCGGACCGGACCGCGATCGTCGATCTGACGGAACCCGAGCCGCGTTCCTACACTTATGCGGAGCTGGAAACGCAAGTGTGCCGCGCCGCGCAGGCGCTGGCCTCGCTCGGGCTGCGGAAGAACGATCGCTGCATCGTCTCGATCCCCAATGGTGTGACGTTCCTGTCGGTGTTTCTCGGAGCGCTGCGCCTCGGCGCCGTGCCGGTGCCGATCAATTTTCGTCTCGGCACCGACACGCTGGCGAGCATCGTGCGTGACGCGCGCGGCCGCGCCGTCATTGGCAGCCCGAAGCACACGTCAGCCTGTTGTGACATCGCCGACAAGCTCGACATCGCGATCCGGCTTTCCGTCGACGATACCCGCCCTGGATGGGACGACTACCGGGCGCTGGCGGCGAAGCAGCCGGACGCCCGCATCGTCGAGCCAATGGCGTTCGACGATATTGCGTTTCAGCCTTACACGTCCGGCTCCACCGGCGTGCCCAAGGGCATCGCGCTCACCCACGGCGGCATGATCTGGGGCATCGAGCACAGCCAGACCTATTGGCCGCTCTCGCCGTCGGATCGGGTGATCGTCGCCGCGCCCATGTTCCACAAGAACGCGATGCGAGGCTCGGTGAAGCCGTCGCTGCGCGCGGGCGCCTCGCTCGTGATCATGCGCAGCTTCGACCCGCGCCGGTATCTGCAGGCGCTGTCCGACTACAAGGTGACGAGCTGCAGCGGCGTGCCGACGATGTTTGCCGAGATGCTGCGCCATTCCGACCTGGTCGAGTTCGCTCGATTTTTCGGCGCTCAAGCGCATCTCGATGGGTTCCGCCATCGTGCCGACAGAGCTGATCGACCGCCTGATGGCGGCGTTCAAGGTCACCGTCCGGGAAAGCTTCGGCCTGACCGAAGGCGGCGGCGCGATCCGGCAGCCGATCGACGGCCGGGTGCCACCGCGTGGCAGCGTCGGCCTCGTCGCGCCCGAACTGGAGGTCAAGCTCGTCGCGCCCAACGGCGAGGTGGCGGACGAAGGCGAATGCTGGATCCGCAGCCCCTATGTGCTGCGCGAATACGTCAACCTGCCGGAACTGTCCCGCGAGCGGATCAAGGATGGGTGGCTCCGCACCGGCGACATCCTGCGTCGGGACGCCGATGGCTTCCACTATTACGTCACGCGCATCGACGACATGTTCGTCTGCGGCGGCGAGAACATCTATCCCAAGGAAGTCGAGAACCTCGCGCTCAAGCATCCCGATGTGGCCAACGTGGCTGTGGCGCCGCTCACGCACGATACCAAAGGGTTCGCGCCCGCCGCCATGGTGGTGCTGAAGGCCGGAAAGCACGTCGGCGAGCAGGAGCTGCAGAACTTCTTCGCCGAGAACGGACCGGCCTTCGCCATCCCGCGGGCCATCATGTTCGTCGACACGATCCCGCTGAACGGCGCCGGCAAGGTCGACCGGCCGCTGATCCGGCGAACGATGGAGGAGCGTTTCGGCGCGCTCCAGAGCCGGGGCCTGGGGCGGCCGTGATGAACCCCGACCAAATCGCCGCGACGCTCGGGCCTCACCTGTCGCAGGACACGGTGCGTGCGCTGATGGTGGAACTCGCCAAGGTGCCGAGCCCGCAGACCGAATTGTTCGAAGCGGAACCACTGCTGCGCACGTTTATCAAGACCGCGGTGGCGCCGCGGGTCGAGGCGATGGGCTTCAGGGATATTCGCTTTGACCGCATGGGGAACCTGATCGCGACTTACGGTGCGAACGCGTCCGGCGCCTCGCTGATGCTGTGCAGCAACGCCATGAACCAGCCGCAGGCCACGATGAAGAACGCCTATTCGGGCGACGTCATCGACGGCCGGCCGCACGGGCTGCCGGGCGAGGCCGTGATGGGGAAGGGGCTCAGCGAACAGAAAGCCACCATGGCGGCGATGCTGCACGCCATGGATGCTGTCATCCGCAGCGGCGTGCCGATCGAAGGCCGTCTGGTGTTTCTGTGCTGCGTCTCCGGCGAAACCGGACGCCACGACGCCATCCGCAACGTGGTCGAGACCGAAGGCGTGCGCGCCGACATGTGCCTCCTTGGCGGTAATGGCAACCGCATCAGCCTCGGCAACCGGGGCCGGATCGACGTGTTCATCACGGTGCGCGGCGCGCCGTCGCACAGCTCCCGGCCGCACGACGGCTGCAACGCGATCACTGGCGCTTTTGAAGTCCACCGCCGGCTCCTTGAAGAGATCAAGCTGAGCGGGGTGCATCCCCAGCTCGGCCCTCAGACGCTGACGATCAATCACATCCGGAGCTTCCCCGAATTCGACGCACACTATTCAGGACCGCTGCGAGCTTGTGGTCGACCGGCGGCTGTTGCCTGACGACGATCCCCAGGACGCGTTCAAGCAGATCGAAGCGGTCGCGATGCAAGTCGACGGCATGAAGGACCCGGCCAGTGGCAAGCCCTGGTCGGTATCGGTCAAGCTTGGGCCGTTCATGTATCCGTCGCTGGTGACCACCGGGTCGGAGATCGTCCGGGCGATCACCGAGGCTTCGCTGGCGATGACCGGCGGGGCGCCGGAGACGATCTACAATCCGAGCGCATTCGATCAGGGCTATCTCAACCACGTCGGGATCGAGTGCTGCAACTATGGACCGGGCGAACATCAGTTTGCCCATACCGATCTCGACATGGCGTCGGTCGATCGCAGCTTTGACGCCGCCAAGGTTTTCGCTTTTCTGATCGTGCGGCGCCTGGCCGCCGCTTGATGCGCGCTGCACGCGCCGATGGCGCCAACGGTCGAGACCGGCGACGTCGTTATCCGCCGGTCGGCACGCTGACGCGATTCCGTGCGGCACGCGACATATCCGTATTTTGCTTTGGGAAGAGAGCGCGATGAAAGCACTGGTGCTGCGTGAGCATGGCGGACCCGAGAAGGCGGTTTACGAAACCGATTTTCCCGATCCGCGGGCGGGCGAGGGCGATGTTGTGCTGCGCGTGCGGGCCTCGTCGCTCAACTACCACGACATTTTCACCCGCCGTGGCATGCCCGGCATCAAGATCGCGATGCCGATGATCATGGGGCTCGACATCGCAGGTGAGATCGTCGAGGTCGGCGCGGGCGTGAGCGGCTGGCAGGTCGGTGACCGGGTGCTGGTCGATCCGGCGAACCGCGTGGAAGGCGGGCTGATGGGCGAGACCGCTCATGGCGGCCTGGCGGAATTGTGCCGTGTACGGGCGCATCAACTGATCCGCCTCCCGGACCATGTCGGCTTCACCGAGGCGGCCGCGATCCCGGTCGTCTACGGCACGGCCATTCGCATGATGCACACGATCGGCCGCGTCGAGAAAGACGAGAAGGTTCTGGTCATCGGAGCGAGTGGCGGCGTCGGCGTATCGTGCGTGCAGCTCGCGAAGCTCGCCGGTGCGACGGTGATCGGCTGCGTGAGCAGCGCCGACAAGGCCGAGAAGCTCTTGGCGCTAGGTGCGGATCGGACCATCGACTACGTCAAAGACGATTTCGTCAAAGAGATATTCGCGCTGTATGGCAAGCCGACGCGCCGCGGTCCGGGCGCAGCCAACGGCGTCGATGTGGTGGTGAACTACACCGGCGGCGATACCTGGGTGAAGTCGCTGCGCTGCCTGCGGGTGGGCGGCCGTATCCTCACCTGCGGCGCGACCGCCGGCTACAATCCGATGGAGGACTTGCGTTACGTCTGGACTTTCGAGCTGCAGGTTCGCGGCTCCAACGGCTACCGGCGAGAGGACATCGAGAAGGGATTGGAATTGGTCGCGAGCGGCCAGCTCAAACCGCACGTCGACGCCGTTCTGCCGCTCGCGCAGGCCGCGGACGGCCTGACGCGTCTGGAAGAGCGAAAGGTGTTCGGCAAAGTGGTGATCGTGCCGTGAATGTGGAGGCGATCCGTTAGGAGAGCCTCACACCCTCACAGCACCGCGTGAGCGGCCCGCCGCTTACTTCGGTGCGCGCTTGGCGAGGATACGTTGCAGCGTTCGCCGATGCATGTTGAGCCGTCGTGCGGTTTCCGAGACGTTACGCTGGCACAATTCGTAGATGCGTTGGATGTGCTCCCATCGCACGCGATCGGCCGACATCGGATTCTCCGGCGGATCGGCCTTGCGGCCATCAAGCGCCAGCAGCGCGGCGACGACGTCGTCGGCATCCGCGGGCTTCGAGAGATAGTCGACGGCCCCAAGCTTGACCGCGTTCACCGCCGTCGCGATGTTGCCGTATCCGGTCAGGATGATGGCGCGTGCATCGGGGCGGCGTTTCTTGAGAGCGGAAACGACATCGAGTCCGTTGCCGTCTTCGAGCCGCATGTCGACAACCGCAAACGCCGGCGACGCGGATTCCAGATGAGTTAATCCGTCCGCGACCGTTTCGGCGGTCGTCACGGCGAACCCCCGGCTTTCCATCGCACGTGCAAGCCGCTGCAGGAACGATTTGTCGTCTTCGACGATCAACAACGAACGGTCGCCTGCAATCGCAACCGCCAACGGATCGACCATAGCCATAAACGCCTCCACAACGCCGCTTGCCGCCAAGTGAACCAGTGTGGCCGACAAACGGGCGACAGCAATGAATCGCCCCGCGCTCTTTGAGAGGCATTGTAAGAACCGCGGCGGGCAATCACAAGAAAAATCCGAAATTGATGTTAAGTTGCAATGCAATACGACGATCGGAGATTAAGATTTCTTCATGTTGCGAATTCGATCTTCTGCTCAAACTCGGAGCGATCCCATTGCACGCGCACGACGGCACCGCGTTCGGGAAAAACCCGGTTCCTGAAATCGAGGGTTGCTCCCGATCGTTCCAGTAATGTTTTGGCAATGAAGAAACCCAGCCCAAGTCCGCTCTTTTCATACTCGTTAACCGCGAATCCGCCCGCATCGTAGCCGCCGCTGTCGCGATTGCGACGGCTGGTCACGTAAGGCTCGCCAATCCGGTCCATGACCTCCGGCGCAAAACCTGGTCCGTCGTCGGTGATCGTGACCGAGATGTTTTCGCCGCTCCAGGCGGCGGCGATGTCGACGCGTTCGCGGGCGAAGTCGACGGCGTTCTCCAATAGATTGCCGAGTCCGTAGAGGATGGCCGGATTGCGTCCGCCGACCGGCTCCGCCGCCTCGGCGGGCGCCAGCTTCACATTGATGGCGACGCCGAAATTGCGATGCGGAGCGACCACCTCTTCGAGCAGCAAGGACAGCTTCATCTGGTCGTAGGGTGCGCCCGCCGTTGAAAGCTCGGTGAGCTTGCTCAGGATGCTGCGGCAGCGCTGCGCCTGTTCATTCAGCAGGCGCACGTCCTCGGCGTGCTCGGAGCCCGGCTTCATGGCCCGTTCGAGCTCTTTGGCGACGACCGTGATGGTCGAAAGCGGTGTGCCCAGTTCGTGCGCGGCGGCCGCCGCCAGGCCGTCGAGTTGCGAGAGATGCTGCTCGCGTTCGAGCACCAGCTCGGTCGCCGCCAGCGCGTTGGCGAGCTGGCGAGCCTCCTCGGTGATCTGCCAGGCATGCAGACCGATGAAGCTGATCGCGAGCAGTAGCGAGAGCCAGATGCCCATCACGTAGTTGGCGGGCAGCTCGAACGGCTCGTTGTCCCACGGCAGCGGATAGTAGACGAAAACGAGCACGGTCGCGCAGGTGATCGCGAAGCCGCCGAGCAGCAGCGTCATCCGCGGCGGCAGGCCGGTGGCGGAAAGCAGCACCGGGCCCATGAGAAGTAAGGAGAATGGATTCTGCAGCCCGCCGGTGAAGAACAGCAGCACGGCCAGTTCGGCAATATCGAACGCGAGCAGCCAGGCCGCGCGGTCCGGCTCGAGCCGTTGCATCACCGGGAAGCGGACCCGCAAGACGATATTAAGCCATGCCGCCAGCGCGATGACCGCCAGGCAGGCCCAGATCGGCAGCTCATAGTCGAGCCCGAGATAGACCACCAGCACCGCCGTGGTCTGGCCGACGACGGCCAGCCACCGCAGCCGCACCAGCGTGTCGAGGCGGACGCTGCGTTCGGTCCGGCGGGCTTCCAAGGTTACGGGCTGAGACATGGCGCAAATGTAGCCCTTCGTGCCGCGGGCTCAACCGTGGCCGATTGACCGAGGTTGCCGCGACGCACTGCCAAGCCGCGCGCCGCACGGAAGACGATCCGGCGGCGGCTCATAACGGCAGGGCTTGCGCGCCTGCGCGCGACGCGTCACATCAGCCGCCATGGACGCCCGACCCGACCCTTTTCCCGCGCTGCCCGCGATCGCCGTCGACCGGCTGGTGAAAATCTACCGGACCACGCCAGCCGTGGACGGGATTTCTTTCGTGCTCCCCCAGGGCTCAGTGACGGGCCTTCTGGGCGGCAACGGCGCTGGAAAGACCACCACGATCGCGATGATCCTGGGCCTCATCACGCCGACGTCGGGCAGCGTGAAGGTGCTGGGAGCCGAGATGCCCCGCCAGCGCTATCAGGTCCTGCATCGGATGAACTTCGAGAGTCCCTACGTTGACATGCCCCACCGTTTGAGCGTGCGGCAGAATCTGAGGGTGTTCGGCCGCCTCTATCACGTGGAGGGACTTGACGAGCGGATTGCGTCGCTCGCTGCCGATCTCGATCTGCTGGAGTTCCTCGATCGCCCGGTCGGGCGGCTCTCGTCCGGGCAGAAAACCCGCGTCGCGCTCGCCAAGGCGCTGATCAATTCGCCCGACGTGCTGCTGCTCGACGAGCCCACGGCCTCGCTCGATCCCGACACCGCCGACTGGGTGAGGAGCCACATCGAGACTTTCCGCCGCCAGCGCAACGCCACCATCCTGCTGGCCTCGCACAACATGTCGGAGGTCGAGCGTCTGTGCGAGCGGGTCATCATCATGAAGCGCGGTCGTGTCGAGGACGACGATTCGCCGGAACGGCTGCTGAGCCGCTATGGACGCGAGACGCTCGAAGAAGTGTTTCTCGACGTGGCGCGCGGCCGGGGCGAAGCCGCGCGTGAGGCCGCGCAATGAGCGCCTACTCCACCGGCTCGTTTGCGCTCGATCCGCGCCGCGTCAGCGCGATGGTGCTGCGCTATCTCTATCTGCTGCGCTCGTCCTGGACGCGGCTTGCCGAGCTGATCTACTGGCCGGCCGTGCAACTGTTCGTGTGGGGGTTCCTGCAGCTCTACATCACGCAGAACTCCGGCTTCTTCGCCCGCGCCGGCGGCATGTTCATCAGCGCGGTGCTGATGTGGGACATCCTGTTCCGCGGCCAGCTCGGTTTCTCCGTATCGTTTCTCGAGGAGATGTGGTCGCGCAACCTGAGCAACCTCATGATCAGTCCGTTGCGGCCGATCGAGTTCGTCTGCGCGCTCATGATCATGAGTGTGATCCGGCTCGCGATCGGCATGGTGCCGGTCACGTTCCTGGCGATAGCGTTTTTTGACTTCAACATCTACAGCCTGGGCTTCGCGCTCGCGGCGTTCTTCATGAACCTGATTCTGACCAGCTGGGCGGTCGGCGTCGTGGTGTCCGGCGTGATCCTGCGCAACGGCATGGGGGCGGAGAGTCTCGCCTGGACGCTGATGTTCGTGCTGATGCCGCTGACGTGCGTGTACTATCCGGTGAGCGTGCTGCCGGCGTGGCTGCAAACCGTCGCCTGGGCGCTGCCGCCGACCTACGTGTTCGAAGGCATGCGCGCGCTGGTGCTGGAGAATGTCTTCCGCGCCGATCTCATGGTCGCGGCGTTCGCGCTCAATGCGCTCTATTTCGCCTTGGCGGTGTTTGTATTCCTGCAGTTGTTGAAGAGCGCGCGGCGGATCGGCTCGTTACTCCAAACCGGCGAATAGCCTGATTTTTCGGCAATTGCCGAAATTTCAGGGTTAAGCGGTTGACTCACCGTGACGGAATGACGACACTATGTTGCAGTGCAGCAAGACTGTAGAAGGCCGGGACAATGGCGATAGGTGAATTTGGCGGCGCACCGGCCGCAGCCGATGCCCGTGGCCCGATGTACGCGGCGCCTGCGTACTGGGTTTACGAAATGAGCCACGCGGCGCTCAATCCGTCGCGGGCCTTCGCCGACGCTGCGCAATTGTTCTTCAAGAACCCGGCAAATCCGCTGTCCTATACGTCGTTCGGCAAGACGATGGCGGCGAGCTTCGAACTGTTCGAGCGCTCGACCCGGCGCTACGGCAAGCCGGAGTGGGGTATCGAGTTCGACGACGGTCGGCGGCCAGCAGGTGCCGGTTCACGTCTCGACGGTGTGGGAGCGTCCGTTCTGCCGCCTGCTGCATTTCGAGCGGACCTTCGAACACCCGCCGCGCCGGCCGCAGCCGCGGCTCCTGATCGTCGCGCCGATGTCGGGCCACTATCCGACGCTGCTGCGCGGCACCGTCGAAGGCTTCCTGCCCAATCACGACGTGTACATCACCGAGTGGATCGATGCCCGCATGGTGCCGCTGACGGAAGGGCCGTTCGATCTCGACGACTACATCGACTACCTGATCTCGATGCTGCATCTGCTGCGCGGCGACGTCCATGTGCTGGCCGTATGCCAGCCGTCGGTGCCGGTGCTCGCCGCCGTCGCCGTGATGGAGGCGGACGACGATCCCTACGTTCCGCGGTCGATGGTGCTGATGGGCGGCCCGATCGATACCAGGGTCAATCCGACCGTGGTCAACCGGGTTGCCGAGCAGCGCGGTCTCGATTGGTTCCGCCGCAACGTCATCACCAAGGTGCCGTTCCCGAATCCGGGTTTCATGCGCGACGTGTATCCGGGCTTCCTGCAGCTCCACGGCTTCATGAGCATGAATATCGACCGGCACATCGAAGCCCATCGCAATCTGTTTCAGCATCTCGTGAGCGGCGACGGCGACTCGGCGCAGAAACATCGGGAATTCTACGACGAATATCTCGCCGTCATGGATCTCGCCGCGGAATTCTATCTGCAGACCGTCGAGACCGTGTTCATTCGACACGCCTTGCCGAAGGGCGAAATGACCCATCGGGACCGCAAGGTCGATCCGTCCAAGATCCGGCGCGTCGCACTGCTCACCGTCGAAGGCGAACACGACGACATCTCCGGCGTCGGTCAGACCGAGGCCGCGCATCGTCTCTGCGATAACATTCCGGCGGACCGCAGGGCGCACTGGCTGCAGCCCGGGGTCGGCCACTATGGCGTGTTCAACGGCTCGCGATTTCGATCCGAGATCGTGCCGCGCATTGCCGATTTCGTTCTGTCGAACAATTTCGACCCGCAGACACGGAGCAGCCGGCGCGTCGGCGCAGCCGCGAAGGCGAACGGTTCGGCCAGACCCGCTCCGGCGCTGCCCGCACCTACTCCCGGGCAGGATGAGGGGCAGGAACCATCCCCCGGCCTGGCGCCTCGATAGGGCCTCCCGGCGATTTTCGATGATTTAATGCGCCTGGCATCGGCACTTCTGCTGATTCGCCCCTGTGCGAATCCGAAAAATGTACTTCAAGCCGTTGAATTCAAATGATTTTTTAATGCTGGTCGATTGTTAATATCCTGTGGAAAATTCGGGCTTCTCCACAGGGCTTCGGAACCAAATTCGGAACATTAATTCACATCTTTATTGGTCCCACCAATAGTAGCTCGCCTGGTGTCGGCTTCTATATCTTGGGGAAGCGCTTTATTTCTTGCCGGCCCTGATGCGGGCTCTCCCCCGTATGGCAGTATTTCGGCGGGGCTATTTAGGTGGATTTTGCGCCATGGCGCTGCGCGCGTTGCTCTATCGCCGTCCGAGCGAGCCGTCGTCGATTCAGGTTCTGTTCGACCGGTCGATCTATCCGGTGCGCCTGCGCCGGCATCGCCAGGCGCGGCGTTATACGCTGCGCATCGACGCCGCTTCGCGCGAGGTCGTCCTGACCCTGCCGCCGCGGGGCACAGTGCGCGAAGCGCGCGACTTTGCGCAAAAGCATGGCGCCTGGATTGCGGCCCGTCTCAAGCGCCTGCCTCAGGCCGCGCCCTTTGTGCACGGCACCGAGGTTCCGCTGCGCGGCGAACTGCATCGCATCGTCCATCGCCGTGGTGTCCGCGGCACGGTGTGGACGGCCGCGGACGATGAGGGCAACGGCCTCTTGTGCGTCGCCGGAGAGGCTCCGCACATCAACCGCCGGATCGGCGATTACCTGCGACGAAGCGCGGCGCGTGAGCTCGAGGCCGCGGCGCGGCGCTATGCCGAGGCGCTCGGGGTTGCAATCAAGCGAATCTCCATTCGGGACCAGTCGAGCCGCTGGGGTTCGTGCTCCAACACCGGGGTCTTGTCGTTTTCCTGGCGGCTGATCCTCGCGCCGCCGTATGTGCTGGACTATCTGGCCGCGCACGAAGTCGCCCACCTCGTCGAACTCAACCATTCGCCACGGTTCTGGCGGCTGGTCGAGCGCATCTACCCCGATTTCGAACGCGCCAAGGTCTGGCTCGAGGTGCATGGCACCGATCTGCACCGCTACGGCGTGCCGGACGATGCTCACGGCGACGGCGGGGAAGACGCCCGCTGAAGCGACGGCGCTCTCAGGGTCAAGTCCGGGCGCCGCACGGCCCACATTCCGCGCCGCCCGTAGGATTAATCCCGCGGATGACTTAACAACGCAGCATGCTGCGTCGCGACACCCTCGCGCTGACCGCCTTGCTGGCCATGCTGACGGCGGTCGGACCGATATCGGTCGACATGTACCTGCCGTCGCTGCCGGATATCGGCCGGGCGCTCGACGCGTCCGTTCCGCAGGTGCAACTCACGCTGTCCGGATTTTTGCTCTGCTTTGCGGTCGGTCAGATCATCTACGGGCCGCTCTCCGATCATATCGGACGCAGGCCCGTGCTGCAGACGGCGCTGGCGATCTACGTCGCGGCCAGCATCGGTTGTGCGCTCACCGTGTCGATCGAGATGCTGACCTTTCTGCGCGGCGTGCAGGCGGTGGGCGTGGCGGCCGCTCCGGTGCTCGCGCGCGCGATCGTGCGTGACCTCTACGCCGGCGCGCGTGCCGGCCGCGAAATGTCTCGGATGGGAGCGATCATGGCACTGGCGCCCGCGGTTGCGCCGTCGTTGGGCGGGCTCCTTCAAATATTGTTCGGGTGGCAGGCCAACTTCTACCTGATGGCGGTGTTCGGCTTCGGCGCGCTCGTGGTGATTTCGCTGAAGCTGCCCGAGACCCTGGACCAGCCGAAGACCGGGGTGATGTCGTTCTCGTCGGTCCTGCGCGGCTTCGGCGAGTTCCTGCGGCATCGCGGCTTCCTCTCGTACCTGGCGATCCTGTCGGCGGGCTATGGCGGATTGTTCGCCTGGATTTCAGGATCGTCATTCGTCCTGCAGGAACTCTATGGGCAGTCCGCGCTGGAGTTCGGCCTGACCTTCGCCGCCACCACGCTCGGATTCCTCTGCGGCACGCTGATTGCGGCCAAGCTGGTCGGCCGTCTCGGAATCGACGTGACCATCATGTGGGGCGGCGTCGCACTCGCGGCCGGCGGACTGATCATGCTGCTCGCGGTCGCCGCGGGGCTGCGGTCGCCGCTCTGGATCGCGCTGCCGTTCGCCCTCTATCTCGTCGGATTGGGACTTTCGTTCCCGCAGTCGATCGCGGGCGCTCTGACGCCGTTTCCGCAGCGAGCAGGTGCGGCTTCCTCGGTGCTTGGCTTTGTGCAGCAGGTCGTGGCGTCAGCGATCGGGATTGCGGTCGGGCATTCGCTCGGCGGCAGCGCGCTGCCACTGGCCGCGTTCATCGCCGTTCTGGGATCGGTCGCATTGGTGCTAGCGGCGCTGAACTTGCGACATCGGAATTCAACGCAGGAGTAAGTCCGAAGAAAGAGGCGGCCCGGCGTGCAGTCTCGCCGGAGCCGAATGCCCGTTACGCTGCAGATGCCGCTCGCGCCCGTTCGGAGCGAGAGGCATCCGGCATCGTCAGGCCCACGATCGAAAGACCGGAAGAGCGCGGTCTGTTACCAACGGCGGCCGCCCCAATAGGCGCGCCGGACGCCATAGCCGTAGCCCCAGCCCGGACGGACCACACGATAGCTGTAAGACGGATAGCCGTAGCCGTAGCCATAAGCTGGATAACCGTAGCCGTAGGCATAAGCCGGCCGGTAGTAGACTCGTGGCGCGTAATAATAACCCGGAGTCCACCAGCACCGGAACGGCCCGCACGCCCAGGCGACGTTCTGTGTGATCGAAAGCTCGTCGGCCGCGGGTGCAAGATTGCTCACCGGCACTGCTGCCGCCGGCTGTGCAAACAGTGTCGCCGCTGAGAGAACAGTGCCCGCGGTCAAGACGGTGATTGTTTGATGCCTCATGGGTACTCCTCCGTACTGTCGCCCGCCGCAAGGCTAGCGGATTTTCGCCGCCGCGGCCACAACCGCCAAGCTTCATTGCAACAAGCTTCGTCGCAACAAGCTTCGTCCTAATTGCATTGTTGTAACTTGTCCTGCCGGAGTTGAGTTCCCGTGGCACGGTGGGCGAACTGCCGCATTTGCGAACGTACGGTAGTGCGTCGCGTTGCAGTGCAGCGTCGCCACTAATCGGCAATTGCGTCGCGCCGCCGGCGTATGGCCGGTACGACCATCATCAGCAGGATCAGTACGGTCGCGATGATGAACACAAGGCTCAGTGGGCGCGTCACGAATACGGTTGGATCGCCGCCCGCCTGCAGCATGGACCGCCGCAGATTCTCCTCCATCATCGGGCCGAGCACGTAACCCAGCAGCATCGGCGCAAGCGGGAAGCCGAGCTTCATGCAGATGAAGCCGAAAATTCCAAACAGCGCGGTAAGATAGATTTCAAACGACGAGTTGTTCACGCTGTAGATGCCGATCGCCGAGAACGCCATGATGGCAGGAAACAACAGGCGGTAAGGCACCTGCAGGAGCTTCACCCACAAGCCGATCATCGGCAGGTTGAGCACCACCAGCATCAGATTGCCGATCCACATGCTGGCGATCAGTCCCCAGAACAGATCCGGCCGCTGCGTCATGACCTCCGGCCCAGGCTGAATGCCCTGAATGGTGAGCGCGCCGAGCATCAGCGCCATCACGCCGCTCGCCGGCAGGCCGAGCGTGAGCATCGGAATGAACTTGCACTGGGCGTCGGCGTTGTTGGCGGCTTCGGGCGCAGCCACGCCCTCGATGGCGCCCTTGCCGAAGCGGTCCGGGTCGGCGGCGAGCCGCTTTTCGAGCATGTAGGACGCGAACGAGGCGATGGCCGGCCCGGTTCCGGGCAGCACGCCGAAGAACGAGCCGATGCCGGTGCCCCGCAGGATCGGGCCGATCGAGCGCTTGAGGTCGTCCCTGGACGGAAACAGGTTCGACACCTTGGCGGTGAAGACGCTGCGCGCGCCGCCGGGGCCGCCCAGGTTGCCGATGATTTCGCCAATGGCGAAGACGCCGACCGCCACCACGATAAATCCGATCCCGTCGGACAGTTCGGGAAAGCCGAAACTGAAGCGCTGCACGCCGGTGTTGACGTCGGAGCCCACGCTACCGAGGAGCAGGCCGACCGCGACCATCGCGAGTGACTTGAGGATGTCGCCTTGGGCGAGCACGGCGGCGGCGACCAGGCCCATCAGCATCAGCGAGAAATACTCCGGCGATCCGAATTTGAGCGCGACTTCGGCGAGCGGTGGGCCGAACAGCGCGATCAGCAACGTCCCCACGGTTCCGGCGAAGAACGACGCGATGGCGGCGATCGCCAGCGCCGGGCCCGCGCGGCCTTGCCGGGCCATCTGGTAGCCGTCGATGCAGGTAATAACGGCCGATGTTTCGCCCGGCAGATTGACCAGGATGGCGGTGGTCGAGCCGCCGTATTGCGCGCCGTAATAAATACCGGCGAGCATGATCAGCGCTCCGACCGGGGAGACGCCGTAGGTGATCGGCAACAGAATAGCGATCGTGCCGAGCGGGCCGATGCCGGGCAGCACTCCGATCAACGTGCCGACGGTCACACCGATCAGGCAATAGGCCAGGTTCTGCCACGTGAGCGCGACGCTGAAGCCGAAGATCAGATTGTCAAAAAGGTCCATGACGGCGTCAGAAGCCGATCAGCAAAGGGTAGGGCAGTCCCAGCGCATAAACGAACACCGCCACCGCCACCGCGGTCAGCGCAATCGCAAACAGCAGGATCTCCACGAACCTGAACTCGGTGCCGGCGGTCGCCGAGCCGATGATCAGCACCATCATGGCCGGGATGAATCCGGCGTGGGTCATCAGCACGCCGAACAGGATGAGCGACAGCGGCACGACGATCAAGCCGCGCAGCGACCACGAGCCGCCGATCCGCTCGCCGTCGCGCAGGCCGGTCGCCAGGATGAACAGCCCGAAGATGATCAGAAGCCCGCCGAGCAGGGTCGGGAAATAGCCCGGGCCCATCCGCAAAGCGGTGCCGAACGGATAGTTGCGCGCAATCAGCATGGCGGCGGTCCCGATGCCGATCAGCATCAGGCCGGCCCAGATGTCGCGTCGCTTGAGGATGTCGAGAATCATATTGGCAGGCTTCCGAAGGTTGGGACGCGGCGTCACTCCGCCTTGATGTTGCCTTCCTGCACGACCCGCTGCCACTTCTTGATCTCGGTGTCGATGAACGCCGTGAATTCCGGCGGGCTTGTCCGGATGGTCTGCGCGCCTTCGGCTGCGAACTGCTTCTGGATTTCGGGCATGTCCTGGATCGCGGCGATCTCGCGGTTCAGTTTCTCGACGATGGCGGGCGGCATGCCGGCCGGTCCGACCAGGCCGATCCAGTTGGCGACCTCGTAGCCGGGCACGCCGGCTTCCGCCACGGTCGGCAGGTCCGGCAGCGCGGCGTTGCGGCTGGCGGCGCCGACGCCGAGCCCGCGCAGCTTGCCGGAGCGGATGTGCGGTGGCGCCGTGACGGTCGAGACGAACGCCACGGTGGTGTGGCCGCCAATGAGGTCAACCATCGCGGGGCCGGCGCCCTTGAACGGCACGTGCAGCAGGTCGACGCCGGCGGCGAGCTTGAACAGTTCGCCCCCCAGATGCAAAAAGCTGCCGATGCCGGCCGAGGCATATTGCAGCGAACCGGGCTTCTGCTTGGCGAGAGCGACGAGGTCCTTCACGGAGTGCACGGGCAGCGAGGGATGAACGACCACGACGTTCGGCGCGCCCATGATCGCGCCGATCGGCGTGAACGATTTGATCGGATCGTACGGCAGTTTGTAGAGCCAGGGATTGACCGCGTGCGCCAGCGAGACGATGAGCAGCGTGTAGCCGTCCTTCGGTGCGTTGGCGACGAATTCGCTGCCGACCACGCCGCCCGCGCCGCCGCGGTTCTCGACGATGAACTGTTTGCCGAGCCGTGCGCTCAACTGCGTCGCGACCAGACGTCCGACCGTGTCGTTGATGCCGCCGGGTGGGAACGGCACGACGATGCGAACCGGCTTGGTCGGGTACTCTTGCGCCACGGCCGCCGTCGCCGTCACCAGCGCGAGCATGGCGGACGCGAGCAGCCGTGCGTGAATGCTTCTCATTACGATTCTCTTTCGGAGGGCGGTTGCCGTCACTGCGCGGTGATCTTGCCCTCTTTGACGACGCGACCCCACTTTTCGGTTTCGGCCGCCATGTGAGCGCCGAACTCCGCCGGTGTCATCCGCAACGGCACCGCGCCCGCGGCCGCGAACTGCTTCTGCAGTTCGGGCGCATCGAGCACTGCCGAAATTTCCGTGTGCAGCTTCGTGACGATCGCCGCGGGCGTGCCAGCCGGCGCCACGATGCCGATCCAGTTGGCGGCCTCGTAGCCGGAGACGCCGGCCTCCGCGACCGTTGGAATATCGGGGAGCGCTGGATCGCGCGAGGAGGCGGCAACGCCGAGCGCCCGGAGCTTTCCGGATCGAAGATACGGTGTGGTCGAGGCAATCGAGGCGAACACCACCTGGGTGTGGCCGCCGATGACATCGATCATCGCCGGCCCTGCGCCCTTGAACGGGACATGCAGGAGATCGACGCCGGCCGAAATCTTGAACAGCTCGCCCGCCAGATGCAGGAAGGTTCCAACGCCGGACGACGCATACTGCACTCCACCCGGTTTCGCCTTCGCGAGCGCGACGAGCTCCTTGATCGACTTTGCGGGCAGATCGGGATTGACCGCAACGACCGCCGGGGTGGTGACGAGGCTGGCGATCGGCGCAAAGGACGTCACCGGATCAAACGACAACGGGTAGAGCCAGCGATTGACCGCGCCCGCGAGCGATACGATCAGCAAGGTGTAGCCATCCTTCGGTGCGTTCGCCACAAGTTCGCTGCCGATCGTGCCGCCCGCTCCGCTGCGGTTTTCGACGATGAACTGCTTGCCGAGCCGTTCGCTCAGCGACGTCGCGATGGCGCGGCCGACCATGTCGTTGAGGGCCGCCGGCGGGAATGGAACGATGACGCGGACCGGCTTGGTCGGATAGTCCTGCGCCGCGGCCGCTGTGCCGAACGCCAGCAGGAAGGCGGCAATGGCCGACAGCCGCGATAGGCGAGCCCGGAGATAGTCAGATCGCGCTCCACCTCTCCTCCGGTCATTCCCGCGCAAGCGGGAATCCAGGGCTACTGTCTCAGGCGCAGTGACCGGGAACTCTGGGTCCCCGCTTTCGCGGGGACGAGCGGAAGGAAGCATGCACGTGAAGCTCTGCGTCCGCAGCGTCGGCATATGCGTCACTCCGCCTTGATGTTCCCCTCCTTCACCACCTGTTCCCACTTCTTCATTTCCTTTTCGATGAAGGCCGAGAACTCGGGTGTGCTCATCTGCACGATCTGGGCGCCTTCGGAGGCGAAGTGCTTCTGCACCGCTTCGGAATTCTGCACCGCCGCGACGTCGCGGTGCAGCTTCTCGACGATCGCCGCCGGCGTGCCGGCGGGAGCGACCAGGCCCCACCAGTTGACCGCCTCGTAGTCGGGGACGCCCGCCTCCGCGATCGACGGCACGTCCGGCAGCACCGGGTTGCGCTTCAGCCCGCCGGTGCCGAGCGCGCGCAGCTTGCCGGACTTGATGTGCGGCGTGGTCTGCACCAGCGAGGAGAACATCACCTTGGTGTGGCCGCCGATCACGTCGATCATGGCAGGGCCGCCGCCCTTGAACGGCACGTGCAGGATGTTGACCTTCGCCATCAGCTTGAACAGTTCGCCGCCGAGGTGCTGGAAGCTGCCGATGCCGGCCGAGGCATATTGCAGGGAGCCAGGCTTGGCCTTGGCGGCGGCGAGCAGCTCCTGCACCGAGTTCACCGGCAACGTCGGATTGACCACCAGCACGTTCGGGCCGGAGGCGAGGATCGCGATCGGCGTGAACGATTTGATCGGATCGTAGGGCAGCTTGTAGAGCCAGGGGTTGACGGCGTGCGCCAGCGAAATGATGCCGAGCGTGTAGCCGTCGTTCGGCGCATTCGCCACCACCTCGGTTCCCACCACGCCGCCGGCGCCGGCGCCGCGGTTTTCGACCACCACCTGCTTGCCGAGCTTCTCGCTCAGTTGCGTCGCGATCAGGCGCCCGACCACGTCGTTGCTGCCGCCCGGCGGGAACGGAATGATCAGCCGCACCGGCTTGTTCGGATAGTCCTGCGCGGCTCCCGCGCCGGTCAGCGCGACGAGGAAGGCCGCAGCGTACAGCAGCGTTCGACCGGCAATTTTCGACATGCGTTTCTCCCCGGCCCGCGGGCCTGATTTTTTGACATCGGTTGTGGCCAAGATACCGGGCCGGCGAGCCTTTTGCACAAGGGAATATCATGGCCCGAGGGCGGAGACGGCGAACGGGGCCTGCGCCAATTTGTCCGGTGAGCCGCGCAAATGCGGGCGCGCCCGTACGGGCGCCCGACGCTGGCGGGCTGGGGGTCAGCGCAGCGTGATGTCCTGCACCTGCTTGGCCTTTGCCGCGCAGGCGCCGATCAGGAACGCCAGGTCGGTGCCGGTCGAGACGTAGCGCGCGCCCATGCGGACGAACTCTGCCACCAGGTCCGGCCGGGTGGAGAGGCCGCCGACCCCGCAATGCTTGCCGTTGCGGCGGCAGGCGGCGATGACCCGCCCGTAGACCTCCCGCACGCGGGGGTCGTCGTACTGTCCCGGAATGCCCCAGTCCGCCAGCAGGTCGTTGAGGCCGACCAGCACCATGTCGATGCCGTCGACCGCCACGATCTCGTCGGTTCGCTCCAGCGCCGCCGCGCTCTCGAACTGCACGATCACCATGGTGGCGTCGTTGAGCGCCGCGTAGGCCGCGGGCGCCGGGAAGCTACGGAAGTGCAGGTGCGGGAGCCCGGTGGCGTTCGAGCGTTCGCCCACGGGATGGAACTTGGCCGCCCGGACCACCGCCTGCGCATCGGCGGCCGAGTGGACGTGCGGGGCGATGATGCCGAGCGCGCCGCCTTCGAGCACCCGGGTGATGTAGTCCGGCGTATTGGCCGGCACCCGCACGAATGGCGCGATGCCGGCCTCCATCGCGGCGATGCAGACCTGGGAGCAGCTTTCGAGCGAAAAGCTCGAATGCTCGAGGTCGATATAGAGCGTGTCGAATCCGGCGGTCCGGGCGATACGGGCGATCTCGACGTTGCGAACGAGCCGCACCGTCATGGAGGCGACGACCTCGTCGCGCGCCAGCTTCTCTTTCACATTGTTGCGCAGGATGTCGCTGATCTGCACGAACGCCCCCTCGGTTGGTTTTGTTTCGGCCTGCGTTATACTGGAAATGACTGGGCTCAGCGCCATACGACCGGAAAGCGATCCATGAATTATTCGACCGAGTTCAAATCGATCCGCGGCGAGGTGTCCCCCGAGGAATGGCAGGCGCGGGTCGATCTCGCCGCCTGCTACCGCCTGGTCGACAAGTACGGAATGGCGGACCTGATCTACAATCACATCACGGCGCGCATTCCCGGCTCGCCCGATCACCTGCTGATCAATCTCTACGGCATGCTCTACAAGGAGATCACCGCCTCGAGCCTGGTCAAGATCGACGTCGACGGTAACATCGTCTGGAAGCCCGACACCGACTACGGCATCAACAAGTCGGGCTATGTGATCCATGGTGCGATCCACACGGCGCGGCCGGAGGTGCAGTGCGTACTGCACACCCACACCCGCGCCGGCATCGCGGTGTCGGCGATGACGTGCGGGCTGCTGCCGCTGTCGCAGACCTCGATGCGCTTCGTCGGCCATATCGGGTATCACGACTACGAGGGCCCGGCCGTCGATCTCGACGAGCGCGAGCGCATCGTCGGCGACCTCGGCCCGCACGACGCGCTGGTGATGCGAAACCACGGGCTGCTCACCTGCGGGGCGACCATCCAGCAGGCGTTCAACACCATGTACCAGCTCGAGCTGTCGTGCCGCTCGCAGGTCGACGCCATGGCGGCGCGCACCGAGCTCACGATGCCGGGCGAGAACGTGCTGGCGCACACCGCGCACATGTACCAGCCCGGCACGCGCCGGCCCTACGGCGTGCTGGAATGGCCGGCGATGCTGCGGCTGCTGGAGGCGGAAGACCGCAACTCCGGCTATCCGCCGTATTGGCAGTGACGGACCGAGACAACTGTAGCCCGGATGAGCGCGGTGAAATCCGGGGCAGGCCTATCGCCTTTCCGGTTTGCTCACTGAGGCTACGTGCTCACGCCGCGTCTGCCGGTCGCACTTCAGTGGACCTCAGTACCGGTATTCCTCGAGCTTCAGCAACTGGAATGCGCTGAGCACGTGCGGCATCTGCGTCGCGGGCGCGGCATGCAGGTAGGAGCGGTTGAGGTCGGCGAGCTTCGAGACGCCGAGCAGGCCCATCGAGCGCTGCACTTCGTCTTCCAGGAGCTCGAGCAGCCGCAGCACGCCGGCTTCGCCGGCCGCGCCGAGCGCGAAGCACTGCATGCGGCCCATGGCGACGAGGTCGGCGCCGCTGGCGATCGCCTTGACGATGTCCGAGCCGCGGCAGATCGAGCCGTCGACGATGACTTTGGCGCGTCCGGCAACCGCATCCGCGACTTCGGGCAGCACGTCGACCGAGCCGCGGCCGTGATCGAGCTGGCGGCCGCCGTGGTTCGACACGTAGACCCATTCGACGCCGTGCTCGACCGCGATGCGCGCATCCTCCGCGGTGGCGATGCCCTTGATGGCGAGTGGAATTTTGAACTTGTCCTTGATGCGCTTGACGGTGCTCCAGTCGAGCCCGGCTTGGAATATGCGGTTCTGCACGCGCCGCCGCCCGGCGGTGACGAAGCGCTTGGCGATGTCGCGCTCGCGCCGGCTGTAGTGCGCCGTGTCGACCGTGAGGGCGAACGCCGAATAGCCGTGCTTGATGGCGCGCTCGACATGATCGTCGACCCAATCGGCGTCGCCGCGCACATAGAGCTGGTAGAGCCGCAGCGCATCCGGAGCGATTTCAGCGAGCTCTTCCAGTCCCGGGTCGCAGACCGAGCTCAGCATGTGGCCGACGCCGAACTCCTTCGCGGCCTTGACCACCGAGGTGGCGCCGGCCGGATGGAAGCTTTCGAGCGAGCCGACCGGTGCGAAGATCAGCGGCAGCCGCAGCTTGCGTCCGAACTGATTGGTCGAGACATCGACGTTGCTGACGTCGCGCAGAACGCGCGGGCGAAACGCGATGGTCTCCAGCGCCATGCGGTTGCGCCGCAGCGTCGTCTCGGATTCCGCACCGCCGACGATGTAATCCCAGTCGTTCTGGTTGAGGTTCTGCCGCGCTTTGGCGACGATCTCGTGCAGGTTGAGGAGGTCGCTGATCTTTGCCGGCGTATCGTGGATTGTGCTGGGGTCGAGTTTCTGATGCTGCGTCATGGCGGCCGGCTCGCGATTGAGAAAAGGGACGTGCGGGGCGGGCATGATGCTCATTCCGCCGAGCCGTCGTCAACCAGCGGACGGCTTGCTAGGCTTGTCCCACTTGCTGGTTATTCAGTCTCCGTTCGTCCCCGCGCAAGCGGCGACCCAGAATTACGGACACTGAGCGCCGCCCGGGTTCCCGCTTGCGCGGGAACGAGCGGCAGTGGTGGTTGGCTCGATACGCAACACAAGGGGACTGGTCAGTGAGCGGTTTGTCGTCAGCGCCAATTCGGATCGTGGTGATGGAGGGCGACGGCATCGGGCCGGAGATCACGGCCGCAACGCTAACAGTGCTGCGCACCGCCGACCGCGCATTCGGTCTCGGCCTGTCGTTTTCGGCAGAGCCCGTCGGCTTCGCGGCATTGCGCGCGTCCGGCACCACCTTCCCGTATGCCGCGGAAGCGGCGGCGCGTGCGGCCGATGGCGTGATCCTGGGGCCGGTGTCGCACAACGACTATCCGCCGTTGGCGCAAGGCGGGCTCAATCCTTCGGGCGAACTGCGCAAGCGGCTCGATCTGTTCGCCAATATCCGGCCCGCGCGCAGCCGCGGCGGGTTCCCGCCGCGTTGCGGATCGCCGGTCAATCTGGTCGTCGTGCGCGAGAACACCGAGGGCTTCTACGCCGACCGCAACATGTTCCAGGGCTCGGGCGAATTCATGCCGACACCGGACGTGGCATTGGCGGTGCGCAAGATCACGCGCGCCGGCGCGACCCGCATCGCCGAAGCGGCGTTCACGCTCGCCATGCGGCGCCGCCGGCAGGTGACTGCGGTGCACAAGGCCAATGTGCTGCGGGTGTCGGACGGGCTGTTCCTCGACTGCACGCGCACGGTCGCCGCGCGCTTCCCGCAGGTGCGCTACGAGGAAAAGATCATCGACGCCATGGCGGCGCTGCTGGTGCGCGACGCCGCGGCGTTCGACGTGATCGTCACCACCAACATGTTCGGCGACATCCTGTCCGATCTCGCCTCGGAAATCGCCGGCAGCCTGGGGCTGGCGGCGTCGCTCAATGCCGGCGCGGATTACGCGGTGGCGCAGGCCCAGCACGGCTCGGCGCCCGACATTGCCGGGCAGGACATTGCCAACCCGGTGTCGCTGATCGGCTCGGCCGCCATGCTGCTCGCCTGGCTCGGCAAGCGGCGCGGCCACGACGGGTTGAGCGCCGCTGCCGCCGCGATCGAGACGGCGCTCGACAGCGCGATCGCCCGGCCCGAATGGCGCACCCGCGACCTCGGCGGCCCGTTGGGGACGAAGGCATTCGGCGAGCGGGTGGCGGAGTTGGTCAGCAACTCACGCCTGTGAAGCGAACTGCGAGCGGCGATCGTCACAGCACCCACCCGGCGTCGTCGACCAGGTGCATGTTGTCAAGATGCGCGGCGAGTTTCATCGGTACGCCCTCGCGCGCGCCGGCATTCGGGCTCACGCGGCCGCACACCTCGGTGCCCGCGATGGTGCAGTAGACCAGCGTCTCCATGCCCATCGGTTCGCTGACCTCGATCGTGACGTCGATCAGCGCGACGTTCTGCTCGCCGTTCGGCTTGGCCTCGGTCAGGTGTTCCGGACGGAGGCCGAAGATCAGCCCGGCACGGCCGGCGTGCGGCTTGTAGCGCGCCACGCGCGCCTGCGGCACCGTGAGGACGACCTCGTCGCCGAGCCGGAGGTCGAGCCCGTCGCCGCGCTGATCGAGCCGGCACGGGATGAAGTTCATCGCGGGTGAGCCGATGAAGCCGGCCACGAAGCGCGTCGCCGGCGCGTGATAGAGATCGTTCGGCGCGCCGATCTGCTCGATGGTGCCGCGGTTCATCACCACCACGCGATCGGCCAACGTCATCGCTTCGATCTGGTCGTGGGTGACGTAAACCGTGGTGGTACGCACCTTCTGGTGCACCCGCTTGATCTCGGTGCGCATCTGCACCCGGAGCTTGGCGTCGAGGTTGGACAGCGGCTCGTCGAACAGAAACACCTTGGGATTGCGCACGATCGCGCGGCCCATGGCGACGCGCTGGCGCTGGCCGCCGGACAGTTGCCGCGGCTTGCGCTGGAGCAGCTCGGTGATGTCGAGGATGCGAGCGGCCTCCTCGACGCGGCGCGCGATCTCGGGCTTCGGGTAGCGCTTGAGCCGCAGCCCGAACGACATGTTCTCGTACACGGTCATGTGCGGGTAGAGCGCGTAGTTCTGAAACACCATCGCCATGTCGCGGTCCTTCGGCGGCACGTCGTTGACCAGTTCGCCGTCGACCGTGATCTCCCCCGCGCTGATCTCCTCGAGGCCGGCGATCATCCGCAGCGTCGTCGACTTGCCGCAGCCTGACGGCCCGACCAGCACGACGAATTCCTTGTCGGCGATGTCGAGGTCGATGCCGCGCACCGCCTCGGTGTCGTCGAAGCGCTTGACCACCTTGCGAAGCGAGACCTGCGCCATGCGACTCAACCTTGTTTCTGGTGCAACTCGGGCGGTGCACTCCCTCCCCCCTTGTGGGGGAGGGTTGGGGAGGGGGTCTTTGCGCCTGGCTGCCGTGGCCCCACCCTTAACCCCTCCCCACAAGGGGGAGGGGAACAGACCGAGTGCGCGGCGCGCGCGTGCATCAAAATCATCGACGTAATCTCTAACCCTTGGTGGCGCCGGCGGTGAGGCCGGCGATGTAGTAGTCCATCAGGAAGGCGTAGATGATCAGCGGCGGGGCGGCGCCGAGCAGCGCGCCGGTCATGATCTGCCCCCAGTTGAACACGTCGCCCTTGATCAGCGAGGTGATGATGCCGACCGGCAGCACGAGCTGGTCGGACGAGGTGGTGAAGGCGAGCGGATAGAGGAACTGCGCCCACGACACCGTGAACGCGAAGATGGTCGCGGCGATGAGGCCGGGGAGCGCCACCGGGATGAACACGCGAGTCAGGATCTGCCGGTAGTTGGCGCCGTCCATCAGCGCCGCCTCGTCGAGTTCCTTAGGGATCGAGGCGAAGTAGCCGATCATGATCCAGGTGCAGAACGGCACCGTCAGCGTTGGATAGACCACGAGCAGCACCCACCAGCGGTTCATCAGCTGGATGCCGGTCCATTCGTTGAATACAGCGAACATCTTGAACAGCGGGATGAACAGCAGCGTCTCGGGGATCAGGTAGGTCAGGAACACGCCGGTCGCCAGCGTGGTCGAGCCCCAGAACCGCATGCGCGACAGCGCGAACGCCGCCGGCACGCTGATCAGCATGGTGATGGTCACGACGAGCACCGATACCAGCGCCGAGTTGCGGAAGAAGGTGAGGTATTGGTTCGACGTCAGGAGCTCGACGTAATTTCCCAACGTCGGGTTGTTGACCCACCACGGATTGGTGGCGGCGGAGATTTCCGCGCTGCTTTTGAGCGAGGTGATCAGCATGTAGACCGGCGGCAGCAGGAAGAAGATCGCAAACAGCGTCAGGAAGAAATACGACCAGCGCAGCGCCCAGCGGCGGTCGTTGCTCATACTGCCGTATTTGGTGCGGCGAGCAGCGGGCGCCGCGTCGGCGGGGAGCGATGCCGAGGTCATGGCGCGTACTCCTTCCGCTCGTCCCGGCGGAAGCGGGGACCCAGTTCTTGACCAGGACCGGATGCCCGCTGTCGCGGGCATGAGCGGAGAGACCAAATTTGCACCGCGATCATCATGACATTTCTCCCGCCCGGCGGTTGATGTCGCGCAGGATGAAGATCGCCGCGACCGTGAGGATCGGCACCATGAACAGTGAGACGGCGGCGCCGAGCGGGATGTCGTTGCCCTGGATGCCGATCCAGAACGCCCATGTGGCGAAGACGTGAGTGCGGTCGACCGGGCCGCCGGCGGTGAGGATGCGCACGATGTCGAAGTTGGCGAACGTCACGATCAGCGAGAACAACGCCGTGATCGCCATGATGTTGCGCATCATCGGCAGCGTCACGTACCAGATGCGCTGCCACCAGTTGGCGCCGTCGATGGCGGCCGCCTCGTAGAGCTGCTCGGGCACCGATTTGAGCGCCGCCAGGTACATGATCATGAAGAACGGCGCGCCGATCCAGATGTTGACCAGGATCACCGAAAACCGCGCCCAGTAAGCGTCGCCGGTCCACGGCACCGGCCCGATGCCGAACAGCGCCAGCACCCAGTTGAACGCGCTGTAGGACGGATCGAACAGCCAGAGCCAGGCGAGGCAGCTCATCGCCGGCGGGATGACCCACGGCACCAGCAGCATGCCACGCCACTTGCGCTGCTTCCGGCCCGGAATGTTGTGCACGAAATGCGCGACGATGAATCCGATCAGCGCTTTGAAGATGACGGCGGTGATGGCGAAGATGCAGGACTGCTGCACTACCATCCAGAACGTCTCGCGCTTGAACAGGAACAGGAAGTTGCCGAAGCCGACGAAGCGCTCCATCGACTTGTTCAGCGTCGCCAGGTGGACCGAATAGAACGCCGGATAGATGACGAGGAGGGCGACCAGCAGCAGAAGCGGCAGCGTCATCAGGAACGCGATTGTCGACTTGCGCTTCATCGCCCGACGCAGCGCGGAGCGCCGGCGAACCGGTGCTGCCGCGGATAACACCGCCCGATCGGATTGAATTGCCGCGTCGACCATGCGCTACCTCGTCGCTATGCAGGAACTGCCGCCCGCAACGAGCCCGCGGGCGGCAGCACGCGCAGCTCAGGTCCGCATGTAGCCTTCGACCTCGCTCTCGGCCCAGGCCAGGGTCCTTTCCATGGCCTCGCCCTGCATGAAGCGCACCACCATCTTGGTCTGGATCGCCTGGGTGTAGATCTGCACCGCGATCTTCGGCGGCGCCGGCTGCGCGGCGACCGACAGGATCTGGTGATTGTGCGGGTTGGGATAGTGATAGAGCGTGCCCTTCGGCGGCCCTTCGTTTGCCCACACCTTGAGCGTCGTCATGTTCTCGAACGCCGGCAGGTCGTATCCCGCGCTGGCCTCGACCATCTTCTCGATCGCCGCGGGCTGCGAGAGATGCACCAGCAGGCTCTTGGCGGCGGGCTTGTTCTTGCTGAAATTCCAGATGCCGTAGAAGTAAGGCAGGAACGGTGCGTAGCGGCCTTTCGGGCCGGCCGGCATGCCGTGCGTCCACAACTGTTGGGCGATCGGCGGCGCGTCGCGCTTGGCGACCGCCCAGGCGCTCGGCGGATTCATGATCAGCGAGCCCTTGCCGGCGATCAGGTACTTGTTGTTCGACGCGTTGTCCCAGGCCGGCGCGTCCGGCGGCAGGAACTGGGCGAGCCGCTTGTAGTATTCGAGCGTCTGGCGGACCGCATCGTTCTTCACCGAGATGTTGCCCTTGGCATCCACCAGATTGGCGCCGAACGACTGGAAGATGGCGCCCGCGGTATCGACGTTGTCCTCGGTTCCGCCGAGCCCGATGCCGAACGGGAAACCCGCCTTGTGGCAAGCTTCGGCGGCCTTGAGCATGGCGTCAAGCGTCCAGGCATCGGCCTTCGGCGGCTCGCCGGCCGGATACATCGCCTGCACGTCGATGCCGGCGTGCTTTTTCAGCAGGTCGATGCGTGAGCAGGGGCCCTTGATCTGGCTGCCGACCGCGGCCGGTACCGCGACCCAACGCCCGCCCGGCTTGGCGAGATATTCGCACGTCGGGTTGACCTTGCCGTTGAGCTTGATCAGTTCGGCCATGATGTCGTCGACCGGCTCCAGCCGGTTGGCGTGGTCGGCCGGCTGCCAGGTCGGGAAGGCGAAGATGTCATGGCCCGAGCGGGCCTGCGCCTCGGCCGCGATGGTGAGGAGGTTCTTGTTGCCCTGCGAGGTGATGTAGTCGATCGACACCTCGACCTTTTCCTTGGCGCCCCATTCCTCGCACAACGCCTGCGACGCCTTGTTGGCGCCGGGCACCCAGTGGTCCCAGAAGCCGATCGCCAGCTTGCCGGCGGCATGGGCGCCGCGCACATAGGGCATTGCCAGGATGGCGGTCGAAGCAGCGGTGGTCTTGAGAAAACGGCGGCGGTCGAGCTTGCCTCGGGGCATTGGAATCCTCCCATGGGTTCCCGCTGCGGACATCGCCGAAATTATTTGTAGCCGTCGCTTGCGTGGGACGGCCCTCTGGCTTCACATCCGCGCTGCAAGTCTAGATCAAAACCGCATGGCTTGTCAGGGAGATTTTATCCGCCATTAGTCGGACGAGGGCAGCCGCCCCACGGGCGGTTTGTCGCATCGTGATGCACAGTGTGTCCCGGGCGCGCTGCAGCATGAAATGCTGCTGCGCTGACCCGGGACCGCCAAAGAGGCGGAGTTCGTGACGGTCCGGGTCTGCAGCGCACCACTATCGTGCTGCGCTGCGCCCGGGACACACGACACTTCTTCAATGGCGCAGCCCGAACTCCTCGGCGAGCAATTCGTAGGAGCGCCGGCGATCGGCGTGGTGATACAGCATGGTCGTCACCATCACCTCGTCGGCCTGCGTCGCATCGATCAGCGTCGTCAGGCGTGCGCGCACCGTTGCTTTCGATCCGACGACGAGGCGCGCGCGATTGCGCGCGATCAATCCGCGTTCGACAGGTGAGTAGGGATGCGCGACAGCTTCCTCCGGGCTTGCAAGCTCGAGATACTCGCCGCGCCGCCGACGGACGAAGTTGAGATCGATGGTGGAAGCCAGTCGATCCGCTTCCTCGTCGGTCTCGGCGCACACTGCCGCGCAGCCGAGGATGGCGTAGGGCTTGTCGAGCGTGGCCGACGGCTTGAACTGTTCGCGATAGGCCAGCATCGGCCCGCGCGGATCGAGGTCGGAAAAATGATAGGCGAACGAGTAACCCATGCCGACCATGGCGGCGAGTTGCGCGCTGTAGTCGCTCGAGCCCAGCAGCCAGATCGGCGGCAACGGAACGTCGGCCGGCATGGCGCGGATATTGCGGAACGGGTGGCCTTCCGGGAAGCCGCGCGATTCGAACAGCATCAACTCTTGGAAGCGCTCGAGGAAATCATCCGCGTTGTCCTGCCGTCGCCGCAGCGCGTACGAGGTGACCGGGTCGGTTCCGGGCGCGCGTCCCAGGCCGAGATCGATGCGGCCGGGAAACAGCGCTTCGAGCACTTTGAATTGTTCCGCGACCATCAGCGGCGCATGGTTCGGCAGCATGACGCCACCCGATCCGACGCGGATGCGGTTGGTGATCGCGGCGATCTGGCCAATCATGATGTCGGGAGCGGAACTGGCGATCGACGGCAGGTTGTGATGCTCGGCCACCCAATAGCGGGTGTAGCCAAGCTCATCCGCGAGCTTGGCGAGGTCGAGCGAGTTGCGCAACGAGACGGCGCCGGAGATGCCGGCGGCGACCGGCGACAGATCGAGGACGGAAAGTGGGGTCACAGGTCAGCCGGATACGGACGCACAGGTCCTAGAAGGGGAACGGACGCCCGACCTGCCAATCTTTCTTCCAGCCGGTCAACCGGCCTTTGCGGAATTGCAGGGCGACGGCCGACTGGATCGGCAGGATCTGCGGCATGGCGCCGGCTGTGCCGTAAGCCAGGAAGATCTCCGATCCCTTAGGGCCCGACAGATAGACCAGCGGCACGCCAAGCACGTCCGACGCCTGTTCCAGCGTCATGCCGAAGGCGAGCGGGGCGGTGTTGGTCTGGTATCCGCAATACGCCCCAAAGCAGATCCAGAGTGTTGCAGCGAGCCGCTTCATGGCGGCCATTTTCGGTGCGCCGCCGTTTCGGGGCAAGCGGCCATAGTGTGGCGACGGCGTTATTGCGGCCGCTGTGTCGCGCGGGCCGCAGTCTGGCGGGCCCTATTCGGCAGCGATCATCTGCCACGGTGCGCCGGCCGTGGCGCCGTCCGCCACGGCCGGCTTGGTCGCCCGGCAAATGTAATAGGAGCCGAACAGGAACTCGGACATCTGGAAATCGCCACCGATCTCGGCCAGGTCGCGCCACGGCTTGACCAGCGGATTGCCCAGCATCGTGCGCTTCATCAACCAGAGGCTGAACGGCAGCACGAGGTCGCCGCCGATTGTCGGCAGCTTGGCATCGACGATCACCAGACGGCCGCCCGGCCGCAGCTGTTTCCAGGCATGGTCGAGCACCGACCGGTGATGCGGCATGGTGTTGTAGGACAGGCCGAAGATCACGCCGTCGAGCGGTTCGGGCGCCACGTATTCGGCCGCATCGGCCTGGACGAGCGAGATGTTCGACCAGCGTTCGCGCTCGCACAACGCTTCCGCGCGTCGCAGCATTCCGGTCGAGAGATCGACCCCGTAGACGCGGCCCGAAGGTCCCACCTGCTCGCGCAGGTGCGGGAAATTGCGGCCGGTGCCGCAGCCGATTTCCAGCACGCGGTCGCCGGGTCTGAGTTCGAGGGTTTCGGCCGCCTGCCGGCGCAACTTCGGCGGCACGAACAGGAGCCAGTCAAACAGGCCGATCAATCCGGCCATGCGATCGTAGCGGCGGGCGATGAACGCCCGTTCGCAGTCCACCCACTGATAGGTCACGCGTCTCCCCCCAGGCGCCCGGCTCTTGAACGGCCGTCGCGCAGAAGTTCCGGTTACTCGTTGCTCGTTCCTCCGTCGCCGGAGGTGCTTCTCTAACGGCGAGACATAAATTCGTTATGCCTTCGACGTAAAATTAACATAACCGATTAAATTGAATTATCCAGCGGTATTCCGGGACCGACAGCGTCAGTCCGGGAAGGACGACGCCACGAGCGGCGAGCGAGAATGCTGGCAGGACTTGACGATCCTGGGCCGTCGTTCCCGACGAAGCCAGCGGGCGCATCTCAGACATCGGGCGCGAACTTCACACGCGATAGAACGGCAGGACTTCGCTGCCGTAACGTTGACAGGCCCCGGAACGCGCGACACGGTGGCTGCGTCGGCTTTAGGGGGATGCATGGACTGGACTGATCGGCGCGAGCGTCTGCGCGCAATCATCAATGGCGCGCGCTGCATCTACCCCGGATCGGTCTACGATCCGATCTCCGCGCGCATTGCGGAGGATTTGGGTTTCGAGGCCGGCATGTTTGCCGGTTCGGTTGCATCGCTCGCGGTGCTGGGCGCCCCCGACATCGTTGTCCTGACGCTGAGTGAATTCGCCGAACTGGCGCTCCGGATCAACCGCGCGACCAGGATGCCGCTGCTGGTCGACGCCGATCATGGCTACGGCAATGCCCTCAATGCCAAGCGCACGGTCGAGGAACTGGAGACCGCAGGCGTCGCCGCGCTGACGATCGAGGATACTCAACTGCCCATGGCCTACGGCGAGAGCGGGCCGAAGCTGATCCCGATTGCGGAGGGCGTCGGCAAGATGCGGGCCGCAATCGCTGGCCGGCAGGATCCGCGCCTCGTCATCGTGGGCCGCACCAGCGCGCTGAGCATCAGTGGCATCGACGACACGATCGCGCGGCTCAAGGCCTACGAGGCGGTCGGCGTCGACATGCTGTTCATGACCGGCGTCAAGACCCGCGCGCAGCTCGACACCATTTCGGCGGCGGTGAAGCTGCCGTTGTTTCTCGGCGGCGCCGGTGACGAGCTCTACGATCTGGATTATCTCAGCGCCCGCAACGTGCGCATCTGTCTACAGACGCACGCACCGTTCATGTCGACGGTGCAGGCCGCCTACGAGACCTTGAAGGCGTTGCGAGAGGGCGTCGCGGTTCGCGAACTGAAGAACCTGCCGTCGGCGGACCTGATGAAGCGCGTCACCCGCCACGGTGACTACGCCGAATGGATCAGGGATTTCCTCGGCGGCGCCAAGTAGCGAGCCGAGCGTTCAGCGCCGGCCGAACAACCGCTCGATGTCCGACAGCTTGAGCTCGACGTAGGTCGGCCGTCCGTGATTGCATTGGCCGGAATTTGGCGTCGCTTCCATCTCGCGCAGCAGCGCGTTCATCTCTTCGGCCTTGAGGCGGCGGCCGGCGCGCACCGAGCCATGGCACGCCATGGTGGCGGCGACGTGCATCAGCCGGCGCTCGAGCGGCAGCGCCTCGTCCCATTCGGCCATGTGCTCGGCGAGATTGCGCACCAGCGCCTGCGCATCGATCTCGCCCAGGAGCTCGGGCGTCTCGCGGACCGCGACGGCGCCCGGTCCGAACAACTCGATGGCGAGGCCGAAGCGTGCAAGCTCTTCCGCCCGTGCCACCAGCCGCTCGACGTCGGCTTCGTCAAGCTCGACGATCTCGGGGATGAGCAGGATCTGGCGGGCAAGGCCGGTCTTTTCGATTGCGGCCTTCAATCGCTCGTAGACGATGCGCTCATGCGCGGCGTGCTGGTCGACGATCACGATGCCATGCCGCGTCTGCGCCACGATGTAGGCTTCGTGGACCTGCGCGCGCGCAGCGCCGAGCGGCCGGTCGAGCAGCTCGGGAGCGGCATCCACGACATCGGCCTGAGCGTCGGCGCTGGGTGCGCCGACATCGAACGCAGCTTGCGCGGCTTCGGCAAAGCCCAGCCCGGCTGATCCGCGCGACGCGACCGGGAAGGCGCGGGAATCGGGGCGCGCGGGCGACCGCCGCCAGTCCCAGCCGCGCTGCGGCGTTGCGGGCAGGCGGAATGCCGCGATGGTGGCACTGCCGCCGGTGGTCGCGCTGCGCTGGCCATCGCGGGCCAGCGCCTCCTGCAGCGCACGGATCAGCAGCGAGCGCGCCAGGCCGGGATCGCGAAACCGCACCTCGGCTTTTGCAGGATGCACGTTGACGTCGACCTCGCGCGGATCGACCGTGACGAACAGCGCGACGATCGGATGACGGTCGCGCGGCAAGTAGTCCGCGTAGGCGGCCCGCACGACGCCGATCAGCAGCTTGTCCCGCACCGGCCGACCGTTGACGAACAGATACTGCCCGAGCGAATTGGCGCGCGAGAGCGTCGGCAGCGCGGCGAAGCCGTCGACGCGCAGGCCTTCGCGCCCGCCCGTGACCTCGACGGCGTTGGCCTGGAATTCGGCGCCCAGAATGGCGGCAAGCCGGGCGAGCCGGCCGGGCGCGCCGGGCAGGGCGGCCGGCCAGGTGACAGGGCTGCGCTCCTCGCCCGCCAGCGTGAAGGCGACATCGGGCCGGCTCATCGCCAGCCGGCGGACCACCTCGCGGATCGCCTCGCCCTCGGAACGCTCGGACTTGAGAAATTTCAACCGCGCCGGAGTGGCATAGAACAGGTCGCGCACCTCGACGCGCGTGCCTTCGCCGAGCGCCGCGGGGCGCGGTTCCCCCTTGTCGCCGCCCGTGACGTCGAGCGCCCAGGCGTGCGGCTCGCGGGCGTGCCGGGTGGTGATCGCAAGCCGCGCCACCGCGCCGATCGACGGCAGGGCCTCGCCGCGAAAACCCAGCGTGCGGATATCGAGCAGATCGTCGTCCGGCAGTTTCGAGGTGGCGTGGCGCTCGACCGAGAGCACCAGATCTTCGCGCGTCATGCCGTCGCCGTCGTCGGTCACGCGGATGAGGCGCCGACCGCCGCCGTCGGTCACGACCTCGATGCGGCTCGCGCCGGCATCGAGCGCGTTCTCCACCAGTTCCTTGACGACGCTCGCCGGGCGTTCGACCACTTCGCCTGCGGCGATGCGGTTGACCATGCCTTCGGACAGCTGGCGGACGGGCATGCGAAAGTCCTTCGGCGAATCAGCGCGCGCCGGATGGACGCTTATAGCGTGGGGCGGCGGCGGGCGGCGGTGATATCCCCGCTGTTCCGAAGTCCGCGATTACCGGAAAATCAATCGAACGCGGGCTTCGCTTGTCGCAACCCCTTGATAGTTCCACGACGCTTTTTCGACTCGAGGCGGCGCTTGCGGGAACCGGCGGTCGGTTTGGTCGGCCGGCGGCGCTTGGGCACGACCGCGGCGCGTTGAATGAGTTCGATCAGGCGGTCGAGTGCGTCCTGGCGGTTGCGTTCCTGGGTGCGGTGGCGTTGCGCGATAATGACCAGCACGCCGTCCTTGGTGAGTCGCTGTCCGGCAAGCCGCTCCAGCCGCAGGCGCACGTCGTGCGGCAGCGACGGCGAATGCCGCACGTCGAAGCGAAGCTGCACGGCGGTTGCGAGCTTGTTGACGTTCTGCCCGCCCGGACCGGACGAGCGGACGAACTGCTCCTCGAGTTCGCGCTCGTCGATGGCGATGTGGTCGGTGATCCGGAGCATCTGTTCCTCCGGAGCGACATTTACGGCCGAATCGCTTGCGCCGCTAGCGGGCCGGTGCGGCGCTCGCGTTGCGCGTCGTGCCGCGGGCCGCGATGGCGTCGATCGCCTGCACCGCCCGGAACGCATCGGCGAGACCGGCGCCGAACTGCTCGTCGCGCCCTTTGGGGCCGAGATCGGTGGCGGTGGCGAACAGTATCTTGCGTAGCGCGTCGGGCGTGAGATCGCGCTTTCGTTGGAGCAGCAGCGCGGCAACGCCGCTGACCTGCGCGGCCGCGACCGATGTGCCGGTGGACGTCTGGTAGCCGCCGTTGACGGATGGCGTGAGAATTTGGACGCCCGGGGCCGCGACGGCGATGTGCTTGCCGCGGTTGGCGAGCTTGAACAGCTTATCCTCGGCATCGGTGGCGGTGACGGCAATGACGTTGGCGTCCGACGCCGGAAACAGCGGTGGTGAATTGGCGCCGGCATTGCCGGCAGCAGCGATCAGCACGATGCCCTTCTTGTGAGCCGCCGCCAGGGCAAGCGTGATCTCGGGATCGCTCGGTCCCGCGAAACTCATGTTGATGACGCGGGCGCCGTTCGCCACCGCCCAGTCGATCGCGCGCAACAGGGTGAGCGTGGTGCCTTCGGCGCCGGTATTCTTTGCGCCGAAAGCGCGGATCGCCAGGATGCGGGCGGCGGGCGCGATGCCGGTGAGCCGGGCATGCGCAACAATCGCACCCGCCATGGCGGTGCCGTGTGAGTGCGGCGGCTCCTTGGAATTGAGCGCGTCGAAGCTCGCTGCGACGAAACCGTCGATCTCCGGATGCGACGCATCGATACCGGAATCGATCACCGCGATCAGGACCCGGTCGCCGGTGGCAAGGCGATGGGCCTGCGGCACGTTGAGCTTGGCGAGCGCGTACTGCGTCACCGGTTGCGCACTCGCGCGCTGCTCGGGCTGTTGCGCCAGGGTAAAGCGATAATTCGGTTGCGCGGCGCTTACGCCGGTTTCGGCCTCGAGCGCGCGGATCATGTCCGGCACGGAACGCCCGGCGGGAACGCGCCAGCGGTGGAAGGTGGTGCCGGTCAGCGCGATGCGATGCGACTCGACGCGCGTGAGGCCATGGCGGCGGGCGAGGTCTTCGATGACGCGCGTCGTCAGAGTCGACGGCAGCCGGATCACCACCTCGTCGGCGACGAAGCGCTGCTCGCCGGCCGGTGGAACGCCGCTGCGACGCCCTTGCGACAGGGCACGGGGCGCGTCGCGGACCGCCTGGTTGACGGTGTTGCCGACGCCATTGAGCGTGCGGCCCGGAAGTGACATCGCGTTCGGCACCGTGCTGGTCACGGTATTGGTCAGCGGGTCCGTATTCGGCAGGGTGGCCGGCACGCCGCCACCGATCGGAATGCTGAGCGAGGGGCCGATGATCTGATTGGTGCTCGGGCCCTGCGGGATCGCGCTCGTCCCGGGCACGCCGATATTGCTGCCGAGATTGCCGCCCACGCCGCCGATGCTTCCGAGCCCGCCGATGCCACCGATTGGACTACCGCCGCCAAGACCCGGGATTTGCGCGAACGCGTCGGCTGGTACGAACGCCAGCGCGAGCGCCAGCACGGGCCAGTACATCAGCCGCGAGACTGAACTGCTGTGGTCGAAACCCGTCCTGGCCGAATGCATCGCACGCCTCCCCGACGCGGCGACATCGCTCGCTCCCGGCGAGCACTTCTAATCGGCAATCCCCAGACGGCAGAGTGCCTCACCGGCGGGCGTGCCGCAAGATCGAAGTCATTGTTCCATCAGGAAAAATGCGCCTCAGATTTGCCGCAAATGGGAGCCGGCGGGGGCGAGCCGTGTTCAGCCGCCGGTCAGGTAGCGCTTCGCAAGCACCTTGCCCTCTTCGACGGCCGGCTGATCGAACGGGTCGACGCCGAGCAGGTGCGCGGCGATGATCGTTTCCAGCATGAAGTGCATGAGCAATTCGCCCAGGGTGGCTTCGTCGAGCCGTTCGAGGTGCATCGTCCGCACCGGGCAGCCGTTGCGGGCCAGCGTTTCGGCGGTCGCGCGGGCCTCGGCGGCGGCGAGATCGCCGATGGTTTTGCCGCCGAACTCGGGCTCGCCGGCCAGCCGCGCGAGGTCGGCGGCCATGCGCGGTCCGCGTCCCGCGCTCGCCACGGTCAACACCGTGATCAGCTTGTCGCGTGGGCCGGCCATGTAGAGCTGAAGCTGGCTGTGCTGATCGACCGGACCCAGCGCCGCGATCGGCGTCGTGCCTTTGCCGTCCTTGCCGAGGCTTTCGGCCCAGAGCTGGACGTACCAACGGGTGAAGCGCTCCAGCCGGTCCGCATACGCCATCAGAACCGAAATGCTCTTGCGGCGGGTGGCGGCGAGCGCGACCGCAAGGGCTGCGCCGACGGCGGCGGGCACTTCGGCGGGCTCGCGGCGCTCCAGCACGGGCGCAAGCGCATTTGCGGCACCGGCGCGGATCGCCGCGATGTCGAGACCGACCAACGCCGCCGCCAGCAGGCCGACATTGGTCAAGACCGAGAAGCGGCCGCCGACGCCGGTGTCGTGATCGAGCATCGCGACCTGGTGCGCCGCGAGCAGCGATCGCAAGCCGTTTGGTTTGCCGCTCTTCGCCGGTTCGGTGAGTCCGAGAAACGAGTGGGGAATGCGGGCGGCGAGCCCGGCGTCCTTGATGGCCGTGAGTGCCGCGATGGTCTGCATCAGCGTCTCGGCGGTGCCGCCGGATTTCGAGATCGCGACAAAGCGCGTGGAGGCGAGCGGCAGCTTCGCGAGCATCGCCGAGAAGGTGTCGGCGTCCAGGTTGTCCATGAAGTGCAGCCGCGGTCCGTCGCGCAGCGCGCCGAGAGCGGGCACACCGTGGCCGGCAAGCTGCGCCAGGGTCTGGCCACCGAGGCTCGATCCGCCCGTGCCGAGAATGACGATGTCGCTGGCGCCGTCGGTGAAGCGGGCGGCCGCGGCGCGGATCGTGGCGAGATCGTCGCGGGCGGCCGGCAAACGCAGCAGCGGAAGACTGCCGTCAGTGTGCCGGGCGCGCAGCCAGTCCAATGCGCCCCGGGTGCGCGCCAACGCTTCCGCGAGGTCAGCGGCGGCGACGCCCTCGGCGCCGATGCGCTCCGCCCGCGCATTCTCGATCGACTGGTGCAGCGACATGCGGCCTATCCTGGATGACACCGGATCGCCTCGCCAACATCTCTTGGTCGGCTAGGTTCCGGCATCATCCGCCGCAACTCCTAATTGGAGGTGACGCCTAGCGGGCGCCCGACCACGGTGACCAAGAGGCCGGCATCGAGCACGCGCTTGGCGGCCCGTTTGGTGTCGGCCAGCGTAATGGCATCGATCAGCGCAGGACGGCGCTCGATATAGTCGATGCCGAGCTTATCGGTCTGCATCTGCACCAGTTGGGCGGCGATCTTGGACGAGGTATCGAGCCCGAGCGCGAACGAACCCTTGAGGAATGTCTTGGTCTTGCTGAGCTCTTCCTGGGTCGGTCCTTCGGTTGCGAGGCGCCGGAACTCGGCCTCGATGATCCCGAGGGTTTCGCCGGTAGCGTCCGCGCGCGTGGCGGTGCCGCCCAGCAGCACGGAGGAATGCTCGAGCCAGACCAGACTGGTCGAGACGCCATAGGCGAGACCGCGCTTCTCCCGCACCTCGCTGTAAAGCCGTGAGGAGAACGAGCCGCCGCCCAGGATGTGGTTGACCACATAGGCGGCCATGAAGTCGGGATCGCTGCGGGCGACGCCTGGTCCGCCGAAGGTGACGACGGCCTGCGGCACGTCGAGTTCGACGACGATGCGTTTGCCCATGCCCTGCGGAACGACATTCGCCACCGGCGCGATGTCGGATTTCGCCGGCAGCGCGCCGAACGTGCTGTCGAGCAACTTGCCAGCGGTCTCGAGATCAATGTCGCCGACGATGGCGATCTTCAGATTGTCACGCGCCAGCACCCGCCGGGTATAGCCGCGCAGATCGTCCACCCCGATCGTGGCGACCGATTTGGGAGTGCCGGAGGAGGGATGGCCGTAAGGGTGATTGGGGAACGCTGCGGCCCACCAGGTCCGGCTGCCGATGTCGTTCGGATTGGTGCTATTGCGCCGCAACTGCGACAGCGTCTGCGCGCGCATGCGCTCGACCGCCTCGGCATCGAAGCGCGGTTCGTTCAGGGCTAGCCGCAACGCGTCGAACGCCTCGTCGCGATGCTCTTTCAGCGTCCGCAGGGTGCCGCGGAATGCATCGCGGCTGGCGCGGAAGCCGAGTTCGATGGCGCGGCGTTCGAGCTTTTCCTGAAAGGCCTTGGAGTCGAGCGAGCCGGCGCCTTCGTCAAGCAGGCTGGCAGCGAGGCTTGCGAGGCCGGCCTTGCCCGTGGGGTCCTGGTCGGAGCCGCCGTTAAAAGCGAAGTCGACGGCAATCAGCGGGACGGCGGCGTCGCGCACCACCCAGGCCTCGATGCCGCCGGGGCTCTTCACGCGCTCGATCTGCATGGCTTGTGCCGGAACCAGTGACAGGCAAAGAGCTGCGCCGGCCGTCAGGCCGAGCGCTGCGCGGCCGCTCGCATGACGCGCGAAGGCAACCGCTGCCGTGACGAGGGCGTTCATGAGCGCTTCTCCTCGCCGCGTGCTTCCTTGACCAGGTAGCCGGTGACCGAGCGGCGCTTGTCGAGCCACTCGCGCGCGGCGTCCTGCACGTCCTTCGCCGTCACAGCGCGCACGCGATCCGGCCACCCACGCACCTGATCGACTGTCGAACCGGTCGTGAGCGCCGCTCCGTACCACTGGGCAAGAGTACGCTGGCTATCGTTGGCGTAGATCGCGTCGGCGATCATCCGGTTCTTGGCGCGGTCGAGTTCGTCCGCGGTGACGCCCTTGGCGATGACCTCGTTGAGCACCGCGTCGATGGCTGTCTTCGAGCTGCGGCAGGGTCGTGCCAGGCTTCGGCGAGCCGTAGACCGTGAAGCGCGTCGGGTCGAGCGATGTGCCGTCGTAGTTGGCGCCGGCGCTCACCGCCAGACCCTGATCGACCACGAGCGATTTGTAGAGCCGGCTGTTGGCGCCACGACCGAGAATGTGCGCCAGCACCTCGAGCGCTGCGCTCTCGGCAGGCTTGGATCGCGCTGGGCACGAGGTAGTAGCGCTGCAGGCTCGGCTGCGTGACGCGCGGGTCCGCCAGCGTCACGGTGCGGGGCGCTGACTGATCGGGCTCCTGCGGCCGGACGCGGGGGGAACTTCGGCGACGCGCGGCACCTTGCCGTAAGTCTCTTCGGCGAGCTTCTTCACTTCGGCCGCCGTGACGTCGCCGGCGATCACCAGCACGGCATTGTTCGGTGTGTAGAAGCGGCGATAGAAATCGAGTGCGTCCTGGCGATTGAGCTTCTCGATCTCCTGCCGCCATCCGATCACCGGCCGGCCGTACGGATGGTTGAGGTAAAGCGCGGCTTCCATCTGTTCGCCCAGGCGCGCGGCGGGATTGTTGGCAACCCGCATGTTGTGTTCTTCCAGGACGACGCTGAGCTCAGGCTTGACCACCTCGTCGGTGAGGACAAGCCCGGTCATGCGGTCGGCCTCAAACTCCATCATGGCTTTGAGCTGGTCGCGCGGCACCCGTTGGAAGTAGCCGGTGTAGTCGCTCGACGTGAACGCGTTTTCCTGTCCGCCGATGGTCGCGACGACCTGGGAGAAGCCCGCCGGATGCTTGGTCGTGCCCTTGAACATCAGGTGTTCGAGGAAATGCGCGAGCCCGGATTTTCCCGCCGTCTCATCGGCCGAGCCGACGCGGTACCAGAGCATGTGGGTCACGACCGGCGCGCGATGATCCGGGATGACAACCACTTCCAGTCCATTGGGCAGGACGAAGTTCGTGATCGCGGGAGATTTCGCCGGCTCGGCGCGCGCAACCGTCAACGCGGCTGCTGTCGTCGCGATGGCGGCGAGAATTCGAATCGGATTTTTCGGCACAAAGATCTCGTGGGTTAAGGTCACCCCCCACGGTGAAGTCCGGTTGGGCGGGTTCAGCCTTACCCGCTATCTATCATGCCCCGGCGCTGAAGCTACCTGTTCGCGAACAATTTACCCGAGTGCCCGAGTTGGCCGTCGCGGTTTTAGATTACGAATTGGCAATGGACGCGGCGCAGCGCGGGTCTGGCGGGTAACGTCTGTCAGCCAAGTTAGAGCGAATCGTGAGATTAATCACGGTTCGCTCTCGGCATTTGCGCGTCGCATGTCTTGATCCGAAAGGTCTGCAGCCTTTCGGGATCATGCACTAATAGTTGCCGACCGCGCGCTCCGTCACCGACGAAGGCTTAACCGGTTCCGGTCTCACCGATCCGCCGTTGTACGGTTGGGCGGTGGACGGTGTCTGGTAGCCCGGAGGCGGCTCGGTCAGGCTCGTGCGTGGCGGCTCCTGGGTGAATTCGCTCTGGCTCTGCGCTGCCGGCTTCGACGAGAACAGATCCAGCAGGCCCTTGGTGCCGAGATCGGACGGCTTCAACGGGCGGCCCGCTTCCTCCGGGCTCGCCACCGTTCGGTGCTGCGGGCCACGCGGCCAACCTCAAGTTCGCTCGGACGCAATGCCCGGCCCTCTTCGACCATGGCTTCCGCGGCGCCCCGGAGCCTGGCTTTCTGCGCCGGCGTGGTTACCGCTTCGTTGCGGCGGCGCACATCCGGATCCTTCGGCCAAGCTGGATTTCGGGCCGCCGATCGGCGCTCTGCGGCGGCGGCAGGTTTCGGCTCGGCGGCACGACCAGCGGAGCGCGCTCGCGGAACTCCACCGCCTTCGCCGTCCATCTGCATGCCGAATTCCTTGAACAGCTTACGGAAGAACTTGGTATCGGCCGGCAACTCCTCCTCGGAGGCGTTCTGCGCCCATGCGCCTGCGCTGCCCCAAGCCATCGCCAACACGAGCGTGCCGGCAACGGCGGTCCGGCGACGCCGCGCGCTCCAAAACTTCACCCGCATGAGATTTCCCCTTTAGCTACGGCGCAATAGCCGCATCCCCACCCCTGCCATTTTGGCGATGATCGGGGCGCTTTTGCGGCGTCCCCCACAGGGTTTCGTAGAGCAGGAAGGCCACGCCCACGACGATCGCCGCGTCCGCCAGGTTGAAAACCGCCCAATTGAAGTCGATCAACTTGGTTGTGATGTGAAACCGCACGAAATCGGCCACCGCACCGTAGGCAAACCGGTCGATGGCGTTGCCGACCGCACCGCCGATGATGAGCCCCAGGCCGATCGCAGTGGGCGCCGACTGGGCCCGGGCGAGCCAGATCCAAAGCAGGACAATCGCCAGGATCATCAGGACAAGAAGATCCAGCGGCCCGCCGGGCCGTCCTGCGCGAACAGACTGAAGCTGATGCCGGTGTTCCAGGCCAGGACGAGGTCCAGAAACGGGGTGAGCGTCACGACGCCGCGGTCGCCCAAATTATAGGCGAACAGCAGCCAGAGCTTGCTGGCCTGATCGAGCACCGCGGTCGCGACCGCCACGGCGAGCCCGATGCGGGTGAGGGGACCCCAGAGCATCGCGGTCATTCCGCCGCCCGCCGCATGCGCGTCCCATTCCCGCAACGCCTGGGCGTCGCGCGGCGAGACATCGGGATAGTGCGGGTCGGAGCCGACGCTCGGCAGGATCTTCCAGGAGCGCGCGCACTTGCGGCCCTCGGCCAGCCGCACCTCGACCGCGACGCCCTTGACGTCGTCGAGCCGGAAGGCGTCCGCCGGCCCTTCGCCCTCGACCAGCGTCGGCGGCCGAGGTGATCGCGATCTCGGCGAGGTCGACGTCGACCATCGCGGCGAACAGGTCGAGGTCGGACGACATAGACCATCGGGCGCGGCTTCGAGCGACGAGCCGATGCGCTTCTGCGCGCGCTCGATCTCGAGCGCGCCGGTGACCACGCGGCGGACGGCGCGCACCTTGCGCCACTTCTCGGCGAGCGCGTCGTTGCGCCAGGACGGCGGCACCTGCGGGAACGGCTCGAGATGCACCGAGCCGGTCGTCCGACGGGAAGCGCGCCAGCCAGGCTTCCTCGGCGGTGAACGGCAGCATCGGCGCGAGCCAGGTCGACGGTGCAGCGGAACAGCTGGTCGATCACCGTCAGGCAGGCGCGCCGCGTCAGCGACGAGATCGGATCGCAGTAGAGCGCGTCCTTGCGGATGTCGAAATAGAAGGCCGAGAGATCGACGGTCATGAACGTGACTGAGCGCGGCGACGATGCGCTTGTAGTCGAAGTCCGCATAGTCCTTGCGCACCAGCGCATCGAGCTCGGCGAGCCGGTGCAGCATCAGCCGCTCGAGCTCCGGCATCTTGGCCGGCGCGACCTTGTCCTCGTCGCGGAAATGCGCGAGCGCGCCGAGCATCCAGCGCATCGTGTTGCGCAGCTTGCGGTAGGTTTCGATGGTGGTCTTGAGGATTTCCGGGCCGATGCGCTGGTCGTCGGCATAGTCGGTCGGGCAGACCCACAGCCGCAGGATGTCGGCGCCCGACTGCTTGATCACGTCCTGCGGCACGACGCCGTTGCCGAGCGACTTCGACATCTTGCGGCCGTCCTCGTCCAGGGTGAAGCCGTGGGTCAGCACCACGTCGTAAGGCGCGCAGCCGCGCGTGCCGCAGGATTCCAGCAGCGAGGACTGGAACCAGCCGCGATGCTGGTCGGAGCCTTCGAGATACATCACGTGTCGCGGCCGCCGTCGCGCTTGCGCCGGATGCCGGCGAGGCCGGGGAATGCTCGGGGTCTTCCAGCACGAAGGCGTGGGTCGAGCCGGAATCGAACCAGACGTCGAGAATGTCGTCGACCTTCTTCCATTCGTTCGGCGTTGTACTCGGGCTCGAGGAAGCGCCGCGCCGCGCCGGTGGCGAACCAGGCGTCGGCGCCTTCCTTCTCGAAGGCGTCGGCGATGCGCTCGTTGACGCGCTCGTCCTTGAGGATGTCGACCGGCCGTCGCCTTCTCGCACGAAGACGGTGATCGGCACGCCCCAGGCGCGCTGGCGCGAGATCACCCAGTCGGGCTGCTCGTCGATCATGCCGCGGATGCGGTTCTGGCCGGCGGGCGGCACCAAGCGGGTCTCCTTGATGGCTTCGAGCGCGCGATCGCGCGCGCAGCGCTAGTCGCTTCGGCGCGATCTTTGCGACCGCGCCGCTCGCAGCTCGGCGATCGGCTTGTCCATCGCGATGAACCATTGCGGCGTGTTGCGGAAGATCATCGGCTTCTTCGAGCGCCAGGAATGCGGATACTGATGCTTGAGCCGGCCGCGCGCGATCAGCATGCCGGCGTCGATCAGCGCCTTGATCACGGCCTCGTTGGCGTCGCCCTTCTCGCCCTTGTCGGTGAGCACGCGCTTGCCGGTGAAGCCCGGCGCCTGCGTCGGTGAAGGCGCCGTCCGCGTCGACGGTGAAGGGGATCGCGGTGTTGATGCCGCGCGCCGCGAGCTGCGCGCGATTCGCGGTCCAGATCTCGAAGTCGTCGCGGCCGTGGCCGGGCGCGGTGTGCACGAAGCCGGTGCCGGCATCGTCGGTGACGTGGTCGCCGGCGAGCAGCGGCACATCGAAATCGTAGCCGCCGCCGTGCCGCGCAGCGGATGGGCGCAAGTCACGCTCGGCGAGTCCGTCGCCGGATCGACATCGACGATCTGCTTGAAGGCCGTCACCCGCGCCTGCCTCAACACTTCGGCCGCGAGCTTGTCGGCCAGCACGAACTTGTCGCCGACCTTCGCCCAGTTGTCGTCCGGCGCATCGGTGACCTCGTAGAGGCCATAGGGATCTTCGGCGAATAGCTGATCGCGCGGTTGCCGGGGATGGTCCAGGGCGTCGTGGTCCAGATGACGACCGAGCTGCTCGACGAACCGCTCGAGATCGTCGCAGCCTGGCGTCACTGCCGAATCGACCGGAAACTTCACCCAGACCTGATCGCTGGACGTAGTCCTCGTACTCGACCTCGGCTTCGGCGAGCGCGGTCTTCTCGACCACCGACCACATCACCGGCTTCGAGCCGCGATAGAGCTTGCCGTTCGCCGCGAACTTCATCAGCTCGCGCGCGATCTGCGCCTCGGCGGCGAAGCCCATGGTGGTGTAGGGATGCTCCCAGTCGCCCTCGACGCCGAGCCGCTTGAACTCCTCGCGCTGCACGTCGATCCAGTGCTGCGGCGAAGGCGCGGCACTCGCTGGCGGAACTCGTTGATCGGCACCTCGTCCTTGTTCTTGCCCTTGGCGCGGTACTCCTCCTCGATCTTCCATTCGATCGGCAGGCCGTGGCAGTCCCAGCCCGGCACGTAGTTCGAATCGTAGCCCGAGCATCTGCTGGCTGCGCGTCACCACGTCCTTCAGGATCTTGTTGAGCGCGTGGCCGATATGGATGTTGCCGTTGGCATAGGGCGGGCCGTCGTGCAGGACGAATTTCGGCCGGCCCTTGGCCGCCTCGCGCAGGCGGCTGATAGAGGCCGATCTCTGCCCAGCGCTTGAGGATTTCCGGCTCCTTCTGCGGCAGCCCGGCGCGCATCGGGAAATCGGTCTTGGGCAGGAACAGCGTCTCGCGATAGTCGCGGGCGGCGTCGGTCATGGCTGATTACCAAGGTGAATGGGGCAGTTCGGCAAACCCGGTCCTCCGCCGACGGACTGTCAGGCGGAAGCCGGGCCGCTAATTTGCCGTTCAGCTCTGCCGACGACCGGAAAAAACAGCATGCGCGCCATGGCGCGGACTTAGCAGATCGCTCCGGCGGCGAAAAGCCCGCCGCAGGGAGATGCGTCCGTTTCGCGGGGTGTTGTCCGCCCCGGAGCGAACGAAGGCTTCCGTGTCGTCGGCGAATTCGGCAGAACCCCGCCGATAAGCTAGGCGCAGAATTTTCTTTTCTCTTGCGCCCCGTTAAGGGCGCAGCGAATAATTCGAAACACGTGGAGCCACGCCATGGCGAGCACTTCCGGGCCGACCAATACGATCCGCGATACCGTGCGGGACGCGAAGGACGCAGTAACGAGACGCGGCGCGCGGCCTCCGCCGCCAGCGGCGACATCCAGGCCGATCTCGAAGCGCTCGCGCCCAGGACGTTTCCCGTCTCACCGGCGAAATCGCCGACATCATGTCGTCCAAGGGCGGCGTCGCCTGGGATCGCGCGAAGGCCAATGTCGAGGGGCTCGTTTCCGACGCCACCGCCAAGGGCCAGGACGCGGTCGATGCGGTGCGCGAAGTTTCGGACAACATGATGGGCGCGCTCGACGAATCGCTGAAGAAGCGGCCGTACACCACCCTGGCCATCGCGGTCGAATCGGGTTTCTCCTCGGCATCAGCCGCCGCTGATCCGAGTAGCTTGAATGGGCGACTGGCTCGGTTATCTGCAGACGGCGGCGAAAGCCAAGACGGGAATCAGCGCCGGCGTTGTAATCGAGCGGCCTTCTGGCCGCCGCCCGGCGCCTTCGGGATGCTGGTCTGGCTCAGCATTACGCTGTTCATCTGGCTGGCCGAGCGGTTCGACGATCTGACCCTGGCGGGCCCTGTTTCTCCGGCATCTACTTCATCGTGATGCTGATCGCGGTGACGGCTTTGACGGTGCGCCGGCTCAATCTACGGCGCGCCGAAGCCGAGTTGGCAGGCCCGCAAGGCGGCAATTCAGTTCCATGTCCTTTCTGCTGCTCTCCGGCGGTCTCGCCCCCGACCTTTCTTTCGGCCGGCCTGCAGGTCGGCCGGACGGTAGGGCTGGCGGCGTCTCGTCATGATGGCGGGCGTGGCGCTTGCTCACCACCGGGCTGGTGCGGGAATGGACGGCGCGCGAGCGACGGAAGCCCTGCCGAAGACGAAACCGTACGGTCCGAGCCGTATCATGACTTCGCGTCAGGACATGCGGCCGAGCTTTGGGAAACGCGTCCGGCGCGCGCGCCAGCGCCTGCTTTCGCGAGCCGCGATGTCGTCCTTCATGTGCTCGATCAGGGCCGGCAAGCTGTCGAACTTCATCTCCGGCCTGATCCAGCCGATGAAGGCGACGTCGATCACTGGCCGTAAAGGTCGCCGGAGAAATCGAACAGAAAAACCTCCAGCAGCAGCGTGCCGGCATCGAACATCGGCCGCCGGCCGAAGTCGCGACGCCGTCGTAGCGGCCGGTCGCCGACGCCGATCCTGACCGCATAGATGCCGTGCCGGAGCCCGCAATCCGGGTCGAGCCGCAGGTTGGCGGTCGGGATAGCCGAGTTCGCGCCCGCGTTTGTCGCCGTGCACGACTTCGCCGCTGACGAACCAGGGAAAGCCGAGCAGTTCGGCGGCCTCCATCACGCTGTCCGGTGGCGAGCGCCGCGCGGATCGGCGCCGGAGCGAACGGGCCGGCCTTCGTCTTCGAACACTCGGCACGATGTCGACCGCGAAGCCGTGCCGTGCGCCCTGGGCGGCGAGGAAATCCGGCGAGCCGCTGCCGGTTGTTGCCGAAATGGAAATCGAAGCCCGATGACGCGCCGCGCGACGGCGAGGCGCTCGAGGAGGATGTCGCGCGACGAATTCCTCGGCCGGCAGGCTCGGCCAGCGCGGCGTCGAAGTGCAGCACGATGGCGCCGTCGAGGCCGGTCGTCGCGCACAGGCGGAGCTTGGCGCGCTCGTCGGTCAGCCGGAACAGCGGCTGATCGGGACGGAAGAAGCCGCGCGGATGGGGCTCGAACGTCAGCGCCGCCGCCGGCCGGCCGAGCGCGCGGGCGCGCGCCGAGCGCGGTCGCGATCACGGCGCGGTGGCCGCGATGCACGCCGTCGAAATTGCCGATCGCGACCACGGCGCCCGCAAGGGCGCCGGGGGGCCCGTCGCGGACGACGGCGAACGGCTTGTCGAGGTGTCGTTCATGGTCTCGGGACTGCGACACTGTCGGAGGATCGGTCCGGCGCCGCGGTAGTCGAATCGTGGACCCGCCGATCAAGGGATGTGATATTTTCAAGTACCCCTTCTGCGGACTGGCTGGACCGCTGGCGATACACCGACAATTAACCGGATATTCAACGGCTTGTAGGGGGTATGGTGGGCCGCCACAGAGGAAGGCTCCTTGGCACGCCGGCGTTTGACCCTCTCGGCGTTTTGCCGGTTGCGGGCGGCGCCGGATGCCGATGATGCGGGATGATGGCGCTTGATAAGTCGATGCCGATCCTCATCGTCGACGACTATGCTACGATGGTTCGCATCATCCGCAACCTCCTGAAGCAACTCGGATTTAAGAATGTCGACGACGCCACCGACGGCAAGGCGGCGCTGGAAAATGCGGCCAAGAATTACGGGCTGGTGATCTCCGACTGGAACATGGAGCCGATGACCGGCTACGATCTGGTGCGGCAGTGCGCGCCGATCCGGCGCTCGCAAGACCCGCTTTATCATGGTCACGGCCAAGTCCAAGGCCGACAAGTCGTCGCGGCCAAGAAGGCCGGCGTCAACAACTACATCGTCAAGCCGTTCAACGCCGAGACGTTGCAGAACAAGATAACGGCCGTGTTCCCCGATGCGCCGTCACCGTGCCCGCCGCCGCCTGACGGCTACCAGGCCAGCCGGCGCATCACGGCTTTTGGATAGACCCCGGCCTTGGCGAAAATATCGCGGAGCGCCGAAGATCCGGTTGTCGCGTTCGCCGAGCTCTTCGGCATGAATGCCGGCGGTGACGAACAGGCAATCGATGCCGAAGCCGTCGGCGCCTTTGAGGTCG